>CAZGJV010000008.1:127505-128646 GCA_964525715.1 uncultured Conexibacter sp. | reverse complement strand
GCGCCGATGGAGGCGACCGTGCCGCCGATCGGTGCGTGCAGCGTCGTCGCCGCGAGCGCCGTCTCGGCCTTGTCGACGGCGGCCTGCGCGCTCGCGACGTTGGCGGCCTTCTGCGCGGCGGTCTCGCCGCTGCTCGAGCCGCCGCTGCCGCCGGACGAGGAGCTGCCGCTTCCACCCGCGCCGGACGTTCCGCCACGGCTGCCGGTGGACGATCTTCCGCCGCTGCCGCCGCCCGCCGTCGTGTTCGAGGGGGTCGTCTTGGCGGGAGCCGGCGTGGTTCTGGCGGGGGCCGGCGTGGTCGTCGTCGGCGTGGTCGCGGCAGGCGTCGTCGGCGTGGTCGTCGGCGTCGTGAGCGCCGCGGTGGTCGCGGTCGCCGTGCCGGTCGACGCGGTGCTCGCCGAGCTGCCGCTCCCACCGCCGGAGCCGCTGGAACCGCTGGAACCGCCGGACCCGCCGGCCTCAGCCGCCGCGAGACTCGCCTCCGCCTGGTCGAGCGTGGCCTGCGCGTCGGCCGGGTCGATCGCCGCGAGCGCCTGGCCCTCGACGACATGCTGGCCGGGCTTGACGTAGACGTGCGTCAGCGTGCCGGCAGTCTCGAAGTTGACGTCGAGCTGCTGTGCCGCCTCGACCGATCCAGAGCCCGACACGGTCGACTGGACGACGCCCTGTGCGACGGTGACGATCCGCTCGCTCGTGCCCGACGCGGACGTCGACGGGCCGACGACGAGCACCGCGGCGACCAGCGCACCGACGCACGCGAGCACGAGGAGGTAGGTGCTCCAGTGCCGTGCGGCCACTCGTCTGTCGTGCATCGCGGCGTGACACTCCTCGTCGGCAACATGGCGCCGGGGCGCGACGTCGCGCCCCGGCAGGACGATGGTTCCGCCCGATCCCGAGAATTTCCTGAGAGTTGGCTAAAAGATCCTAAGCGCCGACCCGAACCGCGCCCGCACGTACGCCCGGACGCTACCGTTCCGCCCCTATGAGCGGCACGATCGAGACCGCCGAGGCCGGCGCCTTCGAGCACGCGACGGCGGTGACAGCGCTCGGCGACGGCCGCTTCCAGGCCCAGGTCGATCCCGGCTGGTCGACGCCGATCGCGGCGAACGGCGGCTACCTGGCGGCGATCCTCGTGCGCGCG
>CAZGJV010000008.1:0-127405 GCA_964525715.1 uncultured Conexibacter sp. | reverse complement strand
TCACCTGCCACTACCTGCGCCCCGTCAGCGGCGGCCCGCTCGACGTGACGGTCGAGTCGGTGCGCTCCGGCCGGCGCATCTCGACCGTCAGGCTGACCGCCTCGCAGAACGGCAAGGACGCGATCCTCGCGCTCGCCGCGCTGGCGGTGCTGGACCTGCCGGCCGCAGGCCAGTGGGAGCCGGAGCCGCCGCAGGTCGGGCCGCCTCCCCCGCGCGACGCGCCGCTCATCTCGCCGGACGACTACCGCACCCGCGGTGGCGAAGGCTGGCTCGGGCGCACGCCGACGATGCCGCCGATGTTCGAGCGCGTGCGCGTCGCGCCGCGGATCGGCGGCGTGCCCTTCTCCAACCGCCCGCTGCCGCCGGGCGAGGCGCCCGAGACGGGCGGCTGGATCTCGCTGCCGGAGGCGCGCCCGATCGACGCCGCCTTCGTCGCGCTGTGCGCGGACGTGTGGTGGCCGCCCGCGTTCCAGCCGCTCGGCCGGCCCGCGATCGCGCCGACGATCGACCTGACGATCCACGTGCGCGCCGACATCCCGCCGCAGGGCCTGCCCGACCAGCCGGTGCTCGGCACCTACCGCTCGACCGCCGCGCACGGCGGCCTGATGGAGGAGGACGCCGCCCTCTTCCTGCCCGACGGCACGCTGCTCGCGCACGCGCGCCAGCTGGCGATCTTCATGCCGCTGGAGAGCTGAGCGCTACACCCGCCCGGAGCGCTGGCGCCGCTGGCGCGCGGCGGCGTCGACGACGACCGCGGCGAGCAGCACGCCGCCGGTGACCATGTACTTCGTCGAGGACGGCAGTGCGAGCAGGTCCATGCCGTTGGAGATCGAGCCGATCACGAGCCCGCCGAGCAGCGCCGACCAGACCGTCCCGCGGCCGCCGAACAGCGAGGTGCCGGCGATCACCGGGCCGGCGATCGCGAGCAGCAGCAGGTCGCTGCCGCCGGAGGACTGGTTGACCGCGAGCAGGCGGGAAGCGAACAGGATGCCGCCGCAGGCCGCGAGCGCGCTGCCGAGCACGAACACCATGATCCGCACCCGGTCGACGCGGATGCCGGCGCGGTGCGCCGCCTCCGCGTTGCCGCCGACGGCGAGGATGTGGCGCCCGAAGCGCGTGCGCCGCACGATGAAGTCGAACACGACGACGAAGGCGATCAGGATCACGAGCGCGAGCGGCACGCCGCGGTCCTCGGTCAGCACGGCGACGACCCCGAACGAGACGAGCGCGACGGCCGCCACGCGCACCGCGACGACGACCGGCGTCGCCGCGACGAGCCCGGCGCGCAGGCGCCGGCGGCGCGCGTCGAGCGATGAGAGCGCGAACAGCGCGACGACGACCGCGGCGATGATCCAGGCCGTCGCCCCGGTGAAGAACTTGCCGGCGAGGTCGGTGATCGTCGGGTTCGTGATGTTGACCGTGCCGGTGTCGCCGAGCACGAGCAGCAGCGCGCCCTGCCAGCCGATCAGGCCGGCGAGCGTGACGACGAACGAGGGGATCCCGAAGCGCGTGACCACGCTCCCCTGGAACAGTCCGATCAGCGCTCCCGCGGCGATCGCGGCGGCGATCCCCGGAGCCGCAGCCCAGCCGTGCTGCTCGACCAGCACCGCCATGATCGACGCGCACAGGCCCGAGACGATCGCGACCGACAGGTCGATCTCGCCGAGCAGCAGCACCAGCACGACGCCGATCGAGATCATCCCCGTGGCCGCGATCTGCAGCGACAGGTTCACGAGGTTCGTCGCCGTCAGGAAGCGTTCGTTGGCGATCGTGAAGATGCCCCAGATGACGACGAGGCCGAGCAGGACGCGCAGCGAGCCGAGCTCGCCCTGGGCGACGCGCTGGAGGACCGCGAAACGCCCGCCCGGCCGCGGCTCGGAGGATCCGGGGCTCGCCGGCTGGGCCTGCGGCTCGGGCGCGGCGGCGGCGGTGCTCATCGCGCCGCCTCCCGTCCGAACTCGGCGCCGGTGATCGCGGCGACGACCTCCTCCTGGGAGGTCTCGCCGACGTCGAACACGCCCGCGCGTCTTCCCAGCCGCAGCACGAAGATGCGGTCGACGACCTCGAACACGTCGGCGAGGTTGTGCGAGATCACGACGACGGCGAGGCCCTGCTCGCGCAGCCGCTTGATCAGCGCGAGCACCTGGGCGGTCTGCTGCACGCCGAGCGCGGCCGTCGGCTCGTCGAGCAGCACGACCTTCGCCTCGCCGATCAGCGAGCGCGCGATCGCGACCGACTGGCGCTGCCCGCCCGACAGCAGGCCGACCTCCTGGCGCACGCTCGGCAGTCTCACCGTCAGCGTCTGCAACAGCCCGGCCGCCTGCTGCTCCATCGACGGCTCGTCGAGCGCGCGCAGCAGGCGCCCAGCGCCGCCGGCCAGCTCCTCGCGGCCGACGAACAAGTTGGCGACGACGTCGAGGTTGTCGCACAGCGCGAGGTCCTGGTAGACGGTGGCGACGCCGAGCGTCGTCGCGTCGGTCGGGCTTCTCACGTGCCGCACGTCGCCGCCGAAGCGGTACTCGCCGTCGTCGGCGACGTAGATGCCCGACATCACCTTCACGAGCGTCGACTTGCCCGCGCCGTTGTCGCCGACGAGCCCGACCACCTCGCCCGCGCGCACGTCGAAGTCGACGCCGCCGAGCGCCTGCACCGCGCCGAAGCGCTTCGTGATCCCGCGCAGCGCGAGCAGCGGCTCGCCGCCGTCGCCCGCGCTGCGCGCCGTCGCCTCCATCTACGTCAGCCCCGCTCTCTTGCAGGCCGCCGCGTATGCGGCGGTGCAGATCTGCGCGACCGTCCAGTAGCCGTCTCTGACGACGGTGCCTCTGATGTTTCTCACCGTGACGGCGACAGGGGTGAGGATCACCGACGGCACGTTCGTCGTGCCGTTGCTGACCTGTCTGTTGACGAGCGGGCTGGAGCTCTGCCCGTTCAGCACCGCCATCGTGAGCTGCGACGCCGCCTGGGCCTCCTCCTTCACCGCCTTGTAGACCGTCATGTACTGCTGACCCGCGACGATCCGCTGGATCCCGGCGAGCTCGGCGTCCTGACCGGTCGTCGGGCGGCTGCCGGGGTTGATGCCGGCCGATCTCATCGACGCGATCGCACCGCCGGCGGTGCCGTCGTTGGCCGCGTAGACGCCGACGAAGCCGCTCTTGCCGAGCGCGGCGATCGCCTGGTCCATCTCGGTCTGCGCCTGGTCGGGGCTCCAGTCCGGCGTGTCGTACTCCTTCGCGACTCTGTAGCCGCTGGAGTCGATCACGCTGTGCGCGCCGGCCTTGAACTGCGCCGCGTTCGGGTCGGTCGGCGAGCCGTTGATCATCACGAGCGACCCTCTCGCGCCGTCCGCTCTGAGTCTGTCGACGAGCGCGGTGCCCTGCAGCTGGCCGACGCGTCTGTTGTCGAACGAGACGAAGTAGTCGACCTTGGCGTTCTCGACCGGGCGGTCGTACGCGACGACGCCGATGCCGGACTGCTTCGCGCGCGTCACGATCGCGGCCGCCGCCTTGCTGTCGACCGAGTCGAGCACCAGCACTCTGGCGCCGTTCGTGATCGCGGCTTCGGCCTGCGACTGCTGCTTGGACGCGTCCTGCTGCGCGTTCGAGTAGATGATCTTGCAGTTCGGGCAGAGCGCCTTCATGTCTCTTTCGAACTGCGGCTTGTCCTGCGACTCGTAGCGCGTCGTCTTGTTCTCCGGCAGCAGCAGGGCGATCGTGGCGCTCTTGCCGCCGCCCGAGGTGCTGCCGCTGCTCGTCGTGCTGCTGCTCTTGCTCCCGCCGCCGCAGGCGGCGAGTCCGCCGACGGCGAATGCGGCAGCGACCGCGAGCGTCAGCCCGCGCCGGGTGCGTCTGAAGTCCATGCCTCCTCCTAGAAGCCGGGGGTGAGCCCCTGCAGGAGGAATTCCCGCGATGCGCCGGCCGTAACCAGACGCCTGCGTTCGCGCGTCAGCCGGCGGGCTGCTCGTCCGGGTCGCGCTCCTGCTCGGGGTCGAGCTCGGCGACGCCGTCGCTGACGGTGCGGACGGCCGGGAGCTGCGCGGCGAGCAGATCGCGGCGGGCGCGCACGGCACCGGCCGCCTCGCCGATCACGGCGCGCTCGGTGGGCGACATCTCGGCCCAGCGCTCACGCAGTGCGGCGAGCGCGTCGTCGGCGCGGTCGAGCGCGTCGCGCGCCGCTCCGGGCGCGCCCTCCTCGAGCGCCGCCTCCGCGGCCGAGACCTCGACGCCGGCGTCCGCGGCGAGCTTCAACAGGGCGTCCATCGGGGGCAGGCTACGCGACCGGCCGGCGAGCCGGCGGACGTGGCGCATGCGCTCGATACGCTGCTCGCCGGAGTGAGTCCCGCAACGCTCGTCACCGACCTCGACCTGCCGGCGTTCGACTACACCGACGCCGAGCTGCACGGACCGCGCTTCCACGCGACGATCGGCGAGCTGCGCGCGCAAGGCTGGCTCGCGAGCACGCCGCTGGGATTCGTCGTGCTCGAGCGCGAGGCGGCCGGCTTCTTCCTGCGCTCGCGCAGCGCCGAGTTCCCGGGCATGAAGATCGCCGAGATCTTCGGGATCGAGGACGGGCCGCTGTACGAGGAGATGCTCCGCAACATCCTGCACATCAACGGCGCCGACCACGCGCGCCTGCGCGGGCTCGTGAACCCGTCGTTCACACCGCGCGCGGCCGAGCGCTGGCGCCCGGCGATGCGGGCGTTCATGGGCGAGCTGCTCGACGCCGCGCTCGCCGCCGAGGATGGACGCTGCGACTTCGTGCAGGCGGTCGCCAAGCCCTACCCGTCGCTCGTGATCGCGACCGTGCTCGGCGCGCCGCTGGCCGACGCGCCGCGCCTGCACGAGTGGTCCAACTGGGTCCAGCGCCAGTTCGACGCGCCGACGCTGATCGCCGAGCGGCCACGCATCGAGCGCAACGTCGTCGAGCTGTACGACTATCTCGACGCGCTGCTGCCGGCGCGGCGCGACGACCCCGGCGACGACCTCATCTCGCAGCTGCTCGCGGCGCGCGCCGAGGACGGCGACCGGCTGTCCGACGTGGAGCTGGTGAACCTCGTGCTCGACGTGCTGATCGGCGGGATCGACACGACGCAGTCGCAGCTCGCGCATGCCGTGCGGCTGCTGGCCGAGCACCCCGACCAGTGGGCGCTGCTGCGCGAGGACCCGGCCGGGCGGGCCGCGGCGACGGTCGAGGAGGCGCTGCGCTACGAGCCGATCACGCCCTTCACCGCGCGCATCCTCGTCGAGGACGTCGAGTACCGCGACGTCGCGTTCCCCAAGGACACCGTGCTGCTGATCTGCGCCCACAGCGCCAACCGCGGCGTGCCGGCCGGCGAGGCGTTCGACATCGCGGCGGCGCGCGACACCGGCAGACCGCTGACGTTCGGCGCCGGCATCCACTACTGCCTCGGCGCGAACCTCGCGAGAGCGGAGCTGCAGGAGGGCCTGCGCCTGATCGCCGAGCGCGTCGAGTCGGTCGCACTCGACGGCGAGCCGGCCTACGAGGGCGTGCAGGGCGTCTACGGCATGAGAGCGCTGCCGCTGCAGCTCACGGCGGCGGGCTGAGCGGCCTTACGCGACTCGAAGGTCGCCCGGCGCGTCAGCGCGGTCGGAGTCCGACTCGCGCGCAAAGATCGCCTCCAGCTCTCGCGCGTCAAGCTCGAGCCGTCTGATCCGCTGTGCCAACGCGTCGCGATGCGCACGCAGCCGGTCCGCAGCCTCGACGGGGGCTCCGGAATGACGCGCCTTGTCGAGCATCCCGCTCACGTCCGCGAGCTCCGCATGCACCTCGCCAAGCTGCTGCGCGACACGCTCTCCGCTTGCCGGATCGAGCCGGTAGTAACCGGCCCGCGAGCCGCGAGCCACTGCTGGCGAGTCGCGCACGTTGGTGAGGAACGTCGCGGCCGGCTCCTTTCCGCCAACCGCGTAGCCGGCGGCCATCACGCGCTCGAACCATTCGCGGTAGTGGATCTCTCCGTCGCGCTGCAGCTCCCACAGCAGGCGGCCGGCGACCTGGCGAAGCGCCCGTCCCTTGACGAGCTTGCCCGCGGTGATCGGCGGCGCGTCGCGCGTCCCTGACGCCCCGCCCGCCGCCGGCACGAGCAGCTGCAGCAACCGCTGACGCTCCTGGAGTGCCGACGCCTCCGCCTCCAGCTCCGCGAGCTGCGCCTCGAGCGCCGCACGGCGCCGCGCGATGCCGCCGAGCAGGCGCTCGATGCGATCGAACTCGCTGCCGGCGGCACGCTCGAGCGAGGAGCTGGGGACGGTGGAGGCCATCTGCGGCGCCTATCAGTAGCGGACCCGCAGGCGGCCTGCACTCCGCGCAGACACGCGTCCTGTGGACAACTCCACAGAGCTGTTCATAAGTAGCGCTAGTTCGTAGCGATGCTGTGCACAACCCTGTGCACAGCCGACGATTTTCCTCCCAGATAGCGGCTTTATGGCGGATACGCACAGCCGATTCGCCCTGGCCGCGCATGACCGACGGCACCACAGCGGACCGCCCGATCGCCGCAACTGCTCAGATTCCGTCCGGAGCTAGTCCTAGCGTGCACGCATAGAAACTGTCATTTCCCACCTAGAGATCTAGGCCGAGGCGGTCCGCGTCGGCCACCGACACCCACCGAAGGGAGCTGCACATGCCATTCCGCGTCTCTTTCTGCCCCACGCCCGACGGTCCGATCGGTATCGTCCACACCGAGCCGGGCGACCTGATGGACAGCGCTGCGGGGGCACGCGTCCGGCGCGATCTCGGCCGCCTGCTCGGCGAGCTGCCGATCATCCTGCGCTGCCGCCTCGGCGATGCCGTCCTGCTGCAGGGTCCCGAATCGCTCTACCGGCATGCCGGCGTCGAGGCCGACGTCTTGCCAATCCTGACCATCGAGCCACGTCCGCTGCTGCAAGCCGCGTGAGCCCGCTGAGAGGATAGGTGTTGCACCTGCCCGGGCGTGTTACACTTGTGCGCGATGCCCACGTCGCGCGCGCGCCACATGATCACCGAGACCGACGAGGTCGCCCAGGCGCTGGCCGACGCCGCGCGCCAGTGGCCTCAGGACCGCGAGCGCCCCTCGAAGCTGCTGCTCGACCTCGTCCGGGAGGGGCACCGGTCGATCGCTCGGGAGCACGCGGGGGCGGCGAGCGAGCGCCGAGCCGCGATCGAGCGCAGCGCCGGCGCCCTCACCGGGACGTATCCCCCCGGCTACCTCGACCGGCTCCGCGACGACTGGCCGGCGTGATCGTCCTCGACGCGAGCGTGCTGATCGCGCACCTCGATCGAGACGATGCGCACCACGCGGCGGCGAGAAAGCGGCTGCTCGAGCTCGCGGACCATCCGTTCGGCGCGAGCGAGCTCACAGTCGCGGAGGTGCTTGTCGCGCCGACTCGCACCGGAGCGCTGGCGTCGGCGCAACGCGCGCTCGCAGACCTCGCCCTCGCTGAGCTGGCGCTGCCGCCGAGCGCGCCCGCACGGCTCGCCGCGCTGCGCGTCGACACCGGCCTGAAGCTGCCCGACTGCTGCGTCCTGCTCGCGGCCGAGGCCCACGCAGGGAGCGTGCTGACGTTCGACGAGCGCCTGGCCCGCGAGGCGACGCGCCGGGGCGTCGGGCTCGACCCCTGACGGCCGCCTCCTACAGCACCGACGAGTGGGCGAGGTCGGGGATGACGTCGAGGAAGGCGGTGAGGGCGTCGGGGTCGAAGTGGCTGCCGCGGCCCTCGCGCATGATCGCGACCGCTTCCTCCGGGGACAGGCGCGGGCGGTAGCAGCGGTCGCGCGTGAGCGCGTCGTAGACGTCGGCGACGGCGGCGATGCGGCCTTCGAGCGGGATCGCGTTGCCGGCGAGCCCGCGCGGATAGCCGGCGCCGTCCCAGCGCTCGTGGTGCGTCCACGCGATCGTCGCGGCGAGCTGCAGCAGATCCGCGCGCGAGCCGACGAGGATGCGGTAGCCGATCTCCGCGTGGCGCTCCATCACGGCCCGCTCCGACGCCGTCAGCGGGCCGGGCTTGAGCAGGATCTGGTCGGGGATCCCGACCTTGCCGACGTCGTGCATCACGCTCGCGGTGCGGATCAGGTCGCAGCGCTCGGCCGGCAGCCCCAGCTCGCACGCGACCAGCCGGCACAGCTCGCTCATCTCGGCGATGTGCGTCGCGGTGTCCGGGTCGCGCGCCTCGACGGCGATGCACAGGCGCTGGATCGTCTCCTCGCGCGAGGCGCGCAGCTCCGCGTCGGCGTCGCGGTCGTGGCGGCGGCGGCTGAGCGCGCCGAGCACCGCGATCAGCACGTCGTTGGCGGTGAACGGCTTGACGACGTAGCCGTAGGCGCCGATCGCGAGCGCGCGATCGGCGAGCGTCACGTCGTCGAGACCACTGATCATCAGCGCCGCGAGCCGCGGGTCGCGCGCGAGCGCGCGCTCGACGAAGTCGATCCCCGGCTCGCCCGGCATCTGCACGTCGCACAGCAGCAGGTCGAACGGGCCGCCGTCGAGCCGCGCGCTCGCGTCCTCCGCCGACGTCGCCACGGTGCAGTGGTAGCCCGCGCGCGCGAGGATGCGTTCGAGCAGCGTCAGCACGTGGCGGTCGTCGTCGACGATCAGGACCCGCTCGCGTGACGGCCGCTCATGCATCTGCGGCCTCGGCGTCGAGTGCCCCGCGCACCCCGACCAACAGCGACTCCGACGTGAACGGCTTCTCGACGAACGCGATCTCGCGGTCGGACAGCTGCCGGCGCGCAATCATCTGGTGGCTGTAGCCCGACATGAACAGCACGCGCAGCCCCGGTCGCAGCGCCACCGCGCGCTCCGCCAGCTCGGGCCCCAGCATCTCCGGCATGATCACGTCGGTCAGCAGCAGGTCGACGCGTTCACGCTCGCGCGCGCACAGCTCGAGCGCCACACGGCCGGTCGGCGCGCTCAGCACGCGGTAGCCGGCGCGCGCGAGGATGCGCTCGGTGAGGCGCCGCACCCCGTCCTCGTCCTCGACGATCAGCACGCTCTCGCCGCGCGCAGCCGCCGGCGGGACGCGCTCGTGCTCGCGCACGGCGACCTCGCCGCCGCTCGCCGGCAGGTACGCCTTGACGGTCGTGCCGACGCCCGGCTCCGAATAGAGCTGGATCGCACCTCCCGCCTCGGTCAGGATCCCGTAGACGGTCGCGAGCCCGAGGCCCGTCCCGTCGCCCTTCGGCTTCGTCGTGAAGAACGGCTCGAACGCGTGGCGCACGGTCTCGGCGTCCATTCCCACGCCCGTGTCGCTGACGACGACACGCACGTAGCAGCCCGGCGGCAGGTCGCCGTACAGCGGCGCAGCCTCGACGTCCAGCTCCGCGTTCGCCGTCTCGATCAGCAGGTGCCCGCCGCTCGGCATCGCGTCGCGCGCGTTGACGGCGAGGTTGACGATCACCTGCTCGAGCTGGCCCGAGTCGGCCATCACCGGCCACAGGTCGGGCGCGGCGCGCGTCTCGAGCGCGACGTGCTCGCCGATCGCGCGGCGCAGCAGGTTGTCGACGTCCGCCAGCACCGCGTTGACGTCGAGCACGCGCGGGCGCACGACGTCGCGGCGGCTGAAGATCAGCAGCTGGCGCGTGAGCGCGGCGGCGCGCTGGCCCGCGCGGCGGATCTCCTCGACATCCCCGTACGCGGGCGAGTCCTCGCCGATCTCGTCGGCGACGAACTCCGCGTAGTTGAGGATCACGCCGAGGATGTTGTTGAAGTCGTGCGCGACGCCGCCGGCGAGTTGGCCGACGCTCTCGAGCCGGCGCATCTGGTTGAGCTGCTCCTCGAGGCCGCGTTTCTCGCGCTCGGCCTCGAGCCGGCGGACGCGGTTCAGCTCGGCCTCGAGCCGCTCGCGCTCGCGCGCGGCGGCGACGCGCTCGGTCACGTCGCGGATCGCGGCGACGGCGAGCATGCCCTCGCCGGCCTCGACGCCCGCGAGGCTGATCTCGGCCGGGAACTCGCTGCCGTCGCGGCGGCGTCCGAAGAGCTCGAGACCGGCGCCCATCGGGCGCGTGACCGGGTCGGCGAGGTAGCCGGCGCGATGGCCCGGATGGAGGGGGCGGAAGCGCTCCGGCACGAGCAGCTCGACGGGCTGTCCGAGCAGCTCCTCGCGCGCGTACCCGAAGAGCTCCTCGGTCTGTACGTTCGCGAGGGCGATGGCGCCATTCGAGCGCACGCCGACGATCGCGTCCGGCGTCAGCGCGAGCGCCCGCTCGAACAGCGCCATCGACTCCACCTGTGCGCCTCTGCCGTTCGCCGACGTGACGGGAGCCTCCCTTCCCACACTGCTGCACGCCCTCTGCCGCGTCCTATGCGATACGGCGTATCCCCCACTGCGAGCGGGTGGGAAACAACGCCTGCGAAGGTTGGCGCGAGGGCACCCCGGCGTCGGCAGTCCGCCGTGCCGCGCGTATGGGCTACTACGGTCACGGCGGCGAAGATCGCGCCCGATGCTCTAACCATGCCGCCGCTTCGCATGACCCACAACGCCGTCACGGCCTACCGTCGCGCCCTCCATCCGGCGACGTCCGTCTCCGCCGCCTACCGCGAGCTGCGGAATGCGACGGCAGCCGGGGAGTTCACGCAGGAGCCGCCGTCATGGCTGCGGCGCGTGCGCGCGGACGCCGACGGCTACGTGCTGCTCGAGGACGACGTCGCCGCGCTGCCGGTGCGGCGCGGGCGCATCGTCGGCTGTCTGGTGAACCCGGAGCGCACGCCACCGGCGCGCCGCTGCCGCTCGCGCGTATAACGTGCCCGGCCGCGATGGCCCTCTCGCACGTCCACGTCAGCCACGACTTCCGCGCGCCGGTCGAGCGCGTCTTCGCGTACCTCGCGGAGCACGAGAACCTCGCAGCGCTGTTCGGGACGCGCGTCGAGCGCGTGCGCGACGGCGAGTCGGAGCGCAACGGCGTCGGCTCGTGCCGGCGGCTGAGCTTCAACGGGCTGCTGCCATTCGAGGAGACCGTCACGGAGATGGTCCCCAACGAGCGCATCGTCTACCGCATCACGAAGGGCAGCCCGATGCGCGACCACGAGGGGGCGATGGCGTTCGCGGCGACGGGCGGCGACGGCACCCACCTCGACTACCGCATCCGCTTCGGCTCGGCGGTGCCGGGCCTCGCGCCGCTCGTCGCGCGCGTGCTGCACGGCAGAATCGCCGCCGGCCTGCGCAAGCTCGACCGCGACGTCTGAGCGTTCGCGCGCAGCGCTACCGCTCGTCGGGCGGCTGCTCGTAGGCGCGCGCGACCTCCGACAGCGGCACGCCGAGCCCCGCGACCACGCGCAGCAGCGTGGAGGTGTAGACGTCGGCCGTTCCGAGCTCGAGGCGCCGGACCTGGTTGAGATGCACGCCCCCGGCGTTCGCGACCGCCTCCTGCGACAGGTCGCGCTCGCGGCGGATGCGGCGGATCGCCCGCCCGAGCGCGCGCACTTGCTCGTCGGGCTTGAGCGTCGTCATCCGCCATCAGCCTGGCCTACATAAAAGGTGGATACCAGACCTTTATCGGTCTAACTTCCACCTTTATCGGTTTGTTTCTGTAGGCTCGGCGCCCACCTGCCGGCGTCGAGCCATATCGCCGTGAATGTCCCCCACGTGTGATGCGCTCGGTCCGTCGGCAGGTGGGCGCCGGGGGCACCTCCCAGAGCATCCCCGGCGCAGCGCTGACCGGGCGGCCCCCGACGACCCCTCGCGTGGGGCCGCCCGGCGCGCCGCCGCTACTTACGGCGAGCGTCGTACACGCGCCCGAGCTCGGCGAGCCCGACGCCGAGGCCGTCGACGACCGCGAGCAGCGTGGCGACCTGCACGTTCGTCCCGCGCTCGAGCCGGCCGACCTGGTTGGTGTGCAGCCCGGCGCGTGCCGCAAGCGCCTCCTGCGAGAGGTCGAGCTCGCGGCGCACCGCGCGGACCGCGCGCCCGAGGCTCTCGACGGTGGTCGGCGCGGGCGCGGGCATCCGCCCCGCACCCTCCACCACAGATCCGGTCGTGACCAGACCGAATCCGGTTGAAGAACAACCCTATATGTTGTTATCTGCCAGTCTTGCCGCGGCCGCGTCAGCGATTGCGCAGCTCGCGCTTGGCGCGGCGGACGATCGTCATCTGGCCGAGCCGCTCGAGCATGCGCGAGCGCGGGACCGGCAGGTCGAGGACTGCGTCGGCGGCGATCGTCAGCGTGACCGCGCGCTCGGCGATGTGCGCGACCTCGGGCGCGTCGATGAAGCGGCGGCCGCGGCGCGTGTCGACCACGATCCCGTCGAAGATGTGCTCGCGCTCGTTGTTCTGCACGCGCCGCACGCGCCCGACCTCGACGCCGTCGCTGCCGCGCACGCGCGTGCCGCGACGCAGCGCGAGGTAGGAGATCGCCGGACCGTCGTCGCGCGCGTCGTCGCTCACGTGCGGAATGACAGCAGATCGCGCAATCGCGCCGGCGGCGCATGCGGCGCCGCCGGCGCGACCTCTCCTCGCCTCACCCGCCGAGCGGCGCGCGCTCGAGCGCGGCGAGACCTGCGGCGATGCCGGCGGCGATCTCCTCGATCTGCTGCTCGGCGATCGTCAGCGGCGGCGAGACGGCGACGCCGGTGCCGAGCGCGCGCACGAGCAGGCCCTGCTCGCGGCAGGCCAGCGTGAGCCGCGACACCGCCCCGGGATCCGCGGCGCGCGCCTCCTCGCTCAGCTCGACCGCGCCGAGCAGCCCCAGCCCGGCGCGCACCTCGGACACAAGCGGGTGCGCCGCGAGCGGGCGCAGCGCGCGCTCCAGCGGGCGCTCAAGCGCGCGGCCGCGCGCGATCAGCCCCTCGCGCTCGTAGATGTCGAGCGTCGCCAGCGCCGCCGCGCAGCAGGTCGGGTGGCCGGCGTACGTCGGGCCGTGGCGCAGCACCGGCGCGCCGGGCGCGCCGGTGAAGAACGGCGCGGCGACGTGCGGCGCGACGAGCACCGCGCCGACCGGCAGCGTGCCGCCGCTGATCCCCTTCGCGAGCACGATCAGGTCCGGCTGCACGCCCGGCCAGCGGTCGATCCCCAGCCACGTCCCGAGCCGGCCGAAGGCGTTGATGACGCAGTCGGCGACGAACAGCACGCCGTAGCGCGAGCAGACGTCCGCGACGCCTTCGACGTAGCCCTCGGGCGGCAGCCGCACGCCGCCCGCGCCGATCACCGGCTCGCAGAAGAAGGCCGCGACGCGCTCGGGCCCGACGCGCTCGATCTCCGCCACGAGCGCGTCGACGTTGTCGTACGGCACGCGCGAGATCTCCGGGACGAGCGGGCCCCAGTTGACGAGGTTCGGCGCGATCCCGCCGACGCTCGTGCCGAAGCCGTGCGTCCCGTGGTAGCCGTGCTCGCGCGTGATCAGGTGGACCCGCTCGGTCTGGCCGGCGAGCTGGAAGTGCGCGCGCGCGAGCTTCGCGGCAGTGTCGATCGCGTCGCCGCCGCCAGAGCCGAGGAAGACGCGCGAGCCGGGCGTCGGGGCGAGCGCGGCGAGCCGGTCGGCGAGGTCGAGCGCCGGGCCGTTCGCGAAGTCGCCGAAGGTCGAGTAGGTGTCGAGCGTGCGCAGCTGGCGCTCGACCGCCTCGGCGATCTCGGGGCGGCCGTGGCCGGCGTTCGCGCACCACAGCGAGGCGGTCGCGTCGAGGTAGCGGCGGCCCTGCTCGTCCCACACCCACACGTCCTGCGCTCTGGCGAGCACGAACGGCGCGTCCTCGAAGGCGCCCATGTCGGCGAACGGATGCCACAGCGCGTGCCCTCGACCGGATTCCACGAGCGTGAAGTCTTGCCGGCGCGGCCGCTTCGCGCCTCGGCCGCGCCGGACAAAGCCGTCCGGCGTCTTTGTCCGGCGAAGCGCGCGCTACTAGCTGTAGTTCCTGAGCGCGTTGTTCATCCGGGCCTCCTTGGAGGCTGGTGGTTCTCGAGGCCGCCAGTCCCAAGGAGGACACCGGATGAAGTTGCACGCTAACGCTGCGCTCAGTCTGAACGGCAGGCGACGCATGGTCGCTGCTGTGGTCGAGCAGGGCCGGACGATCACGCAGGCCGCCGAGGCGGCCGGAGTGAGCGACCGGACCTGCCCGAAGTGGGTCGCGCGCTACCGGGCGCAAGGAGACGCTGGCCTGCTTGATCGCAGCTCAGCGCCCCGACGGGTCCACAACCGGACCGACGAGCGGACGGTCCAGCTGCTCGCTGCGCTGCGGCGGCTGCGGTTCACCGCCCCCGAGCTCGCCGAGCTGCTGGGCCTGCCGATCTCAACGATCAGCGGGATCCTGAAGCGGATCGGGATGGGCAAGCTCGGCCGGCTCGGCCTGGAGCCCGCCGTCCGCTACGAACGCGAGCGACCCGGCGAGCTGATCCACATCGACGTCAAGAAGCTCGGGCGCATCAAGGGCGGCGCTGGCAAGCGCTTCACCGGCATCGCCCGCAACCAACGCCACGCACGCACAGACGCCGCCGGCGTTCGCCGCCACACGGCCGGCTGGGACGCTGTGCACGTCGCCGTCGACGACGCGACCCGCCTGGCCTACGTCGAAGTGCTGCCCGACGAGAAAGCGCTGACCGCCGTCGGGTTTCTGCGTCGCGCCATCCAGCACTTCGGCCGCTACGGGATCACCGTCGAGCGCGTCATCACCGACAACGGCTCGCCCTACCTCTCCACCGCCCACACGATCGCCTGCCGCACGCTCGGCATCCGCCACCTGCGCACGCGCCCCTACCGACCCCAGAAAGCAGAACGCTTCATCCGCACCATGCTCGGCGGCTGGGCCTACGGCACGCTCTACGCCTCAAGCACTGAACGCACCGCAGCCCTTGACGGCTGGCTCCACCACTACAACCATCACCGCCCACACCAAGCCCTCGGCCGACAAGCACCCACCACCCGCCTGAACAACCTGCTCGGGACTTACAACTAGCTAGGCCGCGGCGCGCACGACCTCGACCTCGACGCCGTGGCGCGGCACGAGCGTGATCCCGCGCATCACGACCGGATCGGGCCGCGACCGCAGCGGGCGCAGCTCCGTGCCGAGCACGACGGTGCGGATCACCTCCGCCATCTCCGCCTGCGCGAGCGCGGCGCCGATGCAGCGGCGGATGCCGCCGCCGAACGGCAGCCACGCGTACGACTCGGTGCGCCCGTCGAGGAAGCGCTCGGGGCGGAACTGCCCCGCCTGCGGATAGAGGTC
Source organism: uncultured Conexibacter sp. (assembly GCA_964525715.1). Taxonomy (GTDB): domain Bacteria; phylum Actinomycetota; class Thermoleophilia; order Solirubrobacterales; family Solirubrobacteraceae; genus Conexibacter. The sequence continues at coordinate 112,266 of CAZGJV010000008.1, read as the reverse complement.
CTCGCGACGGTGGACGACGGCGATCAACGGCAGCACGGTCGTCCCGGCGGGCAGCTCCCAGCCGGCGACGACGCGCGGCCGCGTCAGCTTGCGCTGGTTCGCGTCGATGATCGGCCGCAGCCGCAGCGTCTCCGTCACGACCGCGTCGAGGTAGGTCCGGTCGCCGTCCGCGAGCTCGTCGCGCAGCCGCGCGAGCACCGCCGGATGGCGGTACAGCAGGTCGAACGCGAACGCGAGCGCGGTCGCCGTCGTCTCGTGCCCGGCGACGAGCATCGTCACGAGCTCGTCGCGCAGCTCACGGTCCGTCATCGGCTCGCCGTCCTCGTCGCGGGCGCGCAGCAGCAGCGACAGCACGTCGGTGCGCGCGTCGAGGTCGGGCGCCTCGCGACGCTCCGCGATCACCTCGAACAGCATGCCGTCGGCGGTGCGCAGGCGCGCCTGGAACGCGCCCCACGGGCTCCACGGCCCGAGGTCGCGCTGCATGGCCCGCGGCAGCAGGCCGACGTATTGAAGGTCGATCACCGCGGTGAGCGCGCGCCGCAGCTGCTCGATGCGCGCCGACTGCTCGACGCCGAAGACGGCGCGCGCGATCACCTCGAACGTCAGCTCCCGCATCCGCTCGCGCAGCATCAGGCGGTCGCCGGGCCGCCAGCGCGCGACCTCGCGCTCGGCGACGGCGCGGATGACCGCGCGGAAGGCTCCGACGGCCGAGCCCTGGAACGGCGGCAGCAGCAGCCGGCGCTGGCGCAGGTGCTCGGCGCCGTCGAGCACGAGCACCGAGCGGTCGCCGAGCATGATCCCCAGCGGCGCGTTCGCCTCGCCGGCGCGCAGGTCGGACTGGTCGCCGGTGTGAAGCGCTCTGATCGCCTGCGGGTCGGCGACGTAGACGCCCGTGCCGAAGACCGGCCAGCTGATCGTGAAGCAGTCGCCGTAGCGCGCGTGCCAGCCCAGCAGCTTCTCGAATGGCCGCTCGGCCATCTGCAGGAACTGCCACAGCGCCGGCCCCGATGGACCGGGCGGGAGCGCTCCGCGCCGAACCGCGACGGGGGCCGCGGGCGCCGGCGCGTGTGCGGTCGCGCTCACGCGCTTGCCTCGTGCGCGACGGCCTCCGCCGTGCGCGCGACCGCCTCGGCGCGCACCGGCACGCCGTTGAGCACGGCCATGCCGGCGAGCCGCTCGAGATCCTCGGGCGCGGAGGACATCAGCAGGTTGACGTTGACCCCGCCGCCGCGCGCGGCGGCGTTGGCCCTTCTCCACCCGCCCGTTCCCTTGTGGCCCCACCCGTGCGGGACGGCGACGACGCCCTGCTTGAGGTCGTCCGTCAGCGCGACCGGCAGCTCGATCGCGCCGTGGCGGGTGGTGAGGCGCACGGTGTCGCCGTCGGCGAGGCCGAGCGCCGCGGCGTCGTCGGGGTGCATGCGCGCGCGCTGTCTGCGCCCGCCGCGCAGCAGCAGCGGCGCGTTGTGCATCCACGAGTTCTCCGAGCGCAGCTCGCGCATGCCGATCAGGCGCAGCGGGAAGCCGTCGTCCGCGCCGGAGGCCGCGCGCCTCCGCAGGTCGGCGACCTCCTCGGCGATCGCCGCGTGCTCGAGCGCGACGCGGCGGTCGCGGTGCAGCGAGACGCGCCGCAGCACGCCGGCGCGCAGGTGCGAGCGCAGCACCTTGCCGTGCGGGTGCTGCTCGTTCAGGCGCTTGAGCGTGAGCCCGCCGGGCTTGAGCCCGAGCCGGTCGCCGCCCTCCGCGAGCCGCACGACGAGGTCGAGCAGCAACTGGGGTTCGAGTCGCTTGCCGAGCAATCTGAGCCCGCGCCGCACGAGCTGCAGCGCGCCGAGCCCGCGCGAGCGGCGCGCGAGCGCGCGCATCAGCACGTCGATCGTCTCCCACTCCTCGCGCGCCTCGCCGGCCGGCGGCACGACCGCCTCGGTCGCCTGGCGGAACGGCGTCGTCAGGTAGGTCTGGAACGGCAGCGGGAAGTCGGCGCGCTCGTACATCGTCGTCGCCGGAAGGACGTAGTCGGCATGCGCGTTCGTCTCGTTGACGTAGAGGTCGAGCGAGACGCACAGGTCGAGCTGCCCCATCGCCGCCTCCAGCTCGTCGCCGTTGGGCACGCTCAGGACCGGGTTGCCGGCGGAGACGAACAGGGCCTTGATCTGGTCCGGGCCGGGGGTGGAGATCTCCTTCGCCATCAGCGACGCCGGCTCGGAGCCGAGCACCTCGGGGAAGTCGCCCAGGCGGTTGCGGCGGTTGTCGTAGCCGATCGGAACGAGCCGCGGCGCGAGCTGCGCGGCGAAGCGCTCGCCGGGGATGCCGAGCGTGCCGAACATCGCGCCGCCGTCGCGGTCGAGGTTGCCGGCGACGAGGTTGACGGCGTCGAGCAGGAAGCTGACGAGCGTGCCGTGGCGGCCGAGGCAGGTGCCGGTGCGGCCGTAGAGCGCGGCGCGCGGCGTGGCCGCGAGCGCGCGGGCCAGCTCGCGCACCTGCGCGGCCGGGATGCCGCTGTGCGGCTCGCTGGTCTCCGGCGCGAATGGCGCGGCGAGCGCGCGCAGAGCCTCCGCGCCCGACGCCTGCCGCGCGAGCGCGCCCGCGTCCGCCAGCCCCTCCTCGAACAGCACGTTGAGCAGCGACAGCAGCAGCCACGCGTCGCCGTCCGGCGTGATCGGCAGCCACTCGAACGCCTTGGCGGTCTCGGTGCGTCGCGGGTCCACGACGACCACGCGCCCGCCGCGCCCGACGATCCCGTGCAGCGACTCCTTGATGCGCGGCGAGGTCAGCACGCTGCCGTGCGAGACGAGCGGGTTGGCGCCGAGCACGACGAGCAGGTCGACGCGCGCGAGATCCGGGATCGGCACGACGAGCGGCCCGCCGTAGAGCAGCTGGCTGGCGACGAAGCGACTGTTGACGTCCTGCGAGCCGGCGGTGAAGAGGTGCGAGGAGCCGAGCAGCGTCATGAAGGACGCGAGCCACAGCGTGTGCGAGGCGCTGAACGCGCCCGGGTTGCCCCAGTACCAGCCGATCGCCTGCGGGCCGTGCGCGTCGTGGATCGCGCGCAGTCTGGTGACGATGTCGGCGAGCGCGTCGTCCCAGCTCACGCGCTCGAAGCTGCCGTCGGACTGCCGCTTGAGCGGGTGCAGCACGCGGTCGGGGTCGTTGTGGACCTGCTCGAACGCGATCCCCTTCGGGCACGCGAAGCCCTGCGAGAGCGGGTGGTCCGGGTCGGGGCGCAGCTGGAGCAGGCGCCCGTCCTCGACGGTGGCGACCATCCCGCACAGCGGCTCGCAGATGCGGCAGTAGGTGGGCTTCTCCTGCGCCATCGCGTCCTCCCGCTCGGTCGTCGGTCGTTCGGCCGATGCTACGACGCTCGGTGCGGCGGGGCGCCGGGTGGGACGGTCGTCTTTAGATTTGCTCTCGATTTAAGAGCAGATCTGCTCTACAAATGAGAGCACGTAGCGGCGGCCGCCCTAGCGACCGCCGCAACGACTTTCACGGCCGCAGCCGCACCACCACGCCCGCGTGGTCGGACGGCCAGAGGCGGCCGATCGGGGTCGGCGGGGTGCGCTCGTTCGGGTCCTTGCCGACGACCCACGCGTACTCGACCGGCATCGGCGTGCCGTCCGCGCGGCGGCCGAAGACGAAGTCGATGCGGTGGCCGAAGGCGGCGGCCGCCTCCGCGGGCGAGTCGTTCACCAGCTCGCTCAGCCCGTCGGTGAAGCCGGCCGCGGCGGGCGCGAAGCGCAGCCACTCGTCCGTGAAGCCGGCCCCGACGATTGCCTGGTACGGCGCCGAGTCGGGCACGACACCGCCCGGGTCGACCGCGGACGAGAGCGGGTCGGAGTTGCAGTCGCACACGACGATCTCCGGCACCCCGCTCGGTGCCGCGGGCCCGGCGAGCAGCTCCTGCGCCTGCGCGTAGGCGACGTCGGAGGACTGCGACTCGAGGTGCGTGTCGATGAAGCGCAGCCGCTGTCCCCCGGCGCGCACGTCGAGCACGTCGTAGCCGCGGATGAACGACAGCGACTGGCCGGCAATCGTCAGTGGGATCCGCGCCGCGTAGTTGGCGCCGGTGGCATTCGTCACGTGCACACCGTCGTGCGCGCGCTTGAGCACGACGTCGCGCATCGTCAGGCGCACGTTCTGCAGCGAGCCGCCGAGGAGCGCCGGGCCTGAGACGTCGGACTCCTGCTGCACGTCGGCGACCTCGTAGTGCTGGCCGAGTGCGGCAAGCGCGCCGGTGAGCGACTGCAGGAAGTCGTAGTCGACGACGGTCGCAGGGGTGCCGTCGAGCGGACCGTGGCGCCACAGCGCGACCTCCTGCAGGCCAATCAGGTCGGGCCGGTGCTGGCGGATCTCGCGCGCGAGCTGCTTGGCGCGGAGCGGGAAGTTCGTCTGGTCGACGATCGCGCGCAGCGTCGTGTTGGCGGCGACGAAGGCGGGCCCCTGCTGTTCGGGCGGCAGCCCGATCGCGACGAGCGGCCGCGTGATGTCGGCGCCGAGGTAGAGGTTGCGCGTCATGACGGTGAGCGGCTTGCCGTGGCGGTGGTCGCCGTGTCCGTGTCGATGGCCGCGCCCGTGCGCGCCGGCTGGGACGGCGAGCGCGGCGACGAGCGCGACGGCGGCCAGGACGGCGGCGAGCAGGCGTGCGGCAGTGCGGCAGCGGTTCCCCATGCGATCTCCTCCTCGATCGGGCGGTCGGCACGAACGTGGTACCCGCGCGCCGAGCGGACCCAACCGCCGTGGTGGCGCAGGGTCAGGCGCATGACGCGCCAGCATGTTGCTATATCGTAAGTTGCAACTTATGGTAGAGCTGCATATGGTATAGTCAGGTTCGTGCCCGAGCTGATCGACCGCAAGCGCGAGCAGCGCCTGCTCAGAGACGCCGTCTCCGTGCGACCCGCCACGCTGATCGTGATGATCGGCCGGCGCCGCGTCGGCAAGAGCTTCCTGCTCGCGCGCACCTTCACGGGCAAACGGACAATCTCCTTCCAGGGCGACGAACAGAGCGAGCGGCAGCATCTCGACCTGCTCGCCGAGGAGACCGGCCGCGCGCTGTTCGGATCGCCCGCGCTGTCATTTGCGAGCTGGGACGACGCGCTGACGTTCCTCGGCGAGCAGGCGCGCCGCGAGCCGCTGACGGTGATCCTCGACGAGTTCCAGTGGCTGAAGGCGGCGCAGCCCGCGCTCGACTCGATCATCCAGCGCCACTGGGACCGCTGGGACCGCGACGACGTGCCGATCACGCTCGTGCTGTCCGGCAGCGCGCTGACGCTGATGGAGCAGATGCTGGAACGCGGCGCGCCGCTGTTCGGCCGGGCGAGCGCGCGACCGCGCGTCGACCCGCTCGACTATCGCGACGCGGCGGCGTTTGCCTCGACCAGAGACCCGGTCGCGCTGCTGCGTCGCTGGGCCGTGCTGGGCGGCACGCCGCAGTACCAGCTGTGGGCCGGTCCCGGCGACCTCAGAAGACTCGTCGGCGTGCGGATCCTGACGAAGGACGCGCCGCTCTACGACGAGCCGCGCCATCTGTTGCGTGAAGGCGAGGGGATCCGAGATCCCGGCACCTACCTCGCGATCCTGCGAGCGATCGCAGCGGGGGCGACGACGCACAACGCGATCGCCCAGCGGGCGGACGTGCCGACCGGCAACCTCGTACGCAAGCTCGAGCGGCTCGCGGACCTCGGGTACGTCACCCCCGTCCACGCGCTCGGGGCCGGCGGGCCGGAGGGCCGCGCGAGCTACCGCATCGACGACCCGTTCTTCCGCTTCTGGTTCCGCTACGTCGCAGGCAATCGCAGCCGCCTGGAGCGGGGCCGCGTGGACGACGTCCTCGCGGAGATCCTCGCGGACCTCGACAACGTCATGGGCTGGGCGTTCGAGCAGTGCTGCCGGCACTGGGCCGCGACGTACGCGGACGAGGCGGCGCTCGGCCGGCCGCGCGAGATCGGCTCGTGGTGGTCGCGCGACGGCCGCACGGAGATCGACGTCGTCGGCGTGCGCGACCACCGCTACGTGCTCGTCGGCTCGTGCAAGTGGCGCCGCACGGCGGACGTCGACGTGCTCGCGGAGCTGCGCCGCCAGCAGGACGCGCTCGGCCCGAAGGCGGCGCGCGCTCGGCTCGTGGTGTTCGCGCGCGAGCGCTTCGGCGAGCACCTGCGCAAGGCGGCGAAGCAGGAGGACGTGCTGCTCGTGAGCGCGGCCGACCTGTTCGGCGGCACGCGCCGCAGAGCCCGTCGCTCCGTCTGAGCCGCCTCGTCACACCGACTTCAAGCCGTTAGTCTCACCGGATGGCAGGCGGAGCGGGATCCGCGGACGGGCCGGTCGGGCTCGTGCTGGCCGGCGGCGGTGCGCGCGGGGCGTACGAGCTCGGCGCGCTGTCGGTGCTGCTGCCGGCGCTGGAGGAGCGCGGCGAGCGCCCGCGCGTGCTCGTCGGCACGAGCGTCGGCGCGCTCAACGCGGCGTTCCTGGCCGCGACCGCGGAGCGGCCGGTCGACGAGGTCGTCGAGCGCGGGCTCGCGATCTGGCGCGAGCTCCGCTTCGAGCAGGTGCTCGAGCACCTCGGCTCGCCGGGCGCGCTGCGGCGGCTGACGCGCTACGTCGGCCAGTTCCTCGGCGTCCCCGGCGCGCGGCTGGAGGCGCTGCTCGACCCGGCTCCGCTGCGCGCGACGCTCGCGCGGGTCGTGCCGTTCGACGCGATCGAACGCAACGTCGCGACGGGCGTACTGCAGTCCGCCGCGGTCGTCGCGACGTCCGCGCTGACGAGCCGCAGCGTCGTCTTCCACCACGGCGGCGAGCCGCCGGAGCGCGACGACACGCGCGGGATCGACTACGTCGACACGCGCCTGACGGACGAGCACGTGCGCGCCTCGGCGGCGATCCCGGGTGCGTTCCCGGCGGTGGAGGTGACGGCTCCGGAGCGAGCCCGCGGCTGGTACGTCGACGGCGGCACGCGCCTCAACACGCCGATCAAGCCGGCGCTCGCGCTTGGCGCGGAGCGGGTGGTCGTGGTGGCGCTCAACGCGATCGGCAAGCCGGCGGCGGCCGGACAGCCCGAGCCGCTCGCCGGCGCGCACCGGCCGGACGCGCTCGAGGGCGCCGGGCAACTGCTGCAGGCCGTGCTCGTCGACCCGCTCGCCAACGACGTCGCGACGCTCGCGAGCGTCAACGCGCTCGTCGGGGCGAGCGCGGGGGACACGGTCGCCGGCAAGCAACAGGTCCCGTACATCTACGTCGCGCCGCAGGAGCGCGACGCGATCGGGCGCCTCGCGCAGGACGTCTTCAAGCGGCACTACGCCGACCTCACCGACACGCTGCGCGCCCGCGATCTCGCGTTCCTCGGCCGCGCCGTCGCCGGCGGCTCGGACCCGGCGCACGGCGAGCTGCTCAGCTACCTGTTCTTCGCCCCCGCCTTCGCCCGCGAGCTGATCGCGCTCGGCCGCGAGGACGCCGAGCGCTGGCTGGCGCAGCCGCACGAGGACGGCCCGTGGGCGATCGGGCCAGCGTGACAGGCTAATCTGGCGGGCGCCCGCCTCCGCGTCGTCGACGGCGAACCACCAAGGCTGCCGCTCCGGCAAGCGCGACCAGCGCCACAAGCAGCCCCTTCAGCGCGTCGACCAGGCTCGTGGCCCCCTTGGCCTCTGCAGTGAGGGTCGACATGTTCGACAAGATTTGGTCACCCCCAGGGACACGAACGTTCACGGCGATCGGGTACTGCAGCACGGTCGATTCAGCGGCTCCGATGCACGTCGACCGACGGGTCGAGCGTGACCGCTGCCGTGACCGGCTCGGCTTGACCGCGTGTCATGTGCTCGTGCAGCTCGTACGCGATCCGGGCTGGAGATTTTGTCCGGTCGAGCCGCACGCAGCGGCGCTCGAGCTCCGCAAACCCGCCAGGCTTGCCTTCCGCCCGGCTCAGGGATGGCAAGTCCGAGCGAGCATTCGTGCCATCGCTCCCGCATCCGGCGAGCAGGTGCGCGCCTGCACCCAATGCCACGAGCAGTGGCAGAGTGTGCAACACGCGCCCCACCATCGCACCAGCCTATGGAGTGAAGTCCCGGGACCGCGCCGATAGGGCCTCGCAGTCGCCCGACGCCCTCACGCCGTCCGCAGCGCCTCCGTCGGCGACAGGCGGGTCGCTCAGATCGCGGGGTGAGGCCGGCGATCCCGCCCATCGCGAGCGAGGCGAGCAGGCCGCCGGCGACCGCGACGGCCGGGACGACGGCGCGGACGTCCTGGGCGGCCGCGTAGAGGAGCGTGCCGGCCGTGCCGAGCAGCAGCGCGGTCAGCGCTCTCCGTCTCGGCGCGTGCGGCGAGCGCGTCGGAGGGGCGGCTGACCGCGACCTCCTCGGGCGATTGCGGATCGGTGGGTCGGTGATTTGCATTCTCCCCGCTGGATCGACTGCAATGTCCCCGCTGGACTGGCTGCAATCTCCCCGCTAGACTGACTGCATCTTCCCCGCTAAACCCACTGCATCCTCCCCGTCGTATCGAAGCCGCGTCGTCGATCGCGAGCTTGCGCAGCAGCTCAGCGCGGTCGGCGCGGTCGTCGTCGAGGGCCCGAAAGCCTGCGGCAAGACCGCCACGGCACGACAGCTCGCCGCCAGCGAAGTACTGCTCGACGTCGATCCCAACGCTCGGCAGGCCCTCGCCGCCGATCCCGCGCTCGTGATCGACGGGCCCACGCCCCGGCTGCTCGACGAGTGGCAGGTCGAGCCGTCCGTCTGGAACCACGTCCGCCGAGCCGTCGACGACCGCGCGCGCCCCGGCCAGTTCATCCTCACCGGCTCGGCGGTTCCGGCCGACGACGTCACGCGGCACACGGGCGCAGGCCGTATCGCGCGCCTCACGATGCGGCCCATGAGCCTCTTCGAGGCGGGGCGCAGCAACGGGGCCATCTCGCTGGCCGACCTGCTCGACGGGCGGATCACGTCGAGCGCGGATCCCGGGCTGACCGTGACCGACGTCGCCGAGGAGGTCGCGATCGGCGGCTGGCCGGGGCTGCGCGACCGGCCCCTCCCGGACGCGCTCCGAGCCGTGCGCGGATATCTCACGGAGATCGCACGCGTCGACGTCGGTCGCGTCGATGGGACCCGGCGCGACCCCGATCGCGTCGCACGACTGCTGCGCAGCCTCGCTCGCAACGTCGCCACGCACGCGGCCGCCACGACGCTGGCCGCCGATGCCGGCGGAGCCGACGGTCCGCTCAAGGACGACACCGTCCGCGACTACCTGCACGCGCTCGAGCGGCTGATGGTCGTCGAGGATCAGCCCGCATGGGCGCCTCACCTGCGCTCCAAGCAGCGGCTGCGGACAGCGCCGAAACGGCACTTCGTCGATCCGTCGCTGGCGGTGGCGGCACTGCGAGCGACTCCGGAACGACTGCTTCACGAGATCAACGTGCTCGGCTTCCTGTTCGAATCGCTCGTCGTACGCGACCTGCGCGTCTACGCGCAGGCGGCGGACGCGCAGGTGCTGCAGTACCGCGACAGTGGCGGGCTCGAGGTCGATGCGATCGTCGAGGCCGGGGACGGCCGTTGGATGGCATTCGAAGTGAAGCTGGGACAAGGGCAGGTCGACGAGGCGGCAGCCGGCCTCCTGCGCTTCGCCGAGCGCGTCGACACGGCGCGCTGCGGGCGCCCTGCGCTGCTCGGGGTCATCGTCGCGACGGGCTACGGCTACCGTCGCAAGGACGGCGTCGCCGTGCTGCCGATCGGCGCGCTCGGGCCCTGACGCGTCGAACACCAACCGCTAACACGGCTTTTCGGTGTGATTTAGGTGGCAATCTAGGGTTCCGGCCATGAGACGGCACCACATCCCCGCAGTCATCCCCCTGCTCGCGCTCGTCGCGCTGCCCGCCGGCCTGCTGGCCGGCTGCGGCGGCGGCAGCACGGCGACCGGGCCGGCCACGTCGGCGAGCGCCGCCGGGACCACGGCCCAGCACACGACGGCGAGCACGACGCCGAAGACGTCCGGCACCACCGCGACTCAGCCGCAGCGCACCACGAAGACCACCGCCAGACCCTCGCCGCACGCGTTCGCGTCCGCGGTCATCACGCCGGCCGCGTCGACGCACCTCGCCAAGAGCGGCGCGCTCGTCCTCCCGGTCGCGGTCGGCGGGCCCGGGAAGGTCTCGGCGTTCGGCCAGGCGGAGATCCCGAGAGTCGGGATCGTGCACGTCGCCGACGCGAAACCGGTCGTCGCCGCGAGAGCGGGCATCGTCGACCTGAAGCTCGTGCTCACCCCGGTCGCGCGCGAACAGCTCGCCGCCGGCAGAAGCATGGTCACGTACGTCGCCGTGTCGTTCTCCAAGGGCCAGGTCATGCAGCGCACGCGGATCGTGCTGAGACCCTGACGCGGTCCAGCACGTGCGTCGTGAGCTGCGCCGCCACGGTGCCGATCAGCGCCCCGGCGACGACGTCGCCGGGGTAGTGCACGCCCGTGTGCACGCGTGAGTAGGCGACGAGCGCGGCGAGCCCTCGCAGCGGGACCGCGGCCGGCGGCAGCGCGTGCGCGACGCCGGTCGCGAACGCGAACGCCGCGGCCGAGTGCCCGGACGGGAACGAGGTCGACAGCGGCATCCGCACGTGCCGCGCGACGGGCACGCGCTCGGCCACGCGGTCGGGGCGCCGGCGGCGGCCCAGCGGCTTGACCCCGAGGTTGACGAGCGTCGCGGTCACGGCCACGGCCGCGAGGCCGTCGGCGGCGGCGCGCCGCCCACGCGAACCCTGCGTACGCGCCAAGAAGACTGCCGAAACGAGCGACAGTCGGGAATAGTCCGCTGCATGGGAGAGGCGAGCCATCGCGCGGTCGAGCGCCGGCGTCGGCGTCTGGGCGATCGCCGCGTACAGCGCGGCGTCGACGCGCTGGGCGTCGCGGCGCCAGCCGGCGAGGAGCCGCGGGGCCGGGTCGGGGTCCGCGCCGGAGTCCACGAGGAGATGATGCAGTGAAGCGACGGCGGGCGGCGGCGATCGGCGCGCTTGCGCTCGGCTTCGGCGGGCTGGTGCTGGCGGCCGTCGTCGCGATCGAGGCGTTCCCGCGCGGCCTGATCGCGCTCGCGTGCGTCGCGGTCGGGGCGGCCGCTGCCTGGTACGGGGCGCTGCGCACCGGGCCGCTGCGCATCGCCGGGCTGGCGCTCGGCGCGCTCGGGCTCGGCGCGGCGATCGTGCTGCTGCTCAACCACCGGCTGCTGGAGGAGGCGGTCGTCGTGGGCACGCTCGTGCTGAGCGGCGTGCTGGCGCGGGTGGCGTTCGCGACGCGCGTGAAGCTCCCGCCGCAGCCGCCGCCGCAGCGCCCGGTGCTGTTCTACAACCCGAAGTCCGGCGGCGGCACGGCGCAGCGCTTCCGGCTGGCGGACGAGGCGCGGACGCGCGGCATCGAGCCGATCGAGCTGCGCCCGGGGGAGGATCTCGAGCGGCTCGTGCGCACCGCCGTCGCCGACGGCGCGGACGGCCTGGCGATGGCCGGCGGCGACGGCTCGCAGGCGGTCGTCGCGGCGATCGCGGCGCAGCACGACCTGCCCTACGCGTGCATCCCGGCCGGCACGCGCAACCACTTCGCGCTCGACCTCGGCGTCGACCGCGACGACGTCGTCGGCGCGCTCGACGCGTTCGTCGACGGCGGCGAGCGCCGCGTCGACCTGGCCGAGGTCAACGGTCGCGTGTTCGTCAACAACGTCTCGCTCGGCCTCTACGCCGAGGCGGTCCAGCGGCCCGGCTACCGCGAGGCGAAGCTGCGCACGCTGGTCGGCACGCTGCCGGATGCGCTCGGTCCCGGCGGGCCGGGGCTCGACCTGCGCTGGACCGACCCCGGCGGCCGCGAGCAGCGCGCCGGAGCCGCGATCCTCGTCTCCAACAACTGCTACCGGCTCGGCCGCGCGATCGGCTCGGGCACGCGCCCGCGGCTCGACGAGCGCGTGCTGGGGATCGCGGTCGCGGGCGGCGGGAGCGACGACGGCGACGACAGAGGCCGCGGCCCGCGGCGCCCGTGGCGCGAGTGGAGCGCGCCGGCCTTCGAGGTCGGCGCCGAGGGCGACGTGCCCGCCGGCATCGACGGCGAGGCCGTGCGGCTCGCCCCGCCGCTGCGCTTCCACACGCGCCCGCGCGCGCTGCGCGTGCGCGTCGCGCGCGGGCACCCCGGCGCCTCGCCGTCGGCCTCGCTGCCCGAGGGGCTCAGCCACAGCGTCCGCGCGCTGGCGCGGATCGCGGCGGGCGCCCGCGTCGCGTGAGCGCCGCGGCTCAGAGCCTCAGGACACCATCCCGCCGAGGATCCCGCCGGTGATGTTCAGCACCTGGCCGTGGACGTAGTTCGACCACGGCGAGCAGAGGAAGAAGACGCCGCCGGCCGCCTCCTCGGGCGTGCCGGGGCGGCCCAGCGGGATCAGCCCCGCGGCCATCCCGCGCAGCTGCTCGGGGATCCCGAGCTGCACGGCCTCGCCGTCGATCGAGGCGACGTTGGTGTCGTCCTTGGCGGCCGTCAGGCGCGTCTCGATGAAGCCGAACGCGGCCGCGTTGCAGTTGACCTTGAACTGCCCCCACTCCTTCGCCAGCGTCTTCGTCAGGCCGACGATGCCGGCCTTGCCGGCCGCGTAGTTGGCCTGGCCGGCGTTGCCCATCACGCCCGACGTCGAGGAGACGTTGACGATCTTGCGGAAGACCTCCTCGCCGCGGTCGCGCTCGGCCTTCGCCGGCTCGCGCAGGTGCGGGGCCGCCGCGCGGATGACTCTGAACGGGACGACGAGGTGGATGTCGAGCATCCGCTGGAACCACTCGTCGGAGATCTTGTGGGCGGCGCCGTCGAGCGTGTAGCCGGCGTTGTTGACGATGATGTCGACTCTGCCCCACGCGTCGATCGCGCTCTGCACGAGCGCCTCGGGCTGGCCCTCCTTCGTCAGGTCGCCGCCGAAGACGACGGTCTCGCCGGCGATCTCCGACGCGGTCTGCTGCGCGACGTCGGCGTCGAGGTCGTTGACGACGACCTTCGCGCCCTGCGCGGACAGCAGCTCGGCCGTCGCGCGGCCGATCCCGCGCGCGCTGCCGGTGACGATCGCGACCTTGTCGTCGAGGACTCCCATGTGCGTTCTCCTGGATTCGTCGGGCGGGTCAGGCGGCGACGGCCCGCAGGCAGTCGGCCGCCGCGAGCTGCGTCACGCGCGCGCGGTGGTGGCCGGCGCCGCCGAGGTGGACGGCGTCGACCTGCGCGCGCTTGAACAGCCAGTGCAGCTCGGCCTCCCACGTGAAGCCGATGCCGCCGTGGAGCTGGATCGCCGCGGCCGTGACGAAGCGGCCGGCGTCGGATGCGGCGGCCTTCGCCATCGCGGCGGCGAGCTGCAGCCGCTCGGGCTCGGCGTCGGCGGTCCAGGCGGCGTAGTAGGTCGCGGCGGACGCGCCCTCGGTGTCGCGCAGCATCTGCGCGGCGACGTGCTGGACCGCCTGGAACGAGCCGACGGGGACGCCGAACTGTCTGCGGTCCTTGACGTAGGCGAGCGTCGTCTCGAGCGCGCGGCGGCAGAGGCCGACCAGCTCGGCGGCGACGACGACGGCCGCGCGGTCGAGCGCGCCGGCGACCTCGCCGGGCAGCGCCTCGCCGGCGTCGGGCTCGGCGGCGACACGACCGTGCGCGCGGCGCGGGTCGATCGCCTCGACCGGCTCGACGGCACCGGCGGCGTGCAGCGAGGCAGCGCCGGTCTCGCGACTCGCGAGCACGAGCAGCCGCTCGGGCGCGGCGTCGGGCACGAGCGCGGGCGCGTCGGCGAGTGCGAGCGCGCCGAGCGTCTCGCCGCTCGCGAGGCCGGGCAGCCACTGCTCGCACTGCTCCGGCGAGCCGGCCTCTGACAGCACGAGCGCGGCGAGCGTCGTGCCGAGGAACGGCGTCGGCGCGCACGCGTAGCCGAGCTGCTCGGCGAGCAGCGCCAACTCGACGAGGCCGAGCCCCTGCCCGCCGAGCTCCTCGGCCACGGCGATGCCGGGCCAGCCCAGCTCGCACAGCTCGCCCCACAGGGCGGCGCCGTCGGCGTCCTCGCCGAGCGGCGAGCGGCGCGCGAGCAGCTCGCGGGCGGTGTCGCGGATGAGCTGCTGCTCGTCGGTGAAGTCGAAGTTCACGGCGCTGCCTCCCTCACCGCGCGCGCGGCAGGCCGAGCACGCGCTCGGCGACGATGTTTTTGAGGATCTCGGTCGTGCCGCCCTCGATCGAGTTGCCGCGCGCGCGCAGCAACTCGAAGCCCCACGAGGAGGCGGTCCCGGCGGCGAGCGCGTCGGGGCCGGCGACGTCGACCGCGGTCTGCACGAGCAGCTGGTTCGTCTCCGACCACAGCCACTTCGTCAGCGACCCCTCGGGGCCGGGCTGACCGTGGCGCTCGATCGTCGTGAGGCCCTTCCACGCCATCAGCCGCAGGATCTCGGTGCGGGTGTGCAGGTCGGCGAGCTTGTCGACCGTGCGCGCGTCGTCGAGGCCGCCGCGCTCGGAGGCCTCGACGATCAGCCGGTCCAGGAGCTGGCGCAGCCGCACCTGCAGGAAGAAGGCGAGACCGGCGCGCTCGTTCATGAGCGTCGTGAGCGCGACCTTCCAGCCGTTGCCGACGCCGCCGATCACGTTCTCGCCGGGCACGCGCGCGCCGTCGAGGAAGACCTCGTTGAACTCCGACTCGCCCGTGATCTGCTTGAGCGGGACGATCTCGACGCCGTCCTGCTCCATGTCCATCAGGAAGTAGGTGAGGCCCTGGTGCTTCTTCGGCGCGTCGGGATCGGTGCGCGCGACGAGCATGCACCACTTCGCGTACTGGGCGGTGCTCGTCCACACCTTCTGGCCGGTCACGACCCACTCGTCGCCGTCCTTGACCGCGCGCGTCTTGACGGCGGCGAGGTCGGAGCCGGCGTCGGGCTCGGAGAAGCCCTGGCACCAGATCTCGTCGGCCGACAGGATCGGCGGGAGGTAGCGGTCCTTCTGCTCGGGCGTGCCCCACACCATCACGGTCGGGCCGCCGAGCAGCAGCCCGAGCGCGTTGGCCGGCAGCGGCGCGCGCGCGTGGCCCAGCTCCTCGTAGAAGATCGCCGACTGCGTGAGCGTCGCGCCGCGGCCGCCGTGCTCGACCGGCCAGTCGACGCCGGCCCAGCCGCCGGCGTGCAGGCGGCGCTGCCAGTCGCGGCGCCACTCGTAGTGCGCGTCCTCGTCGCCCTGCGGCTCCTCCCCGGCGGGGTTCGCCGCGAGCCAGCCGCGCAGCTCGTCGCGGAAGGCGATCTCCTCCTCGGTGAACGTCAGGTCCATCGCGCTCTAGATCCCCTCGGGCAGCTCGTCGACGGTCAGCATCAGCGTCTCGCGCGGGATGTCGCCGACGCGGCGCGTCGTGTGGCCCTTGCCGGCGAGGTCGTCGACCAGCACCACCGCGCCGGGCCCGAAGCGCCGCACCTCGCCGTCGGAGACCTCGACCTCGGACGTGCCGGCGAGGTGGACGACGAACTGGCGCCGCGGCGCGCAGTGCGGCTCGGGCGGGTGGTCGACGACGACGCGGCGGAAGGTCGCCTGTCCGACGGCGATCGGGGCGGCGAGGTCCGCCTGCGCGGTCGAGACCGGCGACTGCGTGCGCTCGGTCGGCAGCGTCACGTCCTCGAAGTGCGTCTCGCCGTCGGCGTCGGTGTAGATGCGCGTGTAGTTCATGGTCTGCAAGACGGGATATATACCAGATAGCCGTACTCACGGCCCGAACCGCCCCGCGGTGACCGACACCTCGGATAGACTTCGAGTGTCACGATTGCCGGCACGTCGTTCGCGTGTCAGCACGAACGACGAAAGCCCTCATCGTGCCACGTACCGCCAGTCCCTCGAGAGCGACCGCTGCTGCGACCAACGGCGTGCCGGACCATCGCGACTTCGGCGGCAACCGCGCGACCGCGCGCGTCCTGCTGATCCTCTCCCAGTTCGCGGGCGACACCGACTCGCACGGCGTCAGCGAGCTGAGCCGCGAGCTGGGGATGACGAAGAACATGATCCACCGCGCGCTCAAGACGCTCACGCGCTACCACTACCTCGTGCGCGACGAGAGCGGGACGCGCTACCAGCTCGGGCCCGGCGTGCTGCAGCTCGGCCGGCTCGGGCTCGAGCCGCTCAACCTGCCGGTCGTCGCGGCGCCGTACATGCAGCGGATGCAGGAGCTGACCGACGAGACCGTCAGCCTCGCGGTCCGCACCGGCCGCACCGCCGTGACGATCGCCGGCCTGCGGGGGCGCGGCGACATCGCCCGGCGCGTGCCGTTCGGGCGCTACGTGCCGCTGCACGCGAGCCCCGCCTCCCGCGCGATCCTCGCCTGCCTGCCCGACGCGGAGATCGACGCGTACCTGACCGCCGGCCCGCTCGAGCGCTACACGTCCACGACGCTCGCCGAGCCGGACGAGATCTGGGACGAGGTGCGGCTGGTGCGCGAGCAGGGCTACGCGCGCGGCCGCGGCGACCACGTGAGAGGCACCACCGGCGCCGCCTTCCCGATCCTCGCGAGCGACGGGACCCCGCACGGATCGATCACCATCGCGGGGCCCGACAGCCGCCTGCGCGCGGAGCGGCTCGACGCGCTGCTGCCCGAGCTGCTGCGGATCGCCGCGGAGCTCAACCGCCACACCCAGCTCTACCCCGCCGAGCCGCTCGCGCAGCCCGCGGCGCACAGATGAGCGCCACCGCCAACTCCTCCGTCGACCAGGTCTTCGACGTGCTCGCGCTGATCAGCGCCAGCGCCGATCCGATCGGCGTCGCGCAGCTCGCGCGCACGCTCGACGTGCCGACCAGCACCGCCCACCGCGTGCTCGCGACGCTCGAGGAGGCCGGCTACGTCACGCGCGACACGACCGGCACGAAGTACCAGCTCGGGCTCGGCGCGCAGGAGCTGGCGCACGCGCTGCTGCGTCGCTTCCCGCTGCAGCCGGTGAGCCAGCCGTCGCTCCAGCGGCTGGCCGCGGCGACCGGCGAGACGGTCGTGCTGTGCGGCCGCGTCGGCTTCTACCGCGTGCGGCTCGCGAGCGCGGAGGGCACGAGCGACGTGCACGCGGCGCCGCGGCTGGGCCAGACGGCGCGGCTCGGCGACACGCCCGGCGGGCGCGCGATCCTCGCGTTCGACGACGAGCTGCGCGCGGGCTACCTGCGCTGGCTCGGCGGCGGCCGCGCGAACGCCGCGACGCGCGCGCTGCAGAAGCAGCTCGACCAGGTCCGCAAGGACGGCCGTGTGCTGGAGAGCTACGACGACGGGCGCACGAACCTCGCCGTGCCGCTGCGCGACCCCGACGGCCACACGTTCGCCTCGATCGCCGTCGAGGCGGCCGAATCGAGCGGCGGCGAGCGCACGCAGAGAGCGCGGCTGGCGCGCCTGCGCGGCACCGTCGAGGAGCTGGAGGCGCTCGTGCGCGAGCGCCCGGAGCTGGCCGCCGACCCGTTCGCGCACATCCCGCCGGAGGACCTGTCCCCCGGCTTCGACCCGATCGCCTGAGCGGGCGCTCAGCGCGGGATCGGCACGTCGCCCGGCTCGGGGTCGACCGCGAGCGAGCGCAGGATGCGCGAGACCATCCCGTAGAAGCCGGCGAGCACGACCAGCTCCAGCGTCGCCTGCTCGCCGAGCAGCTCCTCCACCGCCGCGACCGCCGGCGCGCCCGCCTCGACCTCCAGCGTCGCCTCCTCGGCGAGCGCGAGCGCGGCGCGCTCGGTCGCGTCGAACAGCCCGTCCGGCGCCTCGCGCCAGCCGGCAAGCGCGTCGACCTGCGCATCGGTGACGCCGACGCGGCGAGCGACGTCGCGGTGGCGGCACCACTCGTAGTCGCTGTCTGTGAGCTGCGCGACGCGCAGGATCGTCAGCTCGATCAGCCGCCGGTCGAGCGCCGAGTCGTTCCACAGGTACGACGCGAAGCCGTACATGTGCTCCAGCACGCCCGGGCTGCCGGCCATCGCGCGGTAGACGTTGAACGCCTTCCCGCGCTCGCCCGCGATCCGTTCGAGCAACGCGCCGGCCGACCCGGGCGCGGTCGCGGGGTCGTGCAGCGGCAGCCGCGCCATCAGCCCTGCGGCGACGCCGCCGCCGCGAACAGGTCCGCCGGCAGCTCGCGCTTGAGGATCTTGCCGGTCGGCCCCTTCGGCAGCTCCGCCACGATTGCGATGTGCCGCGGGTACTTGTACGGCGCGACCTGCTCGCGCACCCACGCGCGCAGCGCGTCCGCGTCGAGCGCCGCACCCGGCCGCGCGACGACGGCGGCAGCGACCTCCTCGCCGAGCGCCGCGTCGGGCACGCCGACGACGGCCGCCTCCATCACGCCGGGGTGCTCGTAGAGCACCTCCTCGACCTCGCGCGGGTAGACGTTGTAGCCGCCGCGGATGATCAGGTCCTTCTTGCGGTCGACGATGAAGAAGTAGCCGTCCTCGTCCATCCGCGCCATGTCGCCGGTGTGCAGCCAGCCGTCGCGGTCGATCGCGTCGGCGGTCTCCTCCGTGCGCCGGTGGTAGCCGGCCATCACGTTGTGGCCGCGGATCAGGATCTCGCCGACCTCGCCCGGCGGGCAGGTCGCGCCCTCCTCGTCGGCGACGCGCATCTCCGTGCCCCAGATCGGCGTGCCGATCGAGCCCGGCTTGCTCGGCCGCTCCAGGTGGTTGAACGAGGCGACCGGCGAGGCCTCCGAGAGGCCGTAGCCCTCCAGCACGCGCGCGCCGAAGCGCTCCTCGAAGCCGCGCAGGATCTCCACGGGGATCGCCGCGCCGCCCGAGACGCACAGCCGCAGCGCCGACAGGTCACGGCGCGCGGCGCTGTCGGCGTTCAGCAGCGCGACGTACATCGTCGGCACGCCCATGAAGACCGTCACGCCGCGGCCCTCCATCAGGTCCAGTGCCGCCTCCGGCTCGAAGCGCGGGATCAGCACGACCTCGGCGCCGCGGCGGAAGGCCGCGTTGAGCACGCACGTCTGCCCGAACGAGTGGAACAGCGGGAGCGTGCCGAGCAGGCGATCGTCCGCCTGCAGCGCGAACAGCTCGGCCGACACCTGCGCGTTCCACAGCAGGTTCGAGTGCGTCAGCAGCGCGCCCTTCGGCTTGCCGGTCGTCCCCGACGTGTAGAGGATCACGGCCGGATCGTCCGGCGCGCGCTGCGCGAGGGACGGGTCCGACTGGGACTCGGCGAGCAGCTGCGCCAGCGAGTCGGCCGGCCCGGCCGGCCCGCCCGCGCAGATCACCCGCCCGACGCCCGCCAGCGCGGCGCCCTCGAGCGCCGCGTCGAGCTGCTCGTGCCACGCGACCAGCAGCTCGGCGCCGGAGTCCTCCAGGTAGTAGGCGATCTCGCGCGGGCGCAGCAGCGTGTTCATCGGCACGACCGCCGCGCCGGCCCGCAGCGCGCCGTGGTAGGCGATCGGGAACTCCGGCACGTTGGGCAGCAGCAGGCCGACGCGCGACCCCGGCCGCATGCCCGCGGCGCGCAGGTGGCCGGCGAGCCGCTGCGCCTGCGCGTCGAGCTGCGCGTACGTGTGGGCGTCCTCGCCCAGCCGCAGCGCGACGCGCTCGCCCATGCGCGCGGCGCTCTCCTGCAGCAGGACCGCGACGTTGACGCCCATCAGCGCGCCTCCCCCTCGGCCAGCTCCCGGAAGCGGCTGTCGAAGTGCAGCATCGGCGCGCCGTCGCGCACGCGGCAGGAGTAGACCGAGCCGACGTAGATGTCGTGGTCGCCGCCGTCGTGGCGCGCGTGCACGTCGCAGCCGACGACGGCGAGCGCGTCCGGCAGCAGCGGCAGGCCGGAGACGCGGCTCGGCTCGAAGCGCCCGCCGGCGAACTTGTCGCCGCCCGAGCGCGCGAACTCGAGCGCGAGCTGCTGGTGCTCCTCGCCGAGGATGTTCACGAGGAAGCGCTCGCACCGCATGAAGGCGTCGTACGAGGTCGACGTGCGCGCCTGGCAGACGAGCACGAGCGGCGGCTCGAGCGAGAGCGAGCAGAAGGCGCTCGCCGTGAAGCCCTTCCAGACGCCGTCGGCGTCGACCGTCGTGACGATCGTGACGCCGCTGGCGAAGCGCTTCATCGCCTCGCGGAAGATCGTGGCCTGTGCGGCGCCGGCGGCGCCGGCGACCTCGGGCGCGTCCTGCACGTCGCCCATCAGTCCACCAGCCCGAGGTGGCGCACCTCGCAGCAGTGCGTGTGGAACTCGCCGCCGAAGTGCTGCTCGAGCGACGGCAGCACGCGCGCGCGCAGCTCGCCCTGCTCGTAGGCGCGCAGGTCGTCCTCGGTCTCCCACAGGCTCACCGTCCCGCCGCTGTCGTGGTCGTCGGTGTCGCGCACGAGCAGGCGCCCGCGCAGTCCCGCGGGCCGGCCCGCGGCGAGCAGCTCGCGCCGGTACGCCTCCTCGAACTCGTCCCAGTGGCCGGCCTTGACGCGGCCCCACGTGATGCGTGCGTGCATGACGGCTCTCCTCCTCCGGCTCAGTCCCAGCCGTTGCGCTGCGAGGCGGCGCTCGGCGGCCCGGGGTACGGCGCCGCCGCCGCGAAGATCGCGCGCGGGTTGTGGACGAGCATCGTGTCGATCTGCTGCTCGGTGACGCCGCGCTCCAGCAGCCCGGGGACGACGTCCTCGACGACGTGACGGTGATGCCAGTGCGGCCGCGTGCGGCGCAGCGCGGCGATCGGCGTGCGGTCGTTCCAGCAGCTCGCGTCGTGCGACAGCAGCAGCCGCTCGGCGAAGCCCTCGCGGCAGAGCGAGGCGACGACGTCCATGCGCTCGGCGTCGGGCAGCACGTCCTCGACGCCGAAGCGATCCATCCCGAGATGCGAGCCGGCGGCCAGCAGCTCGCGCAGGTAGCCGAGATCGGTCGTGTCGCCCGAGTGGCCGATCACGACGCGTGCCGGATCGACGCCCTCCTCGGCGAAGATGCGCTGCTGGTCGAGCCCGTTGCGGGCGGCGGCGTGCGTGTGCGTCGAGAGGTGCGCGCCGGTCGCGCGGTGGGCGATCGCGCAGGCGCGCAGCACGCGCTCGTGGGCCGGCGTGAGGCCGGCGCGGTCGATCGCGCACTTGATCACGCCCGCGCGGATGCCGGTGCCGGCGATCCCGTCCTGCAGGTCGCCGATCAGCAGCTGCGCCGTCTCGATCGGCGCGCGCTGGTGCCAGTAGCGCTGCGGGTCGATCCAGACGCCGGTCGCGGCGACGATCGCGACGCCGCTCGCCTGCGAGACCTCGGCGAGCAGCTCGACGTCGCGGCCGAGGTCGTACGTCGTGTGGTCGACGAGCGTGTCGACGCCGGCGTCCTTCAGCGCGCCGAGGCCGTCGACGCAGGCGGCGAGCACCTCGGTGCGCGGGAACGTCGACGGGTAGTCCGCGCGCAGCCCCGGCGAGGCGGTGATCACATGCTCGTGCATCAGCACGCGGCCGAGCCGCTCGACGGGGAGCGGGCCGGTGACGGTCTGGACGACGTCCGTCACGGCGTCAGCACGATCTTGCCGAGGTGCCGGTTCGCGAGCATGTGCTCCTGCGCCGCCTCCGCCTGCTCCAGCGGAAAGGTGCTGTCGACGACCGGCCGGATGCGCCCGTCGGCGAGCGCCGGCAGCAGCGCCGCGGCAGCGCGGCGGGCGATCTCGCCGTACTGGTCGAGCGTGCGCGTGCGGAACGAGACGCCGAGCAGGTGCAGGTTCTTGCGCGCGAGCAGGTCGAGGTCCAGCTCGCCGACGACCGGCCCGAGCCGGCCGACGCTGACGAGCCGCCCGCCGACCGCCATCGCGCGCAGGTTCCCGGCCAGGTACGGACCGCCGACGTGGTCGATCACAACGTCGACCCCGCCGGTGGTGCGATCGGCGACGACCGCCTCGAACTCCTGCTCGTGGAAGTCGATCGCGACGTCGGCGCCCAGCTCGCGCACGAGCTGCGCCTGGCGCTCATCGGCGACCGTGCCGAGCAGCGGCTCCGCCCCCAGCAGCCTGGCGATCTGCACGCCGATCAGGCCGACGCCGGACGCTGCCGCGTGCACGATCAGCGACTCGCCCGGAGCGAGCTGCGCGCGCGTCGCGATCGCGTCGTGCTCGGTCATCAGGGCGACCGGCACCGCCGCCGCCGCCGGCCAGTCGAGCGCGTCGGGGACCGGCAGCGCGACGCGCTCGTCCATCGCGAGGTACTCCGCGAAGCCGCCCGCGCACATGCCCATCACGCGGTCGCCGACGCGGTGCGCGGCGACTTCGGCGCCGACCGCGACGACCTCGCCGGCCGACTCGAGCCCGGCGACGTGCACGCCGTCTCGCGCGGTGGCCTGCTGGCGATAGCGCCCGGCGCGCTGCGAGACGTCGGCGCGGTTGAGCGCGGTCGCGCGCACGCGCACGAGCAGCTCGCGCGGGCCGATCTCGGGCTCGGGCAGCTCGCGCAGCGCGTAGGCGCCGTCCTCGATCGCCATCGCCTTCATCCGACGAGGTCCCGTCCGAAGATCGTGCGCGCCGTGATCATCCGCTGGATCTCGTTCGTGCCCTCGTAGATCTCGGCGATCTTCGCGTCGCGGTAGATCTCCTCGACGCGGAAGCTGGTGCCGTCGGCGGCGACCTCGCGCAGGAAGCCGTAGCCGCCCATCGCCTGGATCGCGTCGCGCGCGAGGTCGACGGCCAGCTCGGTCGCGTAGGCCTTCGCCATCGACGCCTCGGGCTCGGGGAAGGCGATCCCCTCGTCCATCAGGCGCGCCGCCTTCGCGTAGAGGTTGCGGGCGTTCTCGAGCCGCGTCGCGTGCTCGGCCATGCGGAACTGCCAGTGCTGGAACTCCGCCAGGCGCCGGCCGAAGGCGGAGCGCTCGCGCAGGTGCGCGATCGTGCGGTCGAACGCCGCCTGCGCCATGCCGACGCCGGAGGCGGCGATCCCGACGCGCCCGTAGGTGAGCGTCGCGAGCGCCAGCCGCAGGCCCTCGCCCTCCTCGCCGATGCGGTCGGCGGCGCTCGCGCGCGCGCCGTCGAGCACGACGTCGGCGGTCAGCTGGCCGCGGTTGCCGAGCTTGCGGTCGGGCGCCCCCACCTGCACGCCGTCGGCGCGGGCGTCGAGCGCGAACAGCGTCAGCTTCCGTCCGACGCGCCCGAGCACGACGATCACGTCCGCGACCGGCGCGTTCGTGATGAAGCGCTTGCGCCCGTCGATCCGGTAGCCGTCGCCGTCCGGCGTCGCGACCGTCTGGACCGCCTCCGGCGAGAGGTCCGAGCTGGCGCCCGGCTCGGTCGTCGCGAACGCGCCGACAACGTCGCCGGCGATCGCCGGCGCGAGCCAGCGCTCGCGGATCGCCGGCGAGCCGAGCTCGAGCGCGTGGCCGGCGAGGATGCAGTGGACGTCGTAGATCGCGCCGACGCTGCTGGAGTGGTAGGCGAGCTCCTCGACCGCCGCGGCCGTCGCACACACGGGCCGCGCGAGCCCGCGGCCGCCGTCGCGCTCGCCGAACGGGATCGCGAACAGGCCGGCGCCGGCCATCGCGTCGAAGACGTCGCGCGGGAACGAGTCGACCGACTCCTCCGCCTGCGCGATCGCCTGCGCGCGCGGAGCGACGTGCGCATCGGCGAACGCGCGCACCTGCGCGCGCACCGCGCGCGTCTCCTCGTCGAACAGCAGGTCGTGGTGGAGGCGATCGGCGGTGCGCTCGGGCGCGGCGGGCGGCGTCGGGCTCATTCGGCTTCCGGGTCGGTGGCGGTGGCGGCAGACGGCATCTCGAAATCGAGCAGGTGCCCGAGCTTGCGCTGCTTCGCGCGCAGGTAGCGGACGTTCTCGGCGTTCGGGACGGAGGTGAGCGGGACGCGCTCGACGATCTCCAGGCCGAAGCCGGACAGGCCGTGGTACTTGGCGGGGTTGTTCGTCAGCAGGCGCATCTGGCGCACGCCGAGGTCGACGAGGATCTGGGCGCCGACGCCGTAACGGCGCGAGTCGGCCGGGAGGCCGAGCTCGAGGTTTGCCTCGACCGTGTCGAGGCCGCCGTCCTGCAAGCCGTACGCGCGCAGCTTGTGCCCGAGGCCGATGCCGCGCCCCTCGTGGCCGCGCAGGTACACGACCGCGCCGTGGCCGGCCTCGGCGATCTGCGCGAGCGCGAGGTCGAGCTGCTCGCCGCAGTCGCAGCGCAGCGAGCCCATCACGTCCCCCGTCAGGCACTCGGAGTGCACGCGCACGAGCGGCGCACCGGAGGCGACGTCCCCGCGCACGAGCGCGAGGTGCTGCATGCCGGTCATCAGCGACTCGAACACATAGGCGCGGAACTCGCCGTGGACCGTCGGCATGCGCGCCTCGGCGACGCGCCGCACCAGCTTCTCGTGCTGGCGCCGGTAGCGCACGAGGTCGGCGATCGTGATCGTCAGCAGGCCGTGCTCGGCGGCGAAGCGGTCGAGCGCCTCGCCGCGCGTCATCGTCCCGTCCTCGTTCGCGATCTCGCAGATCGCCGCGACCGGCTCGAGGCCGGCGAGCCGGGCGAGGTCGACGGCCGCCTCGGTGTGGCCGGCGCGGCGCAGCACGCCGCCCTCGCAGGCGCGCAGCGGGAAGACGTGGCCGGGGCGGGCGAGCTCGGCGTACGTCGTGCTCGGATCGGCCAGCCCGCGGATCGTGCGCGCGCGGTCGTCGGCCGAGATCCCCGTCGTGGTGCCGTGGCGCAGGTCGCAGGAGACCGTGAACGCGGTGCCGTGCGCCTCGGTGTTGGCGGTGACCATCAGCGGCAGGCGCAGCTCGTCGAGCCGCTCGCCGACCATCGGCACGCAGATGACGCCGGACGTGTGGCGGACCATGAACGCGACCGCCTCGGGCGTGATCCGCTGCGCGGCGACGATCAGGTCGGCCTCGTTCTCGCGGTCGTCGTCGTCGGCGACGACGAGGAACTCGCCGCGCGCGAAGGCGGCGAGGGCGGTGGGGATGTCGGTGGGGCGGCTGAGCTGCATGCGTTCTAAAAGTCAGGACGTATCCTGATTTTTACACAATGCAGCCGTGCCAGTCCAGCCCGCCCCCGCTCAGCCCCGCTCGGCGCGCAGCAGGTCCGCCATCCGCTCGCCGATCGCGATGCACGTCAGGTTCGTGTTGGCGCGCGGGATGTTCGGCATGATCGAGGCGTCGGCGACGCGCAGCCCCTCGACGCCGCGCACGCGGCAGGCGGCGTCGAGCACGGCGAGCGGATCGCCGTCGGCGCCCATGCGCGCCGTGCCCGCCGGGTGCTTGAACGTCATCGCGTTCCCGCGCACGTACTCCACGAGCGCCGCCTCGTCGGCCACCGTCGCCTCGTCGAGCAGTGCGATCCGCTCGACGTAGGGGCGCATCGGCTCCGAGTGGGCGACGCGCCACGCGAGCCGCAGCCCGCCGGCGAGCCGCGCGAGGTCCCACGGGTCGCCGTCGAGCGCGAGCTCGATCCGCGGCGGGACGGCCGGGTCCGGACCGCTCCAGAGCACCTGCCCGCGCGAGCGCGGGCGCTGCAGGCCGGCGCCGATCATGAAGATCCGCTGCGCGCCGACCGCCGCCGCGAGCGCCGGCTGCGCCTCCAGGTCGACCGGGATCACGACCAGCAGCTGCATGTCGTTGCGCTCGGCCGACCCGCTCGCCGTGTAGCGCAGCCCCGTCTGCACGCTGCGCCGGGGCAGATCGCAGATGCCGGGCGCCGGCACCGCCGCGAGCCACGCGAAGGCGTGGTCGAGCAGGCCCTCGCCGACGCCCGGCAGCTCGACGAGCGGCCGCGCACCAGCTGCGCGCACGGCATCCGCGGCGCCGATGCCGGAGCGCAGCAGGATCCCGGGCGTCGCGATCGCGCCGGCGCACAGCGTGACGCGGCGGGCCGAGATCGCCTCGGGACCGTCCGTGCCGGCGAGCTCCACGCCGACGGCGCGGCGGCCCTCGAAGCGCACACGCGCCACGAGCGCGTCCGCACGGATCGTGAGGTTGGCGCGCGTGCGCGCCGGGCCCAGGTAGGCGACCGCCGTCGAGACGCGCGCGCCGTCTCGCACGTTCATCGGCCACGGCCCGATCCCGGTCGCGTCCGGAGCGTTGTGGTCGGGCGCCTCGGGGAAGCCCAGCTCGCGACAGGCGTCGTGCAGCGCACGATGCACGTGCAGGAGCGCCGCCGGCGGCGTGCGGCGGATCGGCACCGGACCACCGGACCCGTGCAGCGGCCCGTCGAAGTCGTGGTCCGTCTCGAGTCGCCGGAAGTACGGCAGCAGCGCGGCGAAGCTCCACACGTCGCTCCCGACCGCCTCGGCCCATTCGTCGTAGTCCTCGGGCGCGCCGCGCAGCGCGACGCCGCTGTTGATCGCCGAGCCGCCGCCCGTCACCTTGCCGGCCGGGTACGGCACCTGGCGCTCGGACGTCGCATAGGCGGTGAAGGGCCAGGCGTGCGCCATGCCCGCCTCGGCCGTCTGCCGGCCGAGCGTCTCGGCCGGCACCTCGGCCGCCGAGGCGAAGTCGGGGCCGGCTTCGAGCAGCAGCACCCGCCGGCGCCGGTCCTCAGACAGGCGCGCCGCCAGGGTCGCACCCGCCGACCCTGCGCCGACGACGACGTCGTCGTACGTCTCCCGTGTCGCCATACGGAATGTGTAGCACGGACCAGAATCACATAGCGTGATGGATTTCTGGAGATGTCCCGCTTGACAGAACGGTAACTGAAAACTACTGTCACTTGCGTCCCGTCCGTGGTGAAGGAGGAGAGGTATGAGCAGCACCACCCCGTCCGGCGCGTTCGACGACGCCGAAGCCAAGCCCGAGCCGACGCGGCTCGCGCGGCGCGCGTTCCTGCGCCGCAGTGCGATCACGGCGACCGCGGCAGGCGTCCTGCCTGCGGCGCTCGCGGCCTGCGGTGGCAGCGGAAGCGGCGGCGCCGCGTCGACCGCGTCAGCCGGCGCGCCGGCCAACGGCGGCGTCACCGGCTACGACGTCAAGACCGGCGTCGATCCCAAGACAGTCGGCAAGAAGACGCTCGGCGTGATCCCGATCGTCGGCACGGCACAGCCGGCGAAGCGCTGGATCGCAGGCGTCCAGGACCAGGCCGACAAGGCCGGCTGGACGGTCGAGGTGACCGACGCCAACGGCGACCTCAACAAGGCCGCCGCGGCGTGGACCAACTACATCCAGTCGGGCGTCGACGGGCTCGTCGCCGCCGGCTTCGACCCGAAGCAGTGGGGGCCGCAGATCAGAGCGGCACACGCGAAGAACATCCCCTACGTCAGCCTCTTCAGCAGCTGGGCCGAAGGCGTGACGGCGAACATCGCCGCCGACCTGTTCGTCGAGGGCAGCGAGCTCGCAAGCGTCATCATCGACCACAGCGGCGGCGTCGGCAACGTCGTCATCCTCGACAGCACGCCGATCCCCGCGCTGCACGTCCGCACCCAGGCGGTGCAGGCGCACCTCGCGGCCAACTCGAGCATGAGAGTGCTCGTGAACCACGAGATCGACCTCGGCAGAATCCAGCAGGACTGCTTCAGCACGATGCAGGCGCTGCTGCAGAAGTACCCGAAGGGCCAGATCGCCGCGGTCTTCGGCGGCTACATCGGCGCGGCGCTGCCGGCCGCACAGGCCTGCAAGGCCGCGGGCCGCAACGAGATCATCTGCGTCGGCACCGACGGCGACCTCGAGGGCCTCCAGGCGATCCGCAAGGGCAACGACCCGTTCATCGCGACGACCGGCTGCAACTTCGAGGCGGTCGGGGCCAACGCGGTGCGCCAGCTCGCGCAGGTCTACTCCGGCAAGAACCCGTTCGGCAAGCAGATCTACCAGGACTCGCCGGTGATCGTGAAGCAGAACGTGCCGGCCTCGGGCTACGCGGTCACGTCCCCGACCCTCTCGACGTACCAGCCGTACGCGGCCTGACGGGACGGATGCACCTCCCGGCCGACACGATCACGACCGTCGCCTCCGCTCCGGCGGAGGCGACGGTCGTGCAGATGGAGGGCATCGCGAAGCGCTTCGACTCCGTCAAGGCGCTTCGCGGCGTCGACTTCGACGTCGCACCCGGCGAGGTCCACGCGCTCGTCGGCGAGAACGGCGCCGGCAAGAGCACGCTCATCAAGATCCTCGCGGGCATCCATCGCGCCGACGCCGGGCGCGTGCTCGTCGGCGGCGAGGAGGTGCACCTGCACGGCCCGGCCGACGCGCGCCGTGCCGGCATCAACTTCGTCTTCCAGGAGCTCGCCCCGCTCCCCCACTTCACCGTCGCCGAGTACATGTCGCTCGGCCAGGCGCACGCGCGGCGCTTCGGCGTGCTCGTCGACTGGCGCGCGATGCGCCGCCGCGCCAAGGCGATCGCAGACCGCTTCGGCCTCGACTTCCACCTCAACAGCCAGATGCGCGACCTCAGCGTCGCCCAGCAGCGGATGGCCGAGATCGGGCAGGCGCTGATGCACGACGCGCGGCTCGTCGTGATGGACGAGCCGACCGCGACGCTCAGCGACCGCGAGACGGAGAGCCTCTTCCGCGTCATCCGCGAGCTGCGCAGCGAGGGCGTCGCCGTCGTCTACGTCTCGCACCGGCTGGAGGAGATCTTCGCGCTCGCCGACCGCGTCACCGTCTTCCGCGACGGCGCGCGGATCGCCACGCACGCGATCGGCGACTGCACGCGCGAGCAGCTCGTGCTCGAGATCATCGGCGCCAAGCAGCTCGTGCCGCGCGCGCAGACCGACCGCGAGGTCGGCGAGGTCGTGCTCGAGACGCGCGGGCTCACGACCGCGACGGTGCGCGACGTCTCGCTGCAGCTGCGGCGCGGCGAGATCGTCGGCCTGGCGGGCCTCGTCGGCTCCGGCCGCACCGAGGTCGCGCGCGCTCTGTTCGGCCTCGATCGCGTCAAGGCAGGCGAGCTGCTCGTCGCGGGCCGGCCCGTCAGGCTGCGCGGGCCGCGCGACGCGATCGGCCGCGGCATCGGGCTGCTGCCGGAGGAGCGCAAGACGGAGGGGCTCGTGACGCCGATGTGCGTGCGCGAGAACATCACGATCGGCGCCCTGCGCAAGTACG
Organism: uncultured Conexibacter sp.; assembly: GCA_964525715.1. Lineage (GTDB taxonomy): Bacteria > Actinomycetota > Thermoleophilia > Solirubrobacterales > Solirubrobacteraceae > Conexibacter. Next base: position 83,379 of record CAZGJV010000008.1, on the reverse strand, counting down.
CGCGGCCGTCGTGGGGCCTGCTGTCCAAGCGCCGGGAGCGTGCTGCGGCGCGCGCCTACGGCGCCTCGCTGCAGGTGAAGTTCGCCGGTCCCGACGCGCCCATCACATCGCTCAGCGGCGGCAACCAGCAGAAGGTCGTGCTCGCGCGGATCATCGACATGGGCGCGCGCATCCTGCTGCTCGACGAGCCGACGAAGGGCGTCGACATCGGCGCCAAGCGCGAGATGTTCGCGCTGATCCGCGAGCTCGCCGCCGACGGCGCGGCCGTCCTCTACATCTCCTCGGAGCACGAGGAGCTGGCGGAGCTGTGCGACCGCGCGGTCGTCATGCGCGAGGGCGCGGTCGTCGCGGAGCTCGACTGCGAGCGCCTCGACAAGTCATCGATCCTCGAGCTGTCCTACGGACGGAGAGAGCAATGAGCACCACCGACGTGGAGGCGCCCGGCGCCCCGCCCGCCGTCGCGTCGCGCGAGGCGACGCGCGGCCGCCTGTCCCAGGTCGTCAAGCGCGTCGGCCCGAAGTACGCGACCACCGTCTTCCTCGTGGTCATGTTCGCGTTCTTCGCGGCCGAGAACGGCAAGCGCTTCTACAGCACCGACAACATCAGCAACATCCTCGGCCAGTCGTCGATCCTCGGGATCGTCGCGTGCGGGCTGACGATCCCGCTGATCATCAACAGCTTCGACCTGTCGGTCGGCTGGGCGGCGAGCTTCGCCGGCGTGCTCGCCGCGACGCTCGCGGTCAACCACGGCACCGTCTACGCGATCGCGGTCACGCTCGCCGCCGGCATCGCGATCGGCATCGTCAACGGGCTCGTCGTCTCGCGCCTGAAGGTGTCGTCGCTGATCGCGACGCTCGGCATGGGCGCGGTGCTCGTCGGCCTGGCGCAGAAGGTCAACAACAGCGTCGTCGCCGGCCTGCCCGACGACTACACCTGGCTCGGCCAGCACAAGGTCGGGACGATCCCGGTCGCGGCGATCCTGATGCTGATCCTCGGCGGCCTGCTGTGGGTGATGGCGACGCAGACCCCGCTCGGGCGCTCGATGTACGCGATCGGCGGCAGCCGCGAGGCGAGCCGGCTGGCGGGCATCCGCATCGGGCGCATCACGATCGTCGCGCTGGCGATCTCGGGCATGATGGCCGCGCTCGGCGGGATCATCCTGTCGTCCACGGTCGCCTCCGGCCAGCCGGGCGCCGGCGACTCGCTGCTGCTCGACGGCTTCACCGCCGCGGCGATCGGGACGGTCACGTTCCGGCGCGGCGAGTACAACGTGATGGGGACCGTGCTCGCCGTCCTGCTGCTCACGACGATGCTCAACGGCATGACGATGATCGGCTGGGAGCCCTACTGGCAGAACATCGTCAAGGGCGTGATCCTCGTCGCGGCCGTCGGCGCCTCGGTCGGCGGCGGGCAGGACCGCTGAGCGCTCCGCTCGAACGTTGGCCGCGTGCGCAGCGCACGCAGTGGGCATCGAGGGGAGGGTCGCGGGGGGGGCTGCCCGCGCGACCGTTCGTGTCACCTTCGTCGCGCAGTGGCGACAAACGTGACGCTCCGGATCTACGACTGTCAATCTGACCCCCTATACGGGGGTCAGATTGACAGTGGTGGAAATCGGACCCGGGCGCGAGCGGTCAACTGCGCAAGCCGACCCGCGCAAGGTCACGAACGAGCGCACAAACGCCCGCCTCACTCCCCCTCGATGCCCACGACGCACGCCACAGGCCCGGCGAGCGCCCGCACGGAGCGCGAAGTACGTCAGGGCCGGGCGCGCCGCGATCAGCGGCGCGGCCCGGCACAAGCCGGTCAGTCCCCCTGCGCGAGCGGGCGCAGCGCCTGCGGCACCGCGCCGCGCCGCCAGCCCTCGCTCAGGGGGGTCAGGTAGAAGTACGTGAGGCGGCGCTCCGCGAACAGCCAGCGGCCGTCGCGCTTGGCGAAGCGCTCGTCGTAGCGGCCCGCGCAGAGGTGCGGGACGCCCTCGATGACGCAAGGCGCGTCGAAGTACGAGCTGCCGCTCGCGACGTCGCCGTCGACCTCCGTCACCTCGTTGTGGATGAAGTGCCACCAGGCGTCCATCGCGTCCGGCGCGCCCTCGAACACCTTGCGGATCTGCTCGCGCCCTCTCGCGACGCCGAGCCCGGCGAACTCCGCGTCCTCGGCGAACAGCTCGGCGACCGCGTCCCAGCGGCTGGCGTCGACGTGGAGGCAGTAGCGGGCGCGCAGGTCCGAGATGGCCGCGCGCGCCTCCAGCGCCGCGATCCGCGCCTCGAGGTCGTCTTGCATGTGGGTCCTTTCGATCGATCGGTGCGTGGCTAGCCCTGGGCGGGCCACTGCACGTGCTTGACTTCGAAGAACTCGCGGAAGCCCTCTTCGCCGGCCTCGCGGCCGTTGCCGCTGTGGCGGTAGCCGCCGAAGGGCGCGTCGGAGCGCAGCCAACCGCCGCCGTTGATCGTGACGGTTCCGCTGCGGATCCCGCGCGCGACCTGCTGCGCCTCGGGCAGCGGCCCCCACACGTTGGCGTTGAGCCCGTAGGGCGAGTCGTTCGCGAGACGGAGCATCTGCTCGACGTCGTCGTAGGGGAAGACGAGGCCGATCGGCCCGAACAGCTCCGTGCGCGCGATCTCGGCGCGGTTGTCGACGCCGCCGAGCAGCGCCGGGCTCATGAAGAAGCCGCCGGACGTGGCCGGCGCGGCGCCCTGCGCCTCGATGCGGCCGCCGGCCGCGAGCGCACGATCGACGAAGCCCTGCACGCGGTCGCGATGGGGCGCGCTGATCAACGGACCGACGGCCGTCTGCTCGTCCCACGGGTCGCCGACGGGGACCTGCGCGAGCATGCCGCGCGCGATGTCGACGTAGTCGTCGTAGGCCGCCCGCGGCACGAACGTGCGCGTCGTCGCTCCGCAGGCCTGGCCGGCGTTGCGGCAGAAGCGCAGCAGCGAGGCCGTCACGAGCGTCTCGTCCACCTGCGCGCCCGGCAGCACGACGTTCGGCGACTTGCCGCCGAGCTCGAGCACCACCCGCTTGAACGTCGGCGCCGCCTGTTGCGCGACCGCCAGACCGACCGCGTTGGAGCCGGTGAAGGTGATCATGTCGACGTCCGGATGCTCGGACAGGCGGCGGCCGGCGGCGGCGGCGCCGATCAGGAAGTTGAACGCGCCGGGCGGCAGGTCGGCTTCGGCGACGAGCGCGGCGAAGGCGGCCGAGGCGAGCGGGGCCTGCGGCGAGGGCAGCAGCACCGTCGTGCAGCCGGCGGCGAGCGCGGCGGCGGCCTTCCACACGGCCGTAAGCAGGGGGATGTTGTAGGGCGTGATCGCGGCGACGACGCCGATCGGCTCGTAGACGAGCACGCCCTCGCTCGCGGGCGGACCGGCGTGGCGCGGGAGCGGGTGCTCGTACGCGCCGGCGGGTCCGCGCGCGGCGGCGTCGGCGAACCAGGCGAGGTGCTCGATCGCCGCGCCGACCTGAAGCGAGCGCGCGAGCGAGATCGGCGAGCCGCCCTCGGCGACGACGATCTCCGCGAGCGCGTCGCGATGCGCGTCCAGCCTTTCGGCGATGCGGTGCAGGAACAGCGAGCGCTCGCCCGGGCGCAGCCGCGACCACAAGCCGCCGTCGAACGCCCGCCGCGCAGACGCGACGGCGGCATCGACCTGCGCGACGGTCGCCGTGGGCACGCTCGCGAGCGTCTGCTCGGTCGTCGGGTCGACGACGGCGAGCGGCTCGCCGGCGCCCTCGACGGGAACGCCGTCGATGTACTGCGAGGCGGCGTTCAGGAGTGCGGAGGCGGTGTCGCCGAGCGACCGCCGAGTTGACATCGTCGAATCCATAGACGTACTATAACTCGGGATAGACACCAAATGCGAGCATATTTTCGACAGTCAGACACGTTGGCGGGCGGGCGATGCGGATAGCCGCGGCGATCACCCACGCGACCGGCGCCCCGTTCGCGCTCGAACAGGTCGAGCTCGGCGGCCCGGCCCCGGACGAGGTGCTCGTCCGCATCGCCGGGACGGGCATCTGCCACACCGATCTGCTCGCCCGCGACGGCGACTACCCGATGCCGCTGCCGGCCGTCCTCGGCCACGAGGGCGCCGGCGTCGTCGAGGCCGTCGGCGCGCAGGTCGACGAGCTCGCGCCCGGCGACCACGTCGTGCTCACCTACCGCTCCTGCGGCCGCTGCCCGAGCTGCGCGAGCGCCAGCCCGGGCTACTGCCGCGACATCTTCCAGCTCACCTACGGCGGCGCGCGGCCCGACGGCACGAGCGCGCTCTCGCAGGACGGCGCGCCGCTGCACGGCCACTTCTTCAGCCAGTCCTCGTTCGCGGAGTACGCGATCGCACACCGCCGCAACGCGGTCAAGGTGCGCGACGACGTGCCGATCGAGGCGCTCGGCCCGCTGGGCTGCGGCGTGCAGACCGGCGTCGGCGCCGTGATCTACTCGCTCGGCGCCCGCCCGGGCACGAGCATCGCGATCCTCGGCACGGGCGCAGTCGGGCTGAGCGCCGTGACGGGCGCGGTGCTCGCGGGCTGCACGACGATCGTCGCGGTCGACCTCAAGCCGAGCCGCCTCACGCTCGCGCGCGAGCTGGGAGCCACGCACACGATCCGCGCCGGCGGCGTGGAGGACCTCGCCGCCCAGCTGCGAGACGTCGCCCCCGACGGCCTCGACTTCACGCTCGACACGACCGGCCGCCCGGAGATCGTCCGCACCGCCGTCGACGCGCTCGCGCCGATGGGCGCCTGCGGGCTGATCGGCGGCTCGCGGCTCGGCACCGAGGTCAGCCTCGACATGAACACGATCCTGTTCGGCGGGCGCACCTTCCGGGGCATCATCGGCGGTGACAGCGTTCCCCAGCTGACGATCCCGCTGCTCGTCGACCTGTACGCGAGCGGCCGTCTGCCACTCGACAAGCTCATCACCTACTACCCGCTCGACCGCATCGACGAAGCCGTCGCGGACACCGAGAGCGGCGCGGCCGTCAAGGCCGTGCTGCGACCGGCCTGACCGATCGCGCCCGTCACGCCGAGGCCGAACGACAAGGAGCGACCCGCATGGCCATCTCCATCCTCCCGCAGCGCGACGCGCTGCAGGTCCGCAGCCCACGCCAGTTCATCGACGGCGCCTGGTCCGAGCCGAGCGGCGAGGCCTGGACGCACCGCAGCCCCGCCACCAACGAGGACGTCGTGACGTGGCGGGCGAGCACGGCCGACGAGGTCGACCGCGCCGTGCGCGCCGCCCGCCGCGCGTTCGACGAGAGCGACTGGCCGCGCCTCGGCGCACGCCAGCGCGCCCCCTACCTGCGCCGCATCGTCGACCTGATCTACGCCCACCAGGACGAGCTCAACCGCCTGCAGGTGCTCGACAACGGCATGCCGATCGGCATCAGCTCGGCCTACTTCGCCTCCGCCGCGATCGGCGCCGACCGCTTCGACCACTACGCCGGCTGGATCGACAAGATCAACGGCGAGACGTTCCCGCTCTACAGCAACGACCACGAGCTGCAGTACATGACGCTGCTGGAGCCGGTCGGCGTCGTCGCCGGGATCGTCCCCTGGAACGCGCCGCTGCTGCAGTTCTCCGGCAAGGTCGCGCCCGCGCTCGCGGCCGGCTGCACGATCGTGATGAAGCCGTCCGAGCACGCGCCGCTGGCCGCGACGCGGCTGTCCGAGCTGATCGCGGAGGCCGACCTGCCGCCGGGCGTCTTCAACCTCGTGCTCGGCGCCGGCCAGCCGACCGGCGAGGCGCTGATCACGCACCCGCTCGTCGACAAGGTCAACTTCACCGGCAGCCGCGCGGTCGGCGAGCACATCCTCGCCGCGAGCGGCAAGGGCATCAAGCGCGTCTCGCTCGAGCTGGGCGGCAAGAGCGCGAGCCTCGTGTTCGAGGACGCCGACGTCGCCGCCGCCGCGACCACGACGATGAGCCACGTCTCGATGGCGCTCTCGGGCCAGATCTGCGCCGCGCAGTCGCGCGCGATCGTGCCGGCCTCGATCTACGAGTCGTTCATCGAGCACGCGACCAAGCAGGTCGAGCAGGTGCGCTTCGGCGACCCGTTCGACGCCGCCACGACGTCGGCGCCGATGATCACGACGACGCAGATGGAGAAGGTCCTCGGCTACATCGAGAAGGGCCAGGAGGAGGGCGCCGAGCTGCTGTTCGGCGGCGACCGCCCCGACGGCGAGCTGGCGGGCGGCAACTGGATCAACCCGGCGCTGTTCGCCGACGTCGACAACAGAAGCACGCTCGGCCAGGAGGAGATCTTCGGGCCGGTGCTGTCGGTGATCCGCGTCGCCGACGAGGAGGAGGCGATCCGCGTCGCGAACGACTCGCCCTACGGCCTCTCCGGCGGCATCTACACGCGCGACGTCGCGCGCGCCATGCGCGTCGCACGCGCGCTGCGCACCGGCACGGTCGGCATCAACGACTACGACTTCTTCCCGCACGCCCCGTTCGGCGGCTACAAGTCCTCCGGCCTCGGCCGCGAGGGCGGCTGGTCCTCGATGGAGGCCGTGCTGGAGACGAAGACGGTCATGATCGGGCTGCACGCCTGATGGGGGCCGTCACAGCCCGCGGGACCGGCGTCGCGATCGCCGCGGTCGCGCGCACCCCGATCGGCTCCTACGGCCGCTCGCTCAAGGACGTGCCCGCGACCGAGCTGGGCGCGCTCGCCGCGCGCGAGGCGATCGCGCGCGCCGAGATCGCGCCCGAGCAGGTCGACCACGTCGTCTTCGGCAACGTGATCCACACCGCGCCCGAGGACATGTACATGGCGCGCGTCGTCGGCATGAAGGCCGGCATCCCGCAGGAGACGCCGGCCTTCACCGTCAACCGCCTGTGCGGCACCGGCGTGCAGGCGATCGTCTCGGCCACGCAGGCGATCCAGGCCGGCGACGTCGATGTCGCCCTCGCCGGCGGCGCGGAGTCGATGAGCCGCGGGCCGTACTGGATGCCGGCCGCGCGCTGGGGCGCGCGGATGGGCGAGTCGAAGCTCGTCGACCCCGTGCTGAGCGGCCTCACCGATCCCTTCCACGGGATCCTGATGGGCGTCACGGCCGAGAACCTCGCCGAGCGGATGGACATCTCGCGCGAGGAGCAGGACGCGTTCGCCGTCGAGTCGCACCGGCGCGCCGCCGCCGCGCAGGCGGAGGGGCGCTTCGACCAGCAGATCGTCGCCGTCCCCACGCCGTCGAAGCGGGACCCCGCTGCCGCCTTCGCGCGCGACGAGCACATCCGCCTCGACGCCTCGCTCGAGTCGATGGCGAAGCTGCCGCCGTTCTTCAAGCCCGACGGCGGCACCGTCACCGCCGGCAACGCCTCCGGCATGAACGACGCCGGCGCCGCCGTCGTGCTGGCGCGCGAGGAGCGGGCGCGCGAGCTCGGCATGCGCGTGCGCGGGCGGATCCTGGCGGCGGCAAGCTGCGGCGTCGACCCGCGGATCATGGGCATCGGCCCGGTCCCCGCGGTGCGCAAGGTGCTGGAGCGCAGCGGCGTCGCGCTCTCCGACATCGGCGTGATCGAGCTCAACGAGGCGTTCGCCGCGCAGGCGATCGCCGTCATGCGCGAGCTGGAGCTCGATCCCGCGAAGGTCAACCCGAACGGCGGCGCGATCGCGCTCGGCCACCCGATCGCGGCAACCGGCGCGGCGATCACGGCCAAGCTGCTCGCCGAGATGCACCGCGCCGACCACGAGCTGGGGCTCGTGACGCTGTGCATCGGCGGCGGACAGGGCATCGCCCTGCTGGTCGAGCGCGCGTCGTGAGCGACCGCTTCGCCGGCAGAGCGGCGCTCGTCACCGGCGCCTCGCGCGGCATCGGGCTCGCCATCGCCGAGCGGCTGCTGGCCGAGGGTGCGCGCGTCTGCATCACCGCGCGGCGCGCGCCCGAGCTGGAGGAGGCGCTGCGCTCGCTCGGCGCCGGCGAGCGCGCGATCGCGGTGGCCGGCGCGAGCGACGACGCCGAGCACCGCCGCGCCGCCGTCGCCGCGACGCTCGAGGCGTTCGGCGCGCTCGACCTGCTCGTCAACAACGCCGCCGTCAACCCGCTCTACGGGCCGACCGTCGAGGCCGACCTCGACGCCGTCCGCACGATCTTCGAGGTCAACGTCGTCGCCGCGCTGGCTTGGGTCCAAGAGGCGCATAGCGCCTGGCTGGGGGCGCACGGCGGCGCGGTCCTCAACGTCGCCTCCGCCGGCGGCCTGATCGCGGGCGAGCTGCTCGGCCCCTACAACGTCAGCAAGGCGGCGCTCGTGCACCTCACGCGCCAGCTCGCGCTCGAGCTCGGCCCCGGGATCCGCGTCAACGCGATCGCGCCGGCCGTCGTCAAGACGCGCTTCGCACGCGCGCTGTACGAGGACCACGACGCCGAGCTGGCCGCCCTCTACCCGCTGCGACGGCTCGGCGAGCCGGCCGACACGGCAGCGCTGGCGGCCTTCCTGCTCAGCGGCGAGGCGTCGTGGATCACCGGCCAGACCGTCGTCGCCGACGGCGGCATCGGCCTGAGCGACCCGGGCGGGCGCCGCACGCCCACACCAACCTAAGAACAACGGGAGAAGCACACATGCAACGACGGACCCTCGGCGGAGCGCTCGACGTCTCCGCGATCGGCTACGGCGCGATGGTGCTCGTGCACGGGATGTACGGGGCGAACGACGACGAGCGCTCGGTCGGGACGCTGCGCCACGCGATCGACGCGGGCGCAACGTTCCTCGACAGCTCCGACGCGTACGGGCCCGACGGCCACAACGAGCGCCTGATCGGCCAGGCGATCGCCGGCCGCCGCGACGAGGTGCAGGTCGCGACGAAGTGGGGCATCACGTTCACCCCCGGCGCGCCGGCGAACCGCGTCGAGGCCAACTACGACAACGAGATCTGGATGGACGCGCGTCCCGAGCGCGCGCGGGCGGCGGCCGAGGCGAGCCTGCGGCACCTCGGCGTCGAGGCGATCGACCTGTGGTACCCGCACTTCCCCGACCCGGGCGTGCCGATCGAGGAGACCGTCGGCGCGATGGCCGAGCTGGTGGCGGAGGGCAAGGTCCGCCACCTCGGCCTCAGCAACGTCACGCCGGAGCAGGTGCGTGCGGCGCATGCGACGCACCCGATCGCGGCCGTGCAGACGGAGTACAGCCTGTGGAACCGCGCGCCCGAGCGCGAGCTGCTGCCGCTGCTGCGCGAGCTGGGCATCGGGCTCGTCGCGTGGGGTCCGCTCGGCACCGGCTTCCTCGCCGGCTCGGCCGACGAGATCGGCGAGGACTTCCGCGTCAACGTGCCGCGCTTCAAGCCGGACGCGCTCGCGACCAACCGCGAGCGCTTCGCCCCGCTGCGCGCGTTCGCCGCCGAGCAGGCGATCGCCCCGGCGCAGCTGGCGCTCGCGTGGCTGCTGCACCAGGGCGACGACGTCGTGCCGATCCCCGGCACGCGCACGCCCGCGCACCTCGACGAGAACGTCGCCGCCGCGCAGGTCGCGCTCGGCGCCGACGAGCTCGCCGAGATCGAGCGCCTCGCGCCCGACGGGCTGGCCGCCGGGCCGGCGCTCCTGTGAGGCGCGACCCGGCCTGAGCCGGGTCCCCCCGCCGCGAACGCCCGCGGAGGCGCGCCGTCGCTACGAGACGGCGCTGTCCTCGCGGGCCGGCGCGGGCTGCTCGGCCGCAGGAGCCAGCTCAGGCGCCCGCGCCGGCTCGTCCGCCGTGCTGGCCGACAGCGAGTCCTTGAACTCGCGGATGCCCTTCCCCATCGAGCGCCCCGCCTCGGGCAGCCGCTTCGGGCCCAGGACGATCAACGCGATCAGGAGGACGAGGACGATCTCCATCGGTCCGATCTGGGAGAACATGGCTATGGCGCTCCTCGGGTGGGGGATGACGACGATTTCATACGTGCGCCGCCGCGACGCGCTCCATCGCCGCGGTGACGGCGCGCGACTGGTCGCGCTCGCGCAGGCGCGGCAGCACCTCGGTCGCGAACAGCGTGAGGTTGTCGACCGCGTCAGCGTGGGACATGTCGCCGCCGTGGGCCATGATCAGCAGGTTGCCGATGCCCCCGACGTGCTCGTCGAGCTCGACGATCTGGTCGTACACCTGATCGGGCGTGCCGGTGAACGCGATGCCCGCGTCGACGAGGTCCGCGGGTCCGACGCCGTCGCCGCTGCCATGGCCCGAGCCGATTCTCAGCAGCCGCCCGTCGCGCGTGGTGACGGGGAAGTGGCTGCCCGCCCGCCCGCGCGTCTGGTTCTTCTTGAGCCACTGCGCGTTGCCCTGCGGCGGCATGTAGCCGGGTGGGTTGACGAACGCCTCGCCGACGATCGAGGTGGTGCGGAAGTAGCCGGCGACCTGCTCGGCGCGGCGATGGCCCTCCGCCTCGGTGCGACCGACGCCGACGAGCGCGCAGTAGGCGAAGCGGTCCGGCGCCGGGAAGTCGTGGCCGTGCGCGAGCCGGCGGGCGCGGTAGGCGTCGAACAGCTTCTGCGCGTTCCAGCCGCCGAGGATCGTCGCGAAGCGATGGCCGCGCTCGGCGACGTCGGTCGCGGTGCCGAAGCTGCCGCCCGTCACCCACACCTCGGGACGCGGCTGCTGGTAGGGGCGCGGCCAGATGTTGACCTGGCGGTAGTCGTAGAACTCGCTCTCCCAGTTGAAGGGCCCGTCGTGCGTCGTGAGCGCCTTGAGGATCAGGTCGTGCGCGTCCCAGAAGCGGGCGCTGATCTTGACCGGGTTCGCGTTCGCCGGCGAGATCTCGTACGGCGCGCCCTTGACGAAGCCGAGCTCCACGCGCCCGCGCGAGACGACGTCGATGTAGGCGACCTCCTCCGCCAGGCGCACCGGGTCCGGGCGGTTCGCGATCGGGTGGCCGAGCGCGAGCAGCCGCGCGCGCTTGGTCTGGCGCGCGAGCATCGCGATCGGCACCATCGCCGAGTTCGACAGGCAGGTCGCCGAGCTGTGGTGCTCGTTGATCATGATGTTGAGGCCCAGCTCGTCGCACAGCACCCACTCGTCGAGGCGCTCGTTGACGAGGTCGGCCGCGACGCGCGGGTCGCAGTGCTCGTTGGGGAAGGTGACGCGCAGCGAGTCGACCTCGCCGGCCTGCTCCCAGGCGGCGTGGTAGGGCTGCTCGGAGAAGTGGTAGACGTCCATCTCAGCGCTCCTCGGAGGTCGACCCGACGCCCGCGAGGGCCGAGTCCGGGTGGGCGAACGCCGTCACCAGCTCGACGACGCGCTCGGGCTGCTCGACGTGCGGGTAGTGGCCGGCCTGCTCGACCAGCTCGAAGCGCGCGCCCGGGATCGCGGCGGCGTAGGCGCGGCCGTAGTCGGGCGTGACGATGCCGTCGCTCTCGCCCCACAGCACGAGCGAGGGGATGCGGACGCGGCGCAGCCACGGCCGCAGCGTCGGGTCGTGCATGTACGGCTTCCAGCCGAAGTAGGCGTACGCCTCGCGGCTGCGCGCGATGCCGAGCAGGTCGCGGTCGGACATCGTCGAGTAGTCGCGCGTGCGGCGGCCGGGGTCGTGGTAGGCGCGCGCGGTCAGCTCCTCCTGCGAGATAGCGAAGACGTCCGCGACGTCGCGGCTCTCGCGGTCGCCGACCTTGATGCCGAGCGCGTCGGCGAGCACGAGGTGCGTGAACGCGGCAGCCGAGCGGACCGCCACCTCGGCGGCGAGCCAGCCGCCGAACGAGGCGCCCATCAGCACCGCATCGCGGATCTCCAGCTCGTGCACGAGCTCCAGGTAGAAGAGCGCGAGGTCGCCGACGTCGCGGAAGCGGTCGCCCGGCAGCTCGGAGTGCCCGAAGCCGGGGTGCCAGGGAGCGATCACGTGGAACCGCTGCGCCAGCAGCCGGAACCACTGAGACCCGGGGTCGACGCCGTCGACCGAGTGCAGGAACAGCAGCGTGGGGCCGTCGCCGGCCCGCGCGAGCTCGATCTTCACCCCCGCGATCTCGACCTGCTCGAATGCCGCCGGCTGCTCGGCCACCTGTCGCCTTTCGTTCGCTAAAATAGGACTCGTACCGTACTACAGAACGCATTCGCGGATCAACCGCGCACCGGCTCCCGCCGGAGGTGCGATCGAAGTAGCGTTCGCACGATGCGCGTGGTCGTCGTCGGCGGAGGGATCCTCGGCCTCGCGACCGCGCGCCTGATCGCGCGCGAGCAGCCGGGCGCCGAGGTGACCGTGCTGGAGAAGGAGCCGCAGCTCGGCCTCCACCAGACGGCCGCGAACTCGGGCGTCGTGCACGCCGGCATCTACTACGAGCCCGGCTCGCTGAAGGCGCGCCTGTGCCGCCGCGGCGTCGCCCTGCTGCGCGACTTCTGCGCCGAGCGCGGCCTCCCCTACGAGGCGTGCGGCAAGCTCGTCGTGGCGCTCGACGAGGCCGAGCTGCCGCGCTTGGAGCGGCTCGCCGAGCGCGCGCACGCCAACGGCGTGCCGGGGCTGCGCCGGCTCGACGCGGCGCAGTTGCGCGAGGTCGAGCCGCACGCCGCCGGGATCGCCGCGCTGCACTCGCCCGAGACGGCGATCACCGACTTCCGCGCCGTCGCGCTCGCGCTCGCCGACGAGCTGACCGAGCGCGGCGGCACGGTTCGCACCGGAGTCGAGGTCACGCGCGTGCGCAGCGGCGCGCAGGTCGCGGTCGAGCTGGCCGACGGCTCCGAGCTGCAGGCCGACCGCGCGATCGTCTGCGCCGGCCTGCACGCCGACCGCCTCGCGCGCAGATCAGGCGAGGACGCCGCGCCGCGGATCGTCCCCTTCCGCGGCGAGTACTGGGCGCTGCGGCCCGAGCGCCGCTCGCTCGTCCGCGGGCTGATCTACCCGCTGCCCGACCCGGCGCTGCCGTTCCTCGGCGTGCACCTGACGAAGCAGGTCGACGGCTCGGTCCTGATCGGCCCCAACGCCGTGCTCGCGACCGCGCGCGAGGGGTACAGGCGCAGCACCGTCCACGGCCGCGACCTCGCCGAGACGCTCGCGTGGCCCGGCACCTGGCGGTTGATCGGCAGACACTGGCGCGCGGGCGTGGACGAGGCCAAGCGCTCGCTGTCGAAGTCGGTGTTCGTCGACGAGGCGCGCCGCTACGTGCCCGAGCTGCGGATCGGCGACGCGGTGCGCGCCGGCTCCGGCGTGCGCGCGCAGGCGGTCGATCGCGACGGCGCGCTGGTCGACGACTTCCGCATCGGCGGCAACGCGCGCATCGCCTGGATCCGCAACGCCCCGTCCCCCGCCGCGACCTCCTCGCTCGCGATCGCCGAGGAGATCGTCTCGCGGCTGGAGCTGTCACGGGCCTGAGACCCGCGCGCCGTCAGGGGTAGATCGCGCGCAGCCGCGACGCCTCCGCGATGCGCTCGACGGCGACGGCCTGGCTGGCGGTTCGCCAGTCGGTGTCGAGCCGCTCGGCGGCGTCGGCGACGCGCGCGAGCGCGGCGCGCATCTGGGCGGAGAGGCGGCGGCGGACCTCGTCGCCGTCCCACGACAGCTTCTGCTGATCCTGGACCCACTCGTAGTAGCTGACGGTCACGCCGCCGGCGTTCGCCAGCACGTCGGGGATCACGTGGATGCCGCGCTCGGCGAGGATCGCGTCGGCCTCCGGCGTGGTCGGCCCGTTGGCCCCCTCGACGACCATGCGGCAGTCCATGTGCTCCGCCCGGGCGGCGTTGATCTGGCGCTCGAGCGCAGCCGGGATCACGATGTCGCACGGCACCTCGAGTGCGCCCGTGCGCGCGACGTGGACGCCCTCCGGCCAGTCGCGCAGGAAGCGCGGGCCGTCCCCGCTCGCGAACCACATCAGCAGCGCCGGGACGTCGAGGCCGGCGAGGTCGACGACGCCGCCGCTGACGTCGCCGACGGCGACGACATGGGCGCCGCGCGCGTGCAGCTCGCGCGCGACGATCGCGCCGACGTTGCCGAAGCCCTGCAGCGCCACGCGCTGGCCCGCGACCCGTTCCCCGCGCCGCTCGAGCGCGGCCTCGATACAGTAGACGACGCCGAGCCCGGTCGCCGCGGCGCGGCCCTCGGTGCCGCCGAGGACGACGGGCTTGCCGGTGACGATCTCGGGGACGGAGTGGCCGACCTGCTGCGAGTAGGTGTCCATGAACCACGCCATCTCGCGCTCGCCGGTCGCCATGTCGGGCGCGGCGATGTCACGGTCGGGCCCGATGATCGGGATCAGCTCCGAGACGTAGCGGCGCGTCACGCGCTCGAGCTCGCCGCGTGAGAGGCGGTTCGGGTCGCACCGAACGCCGCCCTTCGCGCCGCCGAACGGCAGCCCGAGCAGCGCGCACTTGAGCGTCATCCACATCGCGAGCGCGGCGCACTCGCCGAGCGAGACGGCCGGCGCGAAGCGGATCCCGCCCTTCGTCGGCCCGAGCGTCAGCGTGTGCTGGACGCGGTAGCCGGTGAACATGCGCACGGCGCCGTCGTCCATCCGCACCGGGAAGTTGACGACGAGCGCGCGGCGCGGCGCGAGCAGGCGGGCGCGCACCGCCTCGTCGAGGTCGAGCACGTCGGCCGCGTGGTGGAACTGCGCGAGCGCCATCTCGTGGAGCTGCGAGCGCCATTCCGCTCCGGGGCCGACCTGCGCGGCGTCGTCGCCGAGCACGTCCTCCCAGCCACCGGCCCCCCGCCGATCCACGGCGATGTGCGCCATCGGGCGAGCCTAGTCCGCCGCGCGAGCGACGGGGCGCCAATACGCTGGTTTGCGGTTACGCGGGCAGGCGCTCGGCGGCGGCCGACTCGCCGGCGCCGCCCAGAGCGCTCGCAAGCCGGCCGGCGACGATCCGCTCCGCCTCCCCCACCATCCGCTGCACCAGCTCGGCCACGGTCGGCACGTCGTGGATCAGCCCCTGCACGAGGCCGGCCGTCCAGATGCCGGCGTCGGGATCGCCCGTCTCGTAGACGCCGCGCCCGCGCGCGCCGGCGACGAGCTCGCGCACGTCCTCGAACGTGCCGCCGCGCGCCTCGATCTCGACCACCTGCCGGCTGATCGCGTTGCTGGCGACGCGCGCCGTGTTGCCGAGCGTGCGGAAGATCAGCTCCGTCGCGCGCTCGTCGGCCTCGACGATCCGCTGCTTGATCGCGTCGTGGATCGGCGCCTCGGCGGTGCACATGAAGCGCGTGCCCATGTTCACGGCGTCGGCGCCGAGCGCAAGGGCGGCGACGAGGCCGCGCGCGTCGGCGATCCCGCCGGAGGCGATCACGGGGATCTCCAGGCGGTCGGCGGCCACGGGGATCAGCACGAGCCCGGGGACGTCGTCCTCGCCGGGATGGCCGGCGCAGTCGAAGCCGTCGATCGAGATCGCGTCGACGCCGGCGCGCTGCGCCGTGAGCGCGTGGCGCACGCTGGTCGCCTTGTGGACCACCTTCACGCCGGCCGCGCGGAAGTGCTCGACGTGCTCGGCCGGGTTGCTGCCCGCCGTCTCCACGACCGGCACGCCCGCCTCGACGATCGCCTGGCGATACTCGGCGTAGGGCGGCGGTCTGATCGCCGGCAGGATCGTCAGGTTGACCGCGAACGGCTTGTCGGTCAGCTCGCGCGTGCGGGCGATCTCGGCGGCGAGCGCCTCCGGCGTCGGCTGCGTCAGCGCCGTCAGGCAGCCGAGCGCGCCGGCGTTCGCGACCGCCGCCACCAGCTCGGCGCGGCCGACCCACTGCATCCCGCCCATCACGAGCGGGTGCTCGACGCCGAACGTCTCCGTGAAGCGAGTCCTCATCGCCCTCGCCCCTCAGATCGCGATGCCGCCGTCGATCGGCAGCACGACGCCGGTCACGTAGGCGGCTTCGGGGGAGGCGAGGTACATGACGCCGGCGGCGATCTCGTCCGGGTCGGCCCAGCGGCCGACGGGGATCAGCGCCTCCAGCTCCCTGCGATGGTCCGCGGGGATCGAGTCGATCATGCGCGTCTGCGCGTTGGGCGAGATCGCGTTGACGGTGACGCCGAAGCGCGCCAGCTCCTTCGCAGCCGTCTTCGTGAAGCCGATCACGCCGGCCTTCGCGGCGGCGTAGGCGGCCTGGCCGACGTTGCCGTGCAGACCGGTGTAGGAGGTCACGTTGACGACGCGCCCGTACTCGCGCGCGCGGAAGTGCGGGACGCACGCGCGCGTGAAGCGGAACGTCCCGCCGAGCGAGACGTCGACGACGGCCTCCCAGTCGGCGTCCTCGAGCTTCCACAGCACTCTGTCGCGCAGCAGGCCGGCGTTGTTGAACAGCACGTCGACGCGGCCGGTGCGCTCGACGGCCTCGGCGACGACGCGCTCGACGTCCTCCGTGCGCCCGACGTCGGCGGTGGCGGCATGCGCGCGCTCGCCGATCTCGGCGGCGGCCGCGCCGACGACGTCGGCGTCGACGTCGACCATCCAGACGGCGGCGCCGGCCTCGGCGAAGCGGCGCGAGATCGCCTGCCCGATGCCGCGGCCGGCGCCGGTGACGATGACGGTCTGGCCGCTGAAGTCGTGGGTGGTGCTCGGCATGCGGTGCTCCTGGGTTCGTCTGGGGTAGGCGATCGGCGGCAGAGGCGCGCGAGCCGCGGTCGTCGACTCATCCTACCCAATGCGATCGATTTTTTGAAGGAAATCGATTGTGGATGGAAGGCGGACGGACGGCGGCCGCCGGGCGGGCGCGCTTCCGCGCGCCCGCCCGCGCCGACGACCTATCCCAGCGAGCTCGGATCGCAGGTCGGGTCGCCGAGTGTGGCGCCGCCGAATCTGCCGCCCTGGAAGGTGCCGATCCAGTAGCAGCTGACCGGCTTCTCCGGCGCGTTCGGGGTGAACGTCACCGGCTGCGCGAGCAGGCCGCCGAGCGTCTCGTCTCTCACGGCGGCGTACGCGTTCACGACGTCGGCGCGCGTCGGTCTCGCCGGCAGCGTGCCTCTGGCCGCGTCGAGCGTCGTGCGCAGCAGCTCCATCGCCGCGTACGCGGCCGTGCCGTGCGGGTCGCCCCACGAGGACTCCTGCACGCCCTGCGCGGTCATCGTGCGGCGGTATGCCACGACGGGCGCGTCGTTCGTGAACCACGGGAACGCCGTGAGCCCGACGTGGATCGTCACGCCCGGGTCGTTCGCGCTCATCGCCTGCGGCTCGATCGCGCCGTCGGTCATCCCCCACTGGCCGGCGTAGCCCTGCGTCTTGCACGCTCTGATGAAGCGCATCGCCGTCGCCGACGGCAGCCCGACCATCACGTAGTCGACGCCCTTGCTCTTGATGCCGAGGCACTCGGCCGTGTAGTCCGGCGCCGAGCTCGAGACCTTCAGCGTGCCGGCGTATCTGAGCCCGAGCTTCTGCGCGGCGGTCTGCGCCAGCGGGGCGCCCGCCGCGCAGCCGGCGAACTCGGCGCAGACCGCGTAGCTGACGGTTCTCGCGCCGAGCTGCTGCGCCATCACCATGCCGGCGTTGAGCACCGACGGGAACGTCGTCGCGAGCGGCAGCCAGTTCGGCAGCGCGCCCCAGATCGTCGGCAGGTAGCCCATGCCGCCGACCACGGGGATGCCCGCCTTCGTGAGCCCTCTGGCGATCACGCCCTCGATGCCGGAGTCGAACATCAGCGCGGCGACGATGCTGTGGTCGGCGGCGACCGCCGCGGCCTTCGCGCTCGCGGTCGGCGCGTCGCCTCTCGTGTCCTCGACGACGACGTCGACGGGGTGCCCGGCGACGCCGCCGGCGGCGTTCGCCGCTCTCGCCCACGCCTGCAGGACGTCGGCGGCATGCTGCTCGCCGCTCAGCACCTGGCCGGTCGCGTTGACGAACGCGGCGATCCGCAGCGGCGCGCCCGTGGGCGCGTTCGCGGCCGTGGTGGCGGTCGTCGTCGGCGCGCTCGAGCCGCCCCCCGACCCGCCGCAGCCGGCGACCGCCGCGGCCAGCGCCACGAGGGCGAGCAGGACCGTCGCCGCCATCCGGCGGCTTCTGAAACAAGACATGTATCCCTCTCCAAATTCGGTTACTGCACGTGATGCTGAAACTGCTTAACGATTCAAAAAATCGATATTCTCTCCCTCCTTGAGCGGCCGGGCCGACGGCCCGGCCGGACAACCAGACACGGAGGAAGCAGATGAGCGTGCTCGTGATCCTCGAAGTGACCGCGCAGGAAGGCCGCGGCCCGGAGCTGCGCGAGATCGTCGTGGCGATGCTGGCGGCCACGCGCGAGCGCGCGGGCTGCCGCGGCGCCGGCGCCTACCTCGACGCCGAGCGCCCGGACACGGTCGTGGTCGTCGAGGAGTGGGCCGCGCGCGCCGACCACGAGGCGTACGTCGCCTGGCGCGCCGAGCAGGGCGACCCCGAGGGGATCGGCGCGCTGCTCGCGGGCGCGCCCGCGACGCGCTACCTCGAGCTGGCGGGCGGCGCGCCGCTGACGGCGGCCTGAGCGCACGCCCGCGCCGGCGGCCGCCCCGCGTCCAGGCGGCCGCCGTGCGCTCATGCGAGCCGCCGTTCCACGAACGCGCCGATCAGCTCGACCGCCGCGCGCCCCTCGGGCAGCACGGTCGAGAACAGCGGCCAGATGTGGAACATCCCGGCGAACGCGCGCAGCTCGACCTCGACGCCGGCGAGCGCCGCCGCGCGCGCGACGCCGAAGGCGTCGTCGAGCAGCGTCTCGTCGCTGCCGGTCAGCACGAGCAGCGGCGGCAGGCCCGCGTAGTCGCCGTGCAGCGGCGAGGCGAGCGGGTCGCGCGGGTCGGCGCCCGCGAGGTAGCCCGGCCGCAGCTTCTCGAGCATCTCCGCGGTGACGAAGTGGTCGACCGCGCGCTTGAGGCGGTGGCTCTCGCCGGCGAGCGTCCAGTCCGCCAGCGGGGAGGCGGCGACCGCCGCCGCTGGCAGCGGCAGGCCGCGGTCGCGCGCCGCCAGCAGCGTCGCGAGCACGAGCCCGGCGCCCGCCGAATCACCCCCCAGTGCGACGGACGCCGGGCCGAGTTGACCGGCTGCCCATGCGAAGGACGCGACCGCGTCCTCCACGCCGGCCGGAAACGGATGCTCCGGCGCGAGCCGGTAGTCGGGCACGAGCACGCGGCAGCCGGCGACGCGCGCCACCTCGGCGGCGATCGCGCGGCGCCCCTCGGCCGAGCCGATCGTGTAGCCGCCGCCGTGGTACCAGATCACCGCGCGGTCCTCGCGGCTGCCGGGGACGCCGACCCACAGCGCGGGCACGCCGCCCGCGTCGACCGGCTCGACGAGCGCGTCCGCCGGCAGGAAGGAGTTCCACAGCGCGTCGTCGCAGCGGCGCAGCTGCTCGATCGTCACGCCCTCGGCGTCGGTCAGGTCGGGGAAGGCGTCGCGGAAGGTCGCGATCGCCCGTTCGCGCGCGTCGCTCATGAGACCTCCAGCACCGCCTTGCCGCGCACGCGCCGCTCGCGCAGCTCCGTGGCGGCCTCGCCGATCCGCTCCCACGACCCGCTCCAGCCGATCTCCACGCCCAGCGCGCCGTCGGCGACGAGCGCCGCGAGCGTCGCGAGGTCGTCCGCGAACGGCGCGAGCGTGAGGTAGGCCGACAGCGACTTGACCGGGCCGACGGTGGCGTAGGGATTCAGCACGGCCGGCTCGCCCGAGGTCCAGCCGATCGAGTGCAGGCTGCCGCCCGGCGCAAGCAGCTCCCAGGCGGCGACGAGCTGCGGGCCGCCGACGTTGTCGAGCACGACGTCGACCGGCCGCTCGATGCCGCTCAGCCCGACGACGACCTCGTCGGCGCCGAGCTCGGACAGCCCGTCACCTCGCGCGGTCGATCCAACCGACGCGATCACGTGCGCGCCGCCGGCGGCGGCGAGCTGGACGGCGAAGCGGCCGACGCCGCCCGAGGCACCCGTCACGAGCACGCGCCGGCCGAGCAGCGAGCCGGCCGCGCGCAGCGTGCGCAGCCCCGCGAGGCCGGCGACCGGCAGCGCCGCGGCGACCGCCAGCTCGACCGCGTCCGGCAGCTCGGCGACCGACGAGGTCGCGACCGCGACGCGCTCGGCGTAGGCGCCTTCCGCGAGCGCGACGATGCGCGCGCCGACGGCGGGGCCGCTGCCGTCGGCGGCGGCCTCCACGACGACGCCGGCGAGGTCGGAGCCGAGCACGCCGCCGGGCGGGATGCGCCCGGAGACGGCGTCCATCAGGTCCCCGTAGTTGAGCGAGACGTGCCGCACCTCGACGACGAGCTGGTCGGCGCGCGGCTGCGGTTCGGGGACGTCTGCCATGCGCATCGTGACCGCCGCGGTCGGGTCAGCGACGAGTGCTCGGATCGCCATTCGGGTGCTCCTGGGTCGGGTGCGGAAAGATCGTACCGTAACAGATCATCTGTTACAAGACAATCTAATCCGACCCGTCCTCGCGACGACCGGAGCGCGGCGGCGGCGGCGCCCTCGGCGCGCGCCGCCGCTCGGGTCAGCCGGCCGAGCCGTTGACGGCGAAGCGCGTGTGCATCGTGCCCACGCCGGCGACGCTCGAGACCAGCTCGTCGCCGGCGGTGAGGAAGCGCTGCGGTCTGCGCGTCGCGCCGATGCCCGCGGGCGTGCCCGTGAAGATCAGGTCGCCGGGCAGCAGCGGGACGATCGCCGACAGCTGCGCGACGAGCGCGGGCACCGAGAAGACGAGGTCGCTCGTGCGCGCCTGCTGGACGACCTCGCCGTTGAGCGTGCACGACACCTCGAGGTCGTCCGGGTCGGCCAGCTCGTCGGGCGTGACGAGCAGCGGACCGATCGGGCCGAAGCCGGGGAACGACTTGCCGAGCGAGAACTGCGGCACCGGCGGGCGCATCTGCACGCGCCGCTCGGACAGGTCCTGCCCGACGGTGACGCCGGCGACGTGCGCCCACGCGTCCCGCTCCGCGACGCCCGCGGCATGGCGGCCGATCGCGACGACCAGCTCGACCTCCCAGTCGACGCGCTCGCTCGGCAGCGCGATCGTCGCGTGCGGGGCGGCGATGCTCGTGGGGAACTTCGTGAAGACCGACGGGAACTCGGGCAGGTCGATGCCGGCTTCGGCGGCGTGGCCCGCGTAGTTCATGCCGATGCCGAAGACCTGGCGCGGGTGCGGGACGGGCGGGCCGAGGCGCGCCTCGTCGAGCGGCTGCGCCTCGCCCTCGGCGTCGGGGGCCCACGCGCGCAGCTCGTCCCAGCGCTCGAACGCGGTCTGGGGGTCCGGCGAGAAGCGCCCGTCCGAGGCGCTCTCGACGTCGAGCGCGCCCTCCTCGGTCACGAGGACGAGTCGTCCCGCCAAGTTCGCCGTGCGCATGCAATCTCCTGAGGTCGGGGCCCGGCGGCGGTGCGCGAAGCCCGCCGCTCGGCTGCTTCGATCTCACGATACAGAAACGATCTCCTCCTGTAAATCGATTTTCTTACCAGTTGTCGCTATCCGACCCGTTGGTATGATCCGGGGATGGCGACGAACGAGGGGCGCACGCCCAACCAAGGCCGCACGCTGGTCGACGAGGTCTACCGCGCGATCAAGGACGACGTCTGCATGGGCCGCCTGCAACCGGGCGCGCGCGTCCACCTCGGCGACATCTGCAGAGCCCGCAACGTCAGCCTGTCGGTCGTGCGCGAGGCCGTCACGCGGCTCGCGTCCGAGCGGCTGCTGAAGGCACGCCCGCAGCAGGGCTTCACCGTCTGGCCGCTGTCGGTCCCCGACCTGCTCGACCTCACGCGCGTGCGGATCGAGCTCGAGACGCTCGCGCTGCGCGAGTCGATCGAGCGGGGCGACCTCGCGTGGGAGGCCGAGCTGGTCGCCGCCCACCACCGGCTCGCCGGCGCGGCCGCGAGAGGCGCCGCCGACGCGACCCACCCGAACTACGACTGGATGCGCGCGCACTCCGAGTTCCACGCCGCGCTCGCCTCCGCCTGCACCAGCCCGCTGCTGAAGGAGCTGCGCCAGCAGCTGTTCGACGCCGCCGAGCTGTACCGCCAGTGGTCCCACTTCCTCGGCAAGCCGAAGCGCAGACGCAACATCGCCAAGGAGCACAAGGCGCTGCTCGACGCGGCGATCGCGCACGACGCCGACCTCGGCGTGGAGCTGATCGCGAGCCACATCCAGCGCACGACCGACCTGCTGCTGACCGGCCGCGAGGCGGCCGGCGAGACGGACACGCCGCTCACGAGCCCGGCGGCCGGCGCGTAGCGCCGCCGCGGCGCCCGCGGCGCGGTCTGCGCGGCGGCGCCTCGCCGAGGCCGTCGAGGAACGCCAGCAGCGCGGCGTTGACCTCCTGCGGCCGCTCCTGCTGGACCCAGTGCCCCGCGCCCTCGAGCACGACGTTCGCGCGCAGGTCGGTGACCCAGCCGTCCATCCCGCTCGCCGGCATGAAGCGGCGCACGACGTCCTCGGAGCCGGTCAGGAACAGCGCCGGGACCTCGATGCGCGCGTCGCCGAGCGCCTCCGTCAGCTCCCAGTTGCGGTCGATGTTGCGGTAGTAGTTGAGGCCGCCGGTGAAGCCGCTGCGCTCGAACGCCTCCACGTAGACGGCCAGCTCCTGCTCGCTCAGCCAGGCGGGCCGCGGCGGCCGGTCGCCCTCGCGCGCGGCCCACGTCGGCGACAGCTCCTCCGGCGTCGTCAGCGTGCGCCGCACGTCGCGCGCGAGCGCCGCGTCGGCCGGACCGACCTGCTGGAACCAGGCCATGTAGAAGTCCTCGCCGAGGCGTCTGCGCATGATCGCCAGCGGCGGCGCCGGCGCACGCGGCGCGAACGGCACGCTCAGCCCGGCGACGGCGCGCACGCGCTCGGGGTGCGTGCGCGGCAGCTGCCACACGACCGACGCGCCCCAGTCGTGGCCGACGAAGACGGCCTGCTCCTCGCCGACCGCGTCGAGCAGGCCGATCAGGTCCGCACCGACCGTCAGCACGTCGTAGGCGCCGACCGCCTCCGGTCGCGCGCTGCGCCCGTAGCCGCGCATGTCCGGCGCCAGCACGCGGTAGCCGGCGGCGACGAGCGCCGGGATCTGGTGGCGCCACGACCACGCCAGCTCGGGGAAGCCGTGCGCGAGCACGACGAGCGGCCCGCGGCCGACCGAGACGACGCTCAGCAGGATCTCGTTGGTGGCGATCGCGACCGGGTCTGGCAGCTCGCCGGCGCGCGGCGCGCGCCTCACGCCTCCTCCGCCGCGGAGCCGAGGTAGTGCGCGAAGACGTCGGAGCCGATCAGGTCGTTCGCCGTCCCCTCGAACACGATCTCGCCCTTGCGCAGCACGTACGCGCGGCTCGCCATCGCCAGCGCACGCGTCGCGAACTGGTCGACGAGCAGGATCGAGGCGCCCTCCTCGGCGCACCGCTGCAGGAACGCGAAGATCTCATCGACGACGATCGGCGCGAGCCCGAGCGACGCCTCGTCGACGAGGATCAGCGACGGCCGCCGCACGTGCGCGGCGGCGAGCGCGAGCATCTGCTGCTGGCCGCCGCTGAGCGTGCCGGCGCGCTGGCGCAGGCGCTCCCCGAGGATCGGGAAGGCGGCGACGGCGCGCTCGACGGCCTCTCGCTCCTCGCCGGGGTGCGACTGGATCGTGAGGTTCTCGCGCACCGTCAGGCTGCGGAAGATGCCTCGACCCTCCGGGATGTGGCAGAGCCCCTCCGCGGCGCGCGCGTGCGGCTTGGCGGCCGTCACGTCGCGCCCGCCGAGCGCGATGCGGCCCGCGCGCGCGGGCAGGAAGCCGGAGACCGCTCGCAGCAGCGTCGACTTGCCCGCGCCGTTGGGGCCGAGCAGCGCCGCGACCGAGCCGTTGGGGACGACGATCGAGACGTCGCGCAGGACGACGGTCTCGTCGTAGCCGGTCGTCAGCCCGGCGACCTCGAGCGCGGGCGGGGCGGCCGGCTGCGCCGCCGCGGGCGCGGGCGCGTTGGCGGCGCTCATCGTCCCGCCCCCTCGGCCTCGCCGTCGGCGACGGCCGCCATCACGTCGTCGGAGCCGAGGTAGGCCGCGCGCACCGTGTCGCTGTCGGCGACCTCGCCCGCGCTGCCGTGGAAGATCAGCTGGCCGAAGTCCATCACGTAGATCTCGCTGCAGAGCCGCATCACGAGCGCCATGTCGTGCTCGATCAGCAGGATCCCCACGCGCGTCTCGGCGACGATCTCCAGCAGCAGGTCGCCGAAGCGCGCCGTCTCGCGGTGGTCGAGGCCGGCGGACGGCTCGTCGAGCAGCAGGAAGTCGAACGGGCCGGCGAGGCAGCGCGCGAGCTCGACGAGGCGGCGCTGGCCGGTCGACAGCGAGCCGGCCTCGACGTGCGCCAGCTCGGACAGCCCGCAGCGCGCGAGCGCGTCGAGCGCGCGGCCGCGCGTGGCGCGCCAGGCGCCGCGGCTCGCGCCCACCTGCGTGAGCGGGTTGAGCCCGGCGCGGCCGGCCTCGTCGCCGAGCCGCACGTTCTCCAGCACGCTGAGCGTGTCGCACAGCTCGACCGACTGGAACGTGCGCCCGAGCCCGCGCCGCGCGCGCGCCGCCGGCGGCAGGCGCGTGATGTCGTCGCCGTGCAGCAGCACGCTGCCGCCGATGCGGCGGTTGAAGCCGCTGCAGGCGTCGAACGTCGACGTCTTGCCGGCGCCGTTGGGGCCGATCAGGCCGGTGATGCGGCCGCTCGGCGCGACGAGGCTGAGCCCGTCGACCGCGACGAGGCCGCCGAATCTGATCGTCAGGTCGCGCACCTCGACGCCCGCGGACCCGGGCGCCCGCTCGACGACCGGCCGCTCGACGCGGTCGCGCGCGGCCGCGTCCTCGCGGCCGTGGCCGAAGCGGTCGAACCACGCGCGCAGCCGCGGCGACATCACCGGGTTGCCGCCCGACATCGAGACGGTCATCGCGAAGAAGCCGAACATGACCGTCAGCCAGTAGGTCGTGTTCGCGCCGGTCAGGTAGCCGGGGATGACGGCGGAGACCGCCGGCACGAGCGCATACCACGGCTCCGCGAACGGCGCCAGCGCGAGCATCGCGAGCAGCGTCAGCGAGTTGAACGAGCCGAAGAAGGCGTCCCCGCCCGTCGCGAAGTTGCGCTCGACGCCGAGCAGGATGCCGGCGATGCCCGCGAAGAAGGCCGAGATGCAGAAGACGGTGACGCGCGAGACCTGCGTCGTGAGGCCCATCGCGGACAGGCTCGTCGGCGAGTCGGCGAGGCCGCGCAGCATGCGCCCGAGGCGGCTGCGCTGGATCGCGACCATCGCGATCGCCGTCAGCACGAGCGCCGCCAGCACGACGTAGTAGTAGGTGCGCGGGTCCTGCGCGAACGACGGGTGCGGCATCTCGCGGCCCTGCGCGAGGTGGGTGAACATGAACGACTGTGGATAGAACAGCTGCTGCACGAGGATCCCGAAGCCGAACGTCGCGAGCGCGAGGAACAGGCCCGACAGGCGGATCGCCGGGATCGCGACGAGCGCGCCGACGGGGACGACGACGAGCCCGCCGAGCAACAGCGCGAGCACCCACGGGAGGTGCGCGCCGAGCGCGAGCTGCGAGAAGGCGACCGCGCCGATCGCCGCGAACGCCGCGTGGCACAGCGACACCTGCCCGGAGGTCTTGACCAGCAGCCCGAGCGACAGCAGCAGCAGCGCGGTCGCCAGGCCGGTCGTGAAGAACGTCAGCCGGTCGCCGGCGAACGTCGGCACGAGCAGCAGCGGCACGAGCACCGCGACGGCCGCGAGCAGGCGCACGCGCGCCGGGCCGCGGTACGGCTGGCGCGGGCGCCGGACCGCGCGCGTGGGCGGCACGAGCCGCTTGCCGCGCAGCAGCAGCACGAGGAACAGCACGAGGAACGGGACCGACGCCGGCAGGCCCGAGAGCCAGTCGTTGCCGAGCGCGTACTTGTTCGCGACGTCGGCCGCGACGCCGACCACGATGCCGCCGGCGAGCGTCGCCGGGATGTTCGAGAAGCTGCCGATCGCGGCCGCCGCGAACGCCTGCACGACCATGTACGTGAGCAGGATCGCGTCGAGCCCGATCAGCGGCGTGATCAGCACGCCCGAGAGCGCGGCGAAGGTCGAGCCGACGATCCACGCGAGCCGGCGCACGCGCGACGGGTCGGTCGCCTGCATCGCGAGCAGGTCGGGGTCGTCGACGACCGCGCGCATCGCGAGCCCCTTGCGCGAGAAGCGGAAGAGCGCATACAGCGCGGCGACGGCGATCACCGCGACCGCCGTGATGATCACCTTGTCGAAGGTGATGACGACGCCGGCGACTCTGAACGAGTCGTTCGCGCCCGGCAGGAACTGGTCCATCGGGATCGTCGTCGTGCCGTACTCGATCGACGCGAGCCCCTGCACGAACAGCACCAGCCCGACGGTGCCGACGATCTTCAGCGCCGTCGGCTGCGGCGCGAGCCGCCGCGCGAACTGCTCCATCAGCAGCCCCAGCAGCGGCCCCAGCACCAGCACGCTCAGCACGAGCGCGAGCTTCCAGTCGACGTGGTGCTGGACCGTCAGGAAGTAGAAGAAGTAGGCCGCGGCGGTCGCGAGCGCGCCGTAGCCGAAGTTGAAGATCCCCGACGTCTTGTACGTGAGGACCAGCCCGGTCGCGGCGAGGCCGTAGACGGCCCCGACCGCGATCCCGCTGACGACGAATGGCAGGAGGTCGTTCATGATCGGTATCGCGGCCGGGGCCTGCGGCTCACCCTCTCAACGACGCCGGGTCACACTGCGGCTGGTCGAGGCGACCGTCGCTGAACGTGCCCTTGAGGTAGCTGCCGAACCAGTAACAGGTGACGGTCGCGTTCGGTCTGTTCGGGTGGAACGTGACCGGCTGCGCCAGCAGGCCGCCGAGCGTCTCCCCTCTGACCGATCCGTACGCCGTGACGATGTCGCTGCGGGTCGGGTTCGCGGGCAGCTTCGCCGCGTCGGCGTCGAGCGCCTTTCTGAACAGCTCCATCGTCGCGTAGGCGGCGGTGCTGTGCAGATCGCCCCACACGTCCTCGCCGACGCCCTGGCTCTGCATCATCTCGCGGTAAGCCTTCACCGGCGCCTCGTTCGCGAACCACGGGAACGAGTTGAGCACCAGGCCGAGTCTCACGCCGGGGTCGTCCTGGCGCATCGCTCTCGGGTAGATGACGCCGCCGAAGAGGCCCCACTGGCCCGTGTAGCCCTGCGTCTGGCAGTCTCTCGCGAGTCGCAGTGCCGCGCTCGTGGAGGCCGCGCCGAGCATCACGTAGTCGACCTTCTTGCTGAGGATCTGCAGGCACTGGGCCGTGTAGCTCGGGGACGCCGAGGCGACCTTGAACGTGCCCTGATACGCCATGCCGAGCTTCTGGCTGGCGTTCTGCACGACCGGCGCAGCGGCCTCGCAGCCGGCGATCTCGGCGCAGATCGTGAGCGCCGTTCTCGTGCCGCCGAGGCTCTTGCCCAGCACCATGCCCATGTTGAAGATCGACGGGATCGAGGTGGTGAGCGGCAGCCAGTTGGGCATTGCGCCCCAGGCGTTCGGGGCGTAGCCCATCCCGCCGATCACCGGCAGGCCGGCTCTCGTGATCGCGTCGGCGACGACGCTCTCGGTGCCGGCGTCGAACAGGACGGCCGCGACCACGCTTCTGTCGGCGGTCATCTGCTGGACGGCGGCGGTCGCGGTCGGGGCGTCGCCCTTCGTGTCGGCGACGTCGATCTCGACCGGGTGGCCGGCGACGCCGCCGCTCTCGTTGACGGCTCTCGCCCACGCGAGCATCACCGGCGCGGCGTTCGCCTCGCCGCTCGGCAGCGGGCCGCTCTCGTTGACGAGCAGCCCGACCTTCAGCGGCGTGCCCTTGGGCGCCTGGGCGCTCGTGCTCGGGGTCGACGTGGAGCCGCTGCTACTGCCGCCGCACGCGCCGAGCGCCAGCGCGGCGAGCAGGACGGCGGCCGGCGAGAGCCACGCGACGTACCTGCGGAATTTCGACACTGCACCCTCCTCCGGGGGGAATGAGACTGGGTTCAGCCTATCACCGTAAGATCGACGCAGCAAGTGAAAATCGATTATTTGCGGATGGCGCGAACGCGCTCTCGGAGCGGGCCCTTGACGAGCTTCCCGACCGCGTTCACGGGCAGCTCGGCCTCGATCCACAGCTCGCGCGGGACCTTGAATCTGGCCAGCCGCGCGCGGCAGTGCTCGAGCAGCCGCGGGGCGTCGGTGCGCGACCCCGGGCGCAGCACGACGAACGCGACCGGCTCCTCGCCGTAGCGCTCGTGCGGCCGCCCGACGGCGCTCGCGTGCAGCACCGCCGGATGGGCCAGCAGCGCCTCCTCGACCTCCTTGGCGGAGATGTTCTCCCCGCCCCAGATGATCAGGTCCTTGATGCGGTCGGAGATGACGAGGTAGCCGTCGGGGTCGAGGTAGCCGACGTCGCCGCTGTGCAGCCAGCCGTCGCGCAGCGTGCGCTCCGTCTCCTCCGGCAGCCCGAGGTAGCCGCGCATCACCGTGGGCCCGCCGATCACGACCTCGCCGGGCTCGCCGTCGGGCACGCGCGCGCCGTGCTCGTCGACGATCGCGACCTCGAGCCCCGGCAGCGCCGGGCCGACCGTGCCGGGCTTGCGCACGCCGTCGAGCGGGTTGATCGTCACCGCCACCGTGCACTCCGACAGGCCGTAGCCCTCGATCACGGGCGCGCCGTAGCGCGCCTCGAAGGCGCGCAGCAGCTCGGCGCTCGCGGGCGCCGCGCCGCAGCCGACGAAGCGCAGCGACGAGGTGTCGGGACGGTGCGCCTGGGGCAGCGCCGTGAGCGTCGCGACGATCGTCGGCACGGCCGAGAAGTACGTCGGCTGCTCGCGCTCGACGACGGCCCAGAACTCGTCGGCGGCGAAGCGCGGGCCGAGCACGACCGAGGCGCCGGCCGACAGCGGCCCGACGACGCTCACCATGATCCCGTTGACGTGGAACAGCGGCAGGATCAGCAGGCAGCGGTCGGCCGGCGTCACGTCGAGCCACTCGACCCAGATCTCCGCCATCGCCTGGACGTTGTCGTGGCCGAGCATCACGCCCTTCGGCCGCCCGGTCGTGCCGCTCGTGTAGATCAGCAGCGCGAGGCCGTCCGGATCCGCCACCGGCGGCGCCGCGGCGGGGTCGCCGGCCTGCGCGTCGAGCGCGTCCGGCGCCAGCAGCAGCGGGACGGCGTCGCGGATCCGCTCGGCGCAGTCGTCGGCGGCGATCGCGAGCACGGCGCGCGAGTCGGCGAGCTGGTAGGCCGCCTCGCCGCTCGTCAGCGCGGGGTTGATCGGCGTCAGCGTCGCGCCGAGGCGCCAGGCCGCGAACAGCAGCACGACGAGCTCGATGCGGTTGGGCAGCATCGCGGCGACGACGTCGCCGCGGCCGACGCCGTGCGCGGCGAGCCGCACGCTCGCCGCGCGCACGCGCTCCGCGAAGGCGGCGTTGTCGAGCCGCACGCCGGGACCGTCCAGGCAGCGGCCCGCCGGGTCGTCCTGGGCGCGGCGGTCGGGAATCAGGGCTGAGTGCACGTTCCTAGCTCCGTGGGTCGCGTCTCCACGTCAGCACCGGGATCCGCGGGGCGGGCGGATGGAGCGGCTCGGGCGCCGCGGAGGCGATCCCCCTGAGCAGCAGCACGTCCCCGTCGATCGCGACCGTGCGGCGCAGGTCGATGCCGCTCCAGTCGGGGAAGCAGCTCGTCACCACGTGGTGGGCGATCGCATCGCCGTCGAGCGTCCAGGTGCCGGCGTAGCCGAAGTAACTGTCGTACGCCGCGAGCTTCAACTCGTCGGCGCACTCGATCGGGCGGCGCGTCTCGCAGCGCGTCCGCCCGGCCGCCATCGCGTGCACGGACACGTGCCCGCCGGCGGTGTAGACGAGCGTCCCGAGCGGGCGCTCGCCGAACGGGCGATCGATGATCGTCCCGCTGCCGTCGTCGATCTCGTATGTCACCAGCTGCCACGTCCCGGGCAGCGCGGCGCGCAGGTCGGCCGGCGCGCTCACGCCGCCCGCGACTGCTCGAAGGCGTGCGCCGCGCGCAGCAGGCGCGCCTCGTCGAAGCGGCGCCCGACGAGCTGCAGGCTGATCGGCAGTCTGCCGACCGTCCCGCACGGCACCGCGACCGCGGGATGGCCCGTGTAGCTGAACGGCGCGGTGTTGCGGATCATCGCGTCGAAGCCCGTGCGCATCACGTCGATCGCCCGCCGCCAGCCCTCCGCGTACGGGACGCGCTCGAACGACGGCGGCGCGACGCCGAGGCAGGTCGGCATCGCCAGCACGTCGACCTGCTCGAGCGCGCGGTCGTAGGCGCGCACGAACGTCGGGCGCACGTTGTGCGCCTTCGCGTAGACGCCGCCGTGGAAGCGCTCGCGCGACAGCTCGCCGAGCAGCAGCAGCGTCTTCGTGTAGGTCGCCAGTGCGTCCGCCTCGTAGCGCCACACCTTGTCGATCGCGGTCACGAGCGACTCGGGGTAGTGCGTGCGCGCGCCCGCGCCGAGCGCGGTCGAGCCGCGCAGCGCGCGGAAGCCGTCGGCGTCGAGCGCGAACGCGGCCTGGTGCACGACGCGGTGCTCGGGCACCGACACCTCGACGACGCGCGCGCCGGCCGCCTCGAGCGACGCGACCGCGGCGCGCACGCCGTCGCGCACCTCGGCCTCGATCGGCTCGTCGAAGCCCTCCGCCAGCAGGCCGACGGTCAGCCCCTCGACGCCGTCGCCCAGCGTCGCGAGCACGTCGACGGCGTCCGGCACGTCGCGCCCCTGGCGCGGGTCGAGCCCGTCGTCCCAGCCGGCGACCGCCTGCAGCGCCGCCGCTGCCTCCCCGACCGTGCGCGCGAGCGGGCCGACGTGGTCGATGCTCGGCTCCGAGCCGCTCGCGATGCTCATCGTCGCGCCGTAGTGCGAGACGAGCCCGAACGTCGGCTTGAGGCCGACGACGCCGCAGTAGGCGGCCGGGATGCGGATCGAGCCGTGCTGGTCGCCGCCGAAGGCGACGTCGACCTGGCCGGCCGCGACGGCCGCGGCCGAGCCCGACGAGGAGCCGCCGGTCATGCGGCCGGGCTCGTGCGGGTTGATCGCCTCCCAGTAGTCGTGCAGGTAGCCGACGCCGATCAGCGTGTTCTTGCCGACGACCTGCCCGCCGGCGGCGAGCGCGCGCGTCACGACGCTCGCGTCGACGTCGGGGACGAAGTTGTCGAGCGTGAACGACATCGACGACATCGGGATCCCGGCGACGGCGATGTGGTCCTTGAAGGAGACCGTTCTGCCCGCCAGCAGGCCCTCGCCGGCACCGCCGATCGCGCATCTCCACAGCCACGCGTTGAACGGATCCTCGTCGTCGAGCGGCCGGTGGCCCGGCCCGCGCTCCGGGAACAGCAGCCGCGGCGCGCGCTCCTCGATCCGCAGCTTCGCGAACGCGTCGAGCGCGCCGAGCTGGTCGACGAGCAGCTCGCGGTAGCGGGCCGCGTCGTCGGGGCCCAGCGTGAAGCCGAGACGCGTCGCGAGCGCCGCGACGTCCTCGTCGGTCGGTGGCGCGAACATCAGGCGAGCCCGAGCTTCTCGCCCAGCGTCGGGCCGACCGTCTCCATGCCGTACGTCTCGGCGAGCTGCCTGACGGTCGCCGGCTCGGCGTCCGGCCCGGCGTCCACGCGCGCCGCGAAGAACGCGTGCAGGCCGCCGGGCGTCATCAGGTTGACCGTCTTGACCGGCCCCTGGTCGGCGCGCACGTTGTCGAACGTGTGCGGGACGCCGGGCGGCACCGTCGCGAAGTCGCCCGGGCCGACGTCGAAGACCTCGTCGCCGACCTGGATCGCGAGCACGCCCTCCAGCACGAAGAAGGAGTCGTCCTGCTCGGCGTGCACGTGCAGCGGCGGACCGCTCAGGTAGGCGACCTCCCCGACCATGAAGTCGAAGTGGCCGCCGGTGTTCTCGCCGATCGCCTTGAACAGCCAGGGCACGCCGGCGACCTCGTCGCCCTCGGCGCTCCTGACGATGCGGGCCTCAGCCATGGTCGTCCTCCTCCTCGTGATGGCGGGGCGTCAGCCCGCGGCCACCCAGTCGCGGACGCCGTCGCGCAGCGGGCGCAGCGCCTGCTCCATCCGCTGCAGCTCGTTGAGCATTCTTCCCGCGGCGTCGTCCATGATCTCGTTCGCGTTCAGCGTCCCGTCGGCGATCAGCTCCTGCACGAACGGGATGTAGACGTTGTCGAAGACGAGCGACAGCTTGAGCCCGTCGAGCGAGCCCTTGAGCGCCTGCACGCCGCGCGTGCCGGCCGAGACGCCGCCGTAGCTGACGACGCCGACCGGCTTGTACTGCCACTCGAAGAAGAGGAAGTCGAGCGCGTTCTTGAGCACGGCGCTGACGCCGTAGTTGTACTCGGGCGCGACGAACACGAACGCGTCGGAGCGCGCGACGCGCGCGCTCCAGTCGCGCGTGTGCTGCTGCGTGTACTGGCGCATGAACGGGTGGTTGGGCTCGTCCACGAACGGCAGCGCGACCTCGGCGAGGTCGACCAGCTCCACCTCGAAGCCGTCGTGCGCGCGCGCGATCTGCTCGACCCAGCGGGCGACCGGCTCGCCGGCGCGTCCCGGGCGCGTGCTCGCGATGAGGATCTGCAGGACGGGCTTGGCGTCGTTGTCATCGGCCATCTTGTGTCTACCCCTGTTCGTATGCGTAGGCGACCCGCAGCAGCAGCGGGTCCTCGAAGTAGCGCCCCACGAGCTGGATGCTGTAGGGCAGCGCGCCGTCGCTCCCGCAGGGCACGGCCAGCGCCGGGTGCCCCGTGTAGTTGAACGGCTGGACGTTGCGGTACGCCGGGAACAGCTCCTTGAGCACCTCGATCTCGCGGCGCCAGCCGTCGGCGTAGGAGACGGGCTCGGGGACCGGCGGCGCGACGATCGGGCAGGTCGGCATCGCCAGCACGTCGACCTGCTCGAGCGCGCGGTCGTAGGCGCGCGTGTAGGCGGGGCGCACGTTCTGCGCCTTCGCGTACACCGCGCCGTGGAAGTTGCGGCGCGACAGCTCGCCGAGCACCCAGCTCAGCTTCAGGTAGCCGGCCATCTGGTCGGCGTGCTCGCTCCACGCGCGCTCGAGCGCGGCGGTCAGCGTGCCCGGGTAGAAGCCGTGCGCGCCGGTGCCGAACGGCCCGGCCGCGCGCGCCGCGCGGAAGCCCTCGAGCTGCAGCGCGCCGGCGGCCGTGAGCACCTCCTGGTGCTCGGGGACCGAGACCTCGACGATCTCCGCGCCGCGCTCGCGCAGCGCCTCGACCGCCGCGCGCACGCCGTCGTGCACGGCCGGCTCGATCGGCTCGGCGAAGCCCTCCTTCAGGACGCCGATCCTGAGCCCCTCGACGCCGTCGCGCAGCGTCGAGAGCGCGTCGATCGACTCCGGCACCTCGCGCCCCTGGCGCGGGTCGTAGCCGTCGTAGCCGGCGATCGCCTGCAGCGCCGCGGCGACGTCCTCGACGCGCCGCGCGAGCGGGCCGAGGTGGTCGATCGTCGGCTCGCCGCCGTAGGCGGCGCCCATGTGCGAGACGAGCCCGAACGTCGGCTTGAGGCCGACGACGCCGCAGTAGGCGGCGGGCAGCCGGATCGAGCCGCCCTGGTCGCCGCCGATCGCGACGTCGACCTCGCCGGCCGCGACCGCGACCGCCGGCCCGGACGACGAGCCGCCCGGCTGCCGCGTCGCGTCGTGCGGGTTGATCGCCGACCAGTAGTCGCCGAGCGCGCCGCCGGCGGACGCCAGGCCCGAGAGGCCGTGGTGGGTGTTCTTGCCGGCGACGGTCGCGCCGGCCGCGAGCAGGCGCGTGACGACGGTCGCGTCGAAGTCGGGGATGAAGCCGTCGAGCGCGAACGTCCCGAACGCGAGCGGGATGCCGGCGACGGCGACGTGGTCCTTGAAGCTGACGGTCTTGCCGGCGAGCAGGCCCTCGGCCGCGCCGCCGATCTCGCACTTCCACATCCAGGCCCCGAGCGGGTCCTCCTGCGGCGACGGACGGTGGCCGGGCGCGCGCTCGGCGTGCAGCAGCGGCGGCCGCTGCTCCTCGACGCGCGACTGCACGAAGCCGTCGAGCATCTCGAGCTGCTCGACCAGGAAGCGCTGGTAGAGGCGCGCGTCCTCGTCGCCGAGGTGGACGCCGAACTGCTCGGCGATCGTGCTGATCTCGGCCGGTGTGGGAAGTGCGAACAACTGATGTCCTTTCGATGGCTCGGGTGCTGCGTGCGACCCGTCGGCCGCCGACACGGCGCGCCCGAGTGGGGACTCCTCGGGCGCGCCGGGCGGCCGGCGACGGCGGACGAAGTGCGCCTACTTCGCCCCGAGCACCTCCGGCGGGTCGCACGTCGGTCTGGCGAGCGTCGTGCCGCTGAACGTGCCGTGGTCGTAGACGGCGGTCCAGAAGCAGTTGACGAGCGGCTCGGGCTTGTTGGGCGTGAACGTGATCGGCTGCGGCAGCAGCCCGCCGAGCGTCTCGCCTCTGATCGAGCCGTAGGCCGCGATCACGTCTCTGCGCGTCGGCGCGGCGGGAAGCGTGCCGCCCTCGAGCGCCTTCTTGAACAGCTGCATCGTGGCGTAGGCCGCGGTGCCCTGGGGCGAGCCCCAGTTGTCCTGCGAGACGCCGGCCTTGCCCATCAGGTCGCGGTAGGCCGCGACAGGCGCGTCGTTCACATACCAGGGGAACGCGCTGATCGCGATCTGCACCGGCACGCCCGGGTCGTTCTGCTGCATCACCTTCGGCCAGACGGAGCCGTCGAACAGGCCCCACTTGCCGTTGTAGCCCTGCGTGCGGCAGTCTCTGACGAGGCGGAACGAGGCCTCGGTCGTGAGGCCGAGCATCACGTAGTCGACGCCGTCGCTCTTGATCTTCAGGCACTGCGCCGTGTAGTCCGGCGAGGAGACCGACACGGGCAGCGTGCCCGCGTAGGCCATCCCGAGCGCCTTGCTCGCCTTGCCGGCGAGCGGGCCCGCCGCGCCGCACGACGAGTTCTCCGAGCAGACCGGGAAGACGGTCTTGGTGGCGCCGGCCTGCTTGCCGAGCACCATGCCCATGTCGATGACCGCGGGGAAGCTGGTCGCGATCGGCAGCCAGTTGGGCAGCACGCCCCAGGCGGTCGGGTTGTAGCCGATGCCGCCGATGACGGGCAGGCCCGCCTGCGTGATCGCTCTCGCGACGACGCCCTCGGTGCTCGCGTCGTAGAGCACGACGGCGACGACGCCCTGGTCGCTCGCCAATCTCTGCACGGCCGCCGTCGCGGTCGGCGCGTCGCCCTTCGTGTCGACGACGTCGATCTCGACCGGGTGGCCGGCGATGCCGCCCTGCGCGTTGATCTCTCTCGCCCAGCCCTCGAGCACGGGCGGCGCGTTCTCCTCGCCGGTCGTCGTCGGGCCGCTGACGTTGATCAGCGCGCCGATCTTCAGCGGCGAGCCGGTCGGCGATCTCGCGGCGGTCGTGCCGCCGCCCGTGTTCGTGCTCGTCGTGCTCTTGCTCGATCCGCTGCCGCCGCACGCGGCGACGGCGAGTGCGATCGCCAGCGCGGCGATCGCGAGCAGCGAGCGCCCGCGGGGGCGTCTCGCTCGTCCAGTCAGCATTCCTCTTCCTCCTCGCTACGTGGCGACCGTCGCGTCGCGCGGCCGTCGTGGCCGGCGGGTGCGGCGGTCCCGGGGGGTGATGCCATCGTAGTGAAAGATGATCGATAGAACAAGAGAAGATCGATTTTCTTTGTCAGTCGCCGATACGCGCGACCAGCGCCGCGAGCGCATCGAGGCGCGCGCGCGTCGCGTCGGGCCCCTCGGGGGCGATGAAGAACAGCGCACGGTCGACGCCGCCCGCGCGCAAGCGCGTCAGCGCGGCCTCGTCCTCCGGCGCGCCGAAGGCGATGAACTCGAGCGTCGCGGGATCGCGCCCGGCGGCCTCCGCCCCGCGGCGCAGGTCGGCCGCGAGCGCGGCGACGTCGATGTCCTCGCGACCGACGATCGGCATCCAGCCGTCGCCGTAGCGGATCGCGCGGCGCATCCCCTGGGGCGGGTCGCCGCCGACGAGGACCGGCGGATGCGGTCTCTGGACCGGCTTCGGGAAGGAGGCCATCGGACCGAAGTCGACGAGCTCGCCGTGGTACTCGGCCGCCTCCATCGTCCAGATCGCCTTCATCGCCTCGACCCGCTCGCGCATCAGCTTCCAGCGCGTGGCCGGGTCGGTGCCGTGGTCCTCCATCTCCTCGATGTTCCAGCCGGCGCCGACGCCGACGTCGACGCGCCCGCCGGAGATCACGTCGAGCGAGGCGATCTCCTTCGCGAGCTGGATCGGATCGCGCTGCACGACGAGCGTGATGCCGGTGCCGACCCGCAGCGTCGTGGTCGCGGCCGCCGCGGCAGTCATCGCCACGATCGGGTCCATCGCCTCGTAGTAGTAGCGCGGCAGGTCTCCGCCGCCCGGCCACGGCGTGCGCCGCGACAGCGGGATGTGCGAGTGCTCCGCGAACCACAGCGACGCGAACCCGCGCCGCTCCACCTCGACCGCCAGCTCGCCCGGCGACAGGGTCGCCTCCGTCGCGAACGCGCAGATCCCGAAGCGCATCGCCGCGCCGTTGCCTGTCTGATCGGTGTTCATGCGGCCAAGATAATCGATTTTTTGCATCTATGTCGATAGGATCGCGATACTGAACGAGGGACGTCCGGACGAGAGGAGCGGCATGCCAGTCGACAACGAGCAGGGCGGGTACGCGTACGACCCGGGGCTGCGCTTCGCCAGCAACGGCGTGGTGGCGCTGCCGGGGATGACGATCGAGCGCGGGCTGCTGCCGGCGCCGCTGCCGTTCGCGGACGGCTTCGCGGCGATCGAGCGCCACCTCGACGCGATCGGCCGCCCGCTCGGCGCGCTCTGCGGCGTCGAGCTGCGCCTGCCCGCGACGCTCCCGCTCGACGGCTTCGTCGCCTTCAACGACCGCTACCTCGCGCAGCTCGACGGCTGGGGCCTGCTGCGCGACGAGCGATCGCCGCTGACGCGCACGAACGTCTCCCCCCACGCGGGCGCGCCCGCAGAGCCGTCCGTGCTCGCCTTCTCCTACACGCTGCCCGGCGAGCTGCCGACGCCCGCGTTCGCGATCAGCGGCATCGCGGAGATGCCGCTGGCGGCCAACTACCCCGACGGGATCGTGCGCCGCGGCGAGACGAGCGAGGACGCGCTCGTCGAGAAGGCCCGCTGCGTGGTCGAGGTCGTCGGCGGACACGTCCGCACGCTCGGCGCAACCTGGGACGAGGGTGCATCCGTGCATCTCTACTCGGCATACCCGATCGCCTTCGCGTTGTCGCGCGTCGTGCTCGCGCAGCTCGGCGTCGCACCCGCGCACGGGATCGTCTGGCACGACGCCGCACCGCCGGTGACCGACCTCGAGCTCGAGGTCGACGTGCGCCGCTACGCGCGCGAGGTCGCGGTGGCCGCCGCGTGAGCGCGGCGCCCGCCACCGCGGCGCCGGTGCTCGCCGAGCGGCGCGGCGCCGTGCTGCTGCTGACGCTCAACCGCCCCGACCGCCTCAACGCCTGGAACGACGAGCTCGAGCAGCGCTACTTCGCGCTGCTCGACGAGGCCGCCGCCGACCCGCACGTGCGCGCCGTCGTGCTGACGGGCGCCGGGCGCGGCTTCTGCGCCGGCGCCGACATGGCCGACCTGCGGCGCGTCGACGAGCCGGGCGTCGCCGAGGCGACGACGACGCGGCCGCGGCCGCGCGCGCTCCCGCTGACGTTCCCCAAGCCGCTGATCGCCGCGATCAACGGCCCCGCCGCCGGCCTCGGGCTCGTCGAGGCGCTCTACTGCGACGTGCGCTTCTGCACGCCGGAGGCGAAGCTCACGACCTCCTTCGCGCGCCGCGGCCTGATCGCCGAGTACGGCGTCTCGTGGCTGCTCGCGCGCCTCGTCGGGCCGGGCGTCGCGCTCGACCTGCTGCTGTCGGGCCGCGTGGTGCTCGGCGAGGAGGCGCTGCGCCTGCGGCTCGTCGAGCGGCTCGCCCCGGCGCAGCGCGTCGTCGAGGAGGCGGTCGCCTACGCGCAGGAGCTGGCGACGTGGAGCTCGCCGCGCGCGATGGCGACGATCAAGCGCCAGCTGCAGCGCGACCTCGACCGCCCGTTCGCCGCTGCCGTCGCAGACGCCGACGAGCTGCTGAGAGGATCGCTCGCGTGGCCCGACGTGCGCGAAGGCGTCGCCAGCCACCTGGAGCGCCGCCCGCCCGCCTTCCCGCCCTTCGACCCGAGCGAGAGCTGACATGGACTTCGAGCTGACCGACCGCTGCAAGGACTACCAGGAGCGCCTGCTCGCCTTCATGGACGAGCACGTCTACCCGGCCGAGCCCGTCTACCGCGAGCAGATGCGCGCGAGCGGGAACGCGAACTTCCACCCCCCCGTGCTCGAGCAGCTGAAGGACGAGGCGCGCCGCCGCGGCCTGTGGAACCTCTTCCACCCGCACGAGGGCGAGGGCCCGGCGCTCACGAACGCCGAGTACGCGCCGCTCGCCGAGATCATGGGCCGCAGCGTCACGATCGCGCCGGAGGCGTGCAACTGCAACGCGCCCGACACCGGCAACATGGAGGTGCTGACGCTGTTCGGCAGCGAGCGGCACAGAGACCGCTGGCTGCGCCCGCTGCTCGACGGCGAGATCCGCTCGGCCTTCGCGATGACCGAGCCCGACGTCGCCTCCTCCGACGCGACGAACATCGCCATGCGGATCGAGCGCGACGGCGACGACTTCGTCCTCAACGGGCGCAAGTGGTGGACCTCGAACGCGCTGCACCCGAGATGCAGAGTGCTGATCGTGATGGGCAAGACGAACCCGGACGGCCCGCCCCACCGCCAGCAGTCGATGCTCGTCGTGCCACTCGACGCGCCGGGGCTGACGGTCGTGCGCGGCCTGCCGGTGTTCGGCTACATGGACCGCGAGGGCCACGCCGAGCTGCGCTTCGAGGACGTGCGCGTGCCCGCCGAGGACGTGCTGTCGGGCGAGGGCGACGGCTTCATGATCAGCCAGGCGCGCCTCGGCCCCGGCCGCATCCACCACTGCATGCGCGCGATCGGCGCGGCCGAGCGCGCGCTGGAGCTGTTGTGCAGACGCGCGCACGCGCGCACGACCTTCGGCCAGCCGCTGGCGGCGCGCGCGAACATCCAGGACTGGATCGCCGAGTCGCGCATCGAGATCGAGATGATCCGCCTGCTGACGATGAAGACCGCGTGGCTGATGGACACCGTCGGCAACAAGCACGCGCGCACCGAGATCTCGGCGATCAAGGTCGCGGGGCCGTCGGTCGCGCTGAAGGTGATCGACCGCGCGATCCAGGTGCACGGCGGCGGCGGCGTCTCGGACGACTTCCCGCTGGCGGAGATGTACGCGCACATGCGCGCGCTGCGCTTCGCCGACGGCCCGGACGAGGTCCACAAGATGACGATCGCGCGCCGCGAGCTGCGCCGCTGGGAGCCGGCCGCGTGAGCGGGCCCGCCGCCGATCCGGCGACGCCGGTCGCCGGCCTCGACGCCGGCGCCGTCGGCGCGTGGCTGGAGGGGCTCGGGATCGGCGCGCGCCCGCCGATCGCGCTCGCGACGATCGGCCAGGGCAAGTCGAACATCACCGCGCTCGCGACCGACGCCGACGGCCGCCGCTGGGTGCTGCGGCGCCCGCCGCTCGGCGAGCTGCTGCCGTCCGCGCACGATGTCGCGCGCGAGCACCGCGTGCTGGCGGCGCTGCAGCCGACGCCGGTGCCGACGCCGGGCGTCGTCGCCTTCACGACCGACCCCGCCGTGACCGACGCGCCGCTGCTGGCGATGGAGCACGTCGACGGGCTGGTGGTCGACGCGCCGGCCGTCGCCGAGCGGCTGCCGCTCGCGCTGCGCGGCGCGATCGGCGACGCGCTGCCGCGCACGCTCGCGGCCGTGCACGCGGTCGACCTGGAGGCGAGCGGGCTGCTCGACCTCGCCTCGCACAGACCGTACGCCGCGCGCCAGCTCAAGCGCTGGACGCGCCAGTGGGAGGACTCCAAGACGCGCGAGCTGCCGCGCGTCGACGCGCTCGCCCAGCGGCTGCGCGACGCGATCCCCGCGCAGCGCGAGCTGACGCTCGTGCACGGCGACTTCCACCTCGTCAACGCGATCGTCGACGCCGGCGACGGCGACGTGCGCGCATTGCTGGACTGGGAGCTGTGCACGCTCGGCGATCCGCTCGCCGACCTCGGCGGGCTGCTCGCCTACTGGGCGCAGCCGGGCGACCCGCCGGGTGCGCCGTTCCCCGCCTCGGCGCTGCCCGGCTTCCCCACCCGCAGGCAGCTCGCGCAGCGCTATGCCGAGGAGACCGGCCGCGACCTGTCCGCGCTCGGCTTCTGGCACGCGCTGGGCCTGTGGAAGGTGGCGATCATCTGCGAGGGCGTGCTGCGGCGCGCGCTCGACGACCCGCGCAACGCCGAGCGCGGCGCGACGTTCCCGCGCGCGGCGATCGACGGGCTGATCGAGCGCGCCTGGCAGGTCGCCGGCGCCGCGGGCCTGTGAGCATCCGAACCGTCCCGTTCAAGATCGTCCCACACCGGATCGACCTGGTAGGATCGCCGGCGTGGGACGCGCCGCCGCCGCCAAGCTGGAGCCGATGCCGGAAGGCGCCGCCGAGCTGCTCGCCGGCGACCTCTGCTGGCTGCTCTCGCGCGCGACGCACAGCCTGCTGACGGAGCTGACGGCCGGCCTCGAGACGCTCGGCATCTCGCCGCGCGCGCACCAGGTGCTGATGGCCGCGCGCGCGGGCGAGCACACGCAGATCGAGCTGGCCCGCACGATCGGGCTCGACAAGACGACGATGGTCGTCACGCTCGACGAGCTCGAACGGGCGGGCCTGGCCGAGCGCCGGCCCGCGCCGAGCGACCGCCGCGCGCGCGTGATCGCCATCACGAGCACGGGCGAGCGCAAGCTGCGCGAGGCCGACGCGATCCTCGCTCGCATCCGCGAGGACGTGCTGAGCGTGCTGCCGGCGGACGAGCGCGACGTGTTCCTGCGCGCGCTGGGCCGGCTCGTGAGCGAGCGCCTGTCGGAGCCGGTCGCGACCGCGCAGCCGGTGCGGCGCCGCGCGCCGCGCGCCTGACGCGCGCGCCGGCTACTGCGCAGTCCAGCCGCCGTCGACGAACAGCGTCGAGCCGGTCACGTAGCTCGCGGCCGGGCTCGCGAGGAACAGCACCGCGGCGGCGACCTCGGCCAGCTCGCCGAAGCGGCCGAGCGGCGTGCGCCGCAGCAGCTCGTCGCGCCAGTGCGCGTGGTCGCGCAGATCGCTCGTCATGTCGGTCGCGAGGTAGCCCGGCGCGACCGCGTTGACGCGCACGCCGC
Source organism: uncultured Conexibacter sp. (assembly GCA_964525715.1). GTDB lineage: Bacteria > Actinomycetota > Thermoleophilia > Solirubrobacterales > Solirubrobacteraceae > Conexibacter. Next base: position 42,281 of record CAZGJV010000008.1, on the reverse strand, counting down.
GCGCCGCCCACTCGAGCGCGAGCGTGCGCGTGAGCAGCTCGAGGCCGCCCTTGGAGGCGGCGTAGGCGACGACGCGCCCGAGCGCGGCGGTGCCGTGGACGGAGGAGACGTTGACGACGCTGCCGCCGCCGGCCGCCGCCAGCAGCGGGAGCGCGGCCTTGCAGCAGCGGAAGGGGCCGGACAGGTTGACGTCGAGCACGTCGGCCCAGACGTCGTCGCCGACGCGCTCGGCGCGGTCGAAGCTGGGGCTGATGCCGGCGTTGTTGACGAGCACGTCGAGCCGGCCCCACGTGCGCTTGGCGAACGCGGCCGCCTCGCCGACGGCGCCCGCGTCGGCGACGGAGCCGGCGAGCGCGTGCGCCGTGCCGCCGGCCGCGCGCACGGCGGCCGCGACCTCGTCGAGCGCCGCCGCGTCGCGCGCGGTCAGCAGCAGCTCGGCGCCGGCGCCGGCGAGCGCGAACGCGAGCGCGCGCCCGAGGCCGCGGCTGGCGCCGGTGACCCACGCGGCCCGCCCGTCGAGCCGCGGCAGCGGCGGCTCGCGCAGCAGGCGCAGCGAATCGTTTCCATTTTTATCGATATTCAATGTAAGATCGATTTCTATCAGATGTCGTCGCTGCCTCCCCTGATCGACGCCGGAACGCTCGCCGCGCACCTCGACGACCCGTCGCTGCGGATCTTCGAGACGACCGTGCACCTGACGCGCCCGCCCGGCGTCAGCCGCTACACGATCGTCAGCGGGCGCGCCGACTACGAGGACGGCCACATCCCCGGCGCGGCGTTCGCCGACCTGCCGGGCGAGCTGTCCGACGCCGGCGCGCCGCTGCGCAACACGCCGCTGGAGCCGCAGCGCTTCGCCGAGGCGGTCGGGCAGCTGGGAATCGGTCCCGGCACGCACGTCGTCGTGTACTCGCGCTCGACGCCGATGTGGGCGACGCGCCTGTGGTGGCTGCTGCGCCACGCGGGCTTCGACGCCGTGAGCGTGCTCGACGGCGGCTTCGACGCGTGGCGCCGCGCCGGCCTTCCGCTCGAGCAGGGCCCGCGCTCGTACGCGCCGGCCCGCTTCCAGGCCGCGCCGCGACCGCAGCTGCTCGCGCGCCGCGGGGACGTCGAGGCGGTCGTGTCCGGGCAGGCCGAGGCGTGCCTGCTCAACGTGCTCACGCCCGCGACGTTCCGCGGCGAGGACCCGGGCTCCGCCCACCGCCCGGGCCGGATCCCCGGCAGCGTCAACGTGCACTGGCAGACGCTGCTCGACGACCGCGGCCGCTTCCGTCCCCAAGCGGAGCTGGAGGCGCTCCTGCAGCCCGCCGGCGCGCTCGACACACCCGCGACGATCGCCTACTGCGGCGGCGGCATCGCCGCCACCGTCGGCCTGTTCGCACTCGCACTGCTCGGCCGCGACGGGCTCGACGCCCGCACCCGCCTCTACGACGGCTCGCTCAACGACTGGTCGAGCGACCCCTCGCTCCCACTCGCCGTCGGCTGACCGCCGCGCACGCCGTTCGCGCAGCCCCTCGCGCGCCGCCTGTCGATGGACAACACAGATGCTGTTGAGCCACCGGCGGCGACGCGCAACACTCGGTCCCATGCCGCAGTCCCTGCCCGACCCAGTCGCACGGATGCTCGACAACGCCCCGCTCGATGACGAGCCCGAGACGGAAGCGGAGCGCCGAGCAGTCGCCGAGGCGTGCGCCGACCGCGAACGCGGCATCGCGCCCGTGCCGCTCGACGAGGTGCTCCGCGAGTTCCGTTTCGCCCTCGACGCGCCGAACGGGCGGTCGAGGAATTGACCGAGCGAGAGGCCGAGGCAACGCTCGACTTCATCGCTTCGCGCGGAGGCGACGACTTCACGCGCTGGCTCGACTCTCGCCCCGAGGACGACGAGCCGCTGACCTCCGAGGAGCGCGAGACGCTCGCCGAGAGCGATGCCAACCTCGCCGCAGGACGCACGATCTCCTTCGGGGAGATCAAGCGCGAGTTCGGCCACCCGGCCGGGTGAGCGATCCCGGCACGCTGCGCTTCACGCGCAGCGCCGAGAAGGAACTACGCCGCCTCGACCCACCAGTTCGCACTCGCGTCCTCACGGCACTCGACCGGCTCGCCGCCGAAGACCACGCCTCGACGTCCGCTACTCAGCGGCAGCGAGCGCTACCGGCTCCGAGTCGGCGACTGGCGCGTGGTCTTCGACCACGACCCGGCCACTCGCACGATCCTCGTGCGGCACGTGCTGCCCCGTGGCCGCGCGTACGAGCGTTAGAACTCTCATGCATTCGCCCCGCCTCCGGGCCTAGGAGCGCGCAACCCCCGATGGGACGAGAACCAGCGTTGCGGGTACGCACCCTGCGCAGCGCAGCTTCGCAGCGACGACCGGCGTTCGGTCGCTGCGCAGTCGGCGAGACTGCGTTGCTCTGCTGGCGCCACCAACGGATGGAGGTCGAGATGAGCAGCGTCGACGTGAGCAGCGGGAGCGCGGCCGGCAGCCCGCCGGTGAAGCCGGGGGAGATGCGGCTGGAGGTCGTCGTGGTGCCCGTCTCGGACATCGACCGGGCGAAGCGCTTCTACGCGTCGCTGGGGTGGCGGCTCGACGCCGACCTCGCCGTCGAGGACGGCTACCGCGTGGTGCAGCTCACCCCGCCGGGCTCCGGCTGCTCGATCATCTTCGGCGAGGGCGTCACGTCCGCGCCGCCCGGCTCGTTCCAGGGTCTGCAGCTGTCGGTCTACGACATCGACGCGGCGCGTGCCGACCTGCTGGCGCGCGGGGTCGACGTCAGCGAGTCGTTCCACGACGCGACCGGGATCTTCCATCACGCCGGGACCGAGGGACGCGTCGACGGGCCGGCGCCGAGCCATGCCGACTACGGCTCGTTCGCCGCCTTCAGCGATCCGGACGGCAACGGCTGGCTGCTCCAGGAGATCAAGACCCGGCTCCCGGGTCGCTGAGAGGAGCGGGCCATGACGACGACGTACGACGCGATCGTGCTCGGCGGCGGCTCGCCGGGCGAGCATTGCGCGGGCGCGCTGGCGGAGGGCAGCCTGCGCGTGGCCGTCGTGGAGCGCGAGCTCGTCGGCGGCGAGTGCTCGTATTGGGCGTGCATCCCGTCGAAGACGCTGCTGCGACCGGGCGAGGCGGTCCACCAGGCGCGCGAGGCGGCCGCGACCGCCGCGGTCGACGTCGAGGCGGCGCTCGCCTGGCGCGACTTCATGGTCTCCGACCACGCCGACGCCGGGCAGGAGCGCTGGCTGGCCGACCACGGGATCGACCTGCTGCGCGGCACCGGCCGGCTCGCCGGACCGGGCGTCGTCGAGGTCGACGGCGTGCGCCACACCGCCCGCCACGTCGTGCTCGCGAACGGAGCGGATCCGGTGATCCCGCCAGTGCCGGGCCTGCGCGAGCTCGAGGGCGTCTGGACCAACCGCGAGGCGACCGCGATGACGGCCGTCCCGCACCGCCTGCTGATCCTCGGCGGCGGGCCGGTCGGCGTGGAGCTGGCGCAGGCGGTGCGGCGGCTCGGCGGCGAGGTCGCGATCGTCGACATGGCCGACCACGTGCTCGCGCGCGAGCCGGCGCCGCTGGGCGAGGCGCTCGGCGAGGCGCTGCGCCGCGAGGGCGTCGAGCTGATGCTGTCCGTGGGCGCGACGGCAGCGCGGCGCGACGGCGACGACTTCGTGCTCGAGCTCGGCGACGGACGCGAGCTGCGCGGCGACCGGCTGCTCGCCGCGACCGGCCGGCGCCCGCGGGTCCAGGGGCTCGGGCTCGAGACCGTCGGCGTCGAGGCGGACCCGCACGGCGTCCCGGTCGACGCGCACCTGCGCGCGGCCGAGGGCCTGTGGGCGATCGGCGACGTCAACGGCGTGTGGCCGCTGACCCACGTCGGCAAGTACCAGGGCGAGGTGGTCGCCGCGAACATCCTCGGGGAGCCGCGCACGGCCAGCTACGAGGCCGTCCCGCGCGTGGTCTACACCGACCCGCAAGCCGCGGCGGTGGGCGCCGGCGACGGCCGCTTCAGCGCGACGGTCCCGCTGTCGGAGGTCGCGAAGACCGCGACGTATTCGCGCGCGTACGCCGACAGCAACGGGTTCCTGACGCTGCTCGGCGACGGCGACCGGCTGACGGGCGCCTACGCGCTCGGCCCCGAGGCGGGCGAGTGGCTGCAGCAGGCGACGCTCGCGATCCGCGCCCGCGTCCCGCTGGACGTCCTGGCCGACACGATCCAGCCGTTCCCGACGTTCTCGGAGATCTACGTCGCCGCGCTGAAGACGCTCCGCCAGGACGTCGCGGCCGCGCGCACGGCGGGGGCGAGCAGCGACTGATTCGGCTCCGACCCCGGTAGCGGCTGGCCACCACCCGTCGACCCCCGAAGTCGCGTCACAGAACGCCTCGGTCGGCGAGCCAGCGTGTCGGCTGGCCGGTGATCGCGGCGATGCGGTCAAAGTCCTCGTCGTAGTGGAGGACAGTCAGGCCCGCCGCTTCTGCCGCAGCGGCGATGAGGAGGTCCGGGTGTTTGACCGAACGCTGATGGGCTCCCCCCTGCGTGGCAAGCTGCTGGTAGACCCAGAGCGCACGATTCCACTGCTCCTTGCCTACCGGGCAATCGGGCAGCGTCGCCAACTCGTCATGAAGTTCGCCGAACTCGCCGGCGTTGCGAGCGCTGTAGAGCAGCTCGAGGCGCACCATGTCGCAGGTCGCGATCTCGCCGTCGACGAGAGCGACGTCGAATGCGTGGCGAAGCTCGCGATGACCAGGCCGGCGCGACCACACCCAGGCGCTGGTATCCGCAAGCTCGGTCAAGCGCTGCGACCTGTCGGCCGGCGCATCTGCTCCAGGGCATCGGGCGTCAGGTCAGCGAAGTCGCGTCGCGCGAGTCGTACCCGCCGTGCCCGGGCGACGACATCGCGAAGCGCCTCATGGACAGTGTCCGTGGTGCGGCGGGTGCCGAGCTCCTGCGCCGCCTGCTCGACAAGGCCCAGATCGAGGTTGATGTTGGTGCGCTTAACCACGGAGAAAGCATACACCCCACTTGGTCGCAGCGGTACACCTCCGCGATCCGCGCGAACGACTTGCAGGAACTTTCCCGGGCGAAGCCAACGACGGCGCCCATCGATTCGGAGCCGCTCGACACAAGGGCCGACTTGCAGGCCCATCCTGCGCTCCGAGTACTGAGAAGCGGGAGCGACGGGACTCGAACCCGCGACCTCCGGCGTGACAGGCCGGCGCTCTAACCAACTGAGCTACGCCCCCACGAGGGGGTGTGGAGTATGGCACGCCCGGGCGCGCGGACGCGGTGCCGCGAGGGACGCCAAGGCGCCCCTCGCGGCGACAGCCGGTCGCGCAGCGCGCGACGCGATGCGACGCGGCTCAGGAGCAGCCTTCCAAGCCGAGTCTCCCGGCCGCGTCCTGCAATCTTCTGGTGACCGCTTCGGCTTCGGCCTGCACCGCTCTGATCGCTCTCTGGAGCCCCGCGCTGCCGGCGGATTGGACTCTCTGGAACAGGGCGAGCCGCTGCTGCATGCTCTGCTTGAAGGTGGCGAAGTCGCTCTTCGCATCGCCGGCGCCGTTGAGATTCTTGATTCTGGCCACGATGACGCGCTGGCCGGCGATGATCGCGGTCACGAAGGTCGTGGGTCCGCCAGATCTTCCCGAGGCTCTCCCCTGCTGCTGCGCCACCTGCTGCCCCTGCCTGCAGGCGGCCTCGACCTGCCGGACCAAGTCCGCTCTCGTCAGCGTCTTGCCGCTTTCCCCGCAGCTCGCGATCCCGAGCGCGAGCGCAGCGACGAGCGCGGCGGCGACCTTGCGGTGCATGATTCCCCCTCCTGCGGTGTATACGTGCCGGTCCACACTACCTTCTGGTGGAGCAGCGCGTGACCGCTGGGCAGCGCAATCCTGGCTGAGCAGCCAGTACGCTGTCGGGACATGAGCGTCGTCGCCCCCGAGCCGCTGTCGAGCAACGCGGTCCGCCGCATCTTCGAGGACCTCTACCGCGAGCGCACCGCACCGGTGCCGTTCCCGCCCGGGCCGAACGACTTCAACGTCGAGCGCACGTTCCGCTTCGTGCGCGACCCGCTGCCGATCCTGTTGCCGCTCTACCGCGAGCACGGGCCGATCTTCAGCATGCGCGTCTTCCACGGGCGCGTCGTGTTCATGCTCGGCCCGCAGGCGAACCACTTCATGACCGTCTCCAACGCCGACAAGTTCCACTGGCGCACGGGCAGCATGGGCGACCTGATCCCCCTGCTCGGCGACGGCCTGCTGACGATCGACGGCGACTACCACCGCCGTGCGCGCCGGATCATGCTGCCGGCGTTTCACCGCGAGCGGATCGCCGCCTCCCACGCGACGATGATCGAGGAGACGGAGCAGGCGCTCGCGAGCTGGCGCGAGGGCGAGGTGCTCGACGTCTACCACTGGGCTCGCCGGCTGACGCTGCGCGTCGCGATGCGCGCGCTGTTCGGGCTCGACCCCGACGAGCGCGGCAAGGGCGCGCAGGCGGCGATCGAGTTCGAGCGCGCGCTGAGCTTCTACGGGACCGACTTCGTCGTGCGCGTGATGCGCGGCCCGCGCACCCCGTGGCGCCGCATGCTCGCAGCGCGCAAGGCGCTCGACCGGATCGTCTACGCCGAGATCGAGCGCCGCCGGCGCGGGGTGGGCGGGCCCCTTTCAGAGCGCGCCGACGTGATGTCGATGCTGATCGAGGCGACGGACGCCGAGGACGGCTCGCGCCTCAGCGACCGCGAGATCCGCGACCAGGTGATGACGCTGCTGTTCGCCGGGCACGACACGTCGACGTCGACGATCTCCTTCATGCTCTACGAGCTCGCGCGCCATCCGGCCGCGCTGGCGAAGCTGCTCGAGGAGCAGGACCGCGTCCTCGCCGGCCGCACGCCGACCGCCGCCGAGCTGATGGGCGGCGAGGTCCTGCCGGAGCTGGAGATGGTGCTCGACGAGACGCTGCGCCTCTACCCGGCGGCGTGGGTCGGGCCGCGCCGCGCGGTCGAGACGTTCGAGTTCGGCGGCCACCACGTCCCCGCCGACGCCTACGTCTACTACAGCTCGTGGGCGAGCCACCGGCTGCCGGACGTGTGGCCCGAGCCGGAGGCGTTCGTGCCCGAGCGGTTCGCCCCGGAGGCGAAGGCGAAGCTGCCGAAGGGCGCCTACATCCCGTTCGGCGGCGGCTCGCGCACGTGCATCGGCATGCGCTTCGGCCAGCTCGAGATCCGCACGATCGTCACGCTGCTGCTGCAGCGCTTCCGGCTCGAGCTCGACCCCGGCCGCACGATGACGGTGCGCCAGATGCCGACGCTCTCCCCGCGCGAGCCGCTGCTGATGAGCGTGCGCGCCCGCGGCGTCCCGGCCGGGCTGGCGGCATGACGCCTGCGATACTCGGCCGATGAGCGCCGAGCGCGACGTCCCGTTCACCACGCTCTCGGGGGAGCCGGTGCAGCCGCTCTACACCGAGGCGGACCTGCCCGCCGATGCGGCAGCGGCGATCGGCCGCCCGGGGGAGTACCCGTTCACGCGCGGGGTCTACGACTCGATGTACCGCGGGCGGCTGTGGACGATGCGGCAGTTCGCCGGCTTCGGCACCGCGGAGGAGACGAACGAGCGCTTCCGGTACCTGATCGACCACGGGCAGACCGGTCTCTCGACCGCGTTCGACATGCCGTCGCTGATGGGCCACGACTCCGACCACCCGCGTTCGCTCGGCGAGGTCGGGCGCGAGGGCGTCGCGGTCGACTCGCTGGAGGACATGTCGACGCTGTTCGGCGGGATCGACCTCGGCGAGGTGACCGTCTCGATGACGATCAACGCTCCGGCGGCGATCATGCTCGCCTTCTACGTCGTCGCGGCCGAGCGCGCTCCCACGCCCGTGCCGGCCGACAAGCTCGGCGGCACGATCCAGACGGACATCCTCAAGGAGTACATCGCGCAGAAGGAGTGGTGCTTCCCGATCGACCCGGCGATGCGCCTCGTCGGCGACATGATCGAGTGGTGCTCGACGGCGATGCCGCGTTGGCACCCGGTCTCGATCTCCGGGTACCACATCCGCGAGGCGGGAGCGACCGCCGCGCAGGAGCTGGCGTTCACCTTGAAGGACGGCCTCACGTACGTCGAGCAGGCGGTCGCGCGCGGCCTCGACGTCGACGACTTCGCGCCCCGCTTGAGCTTCTTCTTCAACGCGCAGATCGACTTCTTCGAGGAGATCGCGAAGTACCGCGCCGCGCGCCGCATCTGGGCGCGCGAGCTGAAGGAGACGTTCGGCGCGAAGAACCCGCGCTCGTGGCTGATGCGCTTCCACACCCAGACCGCCGGTGTGTCGCTGACCGCCCAGCAGCCGTTGAACAACATCGTGCGGACCGCGATCGAGGCGCTGGCGGGCGTGCTCGGCGGCACGCAGTCGCTGCACACCAACTCATACGACGAGGCGCTCGCACTGCCGACCGAGGACGCCGTCCGCATCGCCCTCCGGACCCAGCAGATCATCGCCCACGAGACCGGTGTCGCAAACACGATCGACCCGCTCGGCGGCTCCTACTTCGTCGAGGCGCTGACCGACAAGATGGAGGCGAAGGCGTACGAGTACTTCGCCAAGATCGACGAGCTGGGCGGGATGGTCGAGGCGGTCAAGCGCTCCTACCCGCAGCGCGAGATCGCCGACGCGAGCTTCGAGCTGCAGACCGAGATCGACGAGAGACGGCGCGTCGTCGTCGGCGTCAACGCCTTCACCGAGGGCGGCGACGACCAGACCCCGTACCTCAAGATCGACCCCGCTTTGGAGCGCAAGCAGATCGACCGGGTGCAGGCCGTCCGCGCCCGCCGCGACAGCGCCGCGGTCGAGCAGGCGCTCGCCGCGATCCGCAGCGCCGCCGCGCAGGACGGGGCCAACCTGATGGAGCCCTTCCTCACCGCTGCGCGTGCCGAGGCGACGGAGGGCGAGATCGTCGACGCGCTCCAGACCGTCTTCGGCCGCTACACCGAGGCGCCGGTCTTCTAGACAGCCGCGCCGCGGTCGTGCGAGGCGGCCGCCTCGACCGGCTCGGCGAAGTCGCCCTCGTGGCGGCGGATGCCCTCGAGCAGTCGCGTGATCGAGTCGAGCGCCTCGTCGCCCAGCGGGTCCATCGCGAAGCCGGCCTCGTTGAGCACGGCGGTCGCGCGCGCGGCGAGGTCGCGGCCGGCGGGCGTGATCTCGATCAGCGTCGAGCGGCGGTCCTCCGCGTGCGCGACGCGCGTCACGAGCCCGGCCTCCTCGAGCCGGTCGGCCATGTGGGTCATGCTCGTGCGGTGGACCTGCAGCCGCTCGCCCATCTTGCCGACGGCCAGCGAGCCGGTGCGGCTGAAGACGAGCACCATCAGCGTCTCGTAGCGCGGGAACGTCAGCCCGAACGGCCGCAGCAGCTCGCCGAGCCGCGCGAGGAGGATCTGCTGCGTGCGCATGATCGACGTGACGGCCGCCATCGGCCGCGCCGGCTCCTCGCCCCAGCGCTCGGTCCACTGGCGGCGCGCCTGCGCGATCGGATCGAAGGAAAGCGGCTCGGACATCGGCGCGAAAGGGTTGCAGACACGCGCCGGCGATGCCGCGCGGGGCGGATGGGCGGTGCTGGGTTCGAACCAGCGACCCCTTGCTTGTAAGGCAAGTGCTCTACCAGCTGAGCTAACCGCCCGCGGCTTCGGATAGTAGCCGCGGGCAGTACCCGTGTGGCCGTACGAGATGGCCCGGGCCGCATGCGTCCTGCCGCGCCGATCTCACCAGACCCTTATCCGCCTCTGGCTACCTGCCATGACGCCGATGCTGCTCGGCGCTCAGCGCTTCGATCATGCGCGCTGCGATTCCGTCGCGGTCGAGCCAGACGGTGCGTCCGTCCTCGCTCACTGTCTCCCCCCACGGCACGTCGAGGTTCATCCTCCGCGCGCGTTGCTTCAGCGAGTTGGTGAGGTTCGCGGGAATATTCCGCGGCGTGCTGGTCCCGATCGCCAGCGCAAGGTCAAGCGAGCCGACGCGTCCGTGCGTTGCGAGCAGCAAGAAGAAGTTCTGGGCGCGGTTCAGGACACCCTGCCCCAGATCGCGCACGAACTCTGCGCACGTCGCCGCATCGTAATCCGGCCCCGCCGGCCTCTTGGGCGACGACCGCGCCAGCACCTCGGCGACGTACGGCGCGAGCACTTCTGCGATCTCCCGGGCAGTCGCCTCTGACAGCGTTGGCAAAGCGCCTCCTAGATAGGTTCGTGTGTTCACATCTTAGCACATGTGAACACACGAACGGTGCCGGCAATCTGCTGCGGGGAAACAGCACCCGTCTCGGATTCTCCGGTGGCACAGCACGTCATAACCGTCATGTAGAAGTGCGCTGATGGGGATTGCGCCGCTGCGATCAGATCCTTTTTCCACTGGAGACCTGCCTTCGGCATACGCCGAGGCGGCAACTCTGCCGGCGGTGCAACGACTGCTCCGCGAGCAGGTCGGCATGCAGTTCGCTGATCTCCGAGTGTTGTTGCGCTTGCCAAACGAGCTGCTCGCGCCCCAGGTTGGATGCAACTTCACCGCGACGGCGATGATCCTCAACCAGATCAGCGGCTTCTCTATCTGGTTCTTCCAAAACGCCAGGCGCAGCGCATCCTCGGCAGAGAGGCAAAGCGCAAAGGCACCCCTCTGTCCGGTGCTCGCTTCAAGGCATTCGTGCGTGCTTACTACCCGCGAGCCGCAGCCGAGCCTCCCATGCGCGCCGTCGCCGATGCGCTCTATGAGACCCGAAATGTCCTTGTGCACAACCTGGGCGTGGGACAGCTCAAGCCCCGCACGCGCAGGCGCGCGATCGCATTGGTCAAGCCGGATCCACCCGCTAGAAGCGAGCGACATCATCGACCTCGAGCACCAGGCCACCTTCCCGGCGGCCGGCGCGCCCGTGCAGCGCGTCGGGTCTGTGCTCCCAGCTGCACATGCCGGGCTTGTACTGGGCGACAGGCCGCATGCTTCGAGCAGCCTTAGCCGATCAGCCCATACGGTGCGAACAGCAAGCCGAGCAGGTTGTCCAGGCCTTGCCCATCCCAACGACGCGAACCTGACTCGCTGCGCAGAGCCTGGCCCCAGCCCCAGATCGCCGCGAGCGAGTCCACCGCGGCCGCAGAACTAGGTCGGCGCACGCGATCTCGTCGCGGACGACGACCGGACCCGGCCCGCCGTTCGGCCTGCCGGTGGGCGACCACCGGCAGGACCAGTACCCCCAGGGGGAATCGAACCCCCGCTACCAGCGTGAAAGGCTGGCGTGCTGACCGCTACACCATGGGGGCAGGGGGACCACGGGATGCACGGGGCGTCCCTACAGCATAGGAACCTTCGCATCACGCCCGGACGCTCGTCGTGCGAAACTGCACGGGCGCGTCTAGCTCATCGGGTTAGAGCACCGGACTTTTAATCCGGCGGGCTGGGTTCGAGTCCCAGGGCGCGCATCGAATGCGCGCCCCGGGCCGCGAGCCTCGGCTCAGGCGCCCTTGGCGAGCTTGACGCCGCCGGAGCCCTCGGGTTCGAGGATGCCCTTGCGCTTGAGCTGCGAGATGGTGGTGTGCACCGTCGGCTTGGCGATTCTCGTGATCGCGGCGACCTCTGCGGCAGACACCCCCGGGCGTTCGCGCACGACCGTGAGGATCGCCTCGCGGTTGGCACCGCGCGGCGCGCGGCGGCTCTTGCCAGCCGCGTAGGGCGCACGTGCCGCAGCGCGCGGCGCCGTCGTCGTCGCGCGAGCGCGGGGGGCAGCCACAGCGCCACCGGCGCTGCCGTTCGTGAGCGCCGCGAGCACGGCTTCGAGCTGCTCCTTCTCTTCGATCAGCGGCCGCAACTCTGCAAGGCGCTTCTCGATGTCGCGCTGAATTTGCCCGACGAGATCTGCCATGTATATGACTCCTGGTAAGCGTAAGAGGGGGTGCGTCTAGGCTAGCAATATACGCACTTGCATTGAACCCGTGGGAGGTTCTCGTCAAGAAGCTGGCGCTTGTCCGTTACAAAACTTCATTGGTAAAGCGAAGCTTAGGAATTGACGCAGTCGCGCTCAAGACGGGCAGCCAGGGGCCCTGGGCGTCCGATGTGGAAACCCTGGGCATAGTCGACGCCCAATTCCCGCAGCAGCTCGACGGTCTCCTCATCGCCGACGTACTCCGCGATCGTCTTCTTCCCGAGTCCGCGGGCGATGTCCACGGCGGCGCGAATGAGCAGCTGGTCCGTGGTGCACGTTGTACATGAGCGAACGAACTCTCCGTCGATCTTGAGCAGGTCGAATGGCAGGTGCTTCAAGTAGTAGAAGCTGCCGAAGCCTGCTCCGAAGTCGTCGAGTGCAAACCGGCAACCCAGCTCGGCGAGCCGCGCGGCGAACTGCTGCGCGCGCGGGATGTTCGCGACGGCGGTCGTCTCCGTCACCTCGAGCACGAGGTTCACCGGGTCGACACCGCTCACCGCCAGCTCGTGCTCGATGATCGTCAACAGCTCGGGATCGCCGGTCGAGCTGCCGGAGATGTTGACCTCGAAGGCGAGCTCGCGCCCCGCCGCCTTCTGTTCGCCCATCAGGCGGATCGCACGCGCGACGACCCAGCGGTCGATGTCCTGCATCAGGTCGAAGCGCTCGGCGACGCCGAGGAACGCGGCCGGCGGGATCACCTCGCCGCGCTCGTCGAGCATCCGCAGCAGCAGCTCGTGCTGGCGCACCTCGCCGTCGGCGAGGTCGACGATCGGCTGCGCGTACAGCGTGAAGCGATCCTCCTCGAGCGCCTCGCGGATCCGCTCGGCCCACGTGATGCGCGCCTTCATGCGCGAGGCGCCGCGCTCCTGCGACGAATACGTGGCGGCGCGGTCGCGGCCCGCCTCCTTCGCGTCGTACATCGCCAGGTCGGCGTTGACGAGCACGTCCTCCGCGCTCAATCGCTCGGTGTCGCTGAACAGCGCGATCCCGATCGACGCGGTGATCGGTCGCCGGCGGCCGGCCGCGGTCAGCACCGACTGAGCGCGCACGGCGCCGAGCACCGCCTCCGCGACGCGGGCCGCCTCGGCCGCACCGCCGCGCGGCAACAGGATCGCGAACTCGTCGCCGCCGAGGCGCGCGAGCACGTCGCTGTCGCGCAGGCGCGTGCGCAGCGTCTGAGCGACCTTGACGATCAGCTCGTCGCCGACGTTGTGCCCGAGCGTGTCGTTGATGTGCTTGAAGCGGTCGATGTCGAGCACGAGCGCGGCGCCCTCGGGCCCGTAGCGCTGCACCTGCACGATGTGCTGGTTGAGCTCGCGCTCGAACGAGCGGCGATTCAGCAGGCCGGTGAGCGGGTCGTGGTCGGCCATGTGCTGGAGCTGCGCCTCGTACCTGACGCGCTCGCTGACGTCCTGGATCTGGCCGAGGAAGTGCTGCGGGCTGCCGTCGGCCGCGCGCACGAGCGTCGCGTGCACCGCCACCCACACGACCTGGCCGACGACGTCGACGTAGCGCTTCTCCATCCAGTACGTGCTCTGCTCGCCGGACAGCAGCGCGCGCATCATCTCCTCTTCGCGCCCCGCGTCGGCCGGGTGGCCGAGGTCGGCGAAGCCCATCTCCTCCAGCTCCTCGCGCGTGTAGCCGGTGATCGCGCACAGCGCGTCGTTGACCTGGATGAAGCGCCCGTCGAGCCCGGACAGCGCCATCCCGATCGGCGCGGCCTCGAAGGCGGTGCGGAAGCGCTGCTCGGCGGCGGCGATCCGCTCGACGCTCTCGCGCAGCGCGGCCTCGGCGGCGACGCGCTCGCTGACGTCGCGCACGATCGCCTGGCCCTCGATCGGGACGCCGGTCTCGGGGTCCAGCACGCGCCGCACGCGCGCCTCGATCCAGACGAAGTGGCCGGCGCTGTGGCGCAGGCGGCTGGTGACGGTGATCGTCCCACCGTGCTCGGTCGCGCGGCGGCGCGCCGCGTGCACCTCGTGGTGGTCGTCGGGGTGGACGAAGTCCTGCGGCTGGCGCCCGACGATCTCGCTCGGCACCTGGCCGATCAGCTCGCTGCACGCCGGCGAGACGTACGTGATGCGGCCGTCGGGGCCGAACGCGATGATGGTGTCGGTCGCGTTGTCGGCGAGCAGCCGGTGGCGCAGCTCGGCGGCGCGCAGCTCGCTCTCGACGCGGTCGCGCTCCGCGGCCTGCTCGCCGACGCGGAGCGTCGCGCGGCGCTCGCGCTGGAGCGCGTGCAGCGTGAGGATCCCGAGCGCGACCGTCAGCAGCATGCCGGCGACGGGGACGCCCCAGTTGCTGACGGCGACCATCGTCGCCACGAGCGTCGCGATCGCGGCCAGGACCGTCCCGAACAGCGCCGGAACGCTGCGCAGGCGCAGGTCCATCAGGCGCCCTCCGGCGCGCAACCCGGCGATCTCGCTCCCAACGTCACGCCGTCCCTATCGGCAGCGCGCGGACGCGCCTGTAGCCGGATCCGTTCAGCCGCTTCAGTGCTTGAAGTGCCGGCGGCTCGTGAAGACCATCGCTATGCCCGCCGCGTCGGCCGCCGCGACCACCTCGGGGTCGCGCACCGAGCCGCCCGGCTGGACGATCGCGGTGACGCCCGCGTCGATCGCCGCCTGCGGGCCGTCCGGGAACGGGAAGTAGGCGTCGGACGCGAGCACGGCGCCCTGCACGGAGTCGCCCTGCGCCTTCTCGATCGCGATCCGCACCGAGTCGACGCGGCTCATCTGCCCGGCGCCGATGCCGACCGACGCGCCGTCTCTCGCCAGCACGATCGCGTTGGAGCGCACGTGCTTGCAGACGCGCCAGGCGAACAGCAGCTCGCGCCACTCGGCATCGGTCGGCTGGCGCTGCGTCGCGACCGTCATCTCCGAGCGATCCTGCGTGTCGAGGTCGCGATCCTGCAGGAGCAGACCGCCGACGACCTGCTTGAGGTCGGGCTCGGCGAGGTGCAGCGGCTGCTGCTCGTCGTCCTGGAGGATCCGCAGGTTCGGTCTGCTCGACAGCGTCTCCAGCGCGGCCTCGTCGTAGCCGGGCGCGAACAGCACCTCCGCGAACTGCTGCACGAGCGCCTCGGCGAGCGCGCCGTCGACCGGCCGGTTGAGGCAGATGACCCCGCCGAAGGCGGACATCGGATCGCACGCGAAGGCGCGCCGGTAGGCGTCGAGCGGGTCCTCGCCGAGCGCCACGCCGCACGGGTTGTTGTGCTTGACGATCACGCACGCCGGACCGCCGAACTCGCGCGAGAGGAGGCGCGCGGCGTTGAGGTCGAGCAGGTTGTTGAACGACAGCGGCTTGCCGCCGAGCTGGCGCACGTTTGACAGCAGGTGCCCGGGCGAGCCGACCTGCGCGTAGTAGGCGGCGCGCTGGTGCGGGTTCTCGCCGTAGGAGAGGTCGGTGACCTTCTCGAAGGCGCGTACGAACAGCGGCGGGAAGTCGTCGCGCTTCTCGCTGAACCAGCGCGTGATCGCGGTGTCGTAGCGCGCCGTGTAGGCGAACGCCTCGGCCGCGAGCGACTCGCGCGTGGCGAGCGAGAGCTTCCCGCCGCCGGCGCGCAGCTCGTCGAGGATCGCGTCGTAGCTGGCCGGCGAGACGACCGGCGCGGCGAAGGCGAAGTTCTTCGCAGCGGCGCGGATCATCGTCGGGCCGCCGATGTCGATGTTCTCGATCACCTCGGCGTCGGCCACGCCGCGCTTGGCGACGGTCTGCTCGAACGGGTAGAGGTTCACGCACACGAGGTCGACCATCTCGACCTCCGCGTCCGCCGCGGCCGCGAGGTGCTCGGGGTTGTCGCGCACTGCCAGCAGGCCCGCGTACAGCTTCGGGTTCAGCGTCTTGACGCGCCCGTCCATGATCTCCGGGAAGCCGGTGTAGTCGGTGATCGAGCGGTGCGGGATGCCCGCGTCGGCGAGCGCCCCGGCAGTGCCGCCGGTCGACACCAGCTCGACGCCCAGCTCCGCGAGCCCGCGCGCGAAGTCGACGACGCCCGTCTTGTCCGAGACCGACAGCAGCGCCCGCCGCACGTGGACCTCGCCGGGCGCCGTCAAGGGCTGCTCCGAGTGCGCGATCTCCGTGCCGTCCGTCATGCGCGCCCGAGGATAGCTACGGCTCCAGCAGCACGCGGCGCGGGTCCGCCGGGTCGATCCGCACCGCCCCGCGGGCGATCAGGCGGATCGCCTCGGGCAGCAGCTCGTGCTCGACCGCGTGCAGCGGGCCGAGCACGTCCTGCGGCTCGCGCGCGTGCGGCAGCTCGAGCGCGCGCTGCAGCACGATCGGCCCGGTGTCGACGCCCTCGTCGACGTAGTGGACGGTGACGCCGAAGACCTTCACCCCGTGCGCGAGCGCCTGCCCGACCGCGTCGAGGCCGGGGAACGCGGGCAGCAGCGCCGGGTGCACGTTGATCACCGCGTGCGGGAAGCGGCCGAGGAAGGCGGGCGTCAGCAGCTGCATGTAGCCGGCCAGGACGACGAGCTGGACGTCGTGGTCGGCGACCCAGCCGGCGAGCGCGGCGTCGCGCGCGGCGCGGCCGGGGAAGTCGCCGAGCGGGAACGTCTTCGTCGGCACGCCTGCCTGCTGCGCCCGCTCCAGCGCCCGCGCCCCGGGCGTGTCGGACGCGACCGCCGCGACGGCGATCCCCTCCGGCCCGCCGTGCAGCGTGTCGAGGATCGCCTGCAGGTTGGAGCCGGTGCCTGAGGCGAGGACGGCGAGGCGGAACCCGCTCATGCGGCAGCGAGCTTCGGGAAGCGCCCGCCGGTCGAGCGCAGGCGCCCGTCGGCGAGCAGCTCGTCCACGCGCGCCAGCACGTCGTCGCGGCGCAGGTGGGCGAACGTGCCGTACGTCGGCAGCCCGTCGTAGCTGTACTTCTCGACGACCTTCGAGCGCCCGCCGCAGAGGATCTCGACCGCGCGCGTGCGACCGACGGCCGGCTCGGCCGCTTCCACCACGGCGAAGATCGCGTCGTCCAGGTTGCCGTCGGCCGGCGCAACGCCGGGCCGCGGCGCAACGCGTCGGGGCGAGCCGTCGCGCGCCGGAGCCGCAGGCGCGGCCGGCGCGGCGGGTACCAGCGATGGATCGCACACGTCGCAGCACGCCACGCCCGGATCGGTCTGCGGCGCGGACGCGTCGCCGAAGTGGCGCAGCAGCGTTCTGCGCCGGCACGAGCGCTGCTCGACGAACGCCCAGATCGCGCGGTACTGGCGCCAGCGCACGCGCGTCGCGTCGCCGGCCGACTCGCGGCAGGCGAGCAGCGCCGCGCGGTCCCACGCGCCGACGATCCGCCCGACGGCGCGGTCGGGCGGCGACGGCGCCGGTCTGATCATCCCCGCGCGCGCGAGGTGGCCGACGATCGAGCGCGCCTGGTCGGCGTCGCCGCCTCTGCCGGTCAGCGCCGCCAGCTCGCGCAGCTCGACGTCGTAGCGGCCCTGCTCGGTCGCCTGCTTGTGCAGCCGGCGGGCGACCGCGCCGAACGCCGCGTCCTCGACCTCCGCGCGCTGGATGAAGAAGACGTGCAGCCCCTTGTCGCGCGACTCGGAGAACAGCAGGCAACGCGCGGGCGCCCCGTCGCGGCCGGCGCGCCCGGCCTCCTGGTAGTAGGCCTCGATCGATTGCGGGACCGTCTCGTGGCAGACGGTCCGCACGTCGGCCTTGTCGACGCCCATCCCGAACGCGTTCGTCGCGACGACGACGCGCGCGTCGCCGCCCATGAACGATCGCTGGACGGCCGCGCGGCGATCGCGGTCGAGCCCCGCGTGGTAGACGAGCACCTCCTCGTCGAGCGCGTGCCCGAGTCTCATCGCCAGCTCCTCGCAGCCGTTGCGCGTGCCGGCGTAGACGATCGCCGGCAGCATCCCCGGCTCGCCGAGCGCGGCGGCGATGCGCCGGTGCTTGTCGGCCTTCGTTCTGCACGGCACGACGGCGAACGAGAGGTTGGGCCGGTCGAAGCCGGTCGTCACCGTCGCCGGGTCCTCCAACCGCAGCCGCGCGACGATGTCGCGCGCCACCTGCGGCGTCGCCGTCGCCGTCAGCGCGACGATCGCGCGCGCTCTCAGGTAGCGCGCGGCGTCGGCGAGGCGGAAGTAGTCGGGGCGGAAGTCGTGGCCCCACTGCGAGACGCAGTGCGCCTCGTCCACCACGAACAACCCGATGCGGACGCCCTCGACCTGCTCGATGAAGGCTGGGGAGGCGAAGCGCTCGGGCGCGACGTACAGCAGCCGCAGCTCGCCGGCCGCGGCGCGCTCCATCACGACGCGGTTCTCCGCGGCGGTCTGCTGCGCGTTGACGAGCGCGACGCGCTCGGGCGCGATCCGCCGCAGCTGGTCGACCTGGTCCTGCATCAGCGAGACGAGCGGCGAGACGACGATCGTCAGGTCGTCGCGCATCAGCGCCGGCAGCTGGTAGCAGAGCGACTTGCCCGAGCCGGTCGGCATCACGACGAGCGTGTCGCGGTCCGCGAGCGCGGCGTCGACCGCGTCCGCCTGGCCGGGGCGGAAGTCGCCGAAGCCGAAGTGGGTGCGCAGCGCGTCGCGAGGGTCCATGGGACCGACGACCATAGCGCCGCGATCGGCCGGGATCGCAGCGCTCCGGCGCAGTTTGCGGCGTTACGCGTGTATGACGGGAAGCGCCTGCTCGAAGGCGTGCTTGTCCTGCCCGCCCGGCCCGTGCGGCAGCGGGTACTCGCCCGTGAAGCAGGCGTCGCAGTGCGTCTCGCGCGTCGAGCCGACGGCCTCGTAGACGCCCGCCAGCGAGAGGTAGTGCAGTGAGTCCGCGCCCAGCTCGGCGGCGATCTCGTCGACCTCGCGCCCGTGCGCGACCATCTCCTCGCGCGTCGACATGTCGATGCCGTAGTGGCAGGGGTTGCGGATCGGCGGAGCGGTGATGCGGAGGTGAACCTCCTTCGCGCCGGCGTCGCGCAGCATCTGCACGATCTGACGCGTCGTGTTGCCGCGCACGATCGAGTCGTCCACCACCACGAGCCGCTGGCCTCTGACGATCTCCGGCATCGGGTTGAACTTCAGTCTGAGGCCGTGCTTGCGCAGCTCCTGGCCGGGCTGGATGAACGTGCGCGCGACGTAGCGGTTCTTGACGAAGCCGTCGTCGTGCGGGATCCCGCTGGCGCGGGCGTATCCGCGCGCCGCCGGGTTGCCGGAGTCCGGCACCGCGATCACGAGGTCGGCTTCGACCGGCGCCTCGCGCGCGAGGATCTCGCCCATCCGCCCGCGCGCGCCCTGCAGCACGGTGCCGCCCATGATCGAGTCGGGCCGCGCGAAGTAGATGTACTCGAAGACGCAGAAGGCGCGGCGGGCGCCTTCCACCGCCATGCGCGTCGAGATGCCGCCGGCGTCGATCGTCAGCACCTCGCCCGGCTCGATCTCGCGCAGGAATCTCGCGCCGATGATGTCGAGCGCGCACGACTCGCTCGCGACGCAGTAGCGGTCGCCGATCTGGCCGAGCGCGAGTGGGCGCAGGCCGTGCGGGTCGCGGAAGGCGACGATCTTCTCGCGCGTCATGACGACGGTCGAGAAGGCGCCGTGCAGCCTGGGCAGCACGTCCACGACCGCGTCCTCGATCCGCTCCGCCGGGTGGGTCGACAGCAGCGCGGCGATGATCTCCGAGTCCGACGTCGAGCGGAACGCGACGTCGCGCTCGCGCAGCTCGGCGTGCAGCTCGACGGCGTTCGTGAGGTTGCCGTTGTGCGCGAGCGCCAGCTCGCGGTCGTCGGAGCGGTAGATCGGCTGCGCGTTCTCCCATGCGGAGGAGCCGGTCGTGGAGTAGCGCACGTGGCCGAGCGCCAGGTCGCCGGGCAGCGCGCGCAGCTTCTGCTCGTCGAACACCTGCGAGACGAGGCCCAGGTCGCGCAGCGTCATGATGTTGCCGCCGACGTCGGTGGTCGCGATCCCCGCCGACTCCTGCCCGCGGTGCTGCAGCGCGTACAGCGCGAAGTACGCGAGGCGGGCGACGTCGTGATCGGGGGCGTAGATCCCGAAGACGCCGCACTCGTCGCGCGGTCCGTCGCGATCGGTCAGATGGTCGGTCATCGAGGAGGCGTCTCAGCACTCCGGCTGGGGCCCGACGGCGGTATCGGGCCCGGAGGCGCAAGGGTAGCAGCGGGGGCGGGCGAGTCACCCACCCGGCTCCGGCTGTGGTAATGATTGCATTTCCGAAATGTATTCGTTACCATAGTCAGGCATGCCGTGGGAAGTCGTCTACACCGTCCCGGCGTTCGACTGGATCCTTGGCCTCGATCAGGACCAGTACGAGCATGTGATGGCAGCGGTTGCCATCCTCGAGGAGCACGGACCGGCGCTGGGCCGGCCGCTCGTGGACCGCGTCGAGGGCAGCCGGCACCACAACATGAAGGAACTGCGCGCAAGCACGCTTCGCGCGCTGTTCGCGTTCGATCCCAGCCGCCGGGCGATCGTCCTGCTCGGCGGCGACAAGCGCGGCGACTGGACGGGTTGGTACGAGCGCAACGTGCCGATCGCGGACGACCTCTACGACGACTACCTCGAGAACGAGACGTAACCACCCGGACTGGGAGGTCCACAGTGTCGAGAATCAAGACCAGACAGGACATCCTCGCGCGCCGGCCGATCACGCCGGAGGCGGGCGAGCGGATCGATGCGTTCAAGCGCGCCATGGAGTTCCAGGTGCGGCTCCACGAGCTGCGCGAGCGCCGGGGCATCACCCAGAGCACGGTTGCGGAGCAGCTTGGGACGAGCCGCCCGAACGTGTCGCGAATCGAGGCGGAGGACGACGTGCGCGTCACCACGCTGGATCGGTACGTCCGCGCGCTCGGCGGGCACCTCGAGGTCCGTGCGGTGTTCGACGACGGCGAGTCCGTTGAGCTGGTGAGATAACGCGAGACCGACGAACGTCGGGGCTGGCTCGCGCGCGAGGACGGCAGAGCCGGGGCCGGACGAGACCGCCGGGCAGGTCGTTCACCGCGCTGAACACGCGAAATGCGCCACACGGCTCATTGGCCCGGGCGGCGCGATGGGCGACAGTGGGCGGGACCTGATCATCGGACGCGGGGGAGCGTCGCATGCGTGCCAAGCCGGTCGTCGTCCTGCTGTCGCTCTGCTGCCTGCTGCTCGCGGCGGCGGCGTCCACCGCCTCGGCGGCCCAGCGCATCGACATGAAGGTGCTGCTGCTCGGAGCGAGCGGCAGCGAACCGTCGTTCCTCGGCTGGCAGGCCGAGCTCAGACGCGAGGGCGTCCCGTTCGACCAGCTGATCGCCACGCCCGGCCACGCGCCGATCACCGCCGCGACGCTCTCGCAGACGAGCGCCGGGGTCGAAGAGGCGAG
Organism: uncultured Conexibacter sp.; assembly: GCA_964525715.1. Lineage (GTDB taxonomy): Bacteria > Actinomycetota > Thermoleophilia > Solirubrobacterales > Solirubrobacteraceae > Conexibacter. Next base: position 21,032 of record CAZGJV010000008.1, on the reverse strand, counting down.
GTACCAGGCCGTGATCGTCGCCGTCGGCCAGCTCCCGCGCTGCGAAGAAGGCGGCTGCGCCTCCGCGCTCGCGCCGGAAGAGTGGGCCGCGCTGAGCGCCTACGAGCAGACGTTCCACGTCCGCCAGCTCACCGCCTACGCCTTCCCGAACCCCGAAGTCGGCCTCAACGGGCCGACGACCTCGGGCCCGCTCGACGGCGACGAAGCGACGCTGACCGAAGCCGGCAGAAGCGTCTTCCCCTACCTCAACGGCAGCGTGCAGGTCGGCGCCGGGACGTGGGGCTACGGCGCGACGCCGCTCGAAGGCGCCGCCTTCACCACGCTGCTGACCGACGGCAGCGGCGCCTCGCTGCTCGGCGTCTACACGCACCCGGAAGGGCGCGAAGAGATGGTGCAGACGTTCGACAACAACGCGGTCCAGCTGCACAGCGCGCTGCTGCGCCACGGCCAGCTCGCGTGGGTCACGCGCGGCACCTTCTTCGGCGACCAGCGCAACTACCTGGAGATGCACGTCGACGACGTCTTCCTGGGCGACGACATCTGGAACCCGGCGGGCCACTTCACCGACTTCGCCCCGGAAGACGCGGTGCGCATGAGCCCCGGCGATGTCGCGACCGCGGTCGCCTGGTCGAGAGCGACCGGGCTGCGGATCGACGCGCTCTACAACGGCGGCGGCAGCGTCCAGTACAGAGAAGAGCACGCCGGCAGCGACCCGCTGCTGACCGCCTTCCAGGCCAACAGGGCGACGTTCGGCTGGGTCAACCACACCTACGACCACCCGAACCTCGACTGCTCGGCGAGAGGCTTCATCGTCGAAGAGATCCAGCAGAACACGAGGTGGGCGAGGGCGGCCGGCTTCGCCGTCAACGCGGGTGAGCTGGTCACCGGCGAGCACTCGGGCCTCGCGAACCTGATCCCCGGCAGCCCCGGCTACATGGACGCGCCCTCGATCGACGAAGCGGAAGCGGCCGCCAGGGGCACGCTGCCGGGCGGCAGCTACGAATATGCGGTCACCGCGACCGACCCGCGCGGCGAGACGAACGCCGCGACCACCACAGTCGTCGTCCCGGCCAGGAGGACCGCCACCGGCTCGGCGAGGATCGAATGGCAGGCGATCTGCCACGCGACCTCGTACAAGGTCTACCGCCGCCTGCTGCCGTCCGGCGGCTGGGCGCTGGTCGGCACGGTGGCGCAGCCCGAAAGGGCGTTCAGGGCAGAAGGGCCCGCGACGATCAGGTTCAGGGACCTGGGCGCCGCCGGCACGCCCGCCGACCCGCCGGCCTTCAACGGCGCGGCGCTCGACCCCTACGGGCAGAACCCGGCCTTCGCCGCCGCGCTCGAAAGCGCCGGGGTGAGGAACACGGGCGCCGACGCGTCCAAGCCCTACCCGGTGACGCCGACGAGCGCGACCGGGCCGACCTATCCGGCGGGCACGTCGTTCGTCGAGGGCAGGTTCCGCGTCGTCCCGCGCTGGCCGACGAACGTCTACTACAACACCGCCACCCAGCAGCAGCAGCTCGACGAGTACAACTACCTGTACCTGCCGCCGGAACTGGGCGGAGCGTGCGCGACCGGCTGCTTCAGCAGGCCGGCGACCTGGAGCGAGTACGTGGCGGCCGAGTCGGAACGGATCTTCGGCCACATGATGAGCAACGACCCGAGGCCGCACTTCTTCCACCAGACGAACCTGGCGGAGTCGGAAAGGCCGGAAGGCGCCGTCTTCTACCCGGTGCTCAACGCGACGCTCGCCGACTACACGCGCTGGTTCAACGCGAGCGAGCCGATCGTGCAGCTGACGCCGACGCAGATCAGCGAACAGCTCGCGCACCAGGAAGCGTGGAGCAGCGCGAGCAGGGTGACCGGCTACATCGAAGGCACGAGAGTCGTCGTCGCCAACGGCGCCACGGCGGCCGCCACGATCCCGCTCAGCGGCACCGAGGCCGGCACGCTCTACGGCGGCACGAGATCCGGCTGGGTCAGCGCGGCGAGGGGCAGCAGCACGCACACTGCCGCGAGCGCGTGGCCGGCGCCCACGCCGGCGGTGACGACGTCATCTGTACTGAGCGGCGGGCTCGCCGCGGGAGTGGCGAGCCCGTAGGCGAACGGGGCGGCGGCGCGCACGGCAGCGCGCCCCGCCCCGCGCTCAGGCGTCGAGCGCGTCGGCGAGGCCGCGCGCGCGGGCGTCGCGCAGCTCGGCGAGCGGCCAGGCGAGCGTCGCGTCGCCGTCGAGACTCAGCTCGAGCGCGCTCTCGGCGGCGCCGACCACGCCGACGAACGTGAGCTGGATCTCGCGCGCCAGCGCGGCCAGCGCGGGGCGCGGGCCGGACAGCACGAAGCCGCCGGCGCCCTCGCCAAAGAGGACCTCGCGCAGCCGCTCTCCATCCGCGCCGCGGAAGTCGACCTGCGCGCCGTGGCCGCCGCCGACGCAGCACTCCGCCAGCGCGACCGCGAGCCCACCCTCGGCGACGTCGTGGGCGCCGCGCAGCTCGCCGCGGCGAACCGCCTCGCGGACGGCCTCCTGCGCCTTGCGCACGGCCGCGACGTCGACCTCGGGCAGCCCGTCGGGCAGCGCCTCGCCGCGCAGCTTCGCGAGCTCGGAGCCCGGCAGCGACGGCTTGAAGGGGCCGGCGAACGCGATCGCGTCGCCCTCCTGCGCGAAGCCGAGCCGGCCGGCGCGCGCGGCGTCCGGCATGCGACCGACCATGCCGACGACGGGCGTCGGGTAGATCGGCCCCTCGGGGCCCTCGTTGTACAAGGAGACGTTGCCGCCGACGACCGGCACGTCCAGCGCGCGACAGGCGTCCGCCATCCCGCGCACCGACTCCGACAGCTGCCACGCGATGTGCGGCTTCTCGGGGTTGCCGAAGTTGAGGCAGTTCGTCAGGCCGAGCGGCTCGGCGCCGACGCACGCGAGGTTCGCAGCGCACTCGAGCACCGCCTCGACCGTGCCGCGGTATGGATCGCACGCGACACGGCGGCCCGAGCCGTCGATCGAGATCGCGATCGCGGGACGGGCGCCGCCGGACTCGGGGAGCAGCAGCACGGCCGCGTCGGCGTCGTCAGGGCGGCGGACCGTGCGCGACTGCACGACGCAGTCGTACTGCTCGAAGACGGGACGGCGGTCGGCGATGTTGGCGCTGCGCAGAAGCGCCGGCAGGATCGCCGCAGGGTCGTCGGTCTCCAAGACGCGCCGCGGCGCCGGGTAGATCGGCTCGGACGGCTTCTCGGGCGCGAGGTCGTACAGCGGGCAGTCGTCGACCAGCGCCTCGACCGGCATGTCGCCGACCACGTCGCCGCCGCTCAGCACGCGCAGGCGTCCCGAGTCGGTCACCTCGCCGATCGCGGTCGCGGTCGTCTCCCACTTGGCGCAGACGGCCAGCACCTCGTCCACGCGCGCCGGCTCGACGACGCACAGCATCCGCTCCTGCGACTCCGAGACCATGATCTCGAACGGCTCCATCCCCGGCTCGCGCAGCGGCACGCGGTCGACGTGGATGTCGAGGCCGAGGCCGCCCTTGCTCGCCATCTCCGACGAGGACGAGGTGAGGCCGGCGGCGCCGAGGTCCTGCAAGGACACGAGCAGCTCGCGGTCGAGCAGCTCGAGCGAGCACTCCATCAGCTTCTTCTCCGCGAACGGGTCGCCGATCTGCACGGTCGGCCGTTTGTCCGCGTCGGCGTCTCCCAGCTCCGCGCTCGCCAGCACCGACGCGCCGCCGATCCCGTCGCGGCCGGTCAGCGCACCGAACAGAATCAGCACGTTGCCGGGGCCGGCGGCGGCCGCGCGGATCAGCCGGTCGTGCTCGGCGATCCCCAGCGCCATCGCGTTGACGAGGCAGTTCTGCTCGTAGGGGCCCTCGAAGTACAGCTCGCCGCCGATCGTCGGCACGCCGATCGAGTTGCCGTAGTGGCCGATGCCGCCGACCGCGTGCTCGAGCAGGTAGCGCGAGCGAGCCGAGTCGAGCTCGCCGAAGCGCAGCGAGTCGAGCACCGCGATCGGCCGCGCGCCGACCGCGAAGACGTCGCGCAGGATCCCGCCGACGCCGGTCGCCGCGCCCTGAAACGGCTCGACCGCGCTCGGGTGGTTGTGCGACTCGACCTTGAAGGCGATCGCGAGGCCGTCGCCGACGTCGACCGCGCCGGCGTTCTCGCCGGGGCCGAGCAGCAGGTAAGGCCCCTCGGTCGGGAGCTGGCCGAGCAGCTTCTTCGAGTGCTTGTAGGCGCAGTGCTCGCTCCACATCAGCGAGAACATCGACAGCTCGACGGCGTTCGGCTCGCGCCCGAGCTTGCCGACGATCAGCTCGTACTCGGCGTCGGTGAGGCCGAGCGCGCGGTGCGGCGCGACCGGCGCCTCAGGCTGCGACATGCGCGGTCACGTGGTCGCGGATCGACTCGAACAGCTTCAGCCCGTCGACCGAGCCGGTCAGCGGGTCTACCGCATGCTCGGGATGCGGCATCAGGCCGAAGACGTTGCCCGCCTCGTTGCAGACGCCGGCCACGTCGGCGAGCGAGCCGTTGAAGTTCTCGCCCGGCGCGTAGCGCAGCAGCACCTGGCCGTTCGCCTCCACCCGCTCGTGCAACGCGGGCGGCGCGTACCAGCAGCCGGTCGTGTGCTTGGCGGGGATCGACAGCCGCTCGCCCTCGGCGCACGCGTTCGTGAAGCGCGTGCCGCCACGCTCGACGACGAGGTCGACCTGGCGGCAGACGAAGCGCAGCGACTTGTTCGGCAGCAGCGCTCCCGGCAGCAGCCCGGCCTCGCACAGCACCTGGAAGCCGTTGCAGATCCCCAGCACGATCCCGCCCGCGTGCGCGTACTCGACGACCGACTCCATGATCGGCGCGAAGCGCGCGATCGCGCCGACGCGCAGGTAGTCGCCGTAGGAGAAGCCGCCGGGGACGACGACCGCGTCGACCCCCTGCAGGTCCCGGTCGCCGTGCCACAGGATCACCGCTTCGCCGACGCGCTCGCAGGCGAGCTGCGCGTCGACCTCGTCGCAGGTCCCCGGGAAGCGCAGCACCCCGAAGCGCATCAGGACTCGACGATCTCGTAGTCCTCGATCAGCGGGTTCGCGAGCAGCTTCTCGCACATCTCCGGCAGCCGGCTCGCGTCGTCGACGTCGAGCTCGACCAGGCGCCCCACGTGCACGTTCGCGACGCCCTTGAAGCCAAGCGCCGGCAGCGCCCGCTCGACCGCCTGACCCTGCGGGTCGAGGATCCCGGCTTTCGGACGGACGAGCACGCGGTAGCGCGTGCTCATGGCGCGGTCCGCTCCAGCCAGGCGTCGAACGGCTCGCCGGTGATCAGCTCGTACGCCTCGACGTACTTCGCGCGCGTGGCGGCGACGACGTCGTCCGGGATCGGCGGCGCGGGCGGCTGCTTGTCCCAGCCGGTGCCGGCGGCCCAGTCGCGCACGAACTGCTTGTCGAAGCTCGGCTGGCCCTGTCCGACCGCGAAGCCCTCGACCGGCCAGAAGCGCGACGAGTCGGGCGTCAGCACCTCGTCGCCGAGCGTCAGCGTGCCGCCGGCGTCGCGGCCCAGCTCGAACTTCGTGTCGGCGAGGATCACGCCACGCGAGCGGGCGTGCTCGGCGGCCGTCGCGTACAGCTCGATCGAGACGTCGCGCAACTGCTCCGCGAGCGTGCGGTCCCCGCCCAGCAGGTCGACCGTCTGCTCGAAGTCGATCGCCTCGTCGTGGCCGACCTCGGCCTTGGTGCTCGGCGTGTAGAGCGGCTGCGGGAACTGCTCGGACTCCTGCAGGCCCGGCGGCAGCTCGATGCCCGAGACGACGCCGCTCGCCTTGTAGTCCTTCCAGCCCGAGCCGGTGATGTAGCCGCGCACGACGCACTCGACCGGCAGCATCGACAGCTTCTTGACCACCAGAGCGCGCCCGCGCACCTCGTCGGGCACGCCGTCGGTCGCCGAGATGAAGTGGTTCGGGACGACGCTCGCGAGCCGCTCGAACCAGAACACCGACAGGCCCGTCAGCACCTTGCCCTTGTCGGGGATCGGCGTCGGGTGGATCGCGTCGTACGTCGAGATCCGGTCCGTCGCGACCAGCAGCAGCCGGTCGCCGAGGTCGTACAGCTCGCGGACCTTGCCAGAGGCGATCAGGGGCAGGTCGGCGAGGGCGCTCACGTGGCGCGATGCTAGCAGCGACTCAGGCGCGATAGAGGTCTGCCAGGCGGTCGCGCGCGAACGCCCACTGCTTCGCCACGCTGCGGTTGCCCGGGTGCAGGATCGGCAGCAGCGCGAGCCCGCGCACGGTGCCGAGCGTCATCTGGATCAGCGGGTCGCGCGAGCGATCCCCCTGGCCGGCGGCGAGCATCTCGCGGCAGCACAGCAGCGTGCCCTGCGACAGCCGCGCCTCGACCGGCGCGAGCTGCGCGCGCAGCTCCTCGTCCGTGCGCGCGGCGGCGGCGAGGTCGATCGAAGCCTGGAACAGCGGTCCGGTGAACCAGCCCCAGATCGCGTCGAGCGCCTGCTCCACGCGCTCCGCGCCGGCCGGCAGCGAGGCGACCTCGCCGCGGATCTCGTCGAGCCGGCGCATCGCCAGCTCCTCCAGCGCCGCGGCGACCAGCTCGGGGCGCGTGCCGAAGTGGTGCTGGTGCGCGCCGCGCGAGACGCCCGCGCGATCGCAGACGCGCTGCGTCGTCGTGCCCTCGTAGCCGTGCTCGACGAGGCAGGCGAGCGCGGCGTCGAGCAGCGCGGCGCGCGTGGCTGCGCGGCGCTCCTCCTGCGTGCGTCGCGCGCGCGTCGTAGCGGTGCTCATCCCGCGCTGACCCTACACAGATCCGATACATGCATGCGTGAATGCATGTTAGCCTCGGGCCATCACCGCACCCTCCTGAGGAGAACGACACCGTGGGATCGACTGACGCGTTGATCTTCGACGCGATTCGCACACCGCGTGGCAAGGGCAAGTCCAACGGCTCCCTGCACACGACGAAGCCGGTCGACCTGGTGGTCGGCCTGATGCACGAGATGCTGATCCGCAACGAGCGGCTCGACCCAGCCCGGGTCGACGACGTGGTGCTCGGCTGCGTGACCCCGGTCGGCGACCAGGGGATGGACATCGCCAAGACGGCCGCGATCAAGGCCGGCCTGCCGGACACCGTCGCGGGCGTGCAGCTCAACCGCTTCTGCGCCTCCGGCCTGGAGGCCGTCAACGTCGCCGCGCAGAAGGTCGCCTCCGGCTGGGAGGACCTCGTCTTCGCCGGCGGCGTCGAGTCGATGTCGCGCGTGCCGATGGGCACCGACGGCGGCGCCTGGGCGCTCGACCCGGAGACGAACTACGACACGTCGTTCGTCCCGCAGGGCGTCAGCGCGGACCTGATCGCGACGGTCGAGGGCTTCGACCGCGAGACGGTCGACGCGTATGCCGCCCGCTCGCAGGAGCGCGCCGCAGCTGCGCAGGCGGCCGGCAAGTTCGACAACTCGGTCGTCCCGGTCAAGGACGTCAACGACCACGTCGTGCTCGACAAGGACGAGTTCATCCGCCCCGGCACGACCGTCGAGACGCTCGGCAACCTCAAGCCGTCGTTCGCCGTGATGGGCGAGATGGGCGGCTTCGACGCCGTCGCACTGCAGAAGTACCACTGGATCGAGAAGATCGAGCACGTCCACACCCCGGGGAACTCGTCCGGGATCGTGGACGGCGCCGCGCTCGTCGCGATCGGCAACGAGCAGACCGGGGCCGAGCTGGGCCTCAAGGCGCGCGGCCGCATCCTCGCGACCGCCCTCTCCGGCGCCGACCCGACGATCATGCTGACCGGCCCCGCTCCCGCCTCGAAGAAGGCCTTGGCGAAGGCCGGCCTGACGGTCGACGACCTCGACCTGGTCGAGATCAACGAGGCGTTCGCAGCGGTCGTCCTCCGTTTCGTCAAGGACATGGGCCTCGACATGGAGAAGGTCAACGTCAACGGCGGCGCGATCGCGATGGGCCACCCGCTCGGCGCGACCGGCGCGATGATCCTCGGCACGATCGTCGACGAGCTGCACCGCACCGGCGGCAGATACGGCCTCTGCACGCTCTGCGTCGGCGGCGGCATGGGCATCGCGACCGTCGTGGAGGCGATCTAGACATGGCGGAGAGCACCACGATCCGCTGGGAGAAGGGCGACGACAAGATCGTCGTCCTCACCCTCGACGATCCCAACCAGGGCGCGAACACGATGAACCGCGCCTACGCCGAGTCGATGGCCGCGACCGTCGACCGGCTCGAGGCCGAGAAGGACGACATCGCCGGCGTGATCATCACGTCCGCGAAGAAGACCTTCTTCGCCGGCGGCGACCTCAACGACCTGAGACAGGTCACGCCCGCGCAGGCGCAGGAGCTGGCCGACGGCCTGAAGATCGGCAAGGGCCAGCTGCGCCGGCTGGAGACGCTCGGCAAGCCGGTCGTCGCCGCTTTGAACGGAACTGCGCTGGGTGGGGGCCTTGAGATCGCTCTGGCGACCCATCACCGCATCAGCGTGGACGACAACAAGATCGTCTTCGGCTTCCCGGAGGTCCAGCTCGGCCTGCTCCCCGGCGCCGGCGGCGTCGTGCGCACGGTGCGCATGCTCGGCATCGTGCAGGCGCTGATGGGCCTGCTGATGCAGGGCCAGAGAGTGCGCCCGAGCAAGGCCGTCGAGCTGGGCATCGTCGACGAGCTGGTCGCCACGAGAGAGGACCTGATCCCCGCCGCGAAGAAGTGGATCGCGGCGAACCCCGAGGCGCAGCAGCCGTGGGACGCGGACAAGAAGTACAAGATCCCCGGCGGCACGCCCTCCACGCCCGCTTTGGCCATGAACCTCCCGGCCTTCCCGGCGAACCTGCGCAAGCAGATCAAGGGCGCGAACTACCCGGCCCCGCACCACATCATGGCCGCGGCGGTCGAGGGCGCGCAGGTCGACTTCGACAGCGCGATCGAGATCGAGGGGCGCTACTTCGTCGACCTCGCGAGCGGCCAGGTCTCGAAGAACATGATCCAGGCGTTCTTCTTCGACCTGCAGCAGGTCAACGGCTCGCGCGGGCGCTCGGCCGACGTCGAGACGTTCCGCTCCAAGAAGGTCGTAGTCCTGGGCGCCGGCATGATGGGCGCCGCGATCGCGTACGTGTGCGCGAAGGCCGGCATCGAGGTCGTGCTCAAGGACGTCTCGCAGGAGGCCGCCGACCGCGGCAAGGGCTACTCGGCGAGACTCGTCGAGAAGGGCGTCTCGCGCGGCAAGACGACGCAGGAGAAGGGCGACGCCCTGCTCGCGCTGATCACCGCGACGGACGACCCGTCGAAGGCGCAGGACGCCGACCTCGTGATCGAGGCGGTGTTCGAGGACCCGGCCGTCAAGGCGAAGGTCTTCGCCGAGATCGAGCCGTACCTCGCCGAGGGCGCGCTGCTGGGCTCGAACACCTCGACGCTCCCGATCACCGGGCTCGCCACCGGGGTTTCCCGGCCGACCGACTTCATCGGGCTGCACTTCTTCAGCCCGGTGGACAAGATGCCGCTGCTGGAGATCATCAAGGGCGAGCAGACGAGCGACGAGACGCTGTGGCGCGCTTTGGACGTCGCCCAGCAGATCAAGAAGACGCCGATCGTCGTCAACGACTCGCGCGGCTTCTTCACCTCGCGCGTGATCGGCACGTTCATCAACGAGGGCATCTCGATGCTGACCGAGGGGATCCCCGCGGCGAGCATCGAGCAGGCCTCCTCTCAGGCCGGCTACCCCGCACCGGTGCTGCAGCTCAGCGACGAGCTGAACCTCAAGCTGATGCGCAAGATCCGCGACGCCGCGAAGGCGGCGATGGAGTCGGGCACCGGCTGGGACGGCCATCCGTCCGAGCAGGTGATCGACGACATGCTCGACAAGTACGACCGGCCCGGCAAGCTCGAGGGCCGCGGCTTCTACGAGTACGCCGACGGCAGACGCACGGGCCTCTGGTCCGGCCTGAAGGAGGCGTTCCCGCAGGTCGACGATCCCTCGTCGATCTCGTTGAGAGACCTCGAGGAGCGGATGATGTTCGCCGAGGCGCTCGAGACGGTGAAGTGCATCGACGAGGGCGTGATCGAGTCCGTCGCCGACGCCAACATCGGCTCGATCTTCGGGATCGGCTTCCCCGCCTGGACCGGGGGCGTCTGCCAGTACATCAACCAGTACGGCGACCCGACCCGCAACGGCGACGCCGGCGGACCGGCCGCCTTCGTCGCGCGGGCGCGCGAGCTGGCCGCTCAGTACGGACCGCGGTTCGAGCCGCCGGCCTCGCTGGTGGAGCGGGCGGAGCGGAACGAGCCGTACCTGGACGGCACCCCCGTCGTCGCCTGATTGCGCTCAGCGCGCGCCGGGGTCGTCTGCCCGGCGTGCGCTGATGGGCATCGAGGGGGAAGAGCGGCTGCTGTGGCGCCACCGTCCGCCGCGCCTCGCGGCCCGCGCCGCTCGCCTTTGCGCAAACGCTCGCGCACTCTGCGTCAGCAGTAGCGATCCAGAATTACGTGTGTGCGTTGGGGTCCCTATACGGAACCCTTCTGCACACAGGTAAATCCAGAGTGAAAAAACGAGCGGAACCGCGCAGGCCGGGACGCGGATTGCGACGGAGGACGCGCGAGGGCCGGGAGCGCAACCGCTCTCGCCCCCTCGATGCCCGCGGCGGACGCCACGCGCGCGGCGCACGCGCGAGCGGAGCGCTTAAGCGGCCGGCGCGATCGAGTCCAACCGCGCGAAGATCTCGTCCGCGTGGCGGATGTACGGCGCGTAGTCGAACAGCGCGTCGAGATCCAGCCCCGCGGAGACCACCGCGGGCTCGACCGCCAGCAGCTCCCGCAGCGGCGTGCGCGTGTCCCATGCCTCCTGCGCCGTCCGCTGCACGATCCGGTACGCGTCGTCGCGCACCATCCCCGCCTGCTCGATCAAGGCCAAAAGCACCCGCTGGGAGAACAGGGCGCCGCACGTGATCTCCAGGTTCTCCCCCATGCGCGCTCTGTGTACGACCATCCCTTCGACCAACGCAACAGCGCGGGCCTGCATGTAGTCGATCAGGATCGTCGAGTCGGGCAGGATCACACGCTCGACGGAGCTGTGCGAGATGTCGCGTTCATGCCACAGGGCGACGTCCTCGACGGCCGCCTGGGCGTTGCCGCGCAGCACGCGCGCGAGCCCGGAGAGCTGCTCGGACTTGATCGGGTTTCTCTTGTGCGGCATCGCGCTCGAGCCCTTCTGCCCGGCGCGGAACGGCTCCTCCGCCTCGCGCACCTCCGTGCGCTGGAGGTGGCGCAGCTCGGTCGCGAAGCGCTCCAGCCCCGCGCCGGCCAGCGCAATCGCCTGCAGCAGCTCGGCGTGGCGGTCGCGTGCGACGACCTGAGTCGAGACCGGCTCGCGCTCAAGGCCGAGCCCCGCGAGCACGGCGGACTCGAACGCCGGCGAGGTCGCCGAGTAGGTCCCGACCGCGCCCGAGATCGCGCCGACCGAGGCCTGCGCAAACGCCCGCTCCAGCCGCACTGCGTTGCGATGCGCCTCGAACGCGAAGCCGGCGAGCTTGATCCCGAACGACGTCGGCTCGGCGTGGACACCATGCGTACGCCCGACGCACAGGGTCGAGCGGTGCTCGCGCGCCCGCGCGGCAAAAGCCTCCACGAGCGCGTACGCCCCCGGCACGACGATCTCTCCGGCGCGCTTGAGCTGCAGCGCCAGCGCCGTGTCGAGCACGTCGCTCGACGTCAGCCCGTAGTGGATCCAGCGCCCGGCCGGACCGGCCGACGCCGACAGCACGTCGACGAACGCGGCGACGTCGTGATCGGTCGTCCGCTCGCGCTCGTTGACCGCCTCGACCGTGAACGTCGCCGCCCGGATGGCCTCCAGGTCAGACGCCGTCGGCCCCTCCATCGCCTCGCACGCCGCGACCTCGACGTCGCGCCACGCGGTCATGCGCGCCTCGTCGCTCCAGAGGGCGGCGAGCTGGGGTCGGCTGTAGCGGGAGATCATGCGAGGGGGATTATCGTCCATTGCCTGCGGAAGCCGCTGTGAGCGCTGGTACGGTGCGCGCGTTCCCCTCTCCCTCCCGACGGAGCGCACCTTCATGGCGAAGCAGCTCGGCCGCCTCGCGGCCATCCTCGCGATCCTCCTGTTCGCGACGGCGGCGCCGGCCGGCGCCGCGACGATCTGGACGCCGGTCGCATCCGGCACGACGCAGGACATCAGCGCGATCGACTACCAGTCCGACGCTGCTGCGTGGTTCGCCACGAGCAACGGTCAGCTGTTCTACGCCAACGGCGGCGGCTTCACGCTCGGAGGGAGCTTCCCGGGCAACTCGTTCGACGACATCGCCTTCCAGCCGGGCGGCACCGTCGGCTACGCGACGACCGTCGGCGGTCACGCCTACCGCTCGATCGACGGCGGCCACTCGTGGAGCGCCGTCGGGCTGCCGGTGGTGCGCATCGGCTGCAGCTCGGCGACCACCACGTCCGTGCCGCGCCTCAACGCCGTCGTGTGGGCCGACGCCAACACCGCCTACCTCGTCGGCGGCTCGGGCAGCACCGAGCCGGTCGTGCTGAAGACGACCAACGCGACGACGGCGAGCACCTTCACCTCGATCAACAGCAGTGGCGCGAGCTGCCTGTTGGGCAACGACGGCGAGTACGTGACCGACGGCTTCGCCGTGCCCGGCAACGCGAGCGCGCTCGACTTCATCACGGAGGACTTCGGCGCCGTGTACCAGTCGAGCGACGGCTTCCTCTCGCCGCTGACGAAGACGGGCGAGATGATCAACAACTTCTCCAACACGCCGCGGTTGGCGTTCGACCCGAACAACCCCAACCGCATCTGGGCCGTCGACCACTCCGGGTCGACGTGCGGCACCCTCTGCTTCCAGTACTCGGAGGCCGGCGGGGCAAGCGACAACGCGATGACGATCGTCGGCTCGCCCGACAACCTGAAGCTCAACCTGTACGGCGTCGGCTTCGCCGGCGGGACGCTCGTGGCAGCGGGCGACGGCGGCGAGATCTACACGTCGGTCGACGGCAAGAACGCCTACCTGCAGCCGGCGGCCGGCGCGCAGGCGACGACCGGCTGGCGCGCGGTCGGCGTCGCGGACGCCACGCACGCGCTCGTCGGCGGGACCGGCGGGGCGCTCGCCAAGAGCACGAGCGCGAACGCGATCCCGGACACGACGGCGCCGACGGGCACGATCGCCGGCCCCTCCAGCGTGGAGGCCGGCCACGCCGCGACGTTCACCGCGAGCCTCGCCGACGAGCCCGGCGGCTCCGGCGTCGACCCGGCCAGCATCGCCTGGACGACGCCCGGCGTGACCGGCGTGAACGGCAGCACGACCGCGGCGTTCACGTTCACGACGACGGGCTTCCACACGATCTCGCTCGCGTTCCGCGACCACGCCGGCAACGCGACGTCGCTCACCGCGGGCGTGTTCGTCACACCCGCCGCCAGCACGCCCGCCAGACCGAGCGGGCCCGCGAACGCGTCGCACCCGGTCGTCCAGACCAGCGGCGGCGCGAGCATCACGCTCTACAAGACGATCCATGTCGGCAAGGGGCGCAACGTCCCGGTCCGCATCTCGACCAGAGCGCCGCGCAACTTCGTGCTGGAGATCCTCACGCCGAAGCGGCCCTACCACCACGTCGCGACGGTCAAGACGAGCCTCAAGAAGGGCAGCAAGACGGTCAAGATCAAGCTGCCGAGCAGACTCAAGAACGGCAAGTACCTGATCGTCGTGCGCGTCTTCAAGGGCAAGCACGGACTCGGCCGCTCGATCCGGCAGGCGTTCATCATCACGAGCTGAGTCGCGGCGAACGCGGCGGGGCTGCGCGCCCCGCCGCGCTGCGCCGTGCGGTGGAGCTGCGAAGCTTCCCGCCGTGTCCGCGAGCCTGCGCACGGTGACCGCCACGCGCTACGTGCTGCCCCTGCGCGAGGGCGGCTCGCTGCCGGGGCTGCTCGAGGCAGACGATGACGGGCTGTACGTGACGAAGCTGCGCGGCGCGGGCCAGGGCGACGGCGCGCTCGTCGCCGAGGTGATCGCGGGCGAGCTGGCGCGGGCGCTCGGACTGCCGGTGCCGGAGCTGGTGCTCGTGACGGGGGCGTCGGCGTTCGCGCAGGCGGAGCCCGATCCGGAGATCCAGGAGCTGCTGGCGGCCAGCCCCGACCCGAACGTCGGGATGGACTTCCTGCCGGGGGCGCTGCCGTTCGCGCTGCCGCCCGACCCGCCGCTCGACGCGGCGCTCGCCGCCGACGTCGTGTGGCTCGACGCGCTGGTGACGAACGTCGACCGCACGCACCGCAACCCCAACCTGCTGTGCTGGCACGGCCGCACGTGGCTGATCGACCACGGCGCTGCGTTCTTCCGCCAGCACGGTCCGGCGCCGCTGCGCGACACCGCCGCCGCGCCGGTCCCGCAGCTCGCCGACCACGTGCTGCTGCCGGTCGCCGGCCCGATCGCCGAGGCCGACGAGCGGCTCGCCGCGCGCGCCCGCGATGCGGTCGACGCCGTCGTCGCGCTGGCGCCCGACGCATGGCTCGGGGCGGACCCGCCGGAGCGGCGCGCCGACTTCGCCGCCTTCCTGCACGAGCGCCTCAGCACCCGCACCTTCGTCGAGGAGGCCGAGCGTGCCCGTGGCTGAGCCCGTCGCCCGCCCCTTCTCCTACGCGGTGCTGCAGGTCGTGCCGCGCGTCGAGCGCGGTGAGCGGCTGAACGTCGGCGTCGTGCTGTTCTCGCGCCAGCACGACTTCCTCGGCATCCGGACCGAGGTCGACGAGCTGCGCCTGCGCGCGCTCGCTCCGCAGCTCGACCTCGATCTGCTGCGCTCGCGCCTCGCGACCCTGGCACTCGTCGCGCAGGGCGACCCGCACGCGGGCGCGATCGCGCACCTGACCCCGTCGGAGCGGTTCGGCTGGCTCGTCGCCCCGGCGTCCTCGATCATCCAGCCGTCGGCGGCGCACACCGGCGTGACGGCCGATCCGGCCGCCACGCTGGAGCACCTGTTCGCGCAGCTCGTCAGCTGACCAGCCGCGCCGCGACCCATTACGACCTTGGAGGCAGCATGAGCACAGACGCACCCCTCGTCACCGGCGTCGACTTCGCGACCGTGTTCGTGAAGGACTACTCGGCCGCGGCCGAGTTCTACGGCACGACGCTCGGCCTGCCGTGCAGCGCCGAGTACGGCAGAGTCGGCGGCGGCGAGTTCGAGACCGGCAACCTCACGCTGCAGGTGATGGACGCCGCCGCGATCGGCCGCGAGTTCACGCCGAGCACCCACCCGATCGCGCTCCACGTCGAGGACGTCGCGGCGGCGCGCGCGACGCTGCAGGAGCGCGGCGTCACGTTTCACGGCGAGACGATCGACAGCGGCGTCTGCCACATCGCCCCCTTCTCCGACCCCGACGGAAACGTGCTGCTGCTGCACCACCGCTACGCGCCGCGCACGCCGGCGAGCTGACCGTCTCTACGCCGCGAGAATCCGCGCCGCCAGCGCGGCGGCGTTCTTCGGGTTGTCGACGCCGACGCAGGCGACCGGCACGCCGGGCGGCATCTGCGCGACCGACAGGAGCGCGTCGAGCCCGCCGGCGACGGTCATGCCGCTCGTGAGCGGGACGCCGATCACCGGCAGGTCGGTGTGCGCGGCGACGACGCCCGGCAGCGCGGCCGACAGGCCGGCGCCGGCGATGATCACCTTGAGGCCGCGGGAACGGGCCGACTTCGCGTACGCGGCCACCTTGTCGGGATCGCGGTGCGCCGACATCACGTTGATCTCGTTCGCGATGCCGCGGTCGGTCAGCTCCTTCGCCGCCTTCTGCATCGTCTCCATGTCGCTCTGCGAGCCCATCACGATGCCGACGAGGACGCCCTCGGCGGCGAGCTCTTGCTCGAGCGCGACCACCGTCGGGTCGGTAACTGGCGCCGCCGCAGCGGCTTCTGAGAGCTGGTCGTCCGTCATCGGGCCTCCCCGGGAGTCGTCGCCGCAACCGCCCGGAGAGCGATGTCTGAGCGCATCTGTCGTCCGTCGAACTGGATCACTTCGGCGGCAGCATAGGCGGCCGCCCGCGCGGCCGCCGCGTCGGTGCCGAGCGCCGTCACGTTCAGCACGCGGCCGCCGGCGGTGACGATGGCGCCGTCGTCGCCGCGCGTCGTGCCGGCGTGCGTGATCTCGATCCCGTGCTGCACCGCGTCGAGCCCGGCGATCGGGTCGCCCGTGCGCGGCGCGTCCGGGTAGCCGGCGCTCGCGAGCACGAGCGTGACCGCCGTTTGCGGCGCCCACTCGAGCGCGACGCCCGCGAGCCCGCCCGGCTCGCACGCGCGGCCCAGCAGCTCGAGCAGGTCCGAGCGCAGTCGCGGCAGGACCGCCTGCGTCTCCGGGTCGCCGAAGCGCACGTTGAACTCCAGCACGCGCACGCCGTCGGCCGTGAGCATCAGGCCGGCGTAGAGGATCCCGTGGAAGGGCGTGCCGCGGCGGCGCAGCTCGTCGACGACCGGCTGGTGGACCTCGGCGCACAGCTCGGCCGCGCGCGCCGCGTCGAAGCCCGGCACCGGCGAGTAGGCGCCCATGCCGCCCGTGTTCGGGCCGAGGTCGCCGTCGAAGATGCGCTTGTAGTCCTGCGCGGGCGCGAGCGGGATCGCGCGCTCGCCGTCGCAGACGGCCAGCAGCGACAGCTCCTCGCCGTCGAGGAACTCCTCGACGACGACCTGCTCGGTGCCGTGCAGCCGCTGCACGAGGAAGGCCTCCAGCGCCGCACGCGCCTCGTCCTCGTCGGCGGCGATCACGACGCCCTTGCCGGCGGCGAGGCCGTCCGCCTTCACGACGACCGGGTAGCGCTCGATCGCGGCCATCCCGGCCGCGACCGTCGTGACGACCTCGTAGGCGGCGGTCGGCACGCCGGACGCCTCCATCACCGACTTCGAGAACGCCTTCGAGCCCTCCAGCTCGGCGACCGCGGCGCGCGGGCCGAAGCAGCGCAGACCGGCCGCCTCGAACGCGTCCACGACGCCCGCCACGAGCGGGACCTCGGGCCCTACGACCGTCAAGTCGACGCCCTCCGCCTGCGCGGCGGCGACGAGCCCGGCGACGTCGTCGACCTTGACGTCGAGCAGCCGCGCGTCCGCCGCGATCCCGACATTGCCGGGCGCGCACAGCAGCTCCGGTCTCTGCGGCGAGCGCGCGAGCGCGCGCACGATCGCGTGCTCGCGCCCGCCGGCGCCGATGACGAGGACCTTGTCCGGCACGGGCCGCCTAGAGCGAGCTGATGAAGTCGTCGATCGGGATCGCCGTCAGCGTCTCGTACTGGACGGTGCCGCGCGAGCCGAGCTCGAGCGAGACGCGCGCGATCGTCTTCTCGTCGGGCGCCTCGACGACGTTGACGAAGTCGAAGCGGCCGAGCACGCACCACTGCGCCTTCACGGTCGCCCCGAGCTGCTCGATCTCTCTGTTGACCTCGCGGATCCGCTGCGGATTCGTCTTGATCGTCTGCGTGCCGTCGGGCGTGAGCTTCGAAAGCATGATGTACGTCGGCATGGCGCTCCCATCTTCGCGGTCGGTCGCCGATACGGTGCGACCTGGTTTCTATCCCACCCGGCGGCGACGGTGCGCGCCGGTCGGCGGACGCCCGCGCGCCATGCGGCGCATCGACCGGCCCGCTCATCTGTTGTTGAAGCGATGATGCCCCGCGTGCGGTCGCCCCATCCACTGCTGCGCCGGGCCGCGCTCGGAGCCGCACTCGTCGTCGCCAGCGCGTCGGCGACCGGCGCGGCCGCCGCGCACGCCGCGACGCTCACGACCGACGCGCACTGCTACCTCCAAGGCGCGCCGCTGAGGATGACCGCGACCGGCCTCGCGCCGCAGGCGCCGCTGACGGTCGCGCTCGACGGGCAGGCGCTCAGATACCGCAACGGCGCGACGCCGACCGCCGACGCCGCAGGCGGCTTCGCCAGCTCCTTCGCGGTGCCGGCACTGCTGCCGGGCGTCGAGCAGAAGCGCCACGTGCTCGCCGTCTCGGACGGGACCAGCAGACCCCGCGCGCGCTTCACCGTCACCCGCCCGACGGGGGCAGACTTCGAGCCGTCGAGCGGCAGTCCGAGAACGCTGCGCGCGCGCTTCTCCGTGTGGGGCTTCGCGCTCGGCGGCGGCGCGAGCGGCGCGCGCGTGTGGCTGCACTGGATCAGCCCGGCGGGGAGCGTCCGCGCGAGCGCCGCACTCGGCGCGGCCGGCGGGGACTGCGGCGCCCTCACGACAGCGCTGCGGCGCGTGTTCCCGTTCGCCGCCGCGCCGGGGCGCTGGGTGCTCGTGTTCGACACGCACCGCGGGTACCGGACGCAGGCGAGCGGCCCGCGCGCGAAGATTGCAGTGCACGTCCGCTCGCTCTCGCTCTGACGCCGATGCGCCTCCCCCGCCCATCCACGCTCCTCGCCGCCACCGTCGCGCTCGCTGCCGCGCTCGCCCCGGGCCCGGCGGCCGCCACCGCCGCGGCGCGATCACGGATCGTGCTGAATCCGGGCTGCTACCTCAGCAGCGGGATCGGCCTGCTGACGGGCAGCGGCTTCACGCCGAACGCGTCGTGGACGGCCAAGCTCACCGGCACGAAGCAGATCGGCACCGGCCGGATCGACGGCGGCGGCCGCATCCGCGCGCGCTTCACGGCGCCGCTCTACCACGGCACCGCCGGCACGCGGACGCTGACGCTGTCGGTCACCGACGGCCCGCACGTCGCCTCCACCACCTTCCAGCTGACGCCGCTGACGGCGAGCTTCGGCCCCCGCACCGGCGACCCGCAGACGCTGCGCGTGCGCTGGCGCGTGCTCGGGCTGGGGCCGAGCCACGGCGTCTACGTCCACTACGTCGCGCCCGACGGCAGGCTGAAGAAGACGCTGCGGATCGGCACCACGCACGGCGCCTGCGGCGTGCTCAAGACCGGCCCGATCGCGCTCTTCCCGTTCAGATACACGTACGGGACGTGGACCTTCCAGGTCGACGCGAACCACACCTACAGCGCGAGAACCACCCCACGCCTGCTGATCGGCTTCGAGATCAGAAGACCGTCGAGAGGCAGAGGACCGAGCGGCGGGCAGACCGGCTGAGCGGCGGGGCGGCTACGCCGCCACCACCCGCGCCGCCTTCGTGAAGACCAGCTCGCCGTCGAGCGCGTCGACCTCGACGAGGTCGCCGGCGGCGAACTCGCCCTCGAGGATCGCGAGCGCGAGCTTGTCGACGAGGCGCTTCTGGATCACGCGCTTGAGCGGCCGGGCGCCGTAGGTCGGGTCGTAGCCGAGGTTGCCGAGCAGCGTGCGGGCCGCGTCCGTGAGCTGGATCTCGATCTCGCGCTCCTGCACGCGCTTGATCAGCCGCGCGACCTGGAGGTCGACGATCTCGGCGATCTGCTCGCGCGACAGCGGCTCGAACTCGACGATGTCGTCGAGGCGGTTGATGAACTCGGGGCGGAAGTGCTGCTCCGCGCCGGCCTTCCCGCCCGGGATGTTCGAGGTCATGATCAGCACGACGTTCTTGAAGTCGACCGTGCGGCCCTGGCCGTCGGTCAGGCGGCCGTCGTCCATCACCTGCAAGAGGATGTTGAAGACGTCGCCGTGCGCCTTCTCGACCTCGTCGAGCAGCACGACGGAATACGGGCGGCGCCGCACCGCCTCGGTCAGCTGGCCGCCCTCCTCGTAGCCGACGTAACCGGGAGGCGCGCCGACGAGCCGCGACACGGAGTGTCTCTCCATGTACTCCGACATGTCGATGCGGATCATCGCGTCCTGCGAGTCGAACATGAACTCCGCCAACGCACGCGCGAGCTCGGTCTTGCCGACGCCGGTCGGGCCGAGGAACAGGAATGTGCCGATCGGCCGGTCCGGATCCTGGAGGCCGGCGCGGGAGCGCCGCAGCGCGTTGGCGACCGCCTCGACCGCCTCGTGCTGGCCGATGACGCGCTGGTGCAGCCGGTCCTCCATCTGCACGAGCTTCTCGACCTCGCCCTCCAGCAGCCGCGAGACGGGGATGCCGGTCCACTTGCC
Organism: uncultured Conexibacter sp.; assembly: GCA_964525715.1. Lineage (GTDB taxonomy): Bacteria > Actinomycetota > Thermoleophilia > Solirubrobacterales > Solirubrobacteraceae > Conexibacter. The sequence goes on along the minus strand of CAZGJV010000008.1, from coordinate 1,061 downwards.
GACGACTTCGGCGATGTCCTCGGCGTCGACCTTCTCCTTGAGGAACTGCGGCTGCCCGTCCTGCGCGCCGCCGCTTGCCTCGGCCTCGGCGAGCTGCTTCTCCAAGGCCGGGATCTCGCCATAGCGCAGCTCCGCCGCGCGCTGCAGGTCGGCCTCGCGCTCGGCCTTCTCGGCCTCCACGCGCGCCTGCTCCAGCCGCTCGCGCACGGCGGACACCGCGCCGATCGCGTCCTTCTCGCGCTGCCACTGCGCCTTCATGCCGTCGCTGCGCTCCTGCAGGTCGGCGATCTCGCGCTCGATCGCCTCGCGGCGCGCGACGGACGACTCGTCGGTCTCCTTCTCCAGCGCCTGCAGCTCGATCTGCAGCTGCATGATGCGGCGGTCGATCTCGTCGATCTCGGTCGGCTTGGAGTCGATCTCGATCCGCAGCCGCGAGGCCGCCTCGTCGATCAGGTCGATCGCCTTGTCGGGCAGGAAGCGGTCGGCGATGTAGCGGTCGCTCAGCGTCGCCGCGGCGATGATCGCCGAGTCCTGGATGTCGACGTGATGGTGGACCTCGTAGCGCTCCTTCAGCCCGCGCAGGATCGCAATCGTGTCCTCGACGGACGGCTCGCCGACGAGCACCGGCTGGAAGCGGCGCTCCAGGGCCGCGTCTCTCTCGATGTGCTTGCGGTACTCGTCCAACGTCGTCGCGCCGACAGCGCGCAGCTCGCCGCGCGCGAGCATCGGCTTCAAGAGGTTGGCGGCGTCGACCGAGCCCTCGGCGCTGCCGGCGCCGACGATCGTGTGCAGCTCGTCGATGAAGAGGATCACCGTGCCGTCCGCGTCGGCGATCTCCTTGAGGACGGCCTTGAGTCGGTCCTCGAACTCGCCGCGGTACTTCGCGCCGGCGATCAGCGCACCGACGTCCAAAGCGACGACGCGGCGGTCGCGCAGGCCCTCCGGCACGTCGCCGGAGACGACGCGCTGCGCGAGCCCCTCGGCGATGGCGGTCTTGCCGACGCCGGGCTCGCCGATCAGCACCGGGTTGTTCTTCGTGCGGCGCGACAGCACCTGGATCA
>CAZGJV010000007.1:122411-128651 GCA_964525715.1 uncultured Conexibacter sp. | reverse complement strand
GCACCCAGACCCCTCCACAGAATTCCGACCGATACTTCCGGCCGCGTCTACTAGTGCCCGCGGCGCCATTTCAGGCGAGCCCGTGCGCATGGTGGCCCTTGGACAGAACATCGCGGGTGAGCGCACGCGCCCCGTTCGCGAGGGTGCCCGATCGCCACTTCCCGAGAGTCCGTCTAGCGGCGGAGACTGACGGCACGCGGCATCACTCGGAGGTGGTCGCCCTCCGAGCGATTGTCTCGTCCTCAGGATCCATCGTCCAGCGATTCGAGCAGCCGCACGTCCTCAAGGTCTTGTTCTCGCCCGGACGCACGCTTCATCCTGAGCAGGTCGTCCCGGTGCGCGATCGGGACCTTCACGTCGCCGAGCGGAACGTCGTGAGCGCGAGCGCGCATGTCGGCGAACGAGCCGAGGTGTGCCGGGAGCGTGAGCACGTCCAGCCGTCCGTAGCTCGTGACGAGGTGCCATTGGTCGCCTGAGGCGAGCATGGCCGCGCTGGGCGTCGAACGCGAGTGCTGACCCTCTGGGCCGAGGATGCGTGCATCAACGTCGGACAGCGCTGCAGCCAGCCGGTCCAAGTTGTCCTTCGATGCCGCAATCGCCACGTCGAGATCGCGCGTGAGGCGCTGCGCGCCATGCGCCTGGATGGCGACCCCTCCCACCGTCACGTACTCGACGCCGTGTCGCGCGAGCGCCTGGAACAGCTCGCGCGGATGGAACGTGTCGCCGTCGCTCACTGATCCGCCGTGGTGCCGCGCTTGACGGCCGCGAGGCCGGCGCGCAGCTCGGACGCGACGGTGTTCCAGTTCAACGCCAGCTCCAGCCGCTCCGACATCGGCCGCCGCCGTGCGTCGATGACCGCCTCCGGCACGGCGAGCGGGTCACGGACCGCAACCGGATCGGTCGCCTCGCCGGGGCGCGGTTGTTCTGCCGACGATCCCACGTGGAGAGCGTACCGGGCACTGACGACCGCACGGCGGCGGCCAGGCGCCCGATCCCGCGCGCCCGCTGGCTATCCTCGCTCGCGTGGACACGACGGCTTTCACGCTTCGTCGCTGGCTCGACCGCTTCAAGACAGAGGAACGCGTGGCTGCGCAACAGCGCGCCGAGGGACGAACACCGGACGCGACGCTCGACGAGGTCGGCACGCCGATCGACAACGTCGGGTTCGACGGTGGACCGTTGCGATCCAAGGGTGGAACCGGCTATGGCAGCGGCGACCCCTCAAGCCCAGGATGGGCCGGATGGGGCGCGTGAACATCACGATCGGCCCGGTCACGTTCGACCACGCCGACTACGACGCCGAGCACGACGTGCTCTACCTGCACGTCGGCGAGCCCCAGCCCGGCGAGGGCGAGGAGACCCCCGAGGGCCACGTCATCCGCTACGTCCCCGGCACCAGCCGCATCGCCGGACTCACCATGCTCGGCCCACGCCGCATCCTCGAACGCGACGGCCACCTCGTCGTCACGATCCCCGAGGTGATCGAGACCACTGCCGCAGACCTCGCTCCCGCGCTCGCTGCCGGCTGACGGCGCGGCGTACTCGGCCGGTCACCCGCACGCATCGGGCTATGCGCCAGCCCGACAACTGCGACGCGGGTTCTCCCGTGTCCAGCGAACCGCCACGGCGTACGCCTCCTCCGGGACCTGCGGATAGTCCTCGCGCATGATCTCGCGCGACTCGCCTTGCGCGATCAGCCCGGCGACCGTCCGGATCGGAACGCGGGTACCGCGTACCACCGGCTCGCCGCCCATGATCGCCGGGTTGCGCTCGACGTAGCGCTCGCACAAGCGCGCGTAATCGCCGGGGTCCTCGGTCATCGCCGCAGCATCGCGACCCGAGCCTGAGACCGCTACCCCGCCTGTGTGGGATTGATGACGGTGCTGCGACCGGCCGTCAGACACAAATCAGACACACCCCAGCGCGGCGAGCCATTCCCGGATGCGCCACATCCGCCCGGCGACGAGGAGCGGGCGGGCGGGCGGGAACAAGCGGAACGCGAGATCGCCCGCCCCACCGGCGATCCCAGCCCCCTAGAACGAGAAAAGCCCCGGCATTCCGGGGCTTCCAGGCGATGGGCGATACTGGGCTCGAACCAGTGACCTCCGCCTTGTCGAGGCGGCGCTCTCCCAGCTGAGCTAATCGCCCTGGGAGAGGCAAGCCTACCAACGCTCGGGCGGCGGTGGCAGCGTGGCGGTGGCGGGCGGTGGGAGCGTGCGGTCGACTAGGCTATGGAGCCTCTGGGCGACGTGGCGGAGTGGCTACGCAGCGGCCTGCAAAGCCGTGTACACCGGTTCGATTCCGGTCGTCGCCTTCGCCCGGCGTCAGGTGCGCGCGGTGGGGAGTGCCTCGCGCAGCACCGTCAGCAGCGTCGCGAGCAGCACGGCCGCGAGCGCGGCGATGCAGGCGCACGACGCGACGAACGCGGCGTTCAACTTCGTCAGCTCGATCGCGCCCGCGCGGTGTCCGGCGACGATCGCGACCGTCGCGACCCAGCCGACCGCGAGCGCGCCGAGCGCCACGAGGACGTAGCCCTTCAGGTCCGCCGCGCGCGCCCAGGACGACCGCGTCGCGCCGCCGCGCTCCTCCACTTCGACCAGGTCGCGGCCGAACGCGTCGCGGTCGAGCAGCGTGACCACGAGCACCACTGCCGACGCCCAGCCGGTCACGACGAGCAGCGCGCCCGCGACGTCGCTCGGGCGGTGCCAGCCGGCGGCGATCGTCGCGACGCCGATCGCCGTGCCGTAGAGGAACGCGCCCGCCGCGACGAGCCGTCGCCAGCGTGGCGGCGCCGCCAGCGCCGCCGCGATCCCGACCGCGAACGCCGTCGTCGTGTGGCCGCTCGGGAAGGTGTTCTGCGGGATCGGGGACGACACCAGGTACGGCCGTGGCAGCACAAGGTGCTTGAGCACCTCCGTCGTCGCGACCGCGCCGAGGATCACCGCGAACGCGACGACGGCGAGCGCCACGCGCCGGCGCACCAGCGCCTGCGCCGCGAGCAGCGCGAGGACGAGCGCGACCGACCCGGCGCTGATCGTCGTCAGCAGGTCGCTCGCCGCCTGCCGGCCGCGCGGCGAGGCGAGGCGCCCGACCAGGGCCGCGTCGTCGACGCGCTGCCCGGCGTGCGTGCGCACGAACACGAGGTAGAGCACCACCAGCCCCGCCGCGCAGGCGAACGTCAGCGCGGCGAGCGGCAGTGGGCGGAGCGGGCGCGCGGGCACAGCGCCCGACGGTAGCAACGCGGGCTCGCCGCCCCGGGCGAGGTCAGCTCTTCCCTCAGGCGGCCTCCGCCGGCACGGCCGCCGTGACGATCCACGTCGAGGCCGGCGCGCGCAACCCGTCGCGGCCGTCGAACTCGGCCAGTCCCTCGAGCAGGGCCTTGTGGACCTCCCCGTGCAGGTGTGCCGCGCGATCGCCGGCGAGCCGCAGGATCTCCCCTGCCGGCCCGAGGCTCATCGCCAGCTCGATCGCCTCCTCGACGTCGTCGCCGACGAGGATCGGCATGTCGCAGCGCCGCAGCGACACGTCGGCGAAGCCGGCCCGCTGGAGGATGTCGCTCGTCGTGTCCGCGTCCGCCATCGAGAACGGGCCGGGCCCGCACGTCGGCTCGTCATGCTCCTCGGGGCGCGGCACGATCTGCTCGACGATCGTCTGCGCGCGGTAGAGCCAGTCGTTGTCGATCCGCCGCCGCCACACCACCATCACGAGCCGACCGCCCGGAACGAGCGCCTCGCGCACGTTGCGCAGCGCCGCCACCGGGTTGGCGAAGAACATCGTCCCGAAGCGCGAGAAGGCGTAGTCGAAGCGCTCGGCGAACGGCGTCACCTCGACGTCGGAGACGGCGAAGCGCACGTTCGCGACACCCGCCTCCGCCGCCTCGCGCGTCGCCGTCTCGATGAAGCGCGCGGCCGCGTCGACGCCGACCGCCTCCCCCTCCGGCCCGACCAGCGCCGCGATCTCCTGCGTCGTGTCGCCGAAGCCGCAGCCGATGTCGAGCACGCGCTCCCCCGGCCGCGGCGGCGCGAAGCGCAGCGCTGCGGTGCCGTGCGTGCCGAGCCCCGTCGTGACGATGTGCCGGAAGCGCACGAAGCGGTCGTACAGCGGCCCGTCCCACGCCTGGATCGCCTCCGCGTTCGCGCCGGCTCCCCATCTCGTCTGCGCCGCGGTCATCGCCTCGTCTCCTTGGTCGCTGAGCTGAGGCGAGCATACGGCTCCTTCACGCCATCTTCATGGCGCCCACGCGGATCTTGACGTTTCCTTGATGCCCGCGCCCCGATCCTCGGAGCAAAGATGGCCAGAGTCGAGTCGCATGGGTTGCGCCGGACCGTCGGGGTGCCCGGCATGTTCGCGACCGCCTACGGGAACCTCGGCTCGTCGATCTACTACTCGCTCGGGCTGGTCGCGGCGTATGCGCTCGGGCTGACGCCGGTCGTCTTCATGTTCGCCGGCGGCCTCTTCGCGCTGACGGCGAAGACGTACGCGGAGGCGGCGTCGATGTTCCCCGAGGCGGGCGGCTCGTCGTCGTTCGCGCGCCATGCGATCAACGAGGTCGCGTCGTTCGTCGCCGGCTGGGCGCTGTCGCTCGACTACATCATCACGATCGCGATCTCGGCCTTCTTCGTGCCGCACTACCTGAGCGCGTTCTGGGCGCCGCTGGGCCACAACCCGGGCGACATCTTCGGCGGCATGGTCGTGATCGTCCTGCTGGTCGCGGTCAACGTGCGCGGCCTCGGCGCGTCGGCGAAGCTCAACGTCGGCCTCGCGGTCGCCGACCTCGTGACGCAGGTGCTGCTGGTCGCGATCGGCGCGGTGCTGGCGCTCAACCCGAAGCTGCTGGTCCAGCAGGTCCACCTTGGCGTCGCGCCGACCGCCAGCCAGCTGCTGTTCGCCGTCTCGATCTCGATGCTCGCCTACACCGGCATCGAGACGGTCTCGAACATGGCCGAGGAGTCGCGCGACCCGGGCAGAGACGTGCCGCGCACGGTCAACCTGCTGCTGATCGCGGTGCTCGGCATCTATGCCGGCATGACGACGATCGGCATCTCCGCGCTGCCGGTCGTGCAGCACGGCCACACCTACTCGACGCAGCTCGGCACGACCTACCAGAGCGATCCGGTGCTGGGGATCATCGCCGCCTTCCACCTGTCGGCCGGCGTCACGAAGGTGCTCTCCTACTACGTCGCGATCCTCGCTGCGACGATCCTGATCATCGCGACGAACGCCGGCATGATCGGCATCTCGCGGCTGTCGTGGTCGCTGGCCGAGCACCGCCAGCTGCCGAAGGTCTTCGCGCGGCTGCACAAGCGCTACCGCACGCCGTGGTTCACGATCGTCTTCTTCTCGGCGATCGCGTGCCTGCTGCTGCTGCAGGGCTCCAACAGCTTCCTCGGCAACGTCTACAGCTTCGGCGCGATGATGTCGTTCACGATCGCGCACGCGTCGGTGGTGATCCTGCGCGTGCGCCAGCCGGACGTGGAGCGCCCCTACAAGCTCGGCGGCAACGTGCGCATCCGCGGCTACGAGATCCCGGTCGGCGCCGTGATCGGCGGACTCGGCACGTTCGCCACGTGGGTCTCGCTGATCGTGCTGCACGGCGACGCGCGCTACATCGGCGCGGGCTGGCTGACGGTCGGCGTCGTCGGCTACTTCCTCTACCGCCGCCACATCGGCTGCGACCCGTGGGAGACGCACCGCCTCCCCCACCGCCTCCCGCCCGCCTGGTTCAAGGAGCTGGAGTACGGCTCGGCGCTCGTGCCGCTGTTCAGCAGCGACGTCGACGGCAGCGCGCTGCGCGCCGCCGCCAAGCTCGTCGGCCCGGACGCCCCGATCGACTGCGTCTACATCCTGCGCGTCCCGCGCCACCTGCCGCTCGACGCGCACCTCGAAGAGGAGGAGCAGGTCGGCCTCGGCGTGCTCGAGGCCGCGCGCATCGCCGGCCGCCGCGCCGGCCTGAAGGTGCAGACGCGGCTGCTGCGCGCCCGCAACGCCGGCGCCGCGCTCGTCGAGGAGGCCAGGCGCAACCGCTCGGAGATCATCTACCTCGGCACGAGCCATGCGCCGCCGTCCGAGCACGCGCTCGGCCCGACCGCCACCTACCTGCTCGCGAGACGGCCCTGCCGCATCGTGATCGAGAGCGGGCCTCCGCGCGCGGACATCCGCACCGTCAAAACCCCGCCGAAAGACCAGAGTTCGGTAGAATCACAGCTCGTCTGACAAGGGGGAAAGCAGTGAAGCGGCTTC
>CAZGJV010000007.1:115399-122311 GCA_964525715.1 uncultured Conexibacter sp. | reverse complement strand
GTGCGGTCGCGCGGGAGGCCGAAGTACTCGGCGGCGTCGGCGGTGATGCGCGAGGTCGCGACGAACAGGTGCTTGCGCCAGCGCCGCATGCCGGGCGCGCCGCCCACGTGCAGGTCGATCGTCGAGAGGAAGTAGGAGGCCTCGTCGACCTCCAGCGGGCACTCCAGGCCCGCTTCGGCGGCGAGGCGCAGGACGCCCGGCACGTTCGGCTCGTCCATGTAGCCGAAGCGCGCCTCGACGTGGGTGATGCCGTCGTCGGTGTAGCCGAGGTCGTCGATCGCGAGGCGCTGCTCGGGCGGCACGTGCGGCAGCGGCAGCGTCTCGATCGTGAGGATCACCGCGTGCTCGTGGAGGATGTGGTTGTGCTCGACGTTGGCGCGCATCGCCAGCGGCGTCGTGTGCTTCGCACGGTTGAGGAAGACAGCCGTGCCCGGGACGCGCTGCAGCGGCGGGCGGCGCGCGTGCAGCTCGTCGACGAACTCGCGCAGCGACCCCTCGTCGCGCTCGCGCTGGGTGCTGACGAGCTCGCGGCCGCGCTGCCACGTCGTCAGCACCGTGAAGACGGCGAAGCCGATCAGCAGCGGCAGCCACGCGCCGTGCGCGATCTTCGTCAGGTTGGCGGCCAGGAACAACACGTCGACGAGCAGGAAGCCGCCTGCGCCGAGCACGACGAGCCACAGCGGCTTGCGCCAGCCGTGGCGCACGACGTAGAAGAACAGCAGCGTCGTGATCGTGATCGTGCCGGTGACGGCGACGCCGTAGGCGAACGCGAGCGCCGCCGAGCTCTCGAACGTCACGACGAGCGCGATCACCGCGATCATCAGCGCCCAGTTGATCCACGGCACGTAGATCTGCCCGATCGCCGTCTCTGACGTGTGCGCGATTCGCAGGCGCGGCAGGTAGCCGAGCTGCATCGCCTGCTGCGCGACCGAGTACGCGCCCGTGATGACGGCCTGCGAGGCGATCACCGTCGCGGCGGTCGCGAGCAGCACCATCGGCACGCCCGCCCAGCCGGGCACCAGCAGGAAGAACGGGTTGGCGATGTTCGCACTCGGGTGCTCGAGCACGAGCGCGCCCTGGCCCATGTAGTTGAGGACCAGCGCGGGGAACACGAGCAGCAGCCACGCGCGCGTGATCGGCGCGCGGCCGAAGTGGCCCATGTCGGCGTAGAGCGCCTCCGCGCCGGTGATCGCGAGCACGACGGCGGCGAGCGAGAAGAACGCGGTGCCGAAGTGGCCGACCAGGAAGCCGAGCGCGTACGTCGGCGAGAGGGCCGCGAGGATCCCCGGATGCGAGCCGATCCCGCCCAGGCCGCAGGCGGCGATCACGGTGAACCACACGAGCATCACCGGGCCGAACAGGCGCCCGACGGCCGCCGTGCCGACGCGCTGGCCGGCGAACAGCAGCACGATGATCACCGCCGTGATCGGCACGACGAGGTGGCCGAGCGACGGCTGCACGACCTTCAGCCCCTCGACCGCCGACAGCACCGAGATCGCCGGCGTGATCATGCTGTCGCCGAAGAACAGCGAGGCGCCGAAGATGCCGAGCGCCGCCAGCGCCAGCTTCGTGCGCGTCCCTCCGGGGAGCCTGCGCCGGCGGATCAGCGTGATCAGCGCCATGATGCCGCCCTCGCCGTCGTTGTCGGCGCGCATCACGAGCAGCACGTACAGCAGCGTCACGACGATCGTGATCGACCAGAAGATCAACGAGATGCCGCCGTAGACGCTCGTGCGCGTGGCCGCGACCGGGTGCGGGTCGCCCGGGTTGAAGAGCGTCTGGACGGTGTAGAGCGGGCTCGTGCCGATGTCACCGAAGACGACGCCGAGCGCGCCGAGGACGAGCGCGGTCTGGGCGGGAGCGCGCGTGCGCCCGGTGCGGGTGTCGGGCTTCGCGCTCACCGCCGCCGCACGCTACACCCGAGGGCGCCGGGAACGCCTGCACGCCGGAGACCCGCCCGCAGCGTGCGGTAGTGTCCCGACCCGCCGTCGTCCCCCGATCCCCCGCTCTCGATGACGAAGAACCGCAAGCTCATCCCGCCGGCGATCGTGCTCGGCGTCCTGCTGATCGTCGTGGCGATCGTCTACTTCGTCGACAACGCCGGCGCGCTGCCGTCGTTCTTCCCGGGCCATCAGGCCGGCTCCACGCACCATCACGCCAAGCACGGCATCGCCGCGCTGCTGCTCGGCCTCGGCTGCTTCGTGTTCGCCTGGTTCCAGTCCGGGCCCGCGCGGCCGGCCGACGCGTAGGCCGACTCGCATGCACGATCCGATCAGCTACTTCCAGGCGCTCGTGCTCGGCCTCGTGCAGGGCGTCGCCGAGCCGTTCCCGGTCTCGAGCCTCGGCCACGCGGTGATCCTCCCGCGCCTGCTCGGCTGGAACATCCACCAGAACGACCAGTTCTTCCTCACGTTCCTGGTCGCGACGCATCTGGCGACGGCGATCGTGCTGTTCTTCTTCTTCCTCAGAGACTGGATGCGGATCCTGCGCGGGCTCGGCCGCTCGCTGCGCGACCGCGAGATCGGCCAGGGCGACGTCGACGCGCGCCTCGGCTGGCTCCTCGTGGTCGGCACGATCCCAGCCGGCCTGCTCGGCCTGGTGCTCGAGCATGCGCTGCGCACGCTGTTCGCCTCGGCTGCGTCGGCGGCGGCGTTCCTGATCCTCAACGGCATCCTGCTGCTGCTGTTCGAGCGCTGGCGCAAGCGCGCGCCGGCCGTGGGCGACGAGCTCGGCGACCACGACGCCCACATGGCGCAGACGCTGACCTTCCGCCAGGCGGTCGCGGTCGGCACCGCGCAGGCGGCGGCGCTGATCCCCGGCATCTCGCGCTCGGGCATGACGATGGGCGGCGGCCTGCTCGTCGGGCTCTCGAACGAGGACGCGGCCCGCTACGGCTTCCTGCTCGCGACGCCGATCATCGGCGCCGCCGCGCTGCTCAAGCTGCCCGACCTGTTCGGCTCCGCCGGCGACGGCGTGCGCGGCCCGGCGCTCGTCGGCGCGCTCGCCGCCGCGCTGACGACCTACTTCGCCGTCAAGTTCCTGCTGCGCTTCTTCGAGACGAACCGCCTCACGCCGTTCGGCATCTACTGCATCGCCGCCGGCTCGATCTGCACGCTGATCTTCGCCTTCTAGGTCCGGCTACGACCCGCCCGTCAGCGTCACGACGACGAGCGTGAGCGACAGCACGGAGGTGAACAGGACCGTCGCCGCCGTCAGGACGTCGGAGAGTCCGCGATTGCGGTGCTCGCCCATCAGCTCGCGGTTGCGCGACAGGCGCCAGATGAAGAAGAGGTTGATCGGCAGCAGCAGCCCGTTGACGACCTGCACGCCGATCAGCAGGTCGAAGACCGGGATGCCGGGGATGACCGCGACGATCGTGCTGACGGCGATCATCAGCGTGATGAGGCCGACAAACACCGGCGCCTGGCGCGCCGACTGCCCGAGGCCCTTCTCGAACCCGAGCGACTCGGACACGACGTAGCTCGTCGCGATCGGCAGGATCGCGCAGGCCAGCAGGCTCGCGCCGAGCAGCCCGATGCCGAACAGCACCTCGGCGTACTGGCCGGCGAACGGCTCGAGCGCCTTCGCCGCCTGCGCGGCCGAGTCGACCGTGTGGATCCCGTGCGTGTAGAGCGTCGCGCCGGTGGCGATGATGATGAACGCGGCGATCAGGTCGGCGAAGATCGCGCCCGAGATCGCCTGGCGCTGCTCGGCCTTGATGTCCTCCACGCGCGCGCCGCGCTCGACCGTCGCCGACTGCAGGTAGAGCTGCATGTACGGCGTGATCGTCGTGCCGGCGGTGGCGACGAACAGCAGCAGGTAGGCGCTCGAGGCGTGGAAGTGCGGCGCGACGATCGCCTTGCCGACCTGCGCCCAGTCGGGCTTGGCGAGGATCGCCGCGATCGGGTAGGCGAAGAACGGGATCGTCAGCCAGATGAAGATGCGCTCGGCCGAGCGGTAGGAGCCGCGCACGATGATCAGCCAGATCCCCGCCGCCGCGATCGGCACCGTCAGCTGCGCCGGGATGCCGGCGAGGTTCAGCGCAGCGCCGATCCCGACGAAGTCCGAGATGCAGATGCCGAAGTTCGCGACCAGCACCGCCGTCGTCGCGAACGCCGACCAGCGGATCCCGTAGCCCTCGCGGATCAGCTCCGCGAGCCCCTTGCCGGTGACCGCCCCCATCCGCGCCGCGAGCGACTGCACGATCGCGAGCGAGACGGTGATCAGCACCATCATCCACAGCAGGTCGTAGCCGTACTTGGCGCCGACCGTCGAGTAGGTCGCGATGCCGCCGGCGTCGTTGCCGGCGTTGGCGGCGATCAGCCCCGGCCCGAGCAGGCCGAGCAAGATGAAGAGGCGGCTACGGCGTGCGGAGAGGCGCGCACGCAGGCGCGGCCGGCCGCGGACGGCCGACCCGGCACGGCGCAGGGCAGCCGGTACTCGGCCCGGCATCCACTTGTCCGCTCCACGCGCTCACGGCCCGGACCCTACTGCCTGCGGGCGTTGGAATCGGGTTACGTGGGCTACTCGTCGCCGAGCAGCCCGAAGCGGCGGCGCCAGCCCTTGGGCAGCATCGTCTCGAGCACGTCGTCGACGGTGATCACGCCGATCATCTGGCGCTGCTCGTCGACGACCGCGGCGGCGGTCAGGTTGAAGTCGGCCATCAGCCGCGCGACCTCCTCGAAGTCCGCGTCGGCGCGCAGCGACGGGTCGCCCGGACCGGCCAGCTCGAGCAGGCTCGCGCCGGCTCGGCGCGCACGAGCGTCGCGAGCGGCACCGACCCGTCGAGCTGGCGGTGGGAGTCCATCACGAAGACGGTCGTGAGCAGCTCCGCCGGGACGTCGGCGCGCCGTACGCGCTCGAGCGCCTCGGCCGCGGTCGCCTGGCGGTAGAGGCAGACGAACTCGGTGCTCATCAGGCCGCCCGCCAGCGCCGGGTCATAGCCCAGCAGCGCGCGCACCTTCACGCGCTTGGCGGCGGGAAGCGCGCTCAGCACCCGCTCGCGGCGCGCGTCGTCCAGCTCCGCGAGCAGGTCGGCGGCGTCGTCGGGTGCCATTCGCCCCACGACGGCGGCGACGTCCGCGTCGGAGCGCTCGCGGATGAACTCGACCTGGTGCTGGTCGTCCAGCTCCTCGAAGACGTCGGCCTCCAGCTCGCCGTCGTCGCCGCGGACGGCCTGCATGATCTCCTCGCCCTCGCGGTGCGAGGCGGCCTCCACGAGGTCGGCGATCTGCGCCGGGTGCAGCCGCGCGAGCTTCGGATGCGGCACGCGCAGCCGCACGCTCGGCACGTGGCCGACGAACGGCTCGATGCTCGCCCAGTCGACGAACGAGCCCGACGCGATCCGCCGCCCCAGCGGGCGCGGCAGCAGCCGCCGCACGCCGCCGCGCGGGCCGGTGTCGACGCCGACGACGCGCCACCAGCCCTCCACGCGCGCCAGCTCGATCTCGTTCGCACGCACGAGCCGCGCGCCGTCGACGTTGATCAGCTGGTGGTCGAGCACGTCGTGCTTGAGCAGCACCTCGCCGGGGCGCCGCTCGAAGTGGCGCAGGTCGAGCTTCGCCTTGCGCAGCACGACGCCGCCGGCCGCGATGTCCTCGACCAGCTCCGCCGGCAGGAACGCCCGCCGGCGCGCGACCGAGACGAGGAAGCCGGTGATCGGCGGGTAGCCGGGATCGCCCAGCCGCACGATCAGGTCCTCCACCCTGCCCAGCCGCTCGCCGTCGCCGTCGCGCAGTGGCGCGCCGACGACGAGCGACAGGTGCAGGACCGCGGGCGCGACGGACGAGGCGCTCATCGCCTTGATGCTACGCCGCCGCCCGACTGCGCCGGCCGCTGCGCAGCAGCGCGAGCCCGCCGGCCGCCAGGCCCAGCAGCCCGGCGATCAGCCCGGCGATCGCGAGGCCCTTGCCTGCTCCGCCGCCACCGCTTGCCGCGGCTGGCGCTCTGGCGGCGCCGATCGTCATGCCGGCCGCGCTCGCGGGCGGGCCGGCATCGCCGCCGGTAACGTCGAGCATCGGCCCGGTGGCGGGCGAGACGTCGATCGTCGGCGCCGGCGAGTCGGCCGACGGCGGGCCGATCCAGCGCACGATCGAGCCGTCGCTGTAGGTCTGCAGCGTCGGGAACGCGACGACCGCACCAACCTTGTCCGGCGTGCTGATCGAGAGCGGGAGCTGCAGGAACTCGCCGGGCAGGATGCCCGCGCCTCTCCCAGCCGTCCAGTCGACCTCGCGCACCTCGCTCGTGATCGGACCGTCGTCGGTCTGGATCGGCGTGGTGAGCTTCTGCATCTTGTAGGCGGCGGTCCAGCCCGGCGGCGGCTGCACGCTGACCGACGTCAGGCCGGACGGCATCTGCATCTGCACCTTTACGACCGTCGCCTTGTCCTGCTCGTTCGGCACGCGCACGTTCACCGTCGCGAAGCCGCCCGCGGGCAGGACGTTGGGATGAATCGAGACGTGCGCGAGCGCGGCCGCCGGCATCAGCAGCGCGAGCGCCGCCGCGGCGAGCGCTGTGCTGGAACGTCGCATCGGGAACCTCCTGGGAGTGGTCATGTATTCACCGCAGACAGCAGCCACAGGCCGAGGCACGTGAACCCGACCATCACGGTGAGCATCCAGTACTGCGAGCGGACCGCCGCGTCACGATCCGTGTCGAAGACCGCCAGCGCGCGGTCGTGCGCGAGCACGAGCCCGCCGACGTGGCCGGCCACGAGCGCGGCGACCTGCACGTACCAGATCGCCTGCGTGGAGATCAGCAGGTAGTTGACCTGCCAGTTGGCCGTGCCGAGCAGGTTCGCGCCCGTCCCGAGCGGGTCGGAGATCAGGTAGCCGAGCGCCTGGCCCTGGAAGACGAGCAGCGAGAAGTAGTGCGCGAGCGTGTACGCGAACGCGATCGGCGCGAGCGTGTGGA
>CAZGJV010000007.1:0-115299 GCA_964525715.1 uncultured Conexibacter sp. | reverse complement strand
AGCGAGAAGTAGTGCGCGAGCGTGTACGCGAACGCGATCGGCGCGAGCGTGTGGACGAACAGGCGCGCGAGGTCGCCGGTCTCGCGGCGCGGGTCGACCGTGCGCATCCCGGCGATCCCCGCCCAGTAGATGCCCGAGACGAACAGCACGCAGAACGCCAGCCCGACGCTGAACGCCAGCTCGCCGGCGGCCTCGACGCCGAGCCCGAGGTGCTGGATCGCGCTCTGGATGTGCGGCTCGGTCTCGATCCACATCCCGCCGTTGGAGGCGCCGTCGAACGTCGTCGTGCCGATCACGGTGCACAGCAGCGCGACGGTGCCCGGCCACGTCGGCAGGTCCGGCAGGCCTGAGAGCGGCGGGCGCAGCCGCAGCTCGCGCCCGCGCAGATCCACGACCGAGAGCCGCCCGCACAGCCCGAACCAGGTGCCGAAGGCGTCGGCGCGCTCGCTCCACGTCTCGTCGCCGAACAGGCTCATGCCGACGATCTGCACGAACGCGTAGGCGAGCGCGAGCAGGCCGAGCGTCGCCGGGACGTCGCGGTCGACGTAGACGAGCTCCAGCCACGCGAACGCGAGCAGCCCCGCGACCGCCGGCCAGCGCCCCAGCCGCTCGGGGTAGCGCATCGGCGCGGCGTCGAGCCCGGGCAGCACGCGGCGGGCCGCGCCGGAGATCCAGCGGTACAGCGCCCGCCACGGGCTGAAGAGCGCGAAGACGTCGCCGAGCAGCACGCTCAGCACCGGGATCCCGACCCAGAAGAGCACGTAGATCGTCGTCGGCGCGAGGTTCGCGGTCGGCACCGACGTGCCATCGAACGCCGCGTAGACGACGCCTGCGAACAGCGCGACGCCGATCGCGCCGCAGGCGCCCGTCACCGCGCGCGGGAGCGTGAGGCGCACGCGCGACGGCGCGAGCTGCTGGAAGCGCGGCGTCGGCCACAGCACGCCGAGCGCGACGAACGACGCGATCAGCACGATCGCCGCCGCCCACGCGAACAGCCAGCCGGGGATCGGCAGGTCGGTGCGCCCGACCAGCCCGTGCGCCTGCGCCTGCGCGGGCGCGAGCGCGAGCAGCCCCACCGCGGCGGCGGTGGTCCTCAGTCGGCGTCGTCTCATCGCACCGGCACCTCCACGGTCGTCAGGTACTCGTCGAAGGCCGACACGCGCACCGTCACCTGCACCTCCCACGTGCCGCTCACGCCGAGCACGGCGCCGGGCACGACGTAGTGGCCCGGCCCCGCCAGGTTCGCGACCTGCGTCAGCGGACCGATGTCCTTCGCCGGCAGCCGCTCTTCCACGTCGACCTCCTTCGCGCCCCGGTACTGGGTGCCGTCGCGCGGGTTGAGCAGGTACAGATGGATCTCGTTCGGTCCGACCCGTGCCGGGTCGACGCTGAGCTGGAGCTGCGCCGGACCGACGTTCGTCGTCACGTTGAACGGGCCGCTCTGCGCAGCGATCGAGGGCGCGTAGGCGGTCAGCGCCGCCGTCACGCCGAGCACGACGACGATCAGCGCCAGCTCGGCGCGCAGCACGCGGCGCAGCAACACCCCGGCCTGGCCGGGAGCCGCGCCGTCGCGCGCCACCCGCCGCAGCGCCGGCAGCGAGCGCCGCCGCTGGAAGGCGCCGAGCGCGATCAGCGCGATCAGCAGCAGGAACTTGATCAAGACGGCGCGGCCGAACGCGGTGTCGAGCAGGTGCGCCGGCGTTCGGACGTACACGTAGGACTGCGCCAGCCCCGTCACGAGGATCGCCGCGACGGCCGCCAGCGCGATCGGCGAGAAGCGCACCAGCACGTCCGCCAGCAGTCGCCCGCGAGCGGGCGGCTCGAGTCGCC
This sequence comes from uncultured Conexibacter sp., assembly GCA_964525715.1. Classification (GTDB taxonomy): domain Bacteria; phylum Actinomycetota; class Thermoleophilia; order Solirubrobacterales; family Solirubrobacteraceae; genus Conexibacter. The sequence goes on along the minus strand of CAZGJV010000007.1, from coordinate 113,469 downwards.
GCGTGGCAGCCGGCAGCGCGAGCGCCAGCAGCGCGAGCCCTCCGGCCCACACGCTCATCGCCCCCACGTGCACGACGTTGAGCGGGACCAGCAGCGCCTCCGGGCTCTGCGTCGCGGCGTGGCCGCCGAGCGCCGGAAGCACGACGAGGGCGGCCGCCGGCACGGACAGCGCGATCAGCGCCCAGCGCCGGCCGGGCGCGAACGCCGCCACGGCGCCGAACAGCGCCCAGACGAGGACGCCGATCCCCCACACCGTCCCAAAGCGCGTCCCGAGCGTCTCGCGCACGATCGACGGTCTCAGCGCCGCGAAGCCGGAGATCCCGGCCGCCTCCGCGCCCTCCAACACCACCGCGCCGGCCGCGCTCAGCAGCCCGATCGCCACCGCCGCGCCGACGATCGCGCGCCAGCGCGCGGCAAACCCCTCCCCCGCCTCGCTCCACGCCGGCTCGCGGTCGGCCGCCCGGCGCAGCGCGGGACGCCACACGAGCGTCAGGAACGCAAGCGCCCCGACGGCCAGCGCGATCGCGAGGAATTGCAGCCCGCGCGCGATGCCGAACGCCGTCTCCGTCACCGCGCCGCTGCCGCCGCCCGCGGTGAGCTGTGCGACCGTCAGGCCGGTCCCGCTTGCGCGGCCGACCGAGAAGACGAACCCGCCCGAGACGATGTGCCCGTCGGCCGAGACGACGCGATAGGTGGCGGTGTACGTCCCGCGCGCGAGGCCGGGCTTCAGGTGCACGCCGAGCACGCTGCCGCGCCCGCCCGGATGGAACGCATCGCCCGCGTCCGCCCGAGCGCCGCGGCTGTCGAAGACGCGCACCGCGCCGAAGTCGCCCTCGACCGGCTCGTCGAAGCGGAACGCGACGACCGCCGGCTGCACGCGCACGACCGCGCCGCGCTGCGGCGTCGTGCCCTCGAGCTGCGCGTGCGCGAGCGCCGCGGCGGGCGCCACGAGACAGACCGCCACGGCCGCCACGAGCGCGGCCAGGCCGACGTGGAGGCGGGTGCGGGCTGCGCTCACCACGCCTCCCTCACCGGCGGCGGCGAGCGGTCGCCTCCGGCAGGGCGCTCTCCCCGGTCGCGACGGCGCCGCACGACGACGACCAGCCCGATCGCGAGCAGCACCACGACGACGAGCGAGACGACCGCCGCGACCGGGAAGCCCGCCGGGGTCCCGATCCAGTAGAGCGTCCCGCCGACGACACCGTGCCCCGCGCCGACCCGCAGCGGGATCGCATAGTCGAAGACCTTCGTTCTTCTGCTCGTGTCGTGCACGATCGGCGGCGTGCTCTGCGCCATCCAGTGCATGCGGTGGTCGTGCCACACGAAGCGGCCCGTCTTGTCGAGCGTGCGCCACTGCGGCGGCAGCGACGGCTTCGCGCTCGGCGGCACCGGCGTCGTGCCGTAGCGGTCCTCGTTGAGGTAGACCGCCGGCGAGCGCACGTTCTCCTGCACGGTTCCGTCCGCCAGCACGCGCGCGTACGGCTCGCGGTTGTAGCCGAAGATCGTCACCGCACGACCCGTGCGGTTCGTCAGCTGCATCTCGTTGTCGAAGCCCAGTACCTGCACCTGCAGGCCCGGCACGCTCGGCGTGACCGAGCGGACCACCGAGCGGAAGTTCGGGTTGCCCTGATGGGCGCCCGCCGGCGCCGCGGCGCTCGCCAGCAGCATCGCCGCCAGCGCCACCGCCCGCCGCATGCGGGGAGATCGCATCGCCTGCTCCTTGTCGTCGTCATCGCGCGCCCACCAGCGGGCCGACGACGGTCCGGAGGCGGCGCTATACGAGGGCTGCGAGCAGGCGCGGCGGCGCGCGCTCCGCACCGGCCCGCGCCAGCGGCGCGACGGTCGCCGCGAACGGCGACGCCGGCGAACGCACGGCCAGCTCGCCGAGCCCGCGCGCAGAGAAGCGCACGCCGCGGCGAGCGGCGTCGAGCGCCCGCTCCACGACGCGTGCGCCGCGCAACACGAGCGCGAGCAGCCCACCGACAAGCAGCGCGACCGGCACGGCCCACCAGCCGCCGGCGCCGAACACGGCAGCGAGCCCGCCGAGATGCCCGCTCGCGAACAGCCCCTCGAGCAGCTCCTGCCCGGCGTAGACCGCGAACAGCGCCGCCGAGGCGGCGAGCCACACGCGCACGCCGGCCGTCCTGCCGGAGCGCGCGTCGGCGCCGGCGGCCCAGCGTCGCGCAAAACGCCCGAGCGTCGCACCGACCGACAGCGTCGCCAGCAGCACGATCCACGGCACCAGCGAGCTGAGATACGCATGGCCTTGCGCCGCGAGCGCGTGCGATGCGCCCGCCCCGTACGCGAGCTTGTAACGCAGTTGGTGCACCGCCAGCGCCGCCGCCGGCATCGCCGCCGCACCGCGCAGCGACAGCGGAACGCCCGCGAGGGCCGGACGGTTGCGCGCAGAGCCTCGCATTCCGGCGCGAAGCCTACCCGGCTGCGTTGGCCTACGCCGCCGGCTCGGCGATCCAGGGGGTCCCTACGCCAAGCAGCGCGCCGAGACGTTCGAAGTGATGATCGAAGTGGAGCACGTCCAAGCCCGAGACCTGCGCGGCTACGGCGACGGTGAGATCGGCGAGCGGCAGCCGGTGAGCGCCGTGAGATCCACTGCTCGCGAGCTCGCGCATCGCAGAGAACGCCCCACGCTGGACGGTCCGATCGACTGCGATCTCGCGCAGCCCCTCCAACGTCCGGTCGACGGCCGCAATCGCCTCCGGGCCGCGCGCATCGACGATCAGCTCGTAGCGCACGGGCCAGCACCAGGCGACGTCACCGCGCTCGACGGCCGCAAGCAGCAGCTCGCGCGCCTGCGGAACCCGGCGCGCCACCATCCACGCGGACGTGTCGACCAGCACCCCACGCCGGCCGTCCCACACCTCACCGCTCACATGCGATCCGGCGGCCCGTTGAGGCGATCGATCGCGGCCAGGTCCAGGTCGAACCCGCCGGCGTCCATCGCAGCGAACAATCCCTCGGCCGCGGCACGACGGCCGTGGCCCGCCTGAAGCTCAGCCGCCGCACCCTCGACCGCGAGCCGCCGGACCAACGTGGCGTCGGCCTCTCGCGTACCCGTGGCAGCACGCACCCGCTCGAGCGCAAGCCCGAGCTCTGCGTCGGCGGTCACGGCGATGCGCGGGTGCTTGCTCGGCATCTCGCGGCGAAGTGTAGCTCGCCGGAGTTACTCCGGCAATGCGCTTCCGTCCGCGAAAGCCGAAAGGCCCGCCGGAGCGGGCCTTTCGTGTGAAGCGGATGAAGGGACTCGAACCCTCGACCTTCTGCATGGCAAGCAGACGCTCTAGCCAACTGAGCTACATCCGCAGGCGGCCGCGAGTATAGCTTCTCCGGCCGGGTACTCGACGCTTGGGATCGGCCTCAGTCGCCGTCGGCGGCGCTGACGGCGCGCAGCGGGCGCGGCCGCCGCGAGGAGCGGCGTCCGAGGCGCTGGTCATCGCCGACGGCGTCGCGCGCGGGGTCGTGCTCCGGGACGCCCTCCGCCTCGAACAGCATGAGGATCGCGGCCGTTCGCTTGGCGACCACGTCGGCGTCGTCGTCCGACTGCGCGATGCGCTCCAGGCTCTCCTCCTCCAGCTGCTCGACGCGTGCCATCCACTGCGCCATCTCGCCGGCGAGCTGCTTCCAGCCCTCGGTGTCGAGCATCAGCACAGTTCGGCTGAGGTGCGCGTCGCCGCGGTCGAAGCCGCCCTGGCCTGCGGCGGTGTTGATGTAGCCGGTGATCTGCTGGAGCGACGCGCCGACCATCGCGCGCTTGACGATCGACGGAGTCTCCGCCCAGCCCTCGTCGGTGACGCGCGGACGCGCCTTCGCACGGTAGTGGTGCTCTATCGCGCCACGTCGCGGCGTGCGCTTGACGAGCTCGAGGAAGCCGAGCGCGTGCAGTCGGCGCACGTGGTAGCTCATCACCCCGAGCGAGACGCCGAGCTCGTCGGCCATCTCGTTCGGGCTTGCGATGTCGCGCGTCTCGAGAATCGAGAGGATCCGCACACGCAGTGGATGCGCGAGCGCCTTGATGAGCCGCGGATCGTTGATGTCGCTGTAAGGCTTCATACAGGGGCGTCCAATGCCTTGCGCAACCGTCCGCGAAGCCGATGAAGTCGGATCTTGACGGTTCCTTCCGGGATTCCGAGCATGCGAGCCACCTCCGGCTGGGTCAGATCGCGCTCATAGCGTAGTGCAAGAAGCTGTCGATCGGCAACGCTCAAGCAGCCGACGACCTGTTCGACCTCCATCCGGAGCAGCATGCCCTCCTGCTCCTGCAGCGCGTCCTCGTCGGCTACGCCGGCCAGCAGCGTCTCGTCGTCGAGCAGCTCGAACTCGGAGCGGCGCCGCCTGCGCTCGAGCAGCCGCAGCGCCTCGTTGCGGGCAATCTGGCGCATCCACGGCATGCGGTCCTCGCCGCGGCACGTGCTGCGGCGACGCCACGCGCGCACGAGCGCCTCCTGCACGACTTCGTCCACGTCGTGCGTCGTGCGCAGGTAGCGACGGGCCTCGCGCACCGCGACGCCTCGCATCAGCATCCAGTTCCAGTCGCCGCTCAGCGGATGCGAGCGGTCCCCCTCGCCAGCTCCAACCACCAGCGCAGCATCGCCGAGGTTGCGTAGAAGTTCACGAAGTATGTGAAACGTTCGTGAGCGTTCTGCGGGTCTTTGTGGTCATGGCGACCATGACCGCGACTCCGGCACTGCTCGCGTACGAGCAGCTCGCGCCGGTCTACGACGACTTCACCGACGGCTACGACCACGACGCGTGGATCGGGCGGCTCGAGCGAATTGCCCGCAACCACGGGGCGAATGGGCCGCGTGTGCTCGACGTGGCATGCGGGACCGGCAAGAGCTTCGCGCCGCTGATCGGGCGCGGCTACGACGTCTGGGCGTGCGACATCTCCCCCGCGATGGTGCAGCGCGCGCGCCGCTGCGCGGGCGTCGACCCGCAGCGGGTGCTCGTGGCGGACATGCGCGAGCTGCCCGAACTTGGCGCGTTCGAACTCGTCACCTGCCTCGACGACGCCGTCAACTACCTCCTGACCGACGCGGACCTGGAGGCGGCGTTCGCCGGCGTGGCACGCCTGCTCTCGCCGGACGGCGTCTACCTGTTCGACACGAACACGCTCGCGACCTATCGCGCCGGCTTCGCCGTCGACGCGATCTTCGAGCGGCCGCTCGCCGCCGCCGTGTGGCGCGGCGAGACGGCGGAGCCGATCGAGGCGGGCGCACTGTGCGCGGCCTCGATCGAGCTCGCCGGCGTGGACGGAGGGGCGGTCAGCCGCCACGTCCAGCGCCACCACCCGCAGTCCGCGATCCACCGAGCCTTGACGTCAGCCGGACTCGCCTGCCGAGCCGTGCTGGGCCAGTCCACGGGCGGCGTCCTCCACGAGGACGCCGACGAGGAGGCCCACACGAAGCTCGTCTACGTCGCAGCGCGGGCGCACTGACGTTCAGACCGCGAGCCTGAGAGGAGGTGAACAGACATGGCCATCATCAAGCCGATCATCAAGCCGCAGATCATCAAGCCGTGACCGCGAGCGTCCAGGGCGTCGCCGGCCTCCCGCAGTGCCGGCGACGCCCTGGCAGCCGGTGAAGCGCCATTCGCGAAAATCCATGCGCGCAACTTGCGCGGAACGGGTACGTGGACCACATCGTGCCCCCCGGCGAGTCCATCCGCTCCAGCGAGCACTTCGTCTACGTGCTGGACCACGACGCCGGACTCCGCACCGTCCTGCCGGAGTCCGAGCGCGCCCGTGCCCGCCAGCACGCGGTGGCGAGCGTCATCGAGCTGCCGAGCGGCGACTGGGATCCGGAACCCGAGGCGGGCGCCGACGCCGAGCTCGGCCTGCTCGTGCTGGAGGGCCTGATGATCCGCGACGTGACCGTCGCGGACGCGCGCTGCGGCGAGCTCGTCGGCCCGGGAACGCTGCTGCGCCCGCTCGACGGCCAGGACAGCGGAGCACCGATGCGCCAGGAGATCGGTTGGCGCGTCGTCGAGCCCTGCCGCCTCGCCGTGCTCGACCGCCGCTTCCTGCGCGTCGCGGCGCACTGGCCGTCGCTGATCACCGCGCTCGTGGCGCGCTCGACGGAGCGCGCCCACAACCTGGGCGTGCTCGTCAGCATCCACAGCCTCAAGCGCGTCGACACGCGCCTGCTGGCGTTCTTCTGGCACCTCGCCGACCGCTTCGGAAAGGTCACGTCGGACGGCGTGCTCGTGCCGCTCTCGCTCACGCACCGCCAGCTCGCGCTGCTCGTCGGGGCGCAGCGGCCGTCGGTCACCTCGGCGCTCGGAGGCCTCGCAGAACGAGAGCTGCTGCGGCGCGACGAGCGCGGAAACTGGCTGCTCACGGTCTCCGACCACCCCGACGAGGTCGCCCTCGCGGACGACCTCGTCGGCGCGGGCGGCGGAACGCCTACCCGGTAGCCAGCGGCGGCGAGGCCGGCGGGGCCGTGGGCGTCGGCGTGAGCCCGACGCGAGCTGCGTTGACCGGCATACGGCCCATTGCAACCAGCTCGTCGAGCAGCGCGAGCGCCGCGGCGTGGGTGCGGTCTCCGTGCCGGCGGATCGAGCGCGCGGCGTACGTGCCCGCCGCGTCGAGCCCCAGCCGCCGGTCGATCGACCCCGGCCCGCTGCGCGCCATCCAGCGCAACGGCCGCGGCCGCTGGCGGCGCATGTCGTCCGCCCATGCGAGGCAGCGTCGCTCGCGTGCGTGCTCGACCTCGGGCAACGCGCGCGAGCCCACGACCTCGGCCGCGTAGCGGTACAGGTCCTGGCGCCGCTCGTCGTCGATGCGGTCGTTGTAGGCGCGCATGAAGCCGGCGATCACCGGGCAGACCGACGCCGGCCGGTCGCTGAACGGCTCGCCCGCGAGCATCGACGCGAGCTCCATGACGCAGGCGCCCTCGCCGGGAGAGGCGTGCTTGCCCTTGCTGAGACGGATCGTCTGGTGGCTGGCCTGCGCCACCGTGCGCTGATCTGACATCGGCCACCCCTTTCTCGAGCGCATGACCGGGTATCCCCCGTCAGGGGTCAGCATGAACCCGCCCGCCGGTCCCGTGCCGGGCCCGCGTCATCGTGCGAACGCGGCGGCGCCGCGCGGGATCGCGCCAGCCGTCAGGCGGCGGCGTCGAGCGCTGCGTTGACGAGCGCGTCGGCGGCCGCGTTCTGCGCACGCGGGACGGTGCGCACGCGCCAGCGCTCGAAGCCGGCGAGCGCGCGCAGCGCGTCCGCATGGAGCGGTCTGAGCCCGGCGTGCTTGACCTTGTACTGCCCGTTGACCTGCTTGGCGACGAGCTCGGAGTCGCCGACGACCTCGACCTCGCTGGCGCCCAGCGCATGCGCGCGCTCGAGCCCGCGCAGCAGCGCGCGATACTCGGCGACGTTGTTCGTCGTCGCGCCGATCGGCTCGCCCAGCTCCTCCAGCAGTCCGCCGCCCGCATCGGAGACGACGACCCCGATCGCCGCCGGGCCGGGGTTGCCCCGCGCCCCGCCGTCGACGTGGACGACGACCTTCATCGCGCCCGGCTCACTGCTCGACCAGCGGCTGCGGCTGACGATCGGAGAACGACCGCTGCCGGCGGTCGCGCAGCTGGCGCATCCCGCCGCCGTCGGAGCCGCGCGTACGGCGCTCGCCCCTGCGACGGTCGACGATCACTGTCACGTTGGGGTCGTCGGCGTAGTACGCGGTGAGCTTGTCGTACAGCTCGTCCGCCAGTCCCGCGGGTACGACGCAGTAGATCAACGGCCAACCCTCATCGGCGGGTGATGCTAGTAGGTCCTGCGGCGATCAGACGGGCTCGAGCGTGCCGTACTCGTCCGCGGAGGCGTTCGGCTCGACGCGATCCTCGTCCGCGATCTCGGCCAGCTCGTAGCCCTGCCCGGCGAGCCGAACGGCGGCGCCGTGGTCGGACAGGTCGACCTCGTAGCGGTACCAGCACAACTCCCAGGAGACGACGACGGACATCAGCGAGCCCTGCTCCTCCGTCGGCCGCACGACGACGACCGGCGCGCCGAGCGAGCGCGCGACGCCCGCGACGGTGCGCGGGTGCTCGCTGCGGTTGAAGCGCTCGATCGCGGTCACCGTGCGCTGCTCGACGCTCGTCGGGACGGCGTGCACCTGGCGCGGCTCGGGGGCCGGCAGCGGCGAGACGTCGGCGTCCTCGGCGGCGGCGTGCCAGCCGTTGGCGCGGGTGCCGTTGCCGTTCGCGGGCGGCGCAGGCGGCGCCGAACCCTGCTCGTCGCGGCCCACCCCGCCGGGACGGCGCAGGCGCCCGAGCAGCGAGCGACGGCGGGCGCCGCCGAAGCTGCGCGTCGCGCGCTCGAGCGCGACGCCCTCGCGCACCCAGCCCTCGTTGACGGCCCGCGCGGTGCACAGCTCGCACACCTGGCGGCGGCTGCCGCCGGCGAGATAGGTCTCGGCGTGCTCGCCGCGCAGCAGCGTGCGCCCGCAGACGTCACACGTGACCTGCACGTTGGAGGTGCGGATGTCCTTCGTCGTCATGCGGCCGCCGAGCCTAGCAGCGGCTATCGGCCCGGCGGCACGCCGTCGCGCTACCCGCTGACCGCCTCCGCTTCCCCACGCGTCTGCGCCACGACCTTCTCGACGAGGTGGCCCGGGACCTCCTCGTAGCGCGCCAGGTCCATCGTGAAGTCGCCCTGCCCGCCCGTGATCGCGCGCAGGTCGGGCGCGTAGGAGAGCATCTCCGCCATCGGCACCTCGGCGCGCACCTCCGTCAGCCCGCCGACCGGCTCCATCCCCAGCGGCCGCCCGCGACGGCTGTTGAGATCGCCGATCACGTCGCCGACGGCGTCCTCGGGCACGGCGATCGTGACGTGCATGATCGGCTCCAGCAGCACCGGGCTGGCGGACGCCAGCGCGTCGCGCATCGCGAGCATGCCCGCCGTCTTGAACGCCATCTCGGACGAGTCGACGGAGTGGTAGGAGCCGTCGTAGAGGCGCACGCGCACGTCCTTGACCGGGTAGCCCGCGACGGTGCCCCGCTGCATCGCCTCCAGCACGCCCTTCTCGACGGCCGGGATGAAGCTGCCGGGGATCACCCCGCCCTTGATCGCGTTGACGAACTCGAAGCCCTCGCCCGCGGCGAGCGGCTCCACCTCGATCTGGCAGTCGCCGAACTGGCCGCGGCCGCCGCTCTGCTTCTTGTGGCGCCCGTGCGCTCTCGCAGCCGCCCGGATCGTCTCCTGGTAAGGCACGCGCGGCGGGTGCAGCTCGACCTCGGCGCCGAAGCGCTCGCGCAGTCGCGCTATCACGACCTCCACGTGGATCTGCGAGAGGCCGGCGACGATCTGCTCGCCGGTCTGGTCGTCGCGGTGCAGGTCGATCGTCGGGTCCTCCTCCTGCAGCCGCCGCAGGGCGGTGAAGACCTTGTCCTCGTCGCCCTTCGTCTTGGGCTCGATCGCGAACGCCATCACCGGCGCCGGGAGGTCGATCGCGGGCATCTCGATCGGCTCGTCGCGCGCCGCCAGCCAGTCGCCGGCGCGCGTCTCCTTCAGCTTCGCGACGGCGCCGATGTCGCCCGGCCCGAACTCGTCGACGTGCTGCGTGTCGCGGCCGTGGAACGCAATCAGCTGGCCGATCCGCTCCTTCGAATGGGCGCGCGTGTTGAGCACTTGGCTGTCGTGGCGAATCGTGCCCTGGTAGACGCGGAAGATGTTGATGCGCCCCGCGAACGGGTCGGCGCGCGTCTTGAAGACGTAGGCGTAGAGGTCCTGATCCTCGACCGGCTCCAGCGTCATGCCGGCCACCTCGAGGCCGCCGTGCTTCACCGGCGAGGGCAGGTCCTCGACGATCGCGTCGAGCAGGCGGTTGGTCGCGAGGTTGCGCGTCGCGACGCCGCAGGTGACGGGGAACAGGGCGCCGTGGTTGGTGCCCTCCTTGAGCGCCCCGACGATCTCCTCGTGCGAGATCTCCTCGCCCTCCAGGTAGCGCTCCATCAGCGCGTCGGAGTTCTCGGCGACCTCGTCCATCAGTCTCTCGCGGTACGCCTGCGCCTGGTCGACCAGCTCGCCGGGGATCGGGATCTCTCTGCAGTTGTCGCGCCCGTCGCCGTCGTATGCGTAGCCCTTCATGTCGACGAGGTCGATCACGCCGGTGACGTCCTGCTCGGAGCCGATCGGGATCTCGGTCGCTACGACGTGCGGGCCGAAGGCCGCCTTCAGGCTCTCGAGCGTGCGGAAGAAGTCGGCCCGCTCGCGGTCGAGCATGTTGACGAACAGCAGCCGCGCCAAGTCCAGCTCGGCGGCGCGCTGCCACAGCCGCGTCGTCGAGACCTCGACGCCCATCACCGCATTGACGACGAAGATCGCCGACTCGCACACGCGCAGCGCGCCGAGCGCGTCGGCGACGAAGCTCGGCTCGCCCGGCGTGTCGAGCAGATTGACCTTGCGCTCCTGCCACTCGAACGACGTCAGCGCCGCCGAGATCGACATCTGGCGCGCCTTCTCGTCCGCGTCCGCGTCGGAGACCGTCGTCCCCTCCGTCACGCGTCCGAGGCGGCTGACGGCTCCGGCCGTGTAGAGCAGCGCCTCGTGCAGCGACGTCTTGCCGCTGCCGCGGTGTCCGACGAGGGCGACGTTGCGAATCCGGTCGGCGGACGTGTGCATGCCGGGTCTCCTCTCGGTGAGCTGGAGATCCGACCATACCCCCGCGCGGGGTTCGCGGGCGGGAATTTCTGCGCTACCGCAGGTCGCTGTCGCCGTTCTCGCCGAGGCGAGAGCGCAGCCGCAGGACGGCCTTCGTGTGCAGCTGCGAGATGCGCGACTCGGTCACGCCGAGCACTTCGCCGATCTCGCGCAGGGTCAGGTTCTCGTAGTAGTAGAGCGCGATCACGAGCTTCTCGCGTTCGGGCAGGCGCGCGATCGCGTCGGCGACGCGGTCCTTCAGCTCGCTCGCGTCGACGATCTTCTCCGGGTCCGGCGCGTCCGGGTCCTGGATCGTGTCGAGCAGCGAGATCTGGTCGCCGCTGGAGTCCGACACCGTCCACAGCTCGTCGAGCGCCGCGATCGTCGAGTTCGAGATCTGGATCAGGGCGTCCTGGAACTCGTCCATCGACATGCCCAGCTCGTTCGACATCTCCTCGTCGGTCGGCGCGCGCTGCAGCTTGTGTTCGAGCTTCGCGTTGGCGCGCTCGATCTCGCGCGCCCGGGCACGCACGCTGCGCGGGACCCAGTCGAGCGAGCGCAGCTCGTCGATGATCGCACCGCGGATGCGCGGAATCGCGTACGTCTCGAACTTGATCTCGCGACCGAGGTCGAAGCGCTCGATCGCCGAGATCAGCCCGATCAGGCCGTAGGAGATCAGGTCTGCCTCCTCGACATGAGCAGGCAGACCCGAGGCCATGCGGCCCGCGACGTACTTCACCAGGGGGGAATAGGCGACCACCAGCCGCTCACGGGCCCGTCCGTCGCCGCTCGCCTTGTAGCGACGCCAGAGGTCCTTGAGCTCGATCGCTTTGACGTTGGTTTCCAGCGTCGCCTCCCGCCGCCTAGGCCCGCGGATGACTTCGTGCGTAGGCAGATCTCAACCGCGCGGACTCTACCCGAGTGTAGACCTGGGTCGTAGAGATGGAGGCATGGCCGAGCAGCTCCTGGATCGAGCGCAGGTCCGCGCCGCCGTCCAGCAGGTGCGTCGCGAACGAGTGCCGCAGCGCGTGCGGCGAGGCGCCGGCGGCGCTCGCAGCCTGTCGCGCCCACACGCGCAGGCGGCGTCGCACGTCCGACGTCGACAGCCGCCGGCCGGACTTCGAGACGAACAGCGCGGGCGTCGCGTCGGCCGTCAGCAGCGCCGGGCGGCCGCGCGTCAGGTAGCGGTTGATCGCCTGCAGCGCGGGCTCGCCGGTCGGCACGAGGCGCGTCTTGCCGCCCTTCCCCTCGACGCGCACGCGCTCGTCGTCGAACTCGATCGCGTCGATGTCGAGCTTCACGAGCTCCTCCGCGCGCAGCCCCGACGCGTACGCCAGCTCGAACAGCGCGCGGTCGCGCAGCGCCAGCGCCGTGTCGGCGGGGATGCGGTCGAGCAGCGCAGCGACCTCGGAGGCCTTCAGCACGCGCGGCAGCCGCTGCTCGCGGCGCGGCGCGGACAGCAGGTCGGCCGGGCTCTGCTGCACCAGCCCGTGCTCGACGAGCGTGCGGAAGAGGGCGCGCAGCGACGCGAGCTTGCGCGCGACCGTGCTGGGCGCCTGGCCGGCCTCGGTGAGCCCGGCGGCGTAGCGGCGCAGCGCGCGCGGCGTCACCGCCGCCGGCGCGAGCCGCTGGGCGACGGCCCAGCGCGCGAACTGGCCGCTGTCGACGGCGTAGGCGTGACGCGTCTTCTCGGCCGCGCCGCGACGGCGCAGGTCCTGCTCGAGCAGCGCGAGCGCCCGCCGCCAGCCGTCGTCGCCCGGCTGGGCGTCGCTAGGCTGGGCCGCGATGGCCGTCTTCTTCATCGACACCGACACGGGTCAGGTCGCCACGCGGCGGCAGTTGATCGGGGCGGGGATCGCGCCGGAAGCTGATGAGCCCGCGCGCCCGTGGCTGCGGATCCAGGGCAGCGACGACGCGACGACCATGTGGTACGCGGTGATGCGCAAGCGTGAGCGGGGCGTCTTCATCGGCGCTCTCGCTATTCGCCACGGCGACCACCATGCCTCTTTGCTGCAACGCGGCTGGGAGGAGATCCCGCTCGAGCAGCTGCGACAGGGCCCGGGCGCGCCGCAGGCGCGCTGAGAACCGCTAACGCGCCCGCACGGGACCGGCGAGCACCGGCGCGAGGCGGTTCGCCAGCTCCTGCCAGTCGGGCGCGCAGATGACGCCCTCCTCGCGGCACAGCTCGCGGTTCCACGGATGCGAGAGCGTCGCCGGGACGATCCCCGCCTCCTGGGCGCGCAGGATGTTCTGCGGGCTGTCGTCGACCAGCACGTCGATCTCGATCTCGGTGCAGCGGGAGATCTTGTCCCACGAGCAGTGCACGTCGTCGTACGCCAGGCCGATCTGCTCGAGCCACGCGACGGTGGCGTCGTGCGCGTCGGTCGAGCGGTGGCTGGTGATGTGGATGAAGTGCCCCGCCGCGTGCCACCCGGCGACCGTCTCGACCGCGTCGGCGTAGGGCGCGGCGCCGAGCACGTGCTCGGGGCGATGGCTCTCGGCCACCAGCGCGGCGACCTGCTCGCGCCGCAGCTGCACGATGTCCCACGTGACCTGCTCGTCGTAGGCGAGCGTGACACCGAAGCGCCGCCGCGCAAGCAGCGCGAACAGGTCCCAGTAGTGGTGCAATGTCGAGTCGATGTCGATCGCGATGCGCATCTGCGCCACAGGGTAGACGGCAACGTGGCGCGACAGGCCCCACCCCTCCACGACGGCTATGGCACCGGAGAAAGGTCGGCCTGGCTGGACATCGACTGGTCGGCGCACCAGCGCTGGGTCGAGCTGGACGGCACGCCCGCGAACGTGATCGAGCTGGGCGACGGGCCGCCGCTGCTGTTCGTGCACGGCCTCTCCGGCCGCTGGCAGAACTGGCTGGAGAACATCCCCCACTTCGCGCGCACGCATCGCGTGGTCGCGGTCGACCTGCCGGGCTTCGGCGCTTCGCCGATGCCGCGCGAGCCGATCTCGATCCCCGGCTACGCGCGCTTCCTCGAGCGGCTGTGCGACGCGCTCTCGATCGACGCCGCCGCGGTCGTCGGCAACTCGATGGGCGGGCACATCGCGGCCGAGCTGGCGATCGCCTCGCCGCAGCGGGTCGAGCGGCTGATGCTGGTGTCGGCCGCGGGGATCAGCGCGGAGCAGGTCCAGCGCGACGCCGTGATGACCGGCGGGCGCGTCCTGGCGGCGATGATGACGCGCACCGCCGCCCGCAACTCCTGGCTCGCGCAGCGCCCGGGCACACGGCGCGCGGCGCTCGCGTTCGTCGTGCGCCACGCCGACCGCCTGTCGGCGCCGCTGGCGCACGAGCTGATGCAAGGGGCAGGCAAGCCAGGCTTCCTGCCCGCGCTGGAGGCGGTCCTGACGCACCGCATCAGCGAGCGCCTGCCGCAGATCGCCTGCCCCACCTTCGTCGTGTGGGGCGCGGACGACCACGTGATCCCCGTGCGCGACGCGAGCCGCTTCGCGAGACTGATCCCGGACGTGCGCGTCGAGATCCTGCCCGACACCGGGCACGTCGCGATGCTGGAGCGCCCGGAGCAGTTCAACGCGCTGCTCGAGCAGTTCCTCGCCGAGCGACCCGCGGCCGCCGCTCCTCCGCCGGAGCCGGCCGAGCCGGCGGCGGAAGCCGTCAGCGGGTGACGGCCACCTTGGCGCGCTCGCGCTCCCACTGACGCAGGCGCCACAGGTCGCGCTTGATCTGGCGCGGATCGAGCTGGCGACCGGGCAGGTGCAGGTTGGCGGTCTCGATCAGACGCCGCTCGTCGCCGGTCAGCGCCATCCACTTCGCCAGCACGTCGTCGGAGTCCGGCAGGCGCGCGCTGCCGTAGGGGCGCGTCTCGTCCGGGAAGGCGACGCAGTACTCGTTCAGCAGCCGGCCCGTCTGCGGCAGGTAGGCGAGGATCGGCCGGTGCGGGTAGATCAGGTACGCGTACGGCGTGCCGGCCGCCGCTTCGTGCCCGCCGGGGCGCTCCGTCTGCAGGCCCCACACGCGGATGAAGCCGAGGTCGCGGTACATCCCCCACTCCTCGTCGTTCACGCACGACTTCAGCAGCTGGCGGGCACGCGCCTCGGCGCGCCGCTCGCGTCCGGGGTCGTAGTCGGGCGTCGGCACGACCTGGCGGCGCGCGCGATGGCGCGCGAGCTGCTCGCCCAGCGGCGCCGCGACGACCTCCCACAGCAGGCCGACGACGACGAGCGCGGTGGCGCCGAGCGCGAGCAGCACCGCTGACTTGCCTATCCGCCCGCAGCCCGCGGGAAGAAGATCACGCGCTCTGCGTCGCGCGGGACCTCGGCGAAGCTGCGTGCGAGCTGCGCGGTGCGGCGACCCGCGCCGCTGAGCGGCACGGCGGCCCACATGCCGGCGTCGAGCTGGCGGCGGAACTCCTCCACCAACTGCTGCTCCTGCTCGCGCACGTCCACGTCGCCCTCGGCGATCAGCACCTCGCCGTGCCCCGGCTTCATGCGCAGGAACTTCATGTGCCGATTATGGCAGAGGATTATGTGCCCGCCGACGGGTTCTCCGACGACGCGTCCCGGCGCGGGCGATTCGCGCGGATCCCGAGCGCGTCGACCGGGCCGGCGCCGCGGCCGATTTCGCGCAATCCGTCGCGCACGGCGCGCGCGGCCAGCCGCTTCGCGGCGCGGGCCGCCTCCAGCGGCGTGAAGCCGTGCGCGAGATGCGCCGCCAGCGCCGAGGAGTGCGTGCAGCCCGAGCCGTGCGCCGCACCGTCGGGGAAGCGCTCTCCGGGGATCTCGGCAAGCGTCTCGCCGTCGTAGAAGACGTCGACCGCCCGCTCGCGGTGCCCGCCGGTGACGACGACGCAGCGCGGCCCGAGCGCACGGATAGCCCGCGCCAGCTCCGGCGCGTCGGCGTCGGGCGCGCCCGCGATCGCGCGCGCCTCTGGCAGGTTCGGCGTGGCGACGGTCACGCGCGGCAGCAGCCGCTCCACCAGCGCCGTCCGTGCCTCCTCCACGAGCAGCTCGGCGCCTGACTCCGACACCATCACCGGGTCGAGCACGATCGGCGTGCCGGGCTCCAGCTCGTCGAGCGCGCACTCGACGGCGGCGATCGTCGCGAGCGTGCCGAGCATGCCGATCTTGACCGCGTCGACGCCGATGTCGCGCTGCACCGCGCGCACCTGCGCGACGATCAGCTCCGGCTCGACGGCGCCGATCGCGTCGACCCCGACGGTGCTCTGCGCCGTGATCGCGGTGATCGCCGTCATCCCGTGCACGCCGCAGGCCGCGAACGCCTTGAGGTCGGCCTGGATGCCGGCGCCGCCGCCCGAGTCCGACCCGGCGATCGACAGCACGGCCGGCAGGCGGGGAGCGGGCGTCGTCACGGCGCGCAGATTAGAGCGTGCCCGGCCGCGTCGCCCGGCGGCCGCCACGGGCCGTCTGAAGCGGCGCTCGCGAGCGCGCGGGTGCATCGGACCGACGGGCTTCGACGGCACGTGACCGCGGCCGCGCTCGGCGGCGGCACCAGGCCTCCGCGCGCTGCCGCCTGCTCCATCGTCACGCCGTCGCGACATAGCGCCCTCCCGCACTTCGACGCACCAGTCCGTGCAGCTCGAGCTGTGCGAGGCCTGCGAGCGTCGCGTCGACGCTCGCTTCGGAGACCGTGAGCGCCGCGACCGTGTCGCAGCCCGCGCCGACCCGCTCGAGCAGCGCGCGCAGGTCGGGCTCGAGCCCGCCGAGGCGCTCCTCGCTGCGCCCGCAGTCGAGCGCCGCGGCCGCCGAGCCGAACAGCAGCTCGAGCACGTCGCCGGGGCCGCGCACGAGCTGCGCCCCGTCGGCGATCAGAGCGTTCGTGCCGGCGGCGAGCGGCGCCGTCACGAGGCCCGGCACGGCCGCGATCTCGCGCCCGAGATCGGCCGCCTGCCCGGCCGTGATCAGCGAGCCCGAGCGCTCGCCGGCCTCCACGACCACGAGCACCTGCGCGAGCGCCGCGATGATGCGATTGCGAGCCGGGAAGCACCAGCGGCGCGGCGGCGTCCCGGGCGGCAGCTCCGCTACGACGGCGCCGGCGGCCGCGATCCGCGCGTGCAGCTGCCGCTTGCTCGCCGGGTACGGCCGCTCCGGACCGCAGGCGAGCACCGCGATCGTGACGCCCTCGGCCTCGAGCGCACCCACGTGCGCGGCGGAGTCGACGCCGAGCGCCATCCCGCTCACGACTGTGAGCCCGGCCGCCGCGAGCCCGCGACCGAGCCCGCGCGCCTGCTCGAGCCCGTATGGACTCGCGCGGCGCGCGCCGACGATCGCGACGCAGTCGTCCGCGACGGCGCGCTCGAAGCGTGCGAGGTCGCCGCGGACGTAGAGCACCGCCGGCGCGTCGGGCAGGTCGTCGAGCGGTGCCGGGTAACGCGGGTCACACCGGCACAGCGCGACGACATCACTTGCCGCATAGCGCCGGCGCGCAGCAGCGGGGTCGAAGCGGTCGTACTCGCCGACGATCGTGCCGCGCCGGTCGCCGGCGAGCGCGTCCACGAGCGCGGCGTCGTCGAGCGCGAGCAGCGCGGCACTGCCACGGCGGGCGCTCCACACCAGCTCGATATGCGCGGCGAGCCGCGCGATCAGCCACGAGCGGCGCAGGCACGCGTCGCAGGCCAGCTCGCCGACGCTCACGCTCATGCGGCAAGCACCTCGTCCGTGGCCTCGCGCGCGCGCAGCGCGAGCGCCTGCAGGAGGTCGTCGAGACCGACCGCGTCGCGGTCGGCGAGATCCGCGATCGTGCGAGCGACGCGCAGCACCCGGTCGTGGCCGCGTGCGCTCAGGCCTCCGCCGTCGTACGCCTGTGCGAGCGCGCGCCGCGCGGTCGCGCCGATGCGCAAGTGCGCGCGCAGCAGGCGCGCGTCGAGCTGCGCGTTCGTGTGCGCGGAAGTGCCGGCGAGTCGTGCGTGCTGGCGCTCGCGCGCGGCCAGCACCCGCTCGCGCACCGCGGCGGACGAGGTCCGCGGCGACGCCGCAAGCGCGGCGGCGCTGGGGCGCGCGACCGTCACGAGCAGGTCGATGCGGTCCAGCAGCGGGCCGCTCAGCCGGCGGCGGTGGCGCGCCAGTTCGTGCTCGCCGCAGCGGCACGCGCGATCGCTGCCGGCATACCCGCACGGACACGGGTTCGTCGCCGCGACGAGCGTGAAGCGCGTCGGGAAGCGCGTCGCGAGCTGGCCGCGCACGATCACGATCGCGCCGTCCTCGATCGGCTGGCGAAGCGCCTCGAGGCTGGGGCGCGAGAACTCCGACAGCTCGTCGAGGAAGAGCACGCCGTGGTGGGCGAGGCTGGCCTCCCCGGGCGCGGGCGGACTGCCGCCGCCGACGAGGCCCGCCGGCGAGATCGTGTGATGCGGGGCGCGGAAAGGCCGGGCCGCGGCCAGCCCGCCGCGGTGGCCGATGCCGGCGACGCTGTGCACGCGCGTGACCTCCAGCGCCTCCTCGCGCCCGAGCGGCGGCAGCAGCGCCGGCAGGCGCCGCGCCAGCATCGTCTTGCCGCTGCCCGGCGGCCCCTCGAGCAGCAGGTTGTGACCGCCCGCAGCGGCGATCTCGAGCGCGCGCAGCGGCAGCTCGTGACCGCGCACGTCGGCGAGATCCGGCTCGTCCGCGTCGACGACGCCGGCTCCCGGCACCGGCGCGGGAGCGGGCGGCGGCGGCAGCTCGCCGCCGTCGAGCAGCGCCGCGATCCCGCGCAGGTCGCCGACGCCAGCGACCTCGATCCCGTCGACGAGCGCCGCCTCTCCCGCGCGCTCGCGCGCGACGATCAGTCCGGCGAGGCCGGCGCGCCGCGCGCCGTCGGCGACCGCCAGCACGCCGCGGCACTCCCGCACCTCGCCGCTGAGCGACAGCTCGCCGAAGATCGCCCAGCGATCGAGCGCGTCGGCCGAGCACTGGCCGCTCGCAGCGAGCAGGCCGACGGCCAGGGCGGCGTCGAAGCCCGGCCCGACCTTGCGCAGGTGCGCGGGCGCAAGGTTTGCGGTGATGCGCCGCGCCGGGAACTCGAAGCCCGAGTTGAGGATCGCCGCACGGACGCGCTCGCGAGCCTCGCGCACCGCCGCGTCGGCGAGGCCGACGATGTGGAAGGCAGGCAGACCCGGCCGGATGTCGACCTCGACCCAGACGGGCCGCGGGTCGATCCCGTCGATGGCGAACGTGGCGACGCGAGCAAGCACGAACGGCACGCTACGGCCCGCGCTGTTACAGCGCACACGCGCTTCGCAACAATTCTCAACCGGCTTGCTTTGCGCCGAAATGCCTGCAAATTGTCACAATCGTCGTGCCACATTTCGCTGCTGCCGGCGTAGCGTCTCGCGGCATGTCCACCGACCTGCGCCATCGCCTCGGCCGCGCCGGAGAGCAGCTCGCCGCCGAGCACCTCGAGCGCCGCGGCTTCGCGATCCTCGTCCGCAACCACCGCACCCGCTGGGGCGAGATCGACCTGATCGCCGCCGACGAACAGCGGATCGTCTTCTGCGAGGTCAAGACGCGCCGCCTCGGCGCGTCCGGTCCGTTCGACGGGCTGCGCGAGGCGCAGTGCCGTCGCCTGCGGCGCATGGCAGCCGCCTGGCTGCAGGAGCAGACCGACCGCCCGCGCACGCCCGAGCTCCGCTTCGACGCGATCGGCGTGACGATCGACGCCTACGGCCGGCTCGTCGCGCTGGAGCACCTCGAGGGCGCCTTCTAGTAGCGGCGGCTCAAAGCGAGAGTTGCTGATAGGCCGCGCTTTGAAACGACAGCCGGTGCAGCGGCGAGACGCCGATGCGCTCGATCGCGGCGCGGTGCTCGGCGGTCGCGTAGCCGACGTGCCCGGCGAACTCCCAGCCCGGATGCAGCGAGTCGGCGCGGCGCATATAGCGGTCGCGCGTGACCTTCGCGATCACGGAGGCGGCGGCGATCGCGGCGCTCGTCGCGTCGCCGCCGACGACCGCGCGCTGCTCCTGGCCGACGTCGCCGACCCGGAAGCCGTCGCTGAGGCAGATGCAGCCGGGGCGTGCGACGCGTGCGAGCGCGTCGCGCAGCGCCCGCAGGTTCGTCACGTGCAGCCCGCGGCGGTCGATTCCGGGCGCGCAGCGCGAGACGACCGCGACGTCGGCGGCGGCACGCAGGATCAGCGGGTAGAGCTCCTCGCGGCGGGCCTCGGTCTGCTGCTTGGAGTCGTTCAGCGCCGCCAGCGCGCGCACGTCGGCCGGGCGCAGCCGGTCGTAGTCGAACAGCACCGCCGCCGCGACCAGCGGCCCGGCGAGGCATCCGCGCCCCGCCTCGTCTGCACCGGCGACGTAGCGGACACCGAGCGACCGGTCGAACGCGAACAGTCTGCGCGCGGGTCGCGCTCTCGCTCTGCGTCTGCGCGGGGGGATCGCGGTCGCGCTCATCGCCCGCACTTGTACCGCACGGCGAGGATGGCGTCAGTCAGGGCCTCAGAGGAGGCCCATGTGCTTGGGCGGCCAGTAGCTGACGAACGCGTCGCCGATGATCCAGCCGCGCGGCACGGGGCCCCAGTAGCGGCTGTCGTCGGAGGCGCCGCGGTTGTCGCCCATCATGAAGTAGTGGTTCGGCGGGACGGTGATCGTGCCGAGGTTGCAGTCGGGCCCGGCACCGCACGGGTTGACGAACGGTTCTCTCTGCTGCACGCCGTTGCGCACGACGTGCCCGTCGTGCACGGCGATGCGGTCGCCGGGCAGCCCGACGACGCGCTTGATGAAGTTCTGAGTCGAGCGGGTCGCCGTCGGTCTGTCGCACGGCACGCGGCTCTGCGGGCCTTCGTAGAAGGGGCCCTGGCCGGGGTTGCCGCACTCGTTCGTGTCCGCCCCGTGGGGCGGATGGAAGACGACGATGTCGCCGACGCCCGGCGCGGCGAAGCGGTTGCCGATGCGGTTGACGATCACCCGCTCCCCGATCGCGAGCGTCGGCTCCATCGAGCCGCTCGGGATCCGGTACGGCTTGACGACGAACGCCTGGACGACGAGCGCTATGCCGAGCGCGACGACGACGACGAGCACGAGCTCCAGCAGGGAGCTGGCGCCCGACTTGCCCTTCACTCGTCGGCGGAGTCGGACGCCTCGGCCGCGGCGGGCTCGTCGGCCTCGGCGGCCGGGGCCTCGTCCTCAGCCGGCGCGTCGGCCTCGGCGGCGGGCGCCTCAGGCTCGGCCGGGGCCTCGGCGGCGGGCGCCTCGGGCGCCTCGGTCGCGGCGTCCTGCGCGAGCGCCTCGGCGTCGGCGATCTCGGCGACCGCCTCCGGCTCCTCGGCGCCCGGCGCGTACAGCAGCTCGCGCTCGACGACCTCCTCGGGCCCGATCGAGCGGCGCTCGCGGACGCGGGCGCGCTTGCCGACGCGGTCGCGCAGGTAGTAGAGCTTCGCGCGCCGCACCTCGCCGCGGGCAGCCACCTCGATCTTCTCGATCTTCGGCGAGTGCAGCGGGAACGTGCGCTCGACGCCGACGCCGAACGACTGCTTGCGGACCGTGAAGGTCTCGCGCACGCCGTGGCCCTGGCGCTTGATGACGACGCCCTCGAAGACCTGCGTACGACGACGCGTGCCCTCGATCACCTGGAAGTGGACGCGGACGCGGTCACCCGCGTCGAAGGAGGGAATGCGGCGCAGCTGCTCGCGCTCGAGGCTTTCGATGACTGTGCTCATGGCGTAGAAGTGGCGGCCACGGGGCCGCCGGCTCGGGAATGGTAGCGGAGTCGCTCAGCGCGAGTCGTCGTGACCGCGTCGCTCGGCTTCGGCGCGCTGCCGGCTCTGCTCGCGGCGCCATTCGCGCACGCGCGCGTGGTGCCCGGACAGCAGCACCTCGGGGACGCCCCAGCCGCGCCACTCCGCCGGCCGCGTGTAGTGCGGGTACTCGGGCGCGCCGTCGAGCGCGGCGCTGTAGGACTCCTCGAGCGCCGACTCCTCGTGGCCGAGCGCGCCGGGCAGCTTGCGCAGAACCGCGTCGGCGAGCACCATCGCCGCCAGCTCCCCGCCGGCGAGCACGTAGCGGCCGATCGAGACCGACTCGGTCGCGAAGTGCTCGATGATCCGCTCGTCGAAGCCCTCGTAGCGTCCGCACAACAGCGTCAGCGCGGGCTCTGCCGCCAGCTCGTCGACGAGCGCGTCGTCGAGCAGCCGGCCCGCCGGGGCGAGCGCGATCACGCGCCGGCGGCCGGGCAGCGTCGCCGGGTCGGCGTCGTAGCGGGCGCGCAGCGCCGCCTCCACGACGTCGACGCGCAGCACCATCCCGGCGCCGCCGCCGAACGGCATGTCGTCGACCTGGCCGCCGCTCAGTGGCGTCGTGTCGCGGTAGTTGACGCAGTCGAGCGCGTGGCCGGCGGCGAGCGCGTTCGTCACGTGGCGCTGGGAGCGAAACCACTCGAACGCCTCGGGGAAGAGCGTGAAGACATCGATCTGCATCAGGTTTCCCCCAGAAACTCCAAGTCGACGTCGATCCGCCTGGCGTCGACGTCGACGGAGCGGACCGCGTCCTGGATCAGCGGGACGAGCAGCACCTCGCGGCCGTCGCGCGCGACGTGCAGCACCTCGCACGACGGCAGCGCGCGCAGCTCGCGCACGACGCCGACCTCGCGCTCGCCGTCGAAGACCGCGCAGCCCTCGAGCTGCTCCGGCCACCATTCGTCCTCCTCCAGGTCCGGCGCCAGCGCGCGCGGCACGAACAGGTCGGTCCCGCGCAATGCCTCCGCGGCCGTGCGCGTCGTGCAGCTCGCGAGCCGCAGGATCGGGCGCGCGTCGGTGCCGGCTCGGCGGACGACCTCGTCCTCGCGGTCGCCGACGATCAGCGTGCGGGCGGCGTCGAGCAGCGCGGCGCGCGGCTGCGTGACGTGGAAGCTGCCGTCGAGGCCGTGGGGTCTGCCGACCCGCCCCGCGTGCAGCAGCTCCTCGGACACGGGCTCAGTCGACGATGTCGACGAGCACGCGGCGGTCTTCCTTCACCGCCGCCGCCTTCACGACGAGACGCAGGGCGTTCGCGGTGCGTCCGCCGCGGCCGATCACCTTGCCGTAGTCGTCGTCGCCGACGGACAGCTCGAGCACGAGCGTGCCGTCGTCCTCCTCGAACTCCTCGACCGAGACCTCGTCGGGCTCGTCGACGAGCTCGCGCACGAGGTACTCGAGCAGCTCCTTCATGGGAGCGTCAGCGCGCTAGCTGCTCGCGGGGCGCTTGATGCCCTGCGTCTTGAGCAGCTTGCTGACGGTCTCCGTGGGCTGGGCGCCGCGGGCGAGCCAGTGGTGGACGCGCTCCTCGTCGAGCACGATCGTCGACGGCTGCGTCTGGGCGTTGTAGTGCCCGATCGTCTCGAGCACGCGGCCGTCGCGCTTGGAGCGCTGATCGGCGGCGACGACGCGCCAGATCGGGTTCTTTCGCCCGCCAACGCGGGTCAGACGGAGTCGTACTGCCACGGTTCCCTTTCAGAAGTTCGGTGAAGACCGACGACGGAGCTTAGCGTCCCTGCCGCATCAGTGCCCCGATGTCGGGCGTCTTGCCCTGCGACATCGCCTTCATCAGCTTCTGCATCTGGCCGAACTGTCTGATCAGCGCCTTCACGGCCTGCACGTTCGTGCCGGAGCCTCTGGCGATGCGGATGCGGCGCGAGCCCTTGATGACGTCGGGGTTGCGCCGCTCCTCCGCGGTCATCGACAGGATGATCGCCTGGATGCGGTCGAACTCGCGCTCGTCGACTCTCATTCTCGAGAGCTGGTGGCCGCCGAGGCCGGGGAGCATCCCGAGCAGGTTCTGCAGCGGCCCGAGCTTGCGGATCTGCCGGAGCTGGTCGAGGAAGTCGTCGAGGCCGAACTCCGACTTGCGGATCTTGCGCTCCAGCTCCTTCGCCTGGTCCTCGTCGAACTGGCGCTCGGCCTTCTCGATGAACGTCAGCACGTCGCCCATCCCGAGGATGCGCTGGGCCATGCGGTCCGGGTGGAAGCGCTCGAACTGGTCGAGCTTCTCGCCGGTGGAGGCGAACATGATCGGCTTGCCGGTGACCGCCTTGACCGACAGCGCGGCGCCGCCGCGGGCGTCGCCGTCGAGCTTGGACATGACGACGCCGTCGAACTGCGCGACCTCCGCGAACTGCTCGGCGACGTTGACGGCGTCCTGGCCGGTCATCGCGTCGACGACGAGCAGCACGTTCGTCGGCTTCGTGACGCGCTTGACCTCCGCCAGCTCCTTCATCAGCTCCTCGTCGACGTGCAGGCGCCCGGCGGTGTCGACGATCAGCACGTCCTTGCCCTCGCGCTCGGCGCGCTCGCGGGCCCACTGCGCGATCTCGACGGGGTCGGCGTCGGTGCCTCTCTCGTACACGTCGGCGCCGACCTGGCCGGCGACCTTGACGAGCTGGTCGACGGCGGCGGGGCGGTAGACGTCGCAGGCGGCGACGGCGACCGAGGAGCCGTGGTGCTCCTTCAGGTAGCGGGCGAGCTTGCCGGTCGCGGTCGTCTTGCCGGAGCCCTGCAGGCCGGCCATCAGGATCACCGTCGGCGGGCTGGAGGAGAACGCCAGCTCGCGCGCGGCGCCGCCCATCAGCTCCGACAGCTCCTCGTTGACGATCTTGACGACCTGCTGGCCGGGGTTGAGCTGGCCGATCACGTCGCTGCCGAGCGCGCGCTCCTTGACCGCGTTCGTGAACGACTTGACGACTCTGAAGTTGACGTCGGCCTCCAGCAGCGCGAGGCGGATCTCGCGCATCGCGGCGTTGACGTCGTCCTCGGTCAGCGTGCCGCGCCCGCGCACGTCGGCGAGCGTGGCCTGCAGCTTCTCGGCGAGGGAGTCGAACATCGTCGGACGAGGTTAGCGGGAGCGCGCCCGCGTCCGGCTCACGGACTCGGCGGAGCGGGCGGAAGCGGCGCGTCGTCTGCGGCTCTGCGGCCGAACGCCTCGCCGATCGACCCGAGTGCCCGCGTCAGCTCGGCCGGGATCACGTAGACGGTCGCGCCCTCGCCCTGCGCGAGCTTCGGCAGCGCCTGCAGATACTGATAGCTCAGCAGCTCGGCGTCGGGACGGCCCTCGTGGATCGCCTGGAAGACCGTCTGGATCGCCTTCGCCTCGCCCTCGGCTCTGAGGATCGCCGCCTGGCGCTCGCCGGTCGCGCGCAGCACCGCCGCCTGCTGGTCGCCTTCGGCCGTGAGGATCTGCGACTGCTTGACGCCTTCGGCGGTGAGGATCGCGGCGCGCCGGTCGCGCTCGGCGCGCATCTGCTTCTCCATCGCCTCCTGGATCGTCCCCGGCGGGTCGATCGACTTCAGCTCGACGCGGTTGATGCGGATCCCCCAGCGGCCGGTCGCCTCGTCGAGCACGACGCGCAGCTGCGAGTTGATGCTGTCGCGGCTCGTCAGCGCCTGCTCGAGCGTCATGCCGCCGATCACGTTGCGCAGCGTGGTCACGGTCAGCTGCTCGATCGCCTGCAGCGGGTTGGCGACCTCGTAGGTGACCGACTTCGGGTCGGTGATCGTGAAGTAGAGGACCGTGTCGATCTGCACGACGAGGTTGTCCTCAGTGATGACCGGCTGCGGCTGGAAGGCGACAACCGTCTCGCGCAGGTCGACGAGCGGGCGCACGCGGTCGACGAACGGCATGACGATCGTCAGGCCCGGCGTGAGCGTGCGGCTGTAGCGGCCGAGCCGCTCCACGACGCCCGCCTTCGCCTGCGGAATGATGCGAATGGTGCGGATCGCGACCAGCAGCACGAACAGCGCGACGACGACCAACACGATCAGTGCGGCCATTTAGGACTCTCCCCTACTCGCTTACGAGCGCCGTGGCGCCCCGGATCTCGATGATCTGCACCGGCGTTCCGGCGTCGATGACGGTCTCGTCGTCGTAGGCGCGCGCCGTCCACACCTCGCCGTCGACTCTCACGCAGCCGACGCCCTCGTCGTTCGCGATGCGCTCCAGCACGATCGCGCGCTTGCCGACAAGCGCCGCCGTGCCCGTGCGCAGCTGCGCCGGCGTGGTCAGGTGCGCCTTCGCGATCGGGCGCACGACCCACAGCACGAGCACCGAGATGATCAGGAACACGCCCCACGAGCCGACCGCGCCGCCGCCGAGCGCGGCGACGAGCGCCGCCACGAACGCCCCGAAGGCGAACGGCGCGAGGACGAAGCTCGTGGTCAGCACCTCGCCGACGCCGAACGCGACGGCGACGAGGATCCAGATCACCCAGGCATCCATCTCTGCCCGCGAGCTTACCGCCGCGAACGGGCGTTCGGCGGCGATCTCCGGCCGCGCTCAGCCGAGCAGGGCGCGGGCGAAGTCGTCCGCGTCGAACGGGCGCAGGTCCTCGAGCTGCTCGCCGATGCCGATCAACTTGACCGGAATCTGGAGCTCGCGCGCGATCGCGAGCGCGATGCCGCCCTTCGCGGTGCCGTCGAGCTTTGTCAGCACGATCCCGGAGACGTCGACGGCCTCGGCGAACAGCTTCGCCTGGCGCAGACCGTTCTGCCCGGTCGTCGCGTCGACCGTGAGCAGGATCTCGTGCGGCGCGTCGGGCAGCTGCTTGGCGATCACGCGGCGGACCTTCGCCAGCTCGGCCATCAGGTTGTCCTGCGTGTGCAGGCGCCCGGCGGTGTCGATCAGGATCACGTCGGCACCGTCGCGGATGCCCTGCTGGACCGCGTCGTAGGCGACGGCGCCCGGATCGGACTCGGGCGCGCCCTTCACGAACGCGACGTCGGCGCGCTGGGCCCACACCTCGAGCTGCTCGACGGCGGCGGCGCGGAAGGTGTCGGCCGCGCCGAGCACGACCGTCTGCCCCAGCTCCTTGCGCAGGTGCCAGGCGAGCTTGCCGAGCGAGGTCGTCTTGCCGGTGCCGTTGACGCCGACCATCAGCACGACCGTCGGGCTCGGCGTCAGGTCGATGCGGTCCTCCCCCGTCTTGGCGGCTTCCGCGAGCAGCTCGGTCAGGCGGGCGCTGAGCTGCTCGCCGTCGGCCAGGCCGCCCTCCTGCGCCTCGCGTTCGAGCTGCTCGACGATCTCGGACGTCGTGCGCGCACCGACGTCGGCCATGATCAGCGCCTCCTCAAGGCGCTCCCACGTCTCGTCGTCGAGGTTCTCGAACAGCGTCGCCTGCAGCTCGCTCGTGAGCGCCTCGCGCGTCTTGCGCATGTTCTCGCGCAGGCGTCTGAAGAAGCCGCGGCGCTGCTCCTGGCGCTCGGGGGTGTCCGCCTCCGCGGTCGCAACGCCCCCGTCGCGCGTGATGAAGAGATCCGTCCAGTCACGTGCCATCGCGATCGGCGACGATACCAGCGTGTCGTCGCCCTCCATCGCGATCCGTCCTGCGCGCGCCGACGAGCCCGAGGCGGTGCGGCTGCTGGCCGACTACGGCGCCGAGCTGGTGGCGCGCGGCCGGCCCTACTCTCCCGTCGACCCGCCGCCGGGCGCGGCGGGCGCGAGCTGGGTCGAGGTGCACGAGATGGAGCCGCCAGGCGGGGCGTTCCTGCTCGTCTTCGAGGGCTCGGAGCCGATGGCCTGCGGGGGGCTGCGGACGTTGGGGCCGGGCCTCGGGGAGATCAAGCGGATGTACGTGGTCCCAGCCGCGCGGCGGCGAGGCCATGCGCGGCGGCTGCTCGGCGCGCTGGAGGAGGCTGCGAGGGAGATCGGGCTCGAGCGGGTGCGGCTCGACACCAACGCCCAGCAGCCCGAGGCGCTACTGCTCTACGAGGCGTGCGGCTACACGGAGATCCCCGACTACAACGGCAGCGCCACCGCCACCCACTGGTTCGAGAAGCGGCTGATCTAGGCGACTTCGACCGCGACCTCGGCGGCCTGTGCCGGCGGGAGTCTGCGGCTGATGACCTTCGAGATGCCGTCGCCGCCCATCGAGACGCCGTAGAGGCTGTCGGCGGCCTCCATCGTGCGCTTCTGGTGGGTGACGACGATGAACTGGGCGCGCTCGGCGTACTTGCGCAGGAGCGTGAGGAAGCGGTCGATGTTGAGGTCGTCGAGCGCGGCCTCGACCTCGTCGAGGATGTAGAAGGGGCACGGCCGCGCGAGGAAGACGGAGAACAGGAACGCGAGCGCGGTCATCGACTTCTCGCCGCCGGACAGCAGCGAGAGGCGCTTCATCGCCTTGCCCGCCGGCGTGATCTCGATCTCGACGCCGAGCAGATCGTCCTCCTCGCGCTCCTCGGCGTCGGCCGCGGCGTCCGCATCCTCGGCGTTCGCGGCCGCCTCGGGGTCCTCGACTCTCTCGCCGCCGAGCACGGGGCGCGGGCCTGAGTCCTCGCGCACGAGCCGCAGGCGCCCGCGGCCGCCGGGAAAGAGCTGCTCGGCCAGCTCCTCGAAGTTCTTCGCGGCCGCGTTGAAGGTCTCCTCGAACGTCTCGCGGATCTGGCGGTCGGTGTCCTTGATCAGCGTGTCCAGCTCGCGCAGCGCAGCTTCGAGGTCCCCGCGCTGGCGCTCGAGCTCCTCGACGTGCGCGACCGCCTCCTCGTACTCGTCCTGCGCGAGCGGGTTGACCGGGCCGAGCTGCTCGCGGCGGCGCTGGAGGCGGACGATGCGGTCGGCGAGCTGGGCGCGCTCGTCGTCGGGCAGCGCCTGCTCGGCCGGCGTCGGCTCCAGGCCCAGCGGCTCGGCGAGCGCTCTCAGCTCGGCGTCGGCCTCGGCGCTGCGGTCGCGCGCCTGCTGGGCGCGGACTTCTGCCCCCGTGACGGCCTCGCCGTCGCGCTTGAGGCGGCCCTGCAGCTCAGCCTCCTCGCGCGCGCAGGCGCGCAGCTCGACGGCGACGTGCTCGCCCCCCTGGCGGTGGGTTGCCAGCTCAGCGTCGAAGACCTCGACGCGGGCGGCGATTGCCGACGCTGCCTCGGCGAGGACGGTGACGAGCTGCTCGGCGGCCGGCGCGAGCGCCCGCTCGCGCTCGACGCGCCCCTCGGCCTGTGCGATCCGCGCGGTGCGCTCCGCGCGGTCGCGCTCGGCGCGCTCGGCGAGGCGCCGCTCGGCCGTCAGCTCGGCCTCGATCTGCGCTCTGCGGACCGCGCCGGGGCCCTCGTCGCCGGCGCTGCGGCGCTGCTCGATGAGACGTGCGACGCGGCGCTCCTGCTCGGCCGCCTCGTCGTGTGCGCGGACGGCGGTCCGCATCGACGTCTCGGCCTCGTCGCGCGCGCCGTCGGCGGCGGCCACGGCAGCGAGGAGCCCCTCGACCTGCTGCGCCGCCTCGTGCTCGGCGCGCGCGGCGGCCTCGCTCTCGCCGACGAGCTTGTCCCGGCGGTTGCGCTCGGCCAGCACGCGCTCCTCGCCGCCGGCGGGGACCTGGCGCAGCTCGCGCCAGGCGCCGATCCAGACGCGTCCGGCGCGCGTGACGGCGGTGCCGTGGAAGTCCTCGCGAACGTCGGCGACGTCGCCGACGACCCACGTGTCGGCCAGCAGCGCGGCCGCAAGCGCGTACGTCTCGACCGGGCCGCGCACGTGGTCGAGCAGCAGCTCGGCGTCGGGCGTCGGCGGCTTCGAGGCCGCGGGCGACGCGCCGCCCCCGGTCACGAGCGCGGCGCCGCCGTCGCGGCCGGCTCTCTCCAGCAGCGCCGCGCCGGCGCCGCGGTCGGCGACGACCGCCGCGCGCAGGCGGCCGTCGAGCGCGGCCGCGAGCGCCAGCTCGTAGCCGTCGGTGACCTCGATCCCGTCGGCGAGCGCGGGCGCGCCGCCGGGCGCGCCCGCGTGGGCGCGCAGGAAGTGGTTCGCGGACGCCAGCTCGCCGCCGACGCGCGCAGCCTCGCGGCGCGCCGCTTCGACGGCGCGTTCCGCCTCGCGGCGTCTGCCGCGCGCCGCTTCGGCCTGCTCCTCGGCCTTCGCCAGCTCGGCGCGCGCCGCCTCGACGTCGGCGTGCAGGCGCTGCGCCTCCGCGGCCGCCGCGGTGCGGCGCTGCTCCAGCTCGGCCAGCTCGCGCTCCAGCGCGGCTCTGCGGTCCTGCTCGAGTGCGACCAGCTCGGCCTCCAGCGCAGCGACGCGCCCGGCCGCCTCGGCGTCCGGCACGTCGGCGGCGGCCTGGTCGCGCAGCGCGTCCAGCTCGGCCTCGTGGCGCACGATCCGCTCCGACAGCGACGCGACCGTCGTGCGGGTCGCCTCCAGGCGCATGCCGACGCGCTCGCCGGCGGAGCGCGCGCGGTAGGCGCGCTCGGACAGCGTCTCGCGCTGCTCGCTGCGCTGCGCGAGCGCCTCCTCGGCCGCCTCGCGGCGTCTCGCGACGGCGGCGAGCGCCTGCTCGGCCTCGGCGCTGCGCTCGCGCGCGGCTCTGGCGACAGCCTCGGCCTGCTCCAGCTCGATCCCGCTCGCGCGCAGCGCGTCGCGGCCCAGCTCCCAGCGAGCCTCGAGCGACTGGCGCTCCAGCCGCGCGTGCAGCTCGGCCGCTTCGGCCTGGCGCTTGAGCGGGCGCAGGCGCGAGCGCGCCTCGCGCTCGACGTCGAGCGCGCGGTCGAGGTTGTCCTGCGTGCGGGCGAGCTTGAGCTGCGCGCGGCGGCGGCGCTTGCGGTGCTTGCCGAGGCCGGCGGCCTCCTCGATCAGCAGGCGGCGGTCGCGCGGCTTGGAGGTGACGATCGCCTCCACGCGTCCCTGCGAGACGACCGAGTGCGCCTCCTTGCCGAGGCCCGTGTCGGACAGCAGCTCGAGCACGTCCACGAGCCGGCAGCGGGCGCCGTTGAGGCGGTACTCGCCGTCGCCGGAGCGGTCGAGCCGGCGCAGGATCGAGACCTCGGAGAAGTCGAGCCCGAGCGTGCCGTCGGAGTTGTCGAGCACCAGCTCGACCTCGGCCTCCTGGCTCGCCTTGCGGCCGTGGCCGCCGCCGAAGATCACGTCCTGCATCGTCTGGCCGCGCACGGCCAGCGGCGACTGCTCGCCGAGCGCCCACAGGACCGCGTCGGTGACGTTCGACTTGCCCGAGCCGTTCGGGCCGACGATCACGCTGACGCCGTCGGCGAACGACAGCTTCGTGCGGTCGGGGAACGACTTGAAGCCCTTGAGGGTGAGGGACTTCAGATGCATGGCGTGACGCTCACTCTCCCATGGCCTCCAGCGCGACGCGAGCAGCCTCCTGCTCGGCGTCCTTCTTCGAACGTCCCTGTCCGCGTCCGACCTCGGTGCCGGAGACGGTCGCCACGACGGTGAAGATGCGGTCGTGCGGCGGGCCCTCCTCCTCCGTCACCGTGTACGCGACCAGCTCGCCGCGGCGCGCCAGCCGCTCTTGCAGCGCCGACTTGAAGTCGACCGGATGGTCCAGCGCCTGCTCGATCTCCGGCACGAACGCCTCGACGACCGCCGCCGCCGTCTGCTCGTATCCGAAGGCGAGGTAGCAGGCCCCGATCACGGCCTCGATCACGGACGCCAGCACCCGCTCCGTGCGCACGAGTGCGTCGGCGTTCTGCCCGGTTCCCTCCGGCGCCGCCGCGCGCAGACGCTCGGGCATCCCGATTCGCTCCGCGACCTCCATGCAGGAGCGCCCCGAGACCGCCTGCGCGCGGATCTTCGTGAGCCGGCCCGCGCCGTAGCGCTCCGCCTCCAGCCGCGGGTACAGGTGCGTCGTGACGGCCAGCGACAGGACGCTGTCGCCCAGGAACGCGAGCCGCTCGTAGGAGTCGGAGCGGCGCTCCGTCCACGACGAATGCGTGACCACCTGCCGGGCGAGGTCGTCCGGCAGCTGGTCGAGCAAGTCCGCGAGCGCGCTCAGCGGTCAGGGCCCCGGCTCGCGGTCTGCGCCATCGGTGGCGAGCACGAAGTCGACCGCCTGGCCGACCGTGAGAATCTTCGCCGCCTGCTCGTCGGAGATCTGGATCGAGTACTGATCCTCCAGCTCCTGCACGAGCGTGTAGAGATCGAGCGAGTCGGCCTCGAGGTCCTCGCGGAAGCGCGTCGACTCGCCGATCTGATCGGGCTCAATCGCCAGCTCGTCGGCGAGGTGCGCGCGCACGCGTTCGAGGACCTGATCGCGGGTCATTGCGCCGGCACGCTAGCCGTCGCCTCGGACGACGGGGCCTGGCGCAGCGCCCCCGCCTCCTCGAGCGCGGTCAGCGTGCGGCCGACGACGTCCTCGCGCACCCCGCGCGCGGCGACGTCGATCGCGCGGGCGAAGCCGGTGCGGGTGAAGCGGCCGTGCGCGACGACGCCCGTGCGGCGCAGTCCGAGCATGTACGCACCGCCCGCCAGCTCGGGGTCGATGTCGTCGCGCAGGCCGCGCAGCGGGCCGCGCAGCAGCATCCCGCCGAGGCGCCCGCGCGGGCTCGCCATCGCGACGTCGCGGATCGTGCGCAGCAGCTTGCCGGAGACGCCCTCCATCAGCTTGATCGTGATGTTGCCGGTGAAGCCGTCCATCACGACGACGTCGGCGACGCCCTCGGTGATCTGCGTCCCCTCGACGTTGCCGACGAAGTTCAGCCGGCCGCCCGCCGCCGCGAGCCGCTGGTGCGCGGCGACCACGTCGGGCGTGCCGCGCTCGGGCTCCTCGCCGTTGGACAGCAGCGCGACGCGCGGGCGCTCGACGCCGAGCACCGCCTGCGAGAAAGCCGCACCCATGTAGGCGAACTGCACGAGATGGTCGGGACGCACCTCGACGCTCGCGCCGACGTCGAGCAGGAGGACCCGCGCGCCCGGGACGGGCATCGCGATCGCGAGCGCCGGGCGGTGGATGCCACGGGCGCGCTTGACGTGGAAGAGCCCAGCCGCGAGCGCAGCGCCGGTGGAGCCACCGGAGACGAGCGCGTCGGCACGCCCTTCGGCCACTGCCTTGGAGGCCAGCACGATCGAGGCGTCGGGCGTCGAGCGGACCGCCAGCGCAGGGTCGGGGGCCTTCGCGATCGAGACGGGCGCGTCGACGACCTCGACGCCGCCCGGCGTCGGGCCGATCGCGCCCTTCGGGCCGAACAGCAGCACGCGCACGCCCTGCTCCGCGGCGAGCGCGGCGCCGGCCGCGACCTCGGCCGGACCGAGGTCCGCGCCGTTCGCGTCCACGGCGACCGTGATCGACGGCACGGGGAGGCGCGTTCGGGGCCTAGGCGTCGTCGCCGCTGGCGGCGACCACGTCACGCCCGGCGTACGTGCCACACGTCGGGCAGACGCGATGCGGCATGCGCGGGCTGTGGCACTGCGGGCACGCGTGTATCGACGGCGCCGAGATCTTGTGCTGCGAGCGGCGCTTGTTCGTGCGCGCGTGTGATTGCTTCTGCTTCGGGACGGCCATTGGACGGGAGAGGCTACTACAGCTCGAGCTCGCGCAGCTTCGCCCAGCGCGGGTCGGGCTCGGACTCGTGCTGGTGGTCGGGGCCGGCGGTGTTGAGATTCTCGCCGCAGACGGCGCACAGGCCGGCGCAGTCCTTGCGGCACAGCAGCTGGGTTGGGAGCGCGAGCGCGAGCGCGTCGCGGGCCCAGGCCGCGAGGTCGAGCTGCTGGTCGACAACGTAGGGGCTTTCGAGCTCCTCCCCGCTGCCGGGCTGGTCGAACTCGCGCGCGTCGATCGCGAAGCGCGGCGCGGCCGGCTCCAGGCAGCGCATGCACGGCCCCTCGAGCGCAACCTCGAAGCGCAGCCGCAGCGCCCAGCCGGAGTGCATCGTGCGCGAGATGTCGAGCCGCAGCGGAATCGACGCCGGCGTCACCGCATAGCGCTCGCCGCCCAGCTCGAACGGCTGGAGCGCCACCTCGAACTCGATCGCGCGGCCCTCGCCCGCGGACAGCCGCAGCGCGGCGAGGTCGAACGTGTCGGCGCGGGGCGGCATTTCCCCGCCAGGGTAGCGAGACGGCGCCGTCAGACCAGGTCGCGCTTCAACACCTTGCCGGTGGCATTGCGCGGCAGCGCGTCCACGAACACGATCTCGCGCGGGACCTTGAAGGCGGCGAGGTTCTTCTTCACGTAGGTCTTCAGCTCGTCCTCGTCGGCGCTCGCGCCCTCCTGCAGGACGCAGACGGCCTTCAGGCGCTGGCCCCAGTCCTCGTCGTCGACGCCGACGACGGCGACCTCGCGGATCGCCGGATGGCCGGCGAGCAGGTCCTCGACCTCGGAGGGGAAGAGATTCTCGCCGCCGGAGATGATCATGTCGTCGTCGCGGCCGTCGACGAAGAGGCGCCCCGCGGCGTCGAAGTGGCCGACGTCGCCGGAGGACATCAGGTCGCCGATCGTCGCCTTCGTGTCGCCGCCGGTGTAGCCCTCGAACGGGAAGCCGCTGGCGACGAAGATGCGGCCGGTCTGGCCGGCGGCGACCTCGCGGTCCTGCTTGTCGAACAGCTTCACGATCGTGCCGAGCGGCGGTCTGCCGGCGCAGCCGGGCGCGGCGCGGAGGTCCTCGGGCGTGGCGATCGTCGCCCACGCGACCTCGGTCGAGCCGTAGAGATTGTAGAGCACGTCGCCGAACTGGTCCATGACGCGTGTGGCGAGCGGGCCGGGCAGCGCCGATCCGCTGACGGCGATCACTCTCAGCGACGAGGTGTCGTAGCGGTCGAGCGTCTCCTGCGGCAGCTCGAGGATCCGCTGCAGCATCACCGGCACGACCGCGAGCGCGGTTGCTCTGTGGCGGGCGAGCGCGCGCAGGGTGCCCTCCGGGTCGAAGCGGCGCCGCAGCACGAACGTCGAGGTGAGCGGCACGCCGAGCGTGTAGTGCGCCAGGCCCCAGGAGTGGAACAGCGGCGCGGCGATCAGCGTCGTCCCGCTCGCGCGCAGCGGGATCTTCGACAGCAGCGCGGCGGCCGAGCCGAGGCCGGCGCTGCTGCGGCGCGCGCCCTTCGGCGTGCCTGTCGTTCCAGAGGTCAGGATCACGACGCGGCCGGGCTCCTCGGGCGCCGGGACGCCGGCCGAGTCGCCTTCGGCGATCAGGTCCTCGAGCAGCGGATCGGCCGCGGCGCCCTCGCCGTCGTGCCAGGCGACGAAGCGCTTGTCGATCCCTCTGACCCCGCCCAGCAGCGCGGCGAACTCCTCGTCGTAGACGATCGCGCTCGCGCCCTCGCGGGCGACGACGTCGGCGAGCTGCGGGGCCGCGAACATCGTGTTGAGGTAAAGCGCATGGGCGCCGATCCGCGAGACCGCGATCGAGGCGTCCATGAAGCCGCGGTGGTTGCGCGCCATGATCGCGACGCCGTCGCCGGGGCGGATGCCGCGCGCGGCGAGCGAGCTGGCGAGCGCGTTCGCGCGGCGGTTCAGCTCACCGTAGCTGAGCGTCCCCAGCTCGTCGATCACGGCCGGCTGGTGCGGCGCCCGCGCGGCGGCGACGGCGATCGCGCCGGAGGACGTCGTCCCCCAGCGCACGAGCGAGCGGCCGGCGAGCGCGAGGCGGTCCGGGCGGATCGGGGCGATCAGGCCGGCGTCGACAAGCGTCTTGACGACGTGGGCGTGATGGCGGATGCGGTCGGCGGTTCCGGGCACGGGGCGGTATTCCAGCACGAACGCGAACGGTGACGTGCCAGTCACTGTGAGGGTGACAGACGCGCCCGCTTCACGGCTCCGGCAGCTCGAGGCCCGGCGGCAGCTCGCCGCGGTCGGCGAGCGCGTGGATCTCCGCGACGCGGCGCGGGTTCAGCCGCACGTGGCGCTGGTGGACGCTCTGCTTCTCGACGAGCAGGCCGGCGTTGACGAGCCGCTCGCCGATCGCCAGCGCGAGCGCGCGGTCGTGGCCGGCGAAGCCGCGCGCGAGGTGGGCGATCTCGGTGTGGTAGCCGCCCCACTTTCCCATCCCCATGAGCCGCTGGAGCATCCGCCGTGCGACGCGCAGCGACGGGTCGGCCTCCTCGTGCGGGCGGGCGATCTCGGGCGTCGGGTCGAGCACGGCGAGGACCGCCTCCTCGTGCTGCTCGACCGAGGTGGCGTCGGCCGGGCGGCCGCCGAAGCGCGCGACCGCCTCGGCGATCAGCAGCGGATGCAGCTCGCCGATCGGCAGCTTCAGGTCGCCGACGTCGCCGAGCGCGATCGTCGGGACCGGGTAGGCGCGGGCCTTCAGCCGGTCGACGTCGACGATCGCCTCCTCGAAGCCCTCCGCCGCCAGCTCGACGGCGACGAGCACGTCGGCGGCGGCGACCGGGAACGCGAGCGTCAGCCAGCCCTCCCACTCGCCGGCGTGCAGGGCGAGGTCCTGCGCGGCGCCGGCGGCCATCGCGGCGGCGCCTTCGACGAGCGCGCCGACGAGCACCGCCACGAGTGTCCAGGCGCGGTCGTTGGCGGCGTTGGGGTCGGCGCGCAGGGCGGGATCGACGGGCACGATCGCCAGCAGCGCCTCGCCGAACGCCGCGAGCGCGACCGGCACGGGCGTCTCGTAGCCGGAGCGTGTCTGCTCCAGCTCGTGCGCGCCGGCGGCGAGCGCGTCGAGCAGCTCGGCGCGGATCTGCGCCGCGCGCTCGCGCGGAGCGCCCAAGCCGCCGGCGTCGGCCAGCACGCTGCCGAGACGGGTCGTCGGGAGTTCGTTGGAAGCGTGGATGGCGATCCCCAGGGCCGGCGGAGCGGCGAACCCTATGAGATCGGCGCCGCCTCGTGGTCAGGCTCCGGCGCTGCCACGGCGAGCCGGCGCGTGGTGAGGTCGATCGGGTCCGGCGCGGCCAGCCCGCGCTCGGGCGAGACGACGCCGTGGTCGGCGAGCCTGCGCGCGCCCGGCAGCACGCGGTGCTCGAACGAGCCGACCGCGCCGTTGTAGGCGCCGACGGCGGACCGCAGCCCTCTGCCGACGCGCTCCAGGTGCTCGCCGAAGACCTCGAGCCGCCGGTGCAGGTCGCGCCCGATCTCCGCCACCGCGCGCGCGTCCTCGGCGACGCGCTCCTGCTGCCAGCCGTAGGCGACCGCCCGCAGCAGCGCGATCAGCGTCGTCGGCGTGGCGACGAGCACGCTCTGGCGCGCGCCCTCCTCCAGCAGCGACGGATCGGCTTCGAGCGCCGCGTTCCAGAAGTGCTCGCCCGGCAGGAACAGGAAGACGAAGTCGGGAGCCGTCTCGAACTGGTCCCAGTAGGCCTTGGCCGAGAGCCGCCTGACGTGCTCGCGCAGCAGCCGTGCATGGGCGGCGAGCGCGGCGGTGCGGGCCGTCTCGTCTGTTGCCTCGTAGGCGTCGAGGAACGCATGCAGCGGCGCCTTCGCGTCGACGATCACCTGCTTGCCGCCGGGCAGCCGGACGATCAGGTCCGGTCGCAGCAGGCCGCCGTCGTCGGTCGCGACCGACGCCTGCTCGACGAAGTCGCAGTGCGCCGTCATGCCGGCCAGCTCGACGACGCGTCTGAGCTGCAGCTCGCCCCAGCGCCCGCGCGTGTGCGGCTGGCGCAGCGCGGCGACGAGCGCGCCGGTCTCGGTCCGCAGGCGGTCCTGACCGGCCGCGAGCGCCCGCAGCTGCTCGTCGAGCGCGCCGCGCGCGTGGGCGCGGTCCCGCTCGATCTCCCCCAGCTTCGCGTCCATCCGCGCGAGCGCCTCAGCGATTGGGTCGTGCGGCGGTGGCGCGGTCGGGCGTCGCCGCGCAGCGAGCAGCGCCAGCGCAACACCCGACACGAGACCGATCAGAAGCGCGACGAGAGCCATGCAGCGAGGGTCGCGTCACCCTCGGACACCATGCAAGGCGGCTTGCAGCGGGATGGATCGGCGTCGCTGGCAAGGACGCAGGGGTGAAGGTGTACCGGAGGTACTCCGAACCCCGAGGACACAGCCAGCGGCGCCGAGCCGCCCGCTGCTACGAGACTTCGGCGGTCTCTTCTTTACCCTGGAGCCGTTCGCGGCCCCGCTGCACCGCCGCGATGAACTTCGAGAGGTTGACCTCGAGCGTGTTGAGGATCTCGTCGGCGTAGTCCTCCGCGCCGAGGCGGATCTCGCGCTCGCGGGCGCGGGCGTCCTCGATGATGTCCTCGGCGCCGCGTTCGGCCTGCTTGGTGACCTCCTCCTCGGAGATCAGGCGCTCCTGGCGCTCGCGCGCCTCTCTGACGATGCGCTCGGCCTCGCGCTTGGCCTCGGCGAGCATCTCCTGACGCTCCTTGACGATCCAGCGCGCCTGCTTGATCTCCTCGGGGATCGTGGCGCGCATCTGGTCGAGGATGTCGTAGATCTCCTCTTTGTCCACGCGCACCTGATCCGTCAACGGGACGGGCTTGGCGTTGTGGACGGTGTCGTCCAGCTTGTCGATGAGCACGAGGACGTCCATCGGAACCTCTGTTTCGTCAGCGGCCGAGCTCTTCCTTCAAGCGTGCTGCCACGTAGTCGGGGACGAGATCGTCGATGTTACCGCCGAACGTCGCCAGCTCCTTGACGCCGCTGGAGCGCAGGAAGCTGTACTGCGAGCTGGCCATCAGGTAGATCGACTCGATCTCGGGCGCCTCGCGGCGGTTGAGCTGGTGCATCTCCAGCTCGTACTCGAAGTCGGAGATCGCGCGCAGCCCCTTCACGATCGCGCGGGCCCCGACCGTCTGGGCGAACTCGACGACGAGGTTGCTGAACGGCTCGGCGCGCACGTTGCCCATGTGCGCGGTGGCGCGCTCCACGAAGCTGATGCGCTCCTCCGTCGTGAAGAGCGTCTTGCTCTTGCGGATCGGCACGTTCACGACCGCGACGATGACCTCCTCGAACAGCTTCGAGGTGCGGCCGATCACGTCGAGGTGGCCGTTCGTGATCGGGTCGTAGGAGCCCGGGCAGACGGCGATGCGGTTACTGAGTTCGGTCATGGGTTCGGATCAGGGTGTCGCCGTAGCGTCGTTCGTCGGTCAGCGGAAGGTCCGGTTCGAGGTCGAGCGGAGCGCGCCGGTCGCTCTCGCTCACGACGCGCCCGCCGGGGGCGAGCACCGCTGCGATCAGGGGCGCCAGCTCGCGTCCCAGCTCGGTCGCGAGTCGGTATGGAGGGTCGAGCAGCACCAGATCGTATTGGCGGCCGGCCGCCCGTGCGCCGCGGAGGAACGCGCGGGCGTCCTGGCGGCGCACGTCGGCCTGCTCCGGGTCGAGCGCGAGCGCGGCGACGTTGGCGCGAATCGCCTTGATCGCGGCGGGCGCCGAGTCGACGAGCGTCGTGTGCGCCGCGCCGCGCGAGAGCGCCTCCAGTGCGAGTGCGCCGGAGCCGGCGAACAGGTCGAGCACGGTCTGCCCGTCGAGCGGACCGAGTCGCTGGAAGAGGGCCTCGCGCACGCGGTCGCTCGTCGGGCGCGTGGCGTCGCCGGGGGGCGTCGTCAGGCGGCGGCCGCCGTAGCGTCCGGCGACGATCCTCATGCGGCGATCTTCGCCGCGGCCTCGGGGCCGTAGGCATCCGCGAGCGCCGCGGCCAGCAGCGCGTGCTCGGGCGCCGCCAGCTCGGGATCGGCGTCGAGCAGGGCTGTGGCGCGCATGCGCGCGCGCTCCAACAGCGCCTCGTCGTCGGGCAGCTGGGCGATCGCGAACTGCGCGAAGCCGTGCTGCCGCGTGCCGATCAGCTCACCCTCCCGGCGCAGTCTCAGATCGATGTGCGCCAGCTCGAAACCGTCGCGGTGGGCGGCGAGCGCCTTCAGGCGGGCCGAGTCCTTCGGGCCGAACAGCAGGCACAGCGAGGCGTGCTCGCCGCGGCCGATCCGCCCGCGCAGCTGGTGCAGCTGGCTGATGCCGTAGCGCTCGGCGTTCTCGACGAGCATCACGCTGGCGTTCGGCACGTCGATCCCAACCTCGATCACGGACGTCGCGACGAGCACGTCGGCGCCGCCGGCGGCGAACGCCGCCATCGCCTCCTGTTTCTCGCGCGGGCGCAGCTGGCCGTGCATCAGCACGACGCGGAAGTCTCTGAACTCCGTGTCGCGCAGGCGCTCGAACTCGGCGCGCGCAGCCTTCGCCTGCAGCGTCTCGGACTCCTCCACGAGCGGGCAGACGACGAACGCCTGGCGCCCGGCACGCAGCTCCTCGCGGATGCGCTCGTAGGCGCGCTCGCGCTCGCGCTCGCCGCCGGCGACGTGCGTCTCGATCGGGCGGCGGCCGCGCGGGAGCTGCTTGAGGACGGTGTGGTCGAGGTCGCCGTGCTCGACGAGCGCGAGCGTGCGCGGGATCGGCGTGGCGGTCATGTGCAAGACGTGCGGGGTGAGCTGCTCCTCACCGGCGGGTCCTTTGGCATCGAGGGCGGCGCGCTGGCGGACGCCGAAGCGGTGCTGCTCGTCGACGACGGCGACGGCGAGGCGGGCGAACTCGACGTCCGGCTCGATCAATGCGTGCGTGCCGACGACGAGGCTCAGCTCGCCGCTTCGCAGCTTGCCGAGGACATCGGCGCGGCGCGACGCGGTGGTGGAGCCGGTCAGCAGCGCGGCCGGCACCGCCTCGCCGGGCATCAGCGCCTGGATCGTCGCGAAGTGCTGCTCGGCGAGCGTCTCGGTCGGGGCCATCAGCGCGCCCTGCCAGCCCTGCTCGACGGCGCGCAGCAGCGCGAAGAGGGCGACGACGGTCTTGCCCGAGCCGACCTCGCCCATCAGCAGACGCTGCATGGGGCGGCTCTGAGCGATGTCGTGATCGATGTCCTCGAGCGCGTTGGCCTGGTCGTCGGTGAGGGGGAACGGGAGGCCGGTGGCGAGCCAGCGCTTCGTGAGGGTTCGCTGGGCATCGAGGGAGGGTGCGGCGGCTGCGCGCTCCCGGCGGGCGCGGCGGCGCAGGAGCGCGAGCTGAACCAGCAGCAGCTCGTCGAACGCGAGCCGGCGGCGGCCGCCCTCGGCCTCCCCCTCGCTGCCCGGGAAGTGCAGCGCGCTCAGCGACGCGGGCCGGTCGGGCAGCCGCTCGGCGGTGCGCAGACGCGCGGGCAGCGGCTCGATCGTGTCGGCGATCGCGTCGCGGTGCTCGCGCATCAGCGCGAGGATGCGCGTCGAGTCGATCCCCTCGCTGGCCGGGTACTGCGCGATCTGCGCGTCGGCCGCGACCTGCAGGTCGGTCGGGGCGTGTGCGGTGACGGAGGTGCGGCCCCTCGGATCGGTGCGCACGGTCAGCAGCAGACGGGTGCCGGGCGGGTAGCGCTGGGCGAGCCACGGCTGGTTGAAGAACGACACCTCCATCGAGCCGGTCGCGTCGGCGACGGTCGCCGCGACGCGCGGCTTCATGCCGCGCCGCCGCACGGAGCGCGTGTCGATCCGCTTGACCTCGACGAGCACGGTGGCCGTCTCGCCGCGCTGGAGGGTCGCGACGGTGCGGGCCTCCCCGCGCGCACGTGGCAGGTGCTCCAGGAGGTCGCCGACGGTGTGGAGGCCGAGCGTCTCGAGCGCTCTGGCGGCTCTGGGGCCGAGGTCGGTGGCGCCGGGGAGCGGCTCGGCGAGGCGAGATGGGCGTGGGAGATGGACCGGCGCTTGTGCGAGCTGATCGGCCTCGAAGGGCTCGGCGCTGGCGAACTGCAGAGGCATCGAGGGGGCGGCCATCGGCGCCTCAACTATGCCCGGCGGAGCGGTCGGCGGGAGGAGCGCGATTTGTGGTCGGTGGGACCGACTCAGACTCGCGGTCCTCGGGTCACTCGGCGCTGAGGAGCCACCAGTACGCCGGCTGCCCGCCCTGTGTCAGCTCCAGCTCGGCGGGACTGCCGTCGTGGAGGGCGGCGACGGCGTCGGCGTCAAGCGGGGCGCCGTCGCCGCTGAGGCACGTGACCAGCTCGGCCTCGGCCGCGAGCGCGGCGAGGATCGAGCGCAGCGTCTCGGCCGGCTCGCCCCAGGCGACGAGCTCGTCGCCGACGAAGCCGACGGCCTCGCCGGCGCGGAAGCGGCCGCCGGCGTCGTCGCGCGCCGCCGGTGCGACGGCGCCGGTGCGGACCCGCTCCAGCGCGTCCGTCAGGGCGGCGGCGTTGGTGGCGCCGTCGCGGGTGGGGTCGAACGCGATCGCCGCCGCGAGCCCGGCCTGCTGCGAGCGCGACGGCACGACGTGCACGCGCTTCTCCGACAGCTCGGCGGCGCGCTCGGCGGCCATGAAGACGTTCGAGCTGTTCGGCAGCACGACCACCTCCTCGGCGGGGACGGCGTGGATCCCGGCGAGCAGGTCGTAGGTCGAGGGGTTGAGCGTCGCGCCACCGTCGAGCGTGTGGACGGCGAGCTGCTCGAACAGCGCGCGGATGCCGTCGCCGGAGACGACCGCGAGCACGCCGCAGGCGGCGACCGGGGCGGCTCCGGCGCCGTTGCCGGCGGCGGCGAGCCGCTCGGCGCGCTCCTCGACCTGCGCGTGCATGTCGGCGACGTCGAGGTGCGAGATCGTGCCCGCCGCGCCGAACAGGGCGGTCGCGGCGTCCGGATCGTCGGTGTGGACGTGGACCTTCAGCGTCGTCTCGTCGCCGACCACGAGCACCGAGTCGCCGATCCGCTCGAGCGCCTCGACGAAGCCGCGCGGCTTCAGGCCGCTGCCGGTGACGGCGAAGTTCGTGCAGTAGCGGTACGTCGAGGACTCGTGCTGCGGGTGCGTGACGCGCGCGGCGCGATGGTGCGCGATCTCCGGCGCCGGACCGCCGCGCAGCGCCGCGATCACGCCCGCGAAGACGACCGTGAGGCCGTAGCCGCCGGCGTCGACGACGCCCGCCTCGCGCAGCACCGGCAGCAGCTCGGGGCCGCGCTCGACCGACTGCAGGCCGGTCTCCAGCGCGCGCTCGAGCACATCGGCGATGAGCGCGTCCTGGTGCTCGTCGGACGCGTCGGCGTCGAGCCGCGTCTCCTGCATGTGCGCCAGCTCGCTCGCGATGCGGCTCGCCATCTCGCGCACGACGGTGAGGATCGTGCCCTCCGCCGGGTCGCGCACGGAGCCGTACGCCTGCTCGGCCGCGCGCGCCATCGCGGCGCCGATCAGGACCGGGTCGACCAGCTCGCCCGGGCGGCTCGCCAGCTCCTCGGCGGCGCCGCGGATGAGCTGGGAGAGGATCACGCCGGAGTTGCCGCGCGCGCCCAGCAGCGCGGCGCGCGCGACCGATCTGACGATCTCATCGCGGCCGATCTCGTCGACCGTCCGCTCCCGCTCGGCGGCGGCGAGGCGGTCCAGCTCCTGCAGCACCGCGCGCAGCGTCAGCGCCATGTTGTCGCCCGTGTCGCCGTCGGCGACCGGGAAGACGTTCAGCTCGTTGACCTCGTCGCGGCGCGCCTCGAGCTGGGCGAGCGCGCCCTCGACGGCGGCACGGAAACGGAGAAGGCTCGGATCGGACACGGGCGCGGGGACCGTACCGGCTGCGGGCGACGAGACGCCCGGCGGCGCGGTACCTCCTATGCCTTGGTGACCTTGCCGGCCTTCAGGCAGCGCGTGCAGACGTAGACGCGCTTGGGAGTGCCACCGAGGTCGACGCGAACCCGCTGGAGGTTCGGGTCGAAGCGCCGCTTCGTGGCGACCATCGAGTGGCTGCGGCTCTGCCCGAAGGCGGGGCCCTTGTTGCAGACGTGGCAGACCTTTGGCATGGCT
This sequence comes from uncultured Conexibacter sp., assembly GCA_964525715.1. GTDB lineage: Bacteria > Actinomycetota > Thermoleophilia > Solirubrobacterales > Solirubrobacteraceae > Conexibacter. The sequence continues at coordinate 70,584 of CAZGJV010000007.1, read as the reverse complement.
CGGGCAGTATACGGATCCTTGCCTGAGAGGTGCAGCGTCGTGCCTGGCAAGGACGCAGCCGGTGAAGCGTGCATCGCACGTGAACCGGCGAGGACGCCGCCAGGCGCGGCGGGGCGCCTCTCAGGAGACGGAGAAGCCGGCGGCGCGGGGACGTCTGCTCAGCTCGTCCTTGATCGCCAGCGACGCGAGGACGGCCTCGGCGGCGTGGGCGCCGGAGTCGCGCTTGGGGCCGCCGTGCACGCGGGCGAGCGCCTGCTCCATCGAGTCGACGGTCAGGACGCCGAAGCCGACGGGGACGCCGGTGAGCAGCTGCACCTGCTGGATCCCGTGCGCGGCCTCGCCGCAGACGTAGTCGTAGTGGTCGGTCTCGCCGCGGATCACCGCGCCGAGCGCGACGACGCCGGCGTAGCGGCCCGACTCGGCCGCGTACTTCGCCGCCAGCGGCAGCTCGAACGCGCCCGGCACGTCGTAGACGTCGACCTCGCCGTGCGGCGCGAGCGCCTCGGTGGCACCCGCGACGAGCTTTTCCGCCAGCTCCGTGTAGAAGCGCCCGACGACGAGCGCGAAGCGCTGCTCAGGCATCGCCGGCCTCGCGGTCCTCGCGCTGCTCGTCGAGCAGCATCTCCTCGTCGAGCGGCAGGCCCTGGTGGTGCAGCGTGTGGCCCATGCGGTCGCGCTTGGCGCGCAGGTAGGCCTCATTGTGCGGGTTCGGCGTCGGCTGGATCGGCACCTGCCCGGTGACCGACAGCCCGTAGCCCTCCAGCCCGATGATCTTCTTCGGGTTGTTCGTGAGGATGCGGATGCTCGACAGCCCGAGGTCAGTGAGGATCTGCGCGCCGATGCCGTAGTCGCGCAGGTCGGCCGGCAGGCCGAGCTTGAGGTTCGCCTCGACCGTGTCGAACCCCTCCTCCTGCAGCTTGTACGCGCGCAGCTTGTTCAGCAGGCCGATCCCGCGACCCTCCTGCGCGAGGTACAGCAGCACGCCGCGGCCGGCTTCCTCGATCATCGCGAGCGCCGACTCGAGCTGCTCGCCGCAGTCGCAGCGCAGCGAGTGGAAGACGTCGCCGGTGAGGCACTCCGAGTGCACGCGCACGAGCACGTCCTCCTCCCCCGCGACGTCGCCCTTGACCATCGCGACGTGGTGCTTGTCGTCCACGAGCGAGCGGTAGCCGGTGACCTCGAAGTCGCCGAACGCGGTCGGCAGGCTGGTCGAGACGACGCGCTCGACGAGCTTGTCGTGGCGGCGCCGGTAGGCGACGAGATCGGCGACCGTGATCATCTTCAGGTCGTGCCGCTGGCAGTAGCCGACGAGGTCGTCGACGCGCGCCATCGTCCCGTCGTCGTTCATGATCTCGCAGATCACGCCGGACGGGTTGAGGCCGGCGAGACGGGCGAGATCGACGGCCGCCTCCGTCTGGCCGACGCGCTCGAGCACGCCGCCCGGCTTGGCCTTGAGCGGGAACACGTGGCCCGGCTGCACGACGTCGCGCGGACGCGCGGACGGGTCGATCGCGACCTGGATCGTGCGTGCGCGGTCGTGCGCGGAGATGCCCGTCGTGACGCCCTCGCGCGCCTCGATCGAGACGGTGAAGGCGGTCTCGAACGGCGACTCGTTCTTGGCCGCCATCAGGTCGAGCCCCAGCTCGTCGCAGCGGCCGGGCGTGAGCGCGAGGCAGATCAGCCCGCGCCCCTCCTTCGCCATGAAGTTGATCGCCTCGGGCGTGGCGAACTGGGCCGCGAGCGTGAGGTCGCCCTCGTTCTCGCGGTCCTCGTCGTCGCAGACGACGACCATCTTGCCGGCGCGGATGTCCTCGATCGCCTCCTCGACGGTGGCGAACGCGGCCTTGGTCTCCTGACTGCTCATCGCGCCACCAGCTTCTCGACGTATTTGGCGAGCACGTCCACCTCCAGGTTGACGGTAGCGCCCGGCTCGGCAACGCCGAGGTTGGTGCGCTCCAGAGTCTCGGGAATCAGGGAGACGGTGAGGGACTCGTCGTCGACGGACGCCACCGTGAGGCTGACGCCGTCGATCGCGATCGAGCCCTTCTCGACGACGTAGCGCAGCAGGCCGGGCTCGGCCGCGACGCGGATGCGGCGCGCGAAGCCGTCCGGCTCGACGGCGGCGACGGTGCCGAGGCCGTCGACGTGGCCCTGCACGAAGTGGCCTCCAAGGCGGTCGTGCGCGCGCAGCGGCAGCTCCAGGTTCACGCGGTCGCCCTGCTCCACGGCGCCGAGCGACGAGCGCCGCAGCGTCTCGTTCATCACGTCGGCGCTGAAGCTGTCCTCGCCCGGTTCGACGGCCGTCAGGCAGACGCCGTTGACCGCGATCGAGTCGCCCTCGGCGGCGCCGAGCGCGAAGTCCGCGGAGATCGTCAGGCGGACGCCGTCGTCCGAGCGGTCGACGCCGACGATCCGGCCCAGTCCCTGTACGAGCCCGGTGAACATCACCATTCCCGCAGTCGCGCCGACACGAGCAGATCCTCGCCGACGTGCTCGCACTCGAGCGTCAGCGCGCGCAGCGCCTCCGCGATCGTCTCGACGCCCTCGCCCTCGAGCGGGTCGCGCGCGGTGCGCCCGCCGAGCACGAGCGGCGCGAGGAACAGCCGCAGCTCGTCGATCTCGCCCGCGTCGAAGAAGGCGCCGGCCAGTCTCGGGCCGCCCTCCAGCAGGATCGAGGTCACGCCGGCCGCGCCGAGCTGGTCGAGCGCCGAGCAGACGCGCGCCTGCTCGTGCTCGCCGGTCGCGACGATCACCTCGGCGCCGTGCGTCTCGAGCGCGTCCGTCGCGGCGCGCGGCGCCGCGCGCGAGACGACGACCGTCAGCGGGATCTCGGACGCCGCGGTCACGAGCTGCGAGTCGAGCGGCAGACGCGCGGTCGCGTCGAAGACGATCCGGCGCGGCTGGCGCGCGACGCCGTCGATGCGGGAGGTCAGCTGCGGATCGTCGGCGAGCGCGGTGCCGATCCCGACCGCGACCGCGTCGCCGTCGGCGCGCCAGCGGTGCGCGAGGCGCCGGCTCTGCTCGCCGGAGATCCACTTGGAGTCCCCCGCGCGCGTCGCGACCTTGCCGTCGAGCGTCATCGCCGACTTGAACAGGATCCACGGGCGGCCCGTGCGCGCGTGCTTGCGAAACGGCTGGTTGAGCAGGCGCGCGCGCGTCGCCAGCTCGCCGTCGGCCAGCTCGACCGCGATCCCCTCGTCGCGCAGGATCCCCAGCCCACGGCCGGACGCCTTCTCGGTCGGGTCGTCGGAGGCGACGACGACGCGGCGGATGCCGGCCGCGACGATCGCGTCGGTGCACGGCGGCTGCTTGCCGGTGTGACAGCACGGTTCGAGCGAGACGTACAGCGTCGCGTCGCCGAGGTCTGATCCGGTGGCGGCGTGCAGCGCCTCGACCTCCGCGTGCGGCTCGCCGTAGGCGCTGTGCCAACCCTCCCCCAGCACCGCGCCGTCGCGCGCGATCACGGCGCCGACGAGCGGGTTCGGGCTGACGCGGCCGCGACCCTGCTCGGCGAGCTCGAGCGTGCGCGCGAGGTGCAGACGGTCGGTGTCGGTGTGGAGAGACAAGCTGGCGGGCAGCGCGGATCGGGTGAGCGCGCCGCTGCCACGAAGGATACGCGGCACTCAGTCGCAGCGGCCGCCGCGCAGGCGGTAGACGACGATCTCCGGCCCCGGCCGCGCGTACGCGAGCGGGTAGTAGTCGAACGACCAGTCGAAGTTGAACGCCGGCGGCTTCGCGCCGGCGCGGTAGGGGCTGAAGCGAGCGACCGTCGCGCTGCGGCGGGCCAGCGCGGCGTAGTAGGCGATCGCCTGCGGGACCACGCCGGCCTGCGCGAAGGCGCGCGCGTACTGGTCCGAGCCGGTGATAACCCAGCAGTAGCCCTGCGCGACGTAGCGGTCGATCAGCGCCGGGCGCAGCGTGCGCTCGTACTTGTCGACTCTCACGTAGCGCGTGCTCCCCGCCGGCAGGGGTCTGCCGAAGTCGTCGACGTCGGCACGCGTCGTGTCCCAGAGCCGCAGGCGGGCGCCGAGCCAGCCGGTCGGCACGAACGGCTCGACCACGACGCGCGCACCCGCGGGCACGTTCGCCAGCAGCCACGCGCGCGCACTGGCGCGCGTGTCCGGCCGCGACAGCACGCGGTCGTCGTGAAGCGAGGTGACGAGCCCTTGCGCCAGCAGCGCGACGGCGACGAGCGCTACGGCCGGCAGCGCGAGGCGCGGCGCGCGCAGCGCGACGGCGCGCGCCAGCTCCAGCCCGCCGTAGGCCGCCAGCAGGATCGCGATCGGCAGGACCGGCAGCAGCCAGCGGCCGAAGTAGCGCTCCTGAATCCCCATGTAGAGGACGTACAGCAGCGGCACCGGCAGCAGCACGAGTGCGAGCCCACGCTCGCGCAGCGTCAGGTGGATCGCCCCGCCGAGCGCCGCCAGCGCGGGGATCCAGCCGAGCCCCCACGTCAGCGACCACAGGTAGTAGACGATCCCGCTGCGCTGCGTGAGGCCGAGCTTGGAGAGGTTCTCCTCGCTCGTCAGCTCGCGCTGGCTCGCGACGCCGGCGTGAAAGGCGTGGAAGTCGAGCAGCGCGTAGGGGTTGGCGAGCAGGAAGCCGCCGAGCGCGGCGGCGCAGGCCGCGGCGAGCGGGACCACGGCGGTGCGGATGAGCGGCGCACGCTGCCCGCGCGCCTGCACGAAGATCGCCGTCAGCACGGGCAGCAGCACGATCCCGGCCGTGTACTTCGTGCCGGCGGCGAGGCCGGCGGCCAGGCCGCCGAGCAGCGCGCCGCGCATCGTCCTGCCGCGCAGCGCGAGCGCGGCGCCGAGCAGCGCGAGCGTCGCGGCCGCCATCGCCGGCACGTCGTTGAGCGCGAGGTGCGCGTAGAAGACGGGCAGGAATGCGACCGCGCCGAGCGCCGCCGCCAGCAGGCCGACGCGGCGGTCGAACAGGCGGGCGCCCGCGAGATGCAGCAGCCAGACGGCGAGCGTCCCGAGCACCGCAACGGTCACGCGCGCGACCAGGAAGACCTCGGTCGGGTCGTGCGCGTACGCGTGCTCGACGGCGGCGCGGCCGCGGAACCAGACGGCGTAGACCGCCGCGATCAGCTCGGTGTAGCCGGGCGGGTTGAGGAAGTAGTGCGGATCGAGGCCGTGGCCGAAGAAGCCGACTGCGAGCGGGACGAAGTGCCCCGCCTCGTCGGCGTTGTAGGAGAACGGCAGGCCGTAGCGGATCCCCCACAGGCGGAGCGCCAGCGCTCCGAGCAGCACGCCGGCGAGCGCGAGGGTCGTGCGGTCGGGGCGGCGCATGGAATACTGCGGCGCGAGTCTAGACCACGAGGTCGACCGCTCCATGCCCATGAAGCTGATCATCCAAATCCCCTGCTTCAACGAGGAGCAGACGCTGCCGCTGACGCTCGCCGACCTCCCGCGCGAGGTCGCCGGCTTCGACACGGTCGAGTGGCTCGTGATCGACGACGGGTCGAGCGACCGCACGATCGAGGTCGCGCGCGAGAACGGCGTCGACCACATCGTCCGCCTGACGAACAACAAGGGCCTCGCGGCCGGCTTCCAGGCGGGGCTCGACGCCGCGCTCAAGCTCGGCGCCGACGTCGTCGTCAACACCGACGCCGACAACCAGTACGACGGCCGCGACATCCCCAAGCTCGTCGCGCCGATCCTCGCCGGCAACGCGGACATGGTCGTCGGCGACCGCCAGGTCGAGACGATCGCGCACTTCTCGCCGCTGAAGAAGGCGCTGCAGAGACTCGGCTCGTGGGTCGTGCGCCAGGCCTCGTCGACGAACGTCCCCGACACGACCTCCGGCTTCCGCGCCTACAACCGCGAGGCCGCGCTGCAGATGCAGGTCGTCTCGAGATTCACCTACACGCTCGAGACGATCATCCAGGCCGGCAAGCTGCTCGTCGCGGTCGACCACGTCCCGATCCGCACCAACCCGAAGACGCGCGAATCGCGCCTGTTCCCGTCGATGGGCGCCTACGTGCGCCGCAACGGGATCTCGATCTTCCGCATCTACGCCCAGTACGAGCCGCTGAAGGTCTTCTGGGGCGGCGCGGTCGTGATGGGGCTGTTCGCGGTCGCCGTGTGGGCGCGCTTCATCGTCGCGTGGATCGGCGGGCAGGGCGCCGGCCACGTGCAGTCGCTGATCCTCGGCGCGGTCCTCTTCATCGGCGCGATGCTGCTGTTCGCGCTCGGCGTGATTGGGGATCTGCTGGCCGCGCAGCGCACGCTCTCGCAGCGCACGTTCGAGCGCGTGCGGCGGATCGAGCTGGCGCTGGGGATCGGGCCGTCCCATTACGAGCCGAATCCGTCCCCACCCGCCCCACCCAAGCGAGAGACGATCGAGGTATGAGCGCCACCACCCCCCCGACGGTCGAAGAGGTCCCGACCGGCAACACGTTCGACAAGTACGGCTCGACGAACCCCGTCGTGCGGCGCCTGATGGCGCGCTTCGAGGGGACGCTGGCGGAGCTGTTCGCGCAGGCGGCGCCGGAGTCGGTGCTCGACGTCGGCTGCGGCGAGGGCGTGCTGACGCACCAGTGGGCGCAGCAGCTCGGCGAGCGGCGGATCGTCGGGATCGACCTCGACGACGACAAGCTGAAGGCCGAGTGGGCGACGCGCCGGCGGCCCAACCTCGAGTACCGCACGATGCTCGCGGAGAACATGCCGTTCGCCGAGAACGAGTTCGACGTGGCCTGCGCGATCGAGGTGCTCGAGCACGTGCCCGACCCCGCTCACACGGTCGCCGAGATGGCGCGCGTCGCCAGACGCCACCTGCTCGTGTCGGTGCCGCGCGAGCCGCTGTGGCGGATGCTGAACATGGCTCGCGGCGCGTACCTCGCACAGCTCGGCAACACGCCGGGGCACGTCAACCACTGGTCCAAGCGCTCGTTCGTGCAGCTGCTGTCCCAGCACGGCGAGGTCGTCGAGGCACGGTCGCCGTTCCCCTGGACGATGCTGCTTGTCCGGCTCGGCACCTAGTCCGGCGGCGGGCGCGGAGGCGCCCGGGACCGACGAGCCGGAGGGGTCCGGCTCCTACGGCGCGGGCGCCCGCATCCTGACGGTCGGGATCGCCTCGACCGGCGTCTTCACGTTCCTCTACCTCGCGCTCGCGAGCCATCAGCTCAGCAGCACCGCCTACGGCCAGGTGAGCCTGCTGTGGTCGGTCATGTACGTGATCCTGTGCGTGATCTACCGGCCGATCGAGCAGCTGCTCTCGCGCACGATCGCGGACCGCCGAGCGCGCGGACTCGAAGGCCATCCGCTGCGCGTGCCGGCGACGATCCAGCTCACGTTCGCGCTGCTGTTCCTGGTCGTCGCGCTGCCGCTGCGGTCGCGGATCGAGCAGCACCTGTTCGGCGGCTCGAGCGCGCTGTACTGGATCCTCGTCGTCGGCGTGCTCGCCTACGCCGGCAGCTACTTCGCGCGCGGCTGGCTGGCCGGGCACGAGCGCTTCGCCCTCTACGGCGGGCTCGTGTTCCTCGAGTCGACCTCACGACTGCTGTTCGCGGTCGCGGCCGTCGTCGGGATCAGCTCCGGGCAGACGGCGATCGCGATGGGCATGGCGGTCGCGCCGTTCGCATCGCTCGTGGTCGTGCCGTTCGCCTTCGGCCGCGTGCAGGAGAGCGTGCGCAGACCCTCTGCCGCAGAGCGCGAGCTGCCGGTGCTCGACGCCGCCGGCGAGGGCCCCGCCCACGCCGAGATCGAGGAGGCAGTCGCCGACCTGTCGATCGGCCGCGGCTCGCGCTTCGCGGTCGCGGTCTTCGCGATCATGCTCGCCGAGCAGGCGCTGATGAACGCGGCGGTGCTGATAGTCAACGCGAAGTCGGGCGCGGCGCTCGCCGGCTTCGTCTTCAACGTGCTGATGATCGTGCGCGCGCCGCTGCAGCTGTTCCAGGCGGTGCAGACGTCGATCCTCCCCCACCTCACCGCGATGACCGCGCGCGGCAGCGAGCGCGAGTTCGCCGCAGCGGTGCGCAAGACGGTGCTCGTGATCGCCGGCTTCGCGGGCGCCTGCGCGCTCGGGCTGCTGGCGATCGGACCGGCGGTGATGACCGCCGTGCTGGGCGACAAGGGCTTCACCTACTCGCGCGGCGGCCTCGCGCTGGTCGCGATCGGGATGGGCTTCCACCTGATCGCCGGCACGCTCAACCAGGCCGCGCTCGCGCGCAACCGCGCCAGCCTCGCGGCCGCCGCCTGGCTGCTGTCGGGCGCGCTGTTCGTCGGCTGGATGCTCTCGGGGATCGTCTCCAGCGAGGTGCTGCGCGTCGAGACCGGCTACTTCGGCGCGACCTTCATCTTGAGCGGGCTCCTCTTCGGGCTGTACCGGCGCTCCTGAGCGCTACTCGTACGCCAAGGCGTTCAGGACATCCAGCTTCGCTGCGCGCCGCGCGGGCCAGATCGCGGCGATCACGCCGAAGATCGCGCTCACGACGAGCAGGACGATCAGCTGTCCGACCGGGATCGAGATCGCGAAGCCCTGGTCCTTGAGCGGGATCGTCACGAGCACCGCGAAGATCGCGCCGAGCACGAGTCCGAGCACGGCGCCGATCATCGCGGTGATGACCGACTCATAGCGCACGATCCGCTTGACCTGGCGGCGCGAGGTGCCGATCGCGCGCAGCATGCCCAGCTCGCGCGTGCGCTCGTGGATCGCGAGCGCGAGCGTGTTGACGATCCCGAACAGCGAGATCACGATCGTCAGCGCCAGCAGCACGTAGAAGAACGCCAGGAGCTGGTTGACCTGCCCGTACTGCTGGTCGAGGAAGCCCTGCTTCGTGAGCACTCTGACGCTCGGGTACTGGAGCTTGAGCGCCTTCGTGGTTGCGTCCTTGACGGCGCTGGGGTCGGCGCCCGGGTCGACGCTCGCCATCAGGAACGCGTTGCCGGTGACGTTGAAAGCCGGCGCCATCAGCGCGTTGACGACGGTCAGGTCGGCGAACACGTGCGCTCTGTCGTCGTAGATCCCGCGCGCGGTCAGGCGCAGGTGCGCGCCGGTCGGGGTCGTCAGCGCGACCGTGTTGCCGACCGCGACGTGGTGATCCTTCGCCCAGCTCTTGGCCAGCAGCACGTCGCGCGGGCCGAGCGCCCGGATCGTCGCCGGGCTGCCCTGCGACCAGTGGAGGTTGAAGACGTCGCCGATCGTCGCCGGGTCGACGCCGGTCACCGCCGTCTGGCCGGCGCCGGGGACGCGCCCCTCGCCGAAGCTGATCGCCGAGACGGTGCGCACGCCGGGCTGCGCCTGCATCGCCTGCGTCGCCGACGACGGCAGCGGCAGGCTCTGGATCTTGTTCTCGACGATCAACTGGCCCTTGAGGCCGATGTCGACCTGCTGCGTGATCGAGGCCTTCAGCCCGGCGGCGAAGATCGTCACGAACGCGACCAGCGCGACGCCGATCATCAGCGCAGCCGAGGTCGATGCCGTGCGGCGCGGATTGCGCGTCGCGTTCTCGCGCGCGAGCCGCCCGCTGACGCCGCGCAGCTTCTCCAGCGGCCACCCGACGGCGAACGCCAGCGGTCTGACGATGTGGTAGGCCAGCAGCCCCACGCCGATGAAGACGACGCCCGCGCCGGCGCCGACGAGCCCGGCGGCGCTGCCGCCGCTCGCGCTGCCGAACAGCCCGAGGCACAGCAGCACGACGCCGACGGCGGCGACGACCGCGGCGATCGGCGTGCGCAGGCGCGCGCTGCGGCCGCGCGGCAGGCTCGCCGCGTCCTGCAGCGCCGCGATCGGCGGCACGCGCGTGGCGCGCAGCGCCGGTCCGACGGCGGCGGCGAGCGTGATCAGCGTGCCGACGAGCAGCGAGACGATCAGCGTGCGCGGCTCGAAAACGATCCCGTTGGACGGCAGGTCGGCGCCGAACAGCTTGAACAGGCCCTTCAGCGCGGGCGCGAGCGCGAAGCCGAGCAGGAAGCCGATCGCCGAGGCGACGAGCCCCAGCAGGAACGCCTCGCCGATCACCGCCCACAGCACCTGGCGGCGGTTGGCGCCGATCATCCGCAGCAGCGCGAACTCGCGCGTGCGCTGGGCGACCGTGATCGAGAACGTGTTGACGATCAGGAACGCGCCGACGAACAGCGAGATGCCGGCGAAGACGAACAGGAACGTGCGCAGGAAGCCGAGCTGGTCCTGGATGTCTCTCGCGCTCGTCGCCGCCTGCTGCGCGCCCGTGCGGACCGTGAACTGCCCAGCCGGCAGCGCCTGGCTCACGTTCGCCGCGAGCTGTCTCGGCGTGACGCCTCTCTGCGCCGCGACCTGGATCTGGTCGAACTGACCGGGCAGGCCGAGCAGGCGCTGGGCGACGGGCGTCTGCACGATCGCGACGGCGGCGCCGGCGAGCGAGTTCTCGTTGCCGAACTGCGTGACGCCGACGAGCGTGAAGCTCTGCTGCGGCCCCTTGCCCGACAGCCGCACCGTGTCGCCGAGCTTGAAGCCGGCCTTGTCGGCGTGCGTCTTGTCGAGCGCGACCTCGCCGGGCGCCTGCGGCTTGCGGCCCTGCACGTAGCTGAACGGGTCGAAGCGGTCGGGCTGGACGCCCGAGATGAACATCGGCGCGCCGGTCGTGACGAGCGGGTTGTCGGACTTGTCGTAGATCAGGCCGGCGTCGAAGACCGAGCCGGACGCGAGCGCGACGCCGGGTGCGCGCGAGATCTGGTCGACGACCGACTGTCTCAGCGGCGCGGGCGTCCCGTTCTGGTCGTTGCCGAACAGTCTCTTGGGCGAGACGACGACGTCGACGCCCCGGTTGGCCGTCTGGAAGACCTGATCGAACGTGTGGTTGATCGTGTCGGTCAGCAGGTAGGTGCCCGACACGAGCGCGATCCCGAGCACGATCGCGAACGCGGTCAGCCCGGTGCGCAGCTTGCGCGCGGCGATCCCGCGCAGTGTCAGCGCGAGCATCTCAGCTGACCGTCCGCATGAGGTCGTGGACCTCGTCTGCGGTGCCGGCGGAGCCGTCGTGCACGATCTTGCCGTCGGCGAGCACGAGGATGCGGTCGGCGACGGCGGCCGCGTTCGCGTCGTGCGTGACCATCACGACGGTCTGGCCGAGCTCGTCGACCGAGTGGCGCAGCAGCTTCAGCACCTCGGCGCTGGAGACCGAGTCGAGGTTGCCGGTCGGCTCGTCGGCGAACACGACGGCGGGCTTCGTGATCAGCGCCCGCGCGACCGAGACCCGCTGCTGCTGGCCGCCCGAGAGCTCCGACGGATGGTGCGTGAGGCGGTCGCCGATCGCGACGGTCGCGACGAGCTGGTCGCGCCAGGCGGCGTCGACGTTGCGGCCGGCGATCTTCAGCGGCAGCTCGATGTTCTCCAGCGCCGTGAGGACGGGGAGCAGGTTGAACGACTGGAAGATGAAGCCGACCTTGTCGCGGCGCAGCTCGGTGAGCTTCTTGTCGTCGAGCGAGCCGAGGTCGACGCCGTCGATCGCGATCGTCCCCGAGGTCGGCTTGTCGAGGCCGGCGAGCACGTGCATGAGCGTTGACTTGCCCGAGCCGGACGGGCCCATGATCGCCGTGAACGCGCCCGCGGGCAGCTCGAGCGAGACGCCGTCGAGCGCCTTGACGGCCGCCTCGCCCTCGCCGTAGCGGCGGTGCACGTCGACGGCGGTGACGATCGGGGTGGCAGGCACGTGGGGATCCTTTCGCTCTCTGCGCGGCCCCGCCCCCATTCGACAGCGGGGCCGCTACGTGGCGCCGGCGGCCTGTGCGATCTTCGCGTAGGCCGCGGCCGGGTCTGCGGCGCCGAAGATTGCGGACCCGGCGACCAGCAGACTAGCGCCCTGCGCGGCGCACGCGGCGGCCGTGGCCGGGTCGACGCCGCCGTCGACCTCGAGCGCGGCGTCCGCCGGCAGGGCGGCGCGCAGGCGCGCCAGCTTGCCAAGCGCGGCCGGGATGAACGGCTGGCCGCCCCAGCCGGGATTTACCGACATGCAGAGCGCGAGGTCGAGCAGCTCGGCGACCTCCGCGAGCGCTTCCGGCGGCGTGCCGGGGTTGACGGCCGCGCCCGCGGCGCAGCCCGCCTCCCGGACCGCCTGCAGCGCGTAGTGCAGGTGCGGCGTCGCCTCGGCGTGAACGGTGATCGAGTCGGCGCCGGCGCGCGCGAACTCGGCCACCTGGCGCTCCGGGCGCTCGATCATCAGGTGGACGTCGAGCATGCCGCCGGCCTGGTGGACCCGGTCGGCGAGCGCGGAGACGATCAGCGGGCCGATCGTGATCGGCGGGACGAAGTGCCCGTCCATCACGTCGACGTGGATCACGCGCGCGCCCGCGTCCATCACCGCCTCGACCTGCGCGCCGAGGCGCGCGAAGTCGGCCGACAGGATCGACGGCGCGACGCGGCGCTCGCGCAGCAGCTCGGCGGTGCGTTCCCGGGCGGTCATCGCGCGGCGAAGTGTCGCCGATGCGGCGGCGGGACGGCGGGCGGGCGACAGGTCAGCCGTCAGACCTGCGTGAGCATCGACGATCTGCAGTGGTTGCAGGTGAGGATCGCCGTGCTCGACATGCGCACGATCGTCGAGTGCTCGCCGCAGTCGGGGCAGACGGACGACAGCTCGTAGCGGCGCAGGCAGTAGACGCAGCGGTAGCGGCCCGGCATCGTCGTCGGGCGCAGCCACGGCTCATGACAGCCCGGGCACTCCGGGCCCAGGTCGACCTGCTTCTCGGTCATGCCCCTGCCTCTCTCTGCATCCCGAGCGTGATATCAGACCACGCGCGTCAGACGGGCCAAGAAGAAGCCGTCGGTGCCGTCGTGGTGCGGCAGCAGCAGGTGCTCGCGCTCGCGCGCGAAGCCGGCGTGCTGCGCGAGGAAGCGCTCCACGATCTGCTCGTTCTCCCGCGGTGAGATCGTGCAGGTGGCGTAGACGAGCGCGCCGCCGGGCCGCAGCGCAGCGGCGCCCGCGGCGAGGATCCGCTGCTGCAGCTCGACCAGCTCTTCGATCGCCTCGGGCCGCGCGTGCCAGCGCAGGTCGGGCCGGCCCTGGAGCGTGCCGAGCCCGCTGCACGGCGGATCGACGAGCACGGCGTCGAAGGGGTCGTCGGCGCGCGGCTGCGCGGCGTCGCGCGTCTCGACGCGGACGATCTCGGCGCGCAGGCGCTCGCACGTGCGCCGCAGCGCGTCGGCGCGTCTGGGGTTGCGCTCGACCGCGACGACCTCCCCCGCCCCGCCCATCAGCGCGGCCAGGTGCGTCGTCTTGCCGCCGGGTGCGGCGCACAGGTCGAGCACGCGGAAGCCCGGCTGCGGCGCCAGCAGCCGCGCGGCGCTCATCGCCGCGCGCGACTGCGCGACGAGCGCTCCGGCCTCCCACAGCGGATCGCGGCTCGGGTCGAAGGCGCCCTCGACGACGAGGCCCTCCGGCAGACCCTCGGCCAGCGGTGCCGGCGCCGGGTGCGTCGCGACGCCGCGCTCCGCCAGCTCGGCCGCGACCGCGTCGCGATCCGCGACGAGCGCGTTGACGCGCAGCGCGCTCTCGGCCGGCTCGTTGACGCTCGCGAGCAGCCCGCGCGCTTCTTCGGCGCCGAGTGCGTCCCACCACAGCTCGGCGATCCAGTCGGGCACGGAATGTCGCAGCGCAGCGCCTTGCGGGGTCGCGTCGTCGAGCGCTGCGAGCAGCCCCGGCCCGTCGCGGCCGGCGCGACGCAGCACCGCGTTGACGAGCTTGAAGCCCGGCCCGCCGGACGCCTTCGCCAGCTCGACGCTCTGGTCGACGGCGGCGTGCGGCGCGACGCCGTCGAGGAACAGCAGCTGCAGCACGCCGAGCCGCAGCGCGTCGCGCACGGGCGCGTCGAGCTGTTCGGCCGGGCGGCCGGCGCAGGCGGCGATCACGTGGTCAAGCGTGCGGCGGCGCTGCACGGCGCCGTACGCGAGCTGCGTCGCGAACGCGCGCTCGCGCGGGTCGAGGCCGGCGCGCGTGGCCTCGGCTGAAAGTGCGCGGTCGGCGTACGCGCCGCCGCTGTCGACGCGCCGCAGCACCGCGGCGGCGACCCGGCGCACGGGCGATACGGCAGAGGCGGCGCGCGCTGGCATGCGGGCATCGTCGCACTGCCTGTGTGTCCGGCGTCACCTTGTGCCGTTGGGCAGCGGGGATACGATCCGGGCCGTGCACGGCCTGCTTGCAGCTGCGCTCGCGCCGGTCCAGCAGCAGTATCTGCTGGAGGCCCGGCAGATGCAGGCGATGTCGTTCGCGGTGCACATCCCGCTGACGTGCTTCGGGATTGCCTTCCCCGCGATCGTCGTGTTCGTCGAGTGGCTGCACCTGCGCACCGGCGACCCGCTCTACCGCACGCTCGCGCGCCGCTGGACGCGCGTCCTCGTCGCGCTGTTCGCGGTCGGGGTGGTGAGCGGGACGATCCTGTCGTTCGAGCTGGGGATGCTGTGGCCGAACTTCATGGCGACGTTCGGCAGCGTCTTCGGGCTCGCGTTCGCGCTGGAGGGCTTCGCCTTCTTCCTCGAGGCGATCTTCATCGCGATCTACGTCTACGGCTGGGACCGGCTGTCGCCGCGCGCGCACTTCCTCTGCGGCCTGCCGATCGTCGTGACGGGCGTGCTCGGTGCGGCGATGGTGATCGCGGTCAACGGCTGGATGAACCACCCGGGCGGGTTCGCGCTCGCCGCCAACGGCACGGTCACGCACGTGCGCCCGTGGAGCGCGCTGTTCGGCAACCGCTTCTTCTGGCACGAGCTCGTGCACATGTACTTCGCCGCCTACATCGTCGTCGGCTTCCTGCTCGCCGGCGCGTACGCGTGGGGCAAGCTGCGGCACGGCAGCTGGGGCCGCTACGAGCGCACCGCGCTGGCGATCCCGCTGACGATCGCCGCGCTGGCCGCCCCGGCGCAGCTGCTCGTCGGCGACTGGGCCGCGCGCGAGGTCGCGACGCAGCAGCCGGTCAAGCTGGCGGCGTTCGAGGGACTGCAGCAGACGACGACGGGCGCCTCCGAGCACCTCGGCGGCTGGTACGAGAGCGGCAGCGGCCAGATCAAAGGCGGGATCGCGATCCCCGACCTGCTGTCGCTGCTCGCCTACCACGACCCGCACGCGACCGTGCCGGGGCTCGACTCGGTGCCGTCGAACGACCGGCCGCCCGCGATCAACGTGATCCGCTTCGCGTTCCAGGGGATGGTCGGGATCGGCACGCTGCTGGCGCTCGTCGGCGTTCTCGTGCTGTGGGTCCGCTGGCGGCGCAAGCGGCTGCCCGAGTCGATCTGGCTCTACCGCGCGCTGGTGCTGTGCGGCCCGCTCTCGCTGGTGGCGCTGATCTGCGGCTGGATCGTCACGGAGGTCGGGCGCCAGCCGTGGATCGTCTACGGCGTGATGCGCACGACCGACGCGGTGACGGGCGCCGGCGGAATCCCCGTCGGCTACGGGGTCTTGGCGCTCGTCTACGTCGGGCTGGCGGGTGCGGTGTGGTGGATCCTGCGGCGGCTCGCGCGCGCGCCGTTGGGCGGTGCCGCAGACCCGCAGGCGCCCGAGACGGTGCAGCACGCATGAGCCTCGACGCGGTGCCGCTGCTGCTCGCGCTCGTCGGCCTGACGCTCTACGTCGTGCTCGGCGGCGCCGACTTCGGCGCGGGCCTGTGGCAGCTGCTGTCGGGCCGCGGCGCGCGCGGCGCAGAGGTCCGCGAGCACGCGCACGAGGCGATGGCGCCCGTGTGGGAGGCGAACCACGTGTGGCTCATCTTCGTGCTCGTCTTGATGTGGACCTGCTACCCGGTCGCGTTCGGCTCGATCGTCTCGACGCTGTCGATCCCGCTGTTCGTCGCCGGGGTGGGGATCGTCTTCCGCGGCACCTCCTACGCGCTGCGCGCCGGCACGTCGCGGGCGGGCGAACAGCGCACGGTCGACGTGGTGTTCGGCGTCGCCTCGGTGCTGACGCCGTTCGCGCTCGGCACGGTGGTGGGCGCAATCGCCGCCGGCCGCGTGCCCGTCGGCAACGCCGCCGGCAACCTGTGGACGAGCTGGACGAGCGGCCTGTCGCTGATGGTCGGCGTGCTGGCGGTCGCGCTGGGCGCCTACCTCGCCGCGGTCTACCTGGCCGCCGACGCGGCCCGGCGCGAGGTGTCCGAGATGGAGCGGACGTTCCGGACGCGCGCGCTCGTCGCCGGTGTCGTGGCGGGCGCGCTCGCTGTGGCCGGGCTGGTCGTCCTGCGCGCGGACGCGCGCGGGCTCTATGACGCGCTCGTGAGCGGGGACGGGCTGCCGGCGCTCGTGGTGTCGGCGGTCGCGGGCGTCGGGACGCTGGCGCTCGTGTGGCTGCGGCGCTACGAGGCGGCGCGCTACAGCGCGGCCGTGGCGGTCGCCGCGATCGTCGCCGGCTGGGCTTTGGCGCAACAGCCGGTGCTGCTGCCGGGGCTGACGGTGTCGCAGGCGGCGGCGCCGCACGACGTGCTCGTCGCGGTGCTGGTGTCCGTGGCGGCGGGGGCGTTGGTGCTGGCGCCATCGCTCGCTCTGCTCTTCACGCTCACGTTGCGCGGGCGTCTGGGCTACGAGGGAGACGGGAGCGCCGCCCCGGCCGAGCCGGTCGGCCCCGTGCGCGCGCTCGCCGCCTCCCGCACCGGCCTGCTCGCCCGCGTCTCCGCCGCCTGCCTCCTGCTGACCCTCGGCTTCCTCACCATCGCCGACGCCGGCTGGGCCCACGCGATCGGCGTCGCCGCCCTCTTCGCCTGCGTCCTCACCGGCTTCCGCGCGGCGGTGCCGCTGGAATCGGCTCCTGCCGACTGAGCCCCTGCAATCTGATGTCGCTGGGCAGCATCAGATTGACGGGGCTCAGGGCAGACCGTGGCCGCGGAGGTAGTCGGCAGCGGGCATCTGCTTCTTGCCGGGCGGTTGGACGACGGTGAGGTCGAGGGTGCCGGCGGCGGTGGAGAGCAGTAGGCGCCCTCCCTCGTTGCCCAACGTGCCCGGCGCGAGCGCCGTCCCCGCGGCGAGCTGAGCGCCCCAGACGCCGAGGAACCCGCCGTCGGGCAACGCAAGCCGCGCGCCGACGTGCGGGCTAAGCGCGCGAACGACTCGCGCAAGCTCGGCGGCCGGGCGGCCGGGATCGAGCAACCGATCCTCCGCGACGATCTTCTCCGCATACGTCACGCCCTCCTCGGGCTGCTCCGCAAACGCCGGCCGCTCGTCCAGCGCTAGCACGAGCAGCTCGCCGCCGAGCGCCGCCAGCCGCGCGGAGAGCGTCCCAAAGGTGTCGTCCGCGAGGATCGGCTCGCGCTCCACCAGGCACACCGGCCCGCTGTCCAGCCCGGCGGTGAGGCGCATGATCCCGACGCCCGTCTCCGCGTCGCCGGCCATGATCGCCCGCTCGATCGGCGCCGCCCCGCGCCAGCGCGGCAGCAGCGACGGATGGACGTTGAGCAGCTCGTAATCGGACAGCAGCGGCTCGCGGATCAGCGCGCCGAACGCGCAGACGATCACGGCGTCGGGAGCGGCTCCAGCGATCTGAGCGCGAGCCTCCTCCTCGTTGACGTCGTCGGGCTGCGCCACGTCCAACCCCAACGCCCGTGCGGCGCTCGCAACCGGCGGCGGCGACAGTCTGCGCCCCCGCCCCGCGGGACGGTCCGGCCGCGTCACCACCAGCACCGGCCGGTGCGGCGAGCCGGCGAGCCGCTCCAGCACCGCAGCGGCGAAGTCCGAGGTACCCAGGTAGACCGTGCGCACGCGGGTCAGGCGGCCTGCTCAGCCGCCTCGCGCAGCATCCGCAGCGCCGCCTTGCGCTGGTCGCGCGAGGTGCGGTCGAGGATCAGCACGCCGTCGAGGTGGTCGATCTCGTGCTGCAGCACGCGGGCCTCCAGCCCGGCCGCCTCGATCGTGATCGGCTCGCCGTGCTCGTCCTGTGCGCTCACGCGGACGTAGACCGGCCGCTCGACGTCGACGTGGACGCCCTGGAGCGACAGGCAGCCCTCCTCGATCGTCTCCAGCTCCTCGCCGGACCACTCGATCACGGGGTTGATCACGGCGTTGACGGGCGAGTCCGGCTCGACGCGGTAGACGAGCAGGCGCTGGAGCTTGCCGACCTGCGTCGCGGCGAGCCCGATCCCGAGCGAGTCCTCCATGATCTGGCCCATCTGCTCGATCTGCGTGCGCAGGTCGTCGTCGAAGCGGTCGATCTCGCGCGCGCGGCTCTTGAGCACCGGGTCGCCCCACTGGCGCACGAAGCGCAGCGCCGCCTGGCGGCGCGCGGCGACCTCGGGGTCGAGGCGCTCCTCGCGTTCCTCGTCGTCGATCTGCTCGTCGGTGACGGTCTGCTCGTCGGCCATGCTGGAGAGCTTAGTGAGCGCTACTGCGGATCGACGTCCGCGCTGAGCTGCGCGCGGCGGCCTGCCGGGGTTCTCGCGACGGCGTCGACGGCGGCCGCGACCGAGGCGACCGCCGGGCGCCGCTGCGCCGCCTTCACGATCAGCTGGCTGCGCTCGCGGCCACGCAGGCGGAACAGCGGCGCCGGGCCGAGCACGACCGCGCCCGGAGCGGAGACGAGCACCCGCACCGCGTCTGCCGCAGCGTTGGCGTCGGCGGCCTCCTCGGCCGAGCAGGTGACGCGGATCAGCGACGCGAACGGCGGATACGAGAGCGCTTGGCGGCGCTCCAGCTCGCCGGCGAGGAAGCCGTCGGCGTCGTGGCGCGAGGCGGCGACGATCGAGGGCGCGTCGGGCGACAGCGTCTGCACGAGCACGCGCCCGTGTCCGCGATCGCCGCGGCCCGCCCGGCCGGCGAGCTGCGCGACGAGCGCGAACGTGCGCTCCTCGGCGCGGAAGTCGGGGAAGCGCAGCGTCTGGTCGGCGTCGAGCACGACGCCGAGCGTCACGTCGGGGAAGTCGTGGCCCTTGGCGACCATCTGCGTCCCGACGAGCACGCCCGCGGGCGCCGCGTCGAAGCGCTCCAGCACGCGGGCGACCGCCCCCTTCCCGCCGCGCGCGGTGTCGGCGTCGAGCCGCAGGATCGGGAACTCCGGGTCCCCGAGCGCCTCCAGCAGCTCCGTCTCGATCCGCTCCGTGCCGGCGCCGTGGCGCGCGACGGAGGACGAGTGGCACTCCGTGCACGTCGCCGGGATCCGTTCGCGGTGGCCGCAGTGGTGACAGGCGATCGCGCCCTCGCGCTGGTGCAGCACGAGCGCGACGTCGCACTGCGGGCAGCTCCAGACGTGGCCGCACAAGCGGCAGGAGAGGAAGTTCGACCAGCCGCGGCGATTGACGAGCACGATCGCCTTGCCCCCCGCGTGCCGCACGTCGCCGAGCGCCTCGCGCGTCGTGGGATGGAGTGGATGGCGCGCGTCGCGCATGTCGAGCACCTCGACGGGCGGCAGCGGGCGGCCGTCGACGCGCTGGGTGAGGCGGATGCGTCTGAGCGCGTGGACGCTCTCGGGCCGCGGGGTCGCTGAGCCGTTGACGAGCACGGCGCCGGCCTGCTGCGCACGGTAGGCGGCGACGCGGCGCGCGTCGTAGCGCGGATCGCCCTCGTGCTTGTAGGCCGGCTCGTGCTCCTCGTCGACGATCACGAGCCCGAGGTCCGCGAGCGGCGCGAACACCGCCGAGCGCGGGCCGACGGCGATGCGCGCCTCGCCGCCGGCGAGCTGGAGCCACTCGTCGTAGCGCTCGCCCTGGCCGAGCTGCGAGTGCATGACCGCGACCGTGTCGCCGAAGCGGGCCTGGAAGCGCGCGACCGTCTGCGGCGCCAGCGCGATCTCCGGCACGAGCACGAGCACCGATCTGCCGGCGGCGAGTGCCGCGTTGGCCGCCTGCAGGTAGACCTCGGTCTTGCCGGAGCCGGTGACGCCGTGCAGCAGGAAGCGGCGGTCGGCGGGGTCCGCCGCCGGGCCGGCGGCGAGCGACGCGAGGATCGGCTCCAGCGCCGCGCGCTGCTCGTCGGTGAGCCGCGGCGCGTGCGCCGAGCGCGCGCCGACCGCCTGCACCAGCGGGCGGCGGCGCTGCGGGCGCGCCTCCAGCACGAGCAGACCGCGATCGGCGAGCCGTCTGAGGCCGCCGTGGTCGGCGCCCGTCGCGGTCGCCGGCAACGGTCCCTCGGCGGCGAGCCGCTCGAGCACGGCGCGCTGGCGGTCCGTCAGGCGGGCACCGTCCGCCAGCGCCGCCCGTCCGCCTTCGCTGATCTCGGCGACGAGCGCCGTGCGGACCCGGACGCGCGGCGCTACGCCGCGCCCCGCGCCCGGCGGCAGCACGAGCTGCAGCGCGCGCGAGAAGGTCGAGCAGTACTCGGCCGCGATCCAGCGCGCCAGCTCCACCAGCTCGGCCGGGATCGCCGGCTCCACGCGCGCACGCGGCTCGGCGAGCCGCTCGTCGGGAACCTCCGACGACGTCGCCCGCTCGACCACCACGCCGAGCAGCTCGCGCCCCGCGAACGGCACCGCCAGCAGCGTCCCGACCGGCACGTCGGCGAGCGCCTCGGGCAGGCGATAGTCGAACGGCCCGCGCAGGGCGCGGGTCGTCGTGAGCGGCTCGACGCGGGCGATAGGCGGCATGGCCGGTCCAGCGTAGAGCGGGTCGCGGCGCGGGCACCGGCCGCCCGGTGGCGCACCGCCGGACGCGGCGGATAGGCTTCGCCCCATGCCGCTCGAACTGCATGAGAACGAGCACGTGATCTTCGACGGGCATCCGTCGTGGCGGGGGACGATGAGCTTCTACGCGCGCGGGCTTCTCGGCGCGGCCGTCGGCGGCGCCGTCGCCGCACTCGTGACGGCGGTCGGCAGCAGCTTCTCGTGGACGACGACGCTCGTCGTGTTCGTGATCCTCGCCGCGCTCGTGATCCTCGCCGGCTTCCTCTACCGGATGACGACGACGTACACGATCACGAACCAGCGGCTGACGATCCGCCGCGGGGTGCTCTCGCGCCACCTGCAGCAGACGCGCGTCGAGCGCGTGCAGAACGTCAACGTCGACCAGTCGATCATCGACCGGCTCGTGCGTGTCGGGCAGGTCGACTTCGACACCGCCGGCGCCGACGACTCCGACTTCACCTTCCGCGGCGTCGCGAACCCCGACGCGGTCGTGCGCGCCGTCGACGCCGCGCACCGCGAGCGCGAGGCCGCGGTGCGGCAGGCCGGCGGCGCCGCCGGGGACCTGCCCGGCGGCGTCTGATTCGTCTCCGCTAGACCGAGGCCTCGATGCCCGCGGCGGCGGCGAGCGCGGCGGCCTTGTCGGTCTTCTCCCATGTGAAGTCGTGGTCCTCGCGGCCGAAGTGGCCGTAGGCCGCGGTCTTCTGGTAGATCGGCCGATGCAGGTCGAGGTACTCGCGGAAGGCGCCCGGGCGCAGGTCGAAGTGCTCGCGCACGAGCGCCTCGATCGTGCCGCGGCCGATCTTCTCGGTGCCGAACGTCTCGACCATGATCGAGACCGGCGAGGCGACGCCGATCGCGTAGGCGACCTGCACCTCGGCGCGGTCGGCGAGGCCGGCCGCGACGACGTTCTTGGCGACGTAGCGCGCGGCGTACGCGGCCGAGCGGTCGACCTTCGACGGGTCCTTGCCGGAGAAGGCGCCGCCGCCGTGGCGGGCCATGCCGCCGTACGTGTCGACGATGATCTTGCGACCGGTCAGGCCGCAGTCGCCCATCGGGCCGCCGATCACGAACTTGCCGGTCGGGTTGACGAGGAACTCGCGGCGCAGCGCGTTCGCGTCGTACAGGTCGGCGGGCAGGACCGGCAGCACGACGTGCTCCCAGATGTCGTCCTTGATGACCTCCTGCGCGCCCTCGCGGTGCTGGCTGGAGATCAGCAGCTTCTCGATCGCGACCGGCTTGCCGTCCTGGTAGCGGACCGAGACCTGCGTCTTGCCGTCGGGGCGCAGGTAGTCGAGCACCTCGGCCTTGCGGACCTCCGAGAGGCGCTTGGCGAGCTTGTGCGCAAGTGCGATCGGCAGCGGCATCAGTTCGTCGGTCTCGCGCGTGGCGTAGCCGAACATCATGCCCTGGTCGCCCGCGCCGGCGATGTCGAGGCGGTCTTCGTCGCCCGGCTGCGTGCGCGACTCGTAGGCCTTGTCGACGCCCTGCGCGATGTCCGGCGACTGCTTGTCGATCGCGTTGATGACGGCGCAGGTGTTGCAGTCGAAGCCGTAGGTCGCGTTGTCGTAGCCGATTCTGCGCACGGTCTCGCGCGCGATCTCGGGGATGTCGACGTAGGTATTCGTCGAGATCTCGCCCGAGACGACGATCAGGCCGGTGTTGACGAGCGTCTCGCAGGCGACGCGCCCACCCGGATCCGACGCGAGCACGGCGTCGAGGACGCCGTCGGAGATCTGGTCGGCGATCTTGTCCGGGTGACCCTCGGTCACCGACTCGGACGTGAACAGGAACTCGTTGTCGGAAAGCGTGGTCATGGGCTGAAAGTTGGCTCCGCGGTCGATTGGATCGGGCAAGAGTAGCGAGCCGCGCAGGGGTGCGGCTAGGCTGCGCGCCGCTGACGCCCGCCTCGACCCCCCTCGCCGCGCCGCTCCTTGCGCTCGACGAAGTCGACGATCAGCGGGATCCCCTCCAGGCGCCAGCGCTCGCGCAGGCGGTTCTCGATGAAGTACGCGTAGTCGCGCGTGACGCGCTGGCGCGAGTTGACCTGGATCGAGAAGCGCGGCGGCCGCTCGCCTGTCTGAGTCATGTAGATGAGCTTCAGACGGTGGTTCTGCTTCGCCGGCGGCTGGCGGATCTCCTGGATCTCGGACAGGAAGCGGTTGAGCTGCGGCGTCGGGATGCGGCCGGACGTGCGGTCGGCGAGCGCCATCGCCTCGACCAGCAGGCGCTGCACGTGGCGGCCCGTCATCGCGCTGGCGGTCAGCACGCGCGGGCGCAGGCGCAGCTTCTGTGCGACGCGGGCGCGCTCGTGGTCGAGGTCGACCTCGGGCTGGTCCTCCCCGCCGGTGAGGTCCCACTTGTTGAGCACGAGCGCGGTCGCGCAGCCCGACTGCATCGCCAGCTCGGCGATCCGCAGATCCTGCGAGGTCACGCCGTCGACCGCGTCGCAGACGACGAGCGCGACGTCGGCGCGCTCGGCCGCGCGGCGGCTGCGCAGCGAGGTGTAGTACTCGATCGAGTCCCCCACCTTCGCCTGGCGACGCAGGCCGGCCGTGTCGACGAGGATCAGTCTGCGGTCCTCGTACGTGAACGGCAGGTCGATCGCGTCGCGCGTGGTGCCGGCGACGTCGGAGACGATCACGCGCTCGTCGCCGAGGATGCGGTTGACCATGCTCGACTTGCCGACGTTCGGGCGGCCGATCAGCGCGAGGCGGACGACGTCCTCGTCCTCCTCGGGCTCCTCGCTCTCGGGGACGGCGGCGACGAGGCGGTCGAGCAGGTCGCCGGTGCCGAGGCCCTGGGCGGCGGAGACAGCGATCGGCTCGCCGAAGCCGAGCGCGTGGAACTCGGCCGCGAGCGGGACGTCGGCGACCTGGTCGACCTTGTTGGCCGCCACGATCACGGGGACGTTGCCGCGGCGCAGCAGGTCGGCCATCTCAAGGTCGCCGGGGCGCAGGCCGCCGCGCGCGTCGACGACGAACAGGGCGACCTGGGCGTCCGCGAGCGCCGCGCGCGCCTGCTCCTGGATCGAGCGCTGCATCTCGTTCCGGTCGTCGAGGTCGACGCCGCCGGTGTCGATCAGCGTCAGCCTGCGCCCGTTCCACTCCGTGTGGAGCTCCTTGCGGTCGCGCGTGAGGCCCGGCCGCTCGTGCACGATCGCCTCGCGCGACTGCGTGAGGCGGTTCACGAGCGAGGACTTCCCCACGTTCGGATAGCCGACGACGGCGACCTTCATGAGGTGCTCCGGAGGTCGACGACTTCGACCCCGGCATCTTCGAGCTGGATGATCTCGTCGTCACCCGTGTACAGCGGAGCTCTATGCCGGCGAGCCGTCGCGACGCAGAAGGCGTCGGCGTAGGACAGCCCACCTCGCGCCTTGATCGTCGCGGCGTCGCGCACGAGCGGCCAATCGGGGTGGTCAAGGCGGACGACCTGTCGCAGATCCTCTATGAGCGCCGACGTCCGCTGTTCTCCACGCTCGCGCAGCGACGTGTAATACGCCTCGCCGAGATTGACGCTGGAGATCCAGCACTCGTCTCGCTTGAGTGTCTGTCTCACGCGACGGCCTGCCGGCTCGCCGTTGAACAGAGCGGCGACGGCCCAAGCATCGAGGACGACCTTCATCTGAAGTAGCCGAACTTGCGGTCCTCGCGCTCGCGGTCGCGGCGCCGCGACTCGACCAGCAGCTCCGTCAGCGGCTTGCCCGGGCCGGCGAGCGCTCCGAAGAGACTGTCGATGATCTCCGCCTTCGAGCGTGCCTTCCGCACCCGGATCTCACCATCGCCCTTGTCGAAGGTGACCTCGTCTCCCGGCTCGATGCCAAGGTCGTCGCGAAGCTCCTTCGGCAGCACGACCTGCCCCTTTGCGCCCACCTTGTAAGTCATACCCGCGAGTATAACCGTCAGCGCGCTGCGGCGACGAGCGCCGCCACGCGGGCAATGACGTCGTCGAGGGTGAGGCCGGTGGTGTCGAGCTGGACGGCGTCGGCGGCGGCGACGAGCGGGGAGTGCTCGCGGGTGGTGTCGCGCTCGTCGCGGATCGTCTGCTCCTGGAGGACGGTGGCGACGTCGGCGCCGATCTGCTCGGCGCGGCGGCGGGCGCGCTCCTCGGGGCTGGCGGTGAGGAAGACCTTGACGGCGGCGTCGGGCGCGACGACGGTGCCGATGTCGCGCCCCTCGGCGACCCAGTCGCCCTGCGCGACGAGGCGCTGCTGCTCGGCGACGACGGCCTTGCGAACGGCCGGGTCGGCGGCGGCACGCGAGGCGGCCTCGGAGACCTCGGGCGTGCGGATGAGATCGGTCACGTCGCGCCCGCCGCACAGCACCCGCTCCCCCAGCTCGATCCGCAGCGCCGGCGCGACCTCGGCGGGCTCGCGGCCCTGCTCGCTCGCGACGAGCCCGACGCAGCGGTACATCGCGCCCGAGTCGAGGTAGGTGAAGCCGAGCGCGTCGGCCACGGCGCGCGCGACGGTGGACTTTCCGGCCCCCGCGGGCCCGTCGATCGCGACGACCATGGCGGCGGACCCTAGCGGGACAGCAGGGTGGCGAGGTCTGCCGCGAAGCCGGGGTAGGACACCGCGGCCGCGTCCATCCCCACCACCTCGACGCCCTCGCGCGATGCGAGGCCGGCGACGGCGCCGAGCATCGCGAGGCGGTGGTCGCCGTGGGAGGCGATGCGGCCGCCGCGCAGGCCGCCGCTGCCGCGGACGACGAAGCCGTCGTCGGTCGCCTCGAGATCGCCGCCGAGCGCGTTCAGCCCGTCGACCACGGTCGCGATGCGGTCGGACTCCTTCACGCGCAGCTCGCCGGCGCCGCGCACGACCGTCTCCCCCTCGGCGAAGCAGCCGAGCAGCGCGACGAGCGGCAGCTCGTCGATCGCGAGCGGGACCTCGTCGGCCTCCACGGTCGTGCCGTGCAGCGGGCCGTGCGCGACGTCGAGCGCGGTGACCGGCTCGACCGGCGCGAACACGCCGTGCTCCTCCAACTCCCCGCCGACGCGCGCGCCCATCCGCTCGAGGATCCGCAGGAAGCCGGTGCGCGTCCAGTTGACGTTGACGTCCTGCAGGGCGATCCGCGACCCCGGCACGAGCACCGCGGCCGCGACGAGGAACGCCGCTGAGGAGAGGTCGCCGGGCACGTCGACCGCCTCCAGCTCCAGCGCGTCGGCGCGGCGCACGGTCACGCGGCCGTCGCCGCGCTGCACCGGCGCGCCGGCGCGCGCGAGCATCCGCTCGGTGTGGTCGCGACTCGGCGCCGGCTCGACGACCGTCGTCGGCGTCGCCGCGCCGAGCCCGGCGAGCAGTACGCACGACTTCACCTGCGCGCTGGCGACCGGCAGCACGTACTCGATCCCGTTCAGCTCGGCGCCATGGAGCGTGAACGGCGGGAAGCGCTCGTCGGTCGCGTCGATGCGGGCGCCCATGCGCACGAGCGGCACGGCGACGCGGTCGACCGGGCGTCTGCGAATCGAGGCGTCGCCGTCGAACGTCCACGAACGGCCGGGACGCCCGGCCAGCCAGCCGGGCAGCAGACGCAGCAGCGTGCCGGCGTTGCCGACGTCGATCGCGGCGTCCAGCTCGCGCGGGCCGCGCACGCCGACGCCGTGGATCGTCAGCTCGCCCGGCGCGCCGCCGCGCTCCACGCGCGCGCCGAGCGCCTGCACGGCGGCGAGCGTCGAGTTCGTGTCGGCCGCGTCGAGGTAGTTCGTCACCCGCACCGGACCCGACGACATCGCGCCCAGCAGCGCCGCGCGGTGCGAGATCGACTTGTCGGCGGGGACGCGCAGCGTGCCGCGCAGGCCGCTCCCCGGCGGGTCGAAGCGGGCCGTCGTGCCGGCGGCGGAGCTCACGCCCGCACCACCGGGTGGCCGCGATCCGCGACGAGCGACGCCGCGCGCGCAGCCGGCTCGTCGCCGGCGATCCACAGCGCGACGACGCCCTCGCTGTGGTCGGGCGCCGGGTACAGGGCCATGTCGGTGATGTTGACGCCCGCTCTTGCCAGCTCGAGCGCGAGCGTCGCGACGACGCCCGGCTCGTTCGGGACCGACACGCGCAGCTCGTGCAGCGGACCGGCGGCGAACTGCGCCTCCTGGAGGCGGCGGCGGTCGTCGCGCGCGGCGTCGTTCCAAGCGGTGACCGAAGCCGGGTCGGCGGCGACCAGCGCCGCGCGAACGGCGCTCAGCCGTGCGACCGCCCCGTCGAGCTGCTCGATCAGCGCGTCGCGGTTGGCGAGGTAGATGTCGGTCCAGATCGCGCTGTTGGCGCCCGCCACGCGCGTCGCGTCGCGGAACGACGGGCCGGTCGCCGGGAGCTGCTCGCCGTCCTCGCCCAATGCGCTCGCGGCCTGCGCGACGAGCACGTTCGCGAGCACGTGCGGCAGGTGGGAGACCGCGGCGAGCATCGTGTCGTGCGTCGCCGCGTCGATCGTCGCCGGGCGCGCGCCCAGCTCTCTGATCAGCCGGTGCAGGCGTTCGAACAGGACCCCGGTCGTCCCCGGCTTCGGCGTCAGGTACCAGGTCGCGTCGTGGAAGAGGTCGGCGCGCGCGTGGTCGACGCCGGCCGTCTCGGCACCCGCGAGCGGATGGCCGCCGACGAAGCGGGGGTCATCGATCGCCTCGACGACGCTGCGCTTGGTCGAGCCGGCGTCGGTGACGACGCAGTCCGCGGGCGCCGCGGTCAGCACGTCGGCGACGACCTCCGGCAGCACCCCGACGGGCGCGCAGACGAACACCGCCTCGGCGTCGCGCACGGCGTCGGCGAGCGAGTCGCCGGAGCGGTCGATCGCGCCCAGCTCGAGCGCGCGGTCCAGCGTGGAGCGCGAGCGGCTCCAGCCGCTGACCGTCGCTCCGAGCCGCCCATGCGCCGCGAGCCCGATCGAGCCGCCGATCAGGCCCACGCCGACGATCGCGATGCGCACGGCGGCGCCGCCTCCCGGCCTAGCCGGCCGGGACGGCGGACAGCACCTTGCCGGCGACCGCGGCCGCCGCTTCGACCTTCGCCGCGTACGCGGGGAACTCCGCCGCCACGAGCTGCTGCGGGCCGTCGCAGATCGCCTCGTCGGGCTTTGGGTGGACCTCGACGATGATCCCGTCGGCGCCGACTGCGGCAGCCGCCAGCGACAGCGGCTCGACGAGCGAGCGGCGGCCGGCGGCGTGCGAGGGGTCGACGATGATCGGCAGGTGCGTCAGCTCCTTCAGCACCGGCACCGCGGTCAGGTCGAGCGTGAAGCGGTAGGCGGTCTCGAACGTGCGGATCCCGCGCTCGCACAGCATCACCGCTTCGTTGCCCTCCTTGAGGATGTACTCGGAGGCGTTGAGCCACTCCTCGAGCGTCGCGCTCAGGCCGCGCTTGAGCAGCACCGGACGGCCGGCGCGGCCGAGCTCGGTCAGCAGCGTGTAGTTCTGCATGTTGCGCGCGCCGACCTGGATCACGTCGGCCACCTCGAGCACCGGCTCGAGGTCGCGCACGTCCATCAGCTCGGTGACGATCGGCATGCCCGTCTCGGCCTTCGCCTCGGCCAGCAGCCTGAGGCCCTCCTCGCCGAGCCCGTGGAAGGCGTACGGCGAGGTGCGCGGCTTGTAGGCGCCGCCGCGGTAGAGCGTCGCGCCCGCGCCCTTGACGATCTCCGCCGTCGTCATCACCTGCTCGCGCGACTCGACCGTGCACGGCCCGGCGATCAGGGCGAAGTTGTCGCCGCCGATCTTGCGCCCGCCGATCTCGAGCACGCTCGGCTCGCCGTGGCGGATCTGCGACGAGGCGAGCTTGTACGGCTTGAGGATCGGCATGACCTTGTCGACCCCGGGCGCGCCCTCCAGCTCGAGCCGCTGGACGTGCTCGCGGTCGCCGATCGCGCCGATCACCGTCACCTCCTCGCCGGGCGATCGGTGCGCGCGCGCCCCGACCGCCTCGATTCGGGCGATGACGGCCTGGATCTGCTCCTCTGTGGCGTCCTGCTTCATCACGATCATGGTTCAAAGTCCTCTCTACGCCTGAAATCTACGGAACGGGCGAGCACCGCGGCGTGCTCAGGGGAGCGATCCCCTTCGGAACGGCGCCCGGCTGTCGGCAGTCCACGCGGGGGACGACTGAAAGCCCAGGCCGAGCGCCTAGATAAATCGCCAGGCGTAGTAGCGCCAGTTGCCGGCATACGACTCGCGACCGGCAGCGATGCCGGAAAGCTGAAGCGGAGTCGTGCGGCGATGGTGAGACATGGCGCTCCCGCTGATGCTACAGAACCGCTCTCAGCGCGTCCAGGAAGCGGCGGTTCTCGGCCGGCGTGCCGATCGTCGTGCGCGCCCAGCCGGTGCGGCCGAGGGCGTTGCCGGAGCGGATCAGGACCTTGCGCTCGGCGAGGCCGTCGAGGATCGCTCTCTCGGCCTCGGCGTCGACGTCACCGTTCGTGCCCAGCGAGTGCCACAGGAAGTTCGCCTGCGCGTCGGCGACTTGCAGGCCCATGGCGCGCAGCTCCTCCTCCAGGCCGAGCCGCTCGGCGATCGTCAGCTCCACTCGCTTCGTTATCTCGTCCTGGTGCTTGAGCGCCTCCTCCGCGGCCGCCTGCGCGAGCGCGTTGCAGAAGAACGGCTGGCGCACCTGCTCGACCGCCACGCGGAAGCGCTCGTCGCCGCACAGCGCGTAGCCGCAGCGCAGGCCGGCGAGGCCGTAGACCTTCGAGAAGGTCCGCAGCAGCACGACGTTGGAGTGGCGGCGGACGAGGTCGAGCGAGGCGTCCGGGTCGTCGAGCACGTTGAACTCGCAGTAGGCCTCGTCGATCAGCACGCAGACGTTGCGCGGGACCTGCTCCACGAAGCGCTCGATCTCGGCGAGCGGGAGCGCGGTCGAGGTCGGGTTGTTCGGGTTGCAGACGATCACGAGCCGCGTCGCGACGGTGATCTCCGCCAGCATCGCGTCGAGGTCGTGCGCGTGCTCGGCGTTCAGCGCGACTCTGATCGCGCGGGCGCCGGTCGCCGCCGCCATGTGCGGGTAGACGCTGAACGACGGCCAGGCGTAGATCAGCTCGGAGCCCGGCTCCAGCAGCGCCTCGGCGGCGCTCAGCAGGATGTCGCACGAGCCGCTGCCTATCGCGATCCGCTCGGGCGCGAAGTCGAAGCGCGCGGCGAGCGCTTGGCGCAGCCGCATGTTCGACGGGTCGGGGTAGCGGTTGGCGTTGCGCAGCGCCTGCTCGACCGCGTCGTGGACGCCCGGCAGCAGGCCGAACGGCGCCTCGTTGCTGGCGAGCATCGCGTACTCGTCGCCCAGCGCGTAGCCGCCCGCCGTGGGATACGTGGGCAGGCGGCGGATCTTGTCGGCGAACTCGATGGGCATTGGTGGGGTGGGTGGTGGGATCCGATTCCTATTGTGCCGATTCGAGATCGGTGCGCAGCGTTCTGGCCTCGCGGAGGTAGACGTGCCGCGAGACGTGGTCCGGCTCGGCGTAGTAGTGCACCAGCACGCGGATCACGCGCGGGAGCGCATCGGGCACCGGCACCTCGCGTGCGCACATCAGCGGCACGGCGCTGAGGCCCATGCGCCGTGCGGCCTTGGCGGGGAACTCGGCGTCGAGGTCCTCGGTGAGCGTGAACAGGCAGCTCACGACATCGCCCGCCTCGAGCCCGTTGCGCTCCATCAGCGCGCGCATCAGCTCGTCCGTCGCGGCGAGGATCTCCTCGCCGTCGTTGCGGTCGACCGTGATGGCGCCTCGAAGCGCGAACAGACGCATGGCCGCGGGATTCTCTCAGCCCGGCGCAAGCGGGCGGCGTGCGGTGGCGGAGCGCCCGCGTCAGTGCGGATGGCGCGGACGCACAGCGGCGTCCGCAAGCTCGCGCGGGCGCTGCACGGTGAAGATGTGCGCGCGATGGTGCACCGGCTGCCACTGGAGCGCGTGCATCCGCGCGATCGACGCGCGGCCGACGGGACTGTCCATCGGCTTGTAGTCGAGCGCGCTCAGCGCCATCCCGGTCACGGGTAGGAACGTCAGCAGCAGGTAGGCGCACACCGCGAGCGTCGCGCGGGTGAGCGCACGGCTGCCCGCGAGCGCGGCGAGCGGCAGCAGCCACATCGCGTACCACGGCTGCAGCCAGGCGAGGCTCAGGATCAGCGCAAAGGTCGCCCAGCCGGCGGCGGGCAGCCAGTCGATCCGTCCTCTCCAGGTCGCCGCCGCCAGCGCCGCGACGACGAGCACGAGCAGGACGTTCGCGCCCGTCAACAGCCACGGCGGCGCGCCGCCCAGCCCGGCGAGCTGGCCGAGCGCGTTCGGCACGCTGAAGCTGCTCAGCAGCGAGGTCTGGTCGGAGAGGTTCGGATGCGCGCCGCCGTAGGCGAGGACGCTCACGGCCGCCAGCGGCAGCGCCGCCGCACCGGCCCCGAGCGCGAAGCGCCCGCGCCGGCGCGCGCCAAGCAGCAGGAACGGCAGCAGGACCCCGGCTGACGCCTTGACGGCGATCGCGCACGCGAGCGCGGCGCCGGCGCCCGCGTCGCGCCGCTCCAGCAGCAGCGAGATCGCGCCGAGCGCGAACAGCAGCAGGAACACGTCGTTGTGGAAGCCGCCGAGCGCGTAGACGAGCACGAGCGGGTTGACGGCGTAGAGCAGCACCGTCGGCAGCGGATCGCGGCCAAGCTGGCGGGCGCAGCGCCACAGCAGCGCGACGACGCCGAGGCTCGCGGCGACGGTCGCGAGCTTCATCAGCCAGTAGGCGAGCGGCAGGGGGAGCGGGCCGAGCCCCGTGCTCGCGAGCATGAACAGCGGGCCATACGGGCTGCGCAGCCGCTGCCAGGTGACGAACGGCTCGACGGCGTCATGACCGGCCGCGGCGATCCCGTGCGTGTACGGGTTGAGCCCGTGCAGCCCGCCGAGGCGCGCGTAGCCGAGGTAGTTGAAGAGGTCGCTCAGCGGCATCGGCGGCGCGAGCAGCCAGATGACGTGCAGCACGACGATCGCGGAGATCGCGACGCGCGCCGGCAGCGAACGGGCGCACACGACCACGATCGCGTAGGCGGCCGTCATCGCGACGAGCACGACGCTGAAGCCGATCGCGGTCGGATCCGAGCGCACCGCGATCCCGTGCGTGAGCTGGTGCAGCGGGCCGGCGAGCCAGGCCGGGAAGGCGACGTCGCTCTGCGGCACGAGGATCGTCTTCTGGCCGCTGGCGACGACGACGACCAGCAGGCTGCAGGCGAGGAGCGCCGCGAGCCCGAGCGTCCCGATGATCTGCGCGCGCGGGGCCGACGCGGCCGGCGTCCTGCGAGGCGCGCGCAAGCGCTCCCACAGCCGGGAGCCGAGCAGCTCCCGCGGGGCGACATCAGGTGCCCGTGCGCTCATCGCCGGCCTGAGCTCGCCCATGCCATGCCCGGCAGTCTTGCCTTCCGGCGATCGATGTGCGTCGGTACCGGCCGATGTTCGCTCGAAAGCCGGTGCGTCAAGCCCGGCCGCGGCGCCCGCCGCGGGCCGGCGTGCCCGTCTCGGCCACCGCGGCCGCCGCGAGCGCCTCCAGCTCCGTCCCCGTCAGCCGCCGCGCCTTGCCCGGTCTGAGGTCGCCGAGCTCGAGCGGGCCGAAGCGGATCCGCACGAGCTGGCGGACCGGGCGTCTGATCGCCTCGCACATGCGCCGCACCTGGCGGTTGCGGCCCTCGTAGATCGTCAGCTCGAGCTGGTGGGGGGTGAGGCGGCGCACCTTGGCGGGGGCGGTCATGCCGTCCTCGAGCTGCACGCCCTCGCGCAGCGCCTTGAGCGCGCGGTCGGTGAGGGCGGCGCCGGCGAGCGAGGCGCGATAGGTCTTCGGCACCTCGTAGCGGGGGTGCGTGAGGCGGTTGGCGAGGTCGCCGTCGTTGGTGAGCAGGATCAGGCCCGTCGACTCGGCGTCGAGCCGGCCGACCGGGTAGAGGCGACGCTCGGCGGGGACGAGGTCGACGACGGTTCTGCGCCCGTGCGTGTCGCTCGCGGTCGAGACGACGCCGGCCGGCTTGTGCAGCGCGTAGGCGACGCGCGGCTCGGCGCCACGGACCCGCTCGCCGTCGAACGCGACGTCGTGGGAGTCGTCGACGTCGCGCGCCGGGTCGCGGACGGTGGTGCCGTCGACCGTGATCCGCCCGTCGGCGATCAGCTGCTCGGAGGCGCGCCGCGATGCGATGCCGGCGTGGGCGAGGTACTTGGCGAGGCGCACGCTGCCAGACTCTATGGCTCGCCATGAACTTCGAGCTTCTCGACCAGACGCTGGCCGCCCGCGGCGAGCCCGCCTTCCGCGCCAGACAGGTGTGGGAGTGGCTGGCGCGCGGAGCCAATGGCTACGAGGAGATGACGAACCTGCCGGCGGCGCTGCGGGCTGCGTTGT
Organism: uncultured Conexibacter sp.; assembly: GCA_964525715.1. Lineage (GTDB taxonomy): Bacteria > Actinomycetota > Thermoleophilia > Solirubrobacterales > Solirubrobacteraceae > Conexibacter. The sequence continues at coordinate 37,757 of CAZGJV010000007.1, read as the reverse complement.
CCGACGAGGTGCCGCTGTCGTCTTTGACGCTGGAGCACGAGGCGCACGCGTCCGACGGGACCGTCAAGGCGCTGTTCTCCACCGCGGACGGGCGGCCGGTCGAGGCGGTCCTGATGCGCTACAAGGACGGCCGCCGCTCGCTCTGCCTCTCCTCGCAGTCGGGCTGTCCCTTGACGTGCACGTTCTGCGCGACCGGCGCGATGAAGTTCGGCCGCAACCTGACCGAGTCGGAGATCCTCGACCAGGCGCTGCACTTCCGCCGCATGACCGAGGTCGACCACTGCGTCTTCATGGGCATGGGCGAGCCGATGATGAACCTCGACAACGTGCTCGCCGCGTGCCGTCGGCTGCCCGACATCGGCATCACCTCGCGGCGCACCGCGATCTCGACGGTCGGCTGGATCCCCGGGATCCTGAAGCTGGCGGACTCCCCCCTGCCGCTGCGGCTCGCGCTGTCGCTGCACGCGCCCGACGACGCGCTGCGCTCGCAGATCATGCCCGTCAACGACCGCTACCCGCTCGAGCAGGTGCTGGAGGCGTGCGAGGAGTTCTACGAGGCCAAGCGCCGCAAGATCTTCATCGAGTACGTGATGCTCGCCGGCGTCAACGACCGCTACGAGCAGGCGCTGGCGTTGGCGGAGCTGTTGGACGGGCGGATCTACAAGGTCAACCTGATCCCGTACAACCCGACCGGCTCCGTGTACGAGGGCTCCGGCCGCGACGCGATCGCGGCGTTCCGAGAGGTGCTGGAGTCGCACGGCGTCGAGGCGACGGTGCGCCTGACGCGCGGGCGCGACATCGACGCGGCGTGCGGGCAGCTGGCGGCGAAGGCTGCGGCGGCGGCGCCTTCGGCGTGAGCCGAGAGGACGTCGTCGCGCGGATCTGCGCTCGGCGGGTGGTGGCTGTGTTGCGGTGCGACGAGCCCTTGCGTGTGGGAACGGCGGTCATCGAGCGGGGCGTCGACGTGGTCGAGGTCCCGTTGGGCGTACCTGGCGCGCTCGCCGCGATCTCGTCGTTGTCTGCCTCTTTGCCCTCGGCGCTCGTGGGCGCCGGGACGGTGATGAGCGCCGCGGACGCCTCGGCGGCGCTGGACGCGGGCGCTCGCTTCCTGCTGTCACCCGTGCTGCGGCCTGAGGTCGTGGCCGCCGCCCACGCCCGCGACGCCGCCGCGGTGCCCGGCGCCTTCACCCCGACCGAGATCGACGCGTGCATGCGCGCTGGCGCCGATCTCGTGAAGCTCTTCCCCGCCGACCGGCTCGCCCCGGCCGACGCGCGGGTTCTGTTGGCCGCGCTGCCGGACGCGAGGTTGCTCCCCACCGGCGGCATCTCCGCCGCCAACGCCGCGGCGTGGCTCGACGCCGGCGCGGTCGCCGTCGGCGTCGGCGGCGCGCTCACGCGCGAGCCGGAGCGGGCCGGCGAGCTGCTCGCCGCCGTCGCCGGCTGAGCACTGCGGCTTTGTGCATCCAGGAGATGCATAGATCCGCACTGCTCGGCGATCACTGCGGATCTGACCCCGCATAGCGAGGCGAGATCCGCAGTGCTCGGCGGAATCAGGCGATCGGGATGACCGGGGCCGGCTCGCGCTCGGCGTCGCCGGGCGGCTCGGGCTCGGCCGCGGCCTCCCCCTCGATGCCATCGGCGGCGTCGGGCGAGGCGGCCCCGTCGGAGCTGGGCTCCTCCGGGCCGCGCCCCTCCGCCGGCGCCGCCGCGGCCGGCACACCGAGCCGCGCCTCGCCGGCTCTCAGCAGCCGCTCACGGATGCCGGCGGCGACCTCCGGCGTCGGGTCCCAAGCCGTGACGTCGGGGAGCTCGTCGACAGACTGCAACCCGAACAGCCGCAGGAACAGGTCCGTCGTGCGGTAGAGGACGGCGCCGAACTGCGAGCGGCCGGCTTCCTCGATCACGCCGCGCTCGATCAGCGTCTGCGCCGCCGACTCGGCATTGACACCGCGGATGCGGGCGATCTCAGGGCGGGACACCGGCTGGAGGTAGGCGACGATCGCCAGCGTCTCGGCCTGCGCCGGCGTCAGCGGCGGCGTGCGCGGCTTGGCGAGGAGCCGGCGGGCGGCTTCCTCCGCCTCGGGGTGCGACGAGAGCTGCCAGCCGCCCGACAGCTCGCGCAGCACCAGCCCGCGCCCGTCGGCGTCGAGCGACGCCGCGAGCGCCGACAGCGCCTCGGCCGCCTCGTCCTCCTCGATGCCGATCGCGTCGGCCAACGCCGCGGCCGGGACCGGGTCCGGGCAGAGGAACAGCAGCGCCTCCAACGTGCCGGCCAGCTCGATCACGCGACCACCTCGGCGTGGTCGTGCGCGGCGTCGGGCTCGACGTGCGGCGTGCGAATCTGCTCGGCGCCGGTGGCCGGGCCGGCGAGGTCGGGCCAGGGGCGCTCTGCCAGCGCCTCGACTGTGATGTCGGCGAACGGCTCGTCCTGCTCCCACGTCGCCTCGCCGCGCTTGTACAGCTCCAACAGCGCCCAGATCGTCACGGCGACGGTCACGCGGTCGGCTCTCGCGACAGCCTCGTCGAACGAGAAGCGCCCGCGCCTCAGCAGCGAGCGCAGGTGTCTGAGTCGTTCGACGACCGTCACTCTCTGGATCGTCACGTGGTGCAGCGAGATCTCGGGCGGCATCCGCAGCAGCCCGCCGAGCGCTCTGCCGAGCGCAGCCGGGTCGTAGACGGCCTCGGACTCCTGCAAGGACGTGCGGCGCAGCGCGGGCGGCAGCGGCGCCGAGCGGAAGCGGTAGCCGGACTGCTGCTCGAGCAGGCGCGCAAGGTGCTCGGCGGCGCCGCGGTAACGGTGCGCCTCGAGCAGGCGCGCGAGCAGCTCCTCGGCCGCCTCGCCCGGTTCCAGGTCGAGCAGCTCCTGCTCCTCGCCCGGCAGCATCAGGCGCGACTTCAGCTCCAGCAGCGCCGCGATCAGCACGAGGAACTCGGTCGCCAGCTCGAGGTCCAGCTCGCCCTTCTCCTCGAGGAAGTCGATGTAGGTGATGACGACGTCGGCGAGGTCGACCTCGAGCAGGTCGACCTCCTCGCGCAGCACGAGCGTCAGCAGCAGGTCGAACGGCCCGGCGAAGACGTCGAGGTCGAGGTCCAGATCGGCGGCGCGCACCGGGGTCAGGCTAGCGAGCGGGGCCGACGCCCATCGCGCGGCGCACGTCCGCGAGCACGGGCACCGCGATCGCGCGCGCCTTCTCGGCGCCGTCGGCGAGGATCCGCTCCAGCGCTGGCTCGTCGGCGCGCAGCGCCTCGTAGCGCTCGTGGACCGGGCGCAGGCGCTCGATCACGGCGGTCGCGACGGCGAGCTTGAAGTCGCCGTAGCGCGAGTCGGCGTGCTCGCGCTCGACGTCCTCGAACGATCTGCCCGTCACCGCCGCGAGGATCTCGATCAGGTTCGAGATGCCGGGCTTGTCGGGCGCGCGGCGGATCCCCTCGCCGGAGTCGGTGACGGCGCGCTTGAACTTCTTCTCGATCGTCGCGGAGTCGTCGAGCACGTAGACGGTTCCCTGCTCCGTGCCGCCGGTCGTCGACATCTTCTTCTCGGGCTGCTGCAGGTCCATGATGCGCGCGCCGATCTCGCGGTAGACGCCTCTCGGCACGACGAGCGTGTCGCCGAAGCGGGCGTTGAAGCGCTGCGCGACGTCGCGCATCAGCTCGACGTGCTGGCGCTGGTCATCGCCGACGGGGACCGTGTCGGCGCGGTAGGCGAGCACGTCGGCGGCCATCAGGACCGGGTAGGTGAAGAGGCCGGCGGAGGCGAGATCGCGCTGCGAGCCGGACTTCTCCTTGAACTGGTGCATGCGGTTGAGGTCGCCGAAGGCGGTCACGGACGACAGCAGCCACGCCAGCTCGGTGTGCTGGAGCACGTCGCCCTGGCGGAAGAAGATCGCGCGCTGCGGGTCGATCCCGGCGGCGAGCAGGATCGCGGCCGTGTCGTAGAGCCGCTCGCGCAGCTCGGCGGGGTCGTACGCGACCGTCGTCGCGTGCAGATCGACGATGCAGTAGATCGCCTCACCCTGGTCCTGGTGGTGGACGTACTGCTCGATCGCCCCGATGAAGTTGCCGAGGTGCTTGCGACCGGTCGGCTGGAGGCCGGAGAAGATGCGCACGGCGCAGCAGGGTATCGGCCGAGCCCGGAGAACAGCCTGTGTGCGATTGCGCACAGTACGGCCCGAACTGTCGCGAATGCGGTTTGACCTTGGTTCAATCGACGCATGACCGCCACGATCAGCCCCGAAGTCCCCACTCGGCCGCGCCTGATCGGCGAGGCCCCTCCGTCGCCGTCCGGCCCCGCGCCCGACGACGGCGCGCCCGTCAACATGCCGCCCGCGGTGCAGCTCGCGCGCGGCCTCACCGCCCTGCGCTTCAGCGTGCGCCAGGTGCCGCTGCTGTTCAAGGCGCGCCGCGAGCTGGGCGAGACGTTCGCGCTGCGCTTCCCGCGGCTGCGCAACAACGCCGACGACCTGACCGTCTTCATCTCGCATCCCGACCACGTCAGATCGCTCTTCACCCAGCCGGAGCTGGCGCTGTCGACCGCCGGCGAGTCGCCGCTGCGCCCGATCGTCGGGCCCAACTCGGTGCTGACGACGGTCGGGCCGACGCACATGCGCCAGCGCAAGCTGCTGCTGCCGCCGTTCCACGGCGAGGCGGTCGAGCGCTACACGCAGATGATCGCCGACGTCGCCGAACGCGAGATCGACAGCTGGCCGCTCGGCGTGCCGTTCGCGATCGCGCCGCGCATGCAGGCGGTCACGCTCGACGTGATCATGACGGGCATCTTCGGCGTCGAGGGCCGGCCGCAGCCGGGCACGCCGGAGCACGGCCTGCGCGAGATGATCCTGCGCTTCAGCGCGCTGTCGGCGAAGCCGATCGGGCAGGTCGCCGAGCTGATGAACATCGGCAAGGACGAGCCCGTCGGGATCGTCAAGAAGCTGCTCGATCAGCTCGACCGCGACATGTACGGCGTGATCGCCGCCGCGCGCGCCAGGCAGGAGGACGGCGAGCGCACGGACATCCTCTCGCTGCTGCTCGCCGCGCGCGACGAGGACGGCGAGGCGATGACGGACGCGGAGCTGCGCGACGAGCTGCTGACGCTCGTGCTCGCCGGCCACGAGACGACCGCCAACTCGCTCGCGTGGACGTTCGAGCGCCTGCTGCGCAACCCGGCCGCGTACGACCGCCTGCGCGAGAGCGTGCGCGCCGAGGAGGCCGACGACGACGGCGCCGCCTACGTCGAGGCGACGATCCACGAGACGATGCGCAACCGCCCGGTCGTGCCGATCACCGGCCGCCGCGTGAAGGCGCCGTGGCAGCTCGGCGAGTACCGGCTGCCGAAGAACAGCCACATCCTCGTCTCGGTCTCCCTGCTGCACCACCGCGAGGACGTCTATCCGGACCCGTTCTCGTTCCGGCCCGAGCGCTTCCTCGGCGTCAAGCCCGGCACGTATACCTGGGTGCCGTTCGGCGGCGGGATCCGCCGTTGCCTCGGCGCGACGCTCGCGATGGCCGAGCAGCGCGTCGTACTGCGCGCGATCGCCCGCCGCACGGACATGAAGGCCCCCGACCCGCGCCCCGAGCGCGTGCTGCACCGCAACGTCACGATGCTGCCGGCGAAGGGCGCCGAGGTCGTGGTGACGTCGCGCCGGGCGGCTTGACCGCGCGGCGCTACAGGGGTTGACGCAGAACGGGCGTCTTCGCCGCGCGCGCCTCGTCGAGGCGGCGGACGGGCGTGGAGTAGGGGGCGTTGCGGGCGATCTCGGGATCGTCGACGGCCTCGCGCAGGATCGCGGCGACGATCTCGGCGAAGCGGTCGAGCGTCTCCTTCGTCTCGGTCTCGGTCGGCTCGATCAGGAGCGCCTCGTCGACGAGCAGCGGGAAGTAGACGGTCGGCGGGTGGACGCCGAAGTCGAGCAGGCGCTTGGCGAGGTCGAGCGTTCTGATCCCCAGCTCGCGCTTCATCGGCGCACCGGACAGCACGAACTCGTGCATGCAGACGCGGTCGTAGGCGACCGGCAGGTACTCGGCGACGCCCTTGCGCTTGAGCAGCGCGAGCAGGTAGTTCGCGTTCAGCACCGCGACCTCGGACGCCTCTCTCAGGCCCTCCGCGCCGAGCGAGCGGATGTAGGCGTAGGAGCGCACGAAGACGCCGTAATTGCCCTGGAAGCCGCGCAGCTTGCCGATCGACTTCGGGCGGTCCTCGTCGAGGTCGAACTCCGGGCCGCCGGACGCGCCGTCGCGCCGCACGACCTGCGGGCGCGGCAGGTAGGGCTCGATCCGCTCGCTCACCGCGATCGGCCCGGCGCCCGGACCGCCGCCGCCGTGCGGCTGCGTGAACGACTTGTGCAGGTTGAAGTGCACGATGTCGAAGCCCATGTCGCCCGGCCGCGTGATGCCCATGATCGCGTTGAGGTTCGCGCCGTCGTAGTAGAGCGTCGCGCCGACGCCGTGCACGATCTCGGCGATCTCGGCGATGTTCGGGTCGAACAGGCCGAGCGTCGAGGGGTTCGTGAGCATCAGGCAGGCGACCTGCTCGTCGGCCTTCGCGCGCAGGTCGTCGACGTCGACGCCGCCGTCGGCGTTCGTGCCGACCTTGACGACCTCGTAGCCGGCCATCGTGACGGTCGCGGGGTTCGTGCCGTGCGCGGTGTCGGGTGTGAGGACCTTCGTGCGGTGCTCGCCGCGATCCTCGTGGTAGGCGCGCGTCAGCAGCACGCCGGCCAGCTCGCCGTGCGAGCCGGCGGAGGGCTGGAGCGAGACGTGCGGCAGCCCGGCGATCTCGCCGAGCGACTCCTGCAGGTTCCACATCAGCTCGAGCGCACCCTGTGCGCGCTTGACGTCCTGCAGCGGGTGCAGGCGCGCGTTGCCGGGCAGCGCCGCGACGCGCTCGTGCAGCTTCGGGTTGTGCTTCATCGTGCACGAGCCGAGCGGGTAGAAGCCGGTGTCGAGGTCGAAGTTGCGCTTGCTCAGGCGGTGGTAGTGGCGGATCAGCTCGGGCTCGGAGACCTCGGGAAGCTGCGCGGCCCGCGTGCGCTGGAAGCGCGCGGGCAGCAGCTCGTCGAGCGGCCGCTCGGGGACGTCGAGCACAGGCGCCACGAACGCGCGGCGACCGGGCTGGGAGCGCTCGTAGATCGTGAGCGTGTCGTCGGCGGCGGAGATCGCGGAGCCGCCGGCGCCGGGAGCCGAGGCGGCCGGACGCGGAGCGGTGGCGCTCATGCCCCCACCCCCGCCGGCGCGGCGCCGCGTTCGGCGGCGAGCGCGCTACCGAGCGCCTCGCCGAAGCGGTCGATCTGCGCGCGCGTGCGCCGTTCGGTCAGCGCGACGAGCAGGCCGTCGGCGTACTCGGGGTAGGTGCGCCCAAGCCGGTAGCCGGCGTTGATCCCCTCCGCCGCGAGCCGCTCGACGACCGCGTCCACGTCGACACCGGGCAGCCGCAGCGCGAACTCCCGCACGACCGGCTGCTCGTGCAATGGCTCGACCCCGTCCAAAGCGCACAGCGTCTCGCGCGCGTAGGCGGTGCGGCGCAGCAGCAGCTCGCCCAGCTCCACCAGCCCCTGCCGGCCGAGCCAGCCGAGGTAGACGACGCCGGCGAGGGCGTTCAGCGCCTGCGCGGTGCAGATGTTCGAGGTCGCCTTCTCGCGGCGGATGTGCTGCTCGCGCGTCTGCAAGGTCAGCACGTACCCACGCTTGCTATCGACATCGACAGTTTGGCCAGCGATGCGACCTGGCATCCGCCGCAGGTGCTCCTGGGAGGCGGCGAAGAAGCCGAACGAGGGGCCGCCGTAGTCGAGCCGGTTGCCGAGCGTCTGCCCCTCGCCGACGCAGATGTCGACGCCCTGCGCGCCGGGCGGCTCGAGGATCCCGAGCGGGATCGGGTCGCAGGCGCAGATCACGACCGCGCCGACGGCCTTCGCGGCGGCGGTCAGCGCCGCGACGTCCTCGACGGTGCCGAGGAAGTTCGGCTGCTGCAAGACGACGGCGCTCACGTCGTCGCCGAGCGCCGCAACCAAGGCGTCGAGATCGGTCGCGCCGCCGGCGAGCGGCAGCTCCTCGACCGTCTGCCCGTAGCCCCGCGCCAGCGTCGTCAGCGTCTCGCGCGAGTGCGGGTGCACGCCGCGCGAGGCGAGCACGCGCGGGCGGCCGTTCGCGAGCTTCGCGAGATACGCCGCCGCGCCGACCGCGCTCGGGCCCTCGTAGACCGACGCGTTCGAGACCGGCAGGCCGGTCAGCTCGCTGATCGCCGTCTGGTACTCGAACATCACCTGCAGCCCGCCCTGCGAGATCTCCGGCTGGTAGGGCGTGTACGGGGTGAGGAACTCGCTGCGCGACAGCAGCGTGTCGACCAGCGACGGCACGTAGTGGTCGTACATGCCGGCGCCGAGGAACGACACCTCGTCCTCGGCCGAGACGTTGCGCGCGGCCAGCTCCTTGAGGTGCTCGTAGACCTCCTGCTCGGCCATCCCCGCGGGCAGCGCGAGCGGGCGGTCGAGCCGCAGCGCGCCGGGGATGTCGGCGAACAGCTGCTCGATCGACATCGCGCCGATCTCGTCGAGCATCGCGCGGCGGTCGGCGTCGGTGGCGGAGGTGTACGTGCTCATCGGGCGGTCCTCGTCGTGAGTGGTGCGTCGTGCGTCAGCCGAGCTGGGCCTGGTAGGCGGCGGCGTCGAGCAGGGAGTCGGTCTCGCCCGCGTTCGCCAGCCGCACCTTCACCATCCAGCCCTCGCCGTAGGGATCGTCGTTGATCCGCTCCGGCGCGTCGGCCAATGCCGTGTTGACCTCGACGATCTCGCCCGAAAGCGGTGCGATCACGTCGGAGACGGCCTTCACCGACTCCACCTCAGCGTAGCTCTCGCCCTGCGTGACCTGCGTTCCCACCTCGGGCGGGTCGAAGAAGACGATCTCGCCGAGCGAGTCCTGCGCGTACCAGGTGATGCCGAACGCGGCGACGTCACCGTCGATCCGCACCCAGTCGTGCTCGGGGTGATACAGCAGCCCCTCGGGATACTCACCGGCCATTCAGGCGTCCTTTCTATAGAGGGGCTTGTCCGCGACGACGGCCGAACGGAGCTTGCCGCGCACGTCGATCTCGATCGCCGTGCCGATCGCGGAGCGCTCGGCCGGCACGTAGGCCATCCCGATCCCAACCCCGCGGCACGGCGACAGCGTCCCGCTCGTGACCTCGCCGCCGCCGCCGACGGGATTGCCCTGGCGCGGGATCCCGGGACCGGTGAACGCAAACGGCACGAGCTGCTCGGCGGGTCCGGCCGCGCGCACCGCGGCGACCGCCTCGGCGCCGACGAATCCCGTCGCCTCCTTGCAGCACCAGCCGAGGCCGGCCTCGATCGGCCCGCGCGACTCCATCAGGTCGTTGCCGTAGAGGTGGAAGCAGGCCTCGAGCCGCAGCGTGTCGCGTGCCGCCAGCCCGGCGGGCGCGACGCCGGCGGCGAGCAGCGCATCCCAGATCGCGGGGGCCGCGTCGGGCGCGCAGAGGATCTCCACGCCGTCCTCGCCCGTGTAGCCGGTGCCGCACACGAGCGCGGGCGCGCCGGCGACGGTCAGCTCGATGGTGCGGAAGCGGGCCGGCAGCTCCTGCCCGGCGCCCAGCAGCGGCGCCAGCAGCGCCCGCGCGTCGGGGCCCTGCACGGCGAGCATCGCGTAGTCGTCGAGGCGGTCGGTCAGCTCGACGTCGAAGCCGCCGGCATGCGCGCGCAGCCACGCGAGGTCCTTGGCGTGGTTCGACGCGTTCGTGACGGTCAGGAAGCGATCCTCGCCGAGCCGGTACGTGAAGAGGTCGTCCAGCACGCCGCCGTCCTCGCGGCACAGCACGCTGTACTGCGCGCCGCCGACCGCGATCTTCGACACGTCGTTCGACAGCACCCGCTGCAGGAAGTCCAACGCACCCGGCCCGCGCGTCTCGACCTCCCCCATGTGCGAGACGTCGAACACGCCGGCATGCTCGCGCACCGCCACGTGCTCCTCCCGCACGCCCGCGTACTGCACCGGCATCACCCAGCCCGCGAACGGCACGAGCTTCGCACCGGCCGCCACGTGGCGGTCGAACAGGGCGGTGCGGCGGAGCGTCTCTGAGGCAGCGGCAGCCACGCCGCGACCCTAGCAACGGCGGCGGTTGCGCGGTCCCGTGGCTACCCGACGGCGAACGGGTTGCTGTCGACCGTCAGCGCGCTCGCGGCCGCATGCAGGACGTAGCCGCTGCCGCTCTTGTCGATCTTGCAGCCGCTGAACGTCGTGACGCCGCTGCTGTGGTTCTCGCTGCAGCCGCTGAGGGTGGCTCCGGTGGCGCCCGTGCCGCTCTTGATCGTCAGCGTGATCGTGCTGCTGAAGCTCGTGACCGTGTTGCCGCCGGCGTCGTACGCCGTGATCGCAGGCTGCGTCGCGAAGGCGCTGCCCGCTCTCGCGCCGGCCGGCTGCGTCGTGAACAGCAGCTGCGCGGCGGAGCCGAAGGTCACCGTGAAGCTGGAGCTGTCGTCGCTGAACGTGCCGTCGCTCGCGTGCAGCGTGTAGCTGCCGACTCTGTCGAGCTTGCAGCCGCTGAACGTCGTGACGCCGTTTCTCAGCGACGAGCTGCAGCCGCTCAGCGTGCCGGGTCCGCTGCCGACCGTCAGCGTGACCGTCCCGGCGTAGCTCGTCGCGACGTTGCCGCCGGCGTCGAGCGCGGTCACGACCGGCTGGGTCGTGAAAGCCGTGCCGCCGGTCGCACCGGAGGGCGAGGTCGTGACACTGATCTGGGTCGCAGGCCCCACCGTCACCGCGAAGGCGTTGCTGTCGACGCTGCGCGTGATGTCGCTCGCCGTCAACTGGTAGTTCGAACCGAGCTGGTCGAGCTGGCAGCCCGAGAAGGTCGTGACGCCGTTCGACAGCGAGCCTCTGCAGCCGCTGAGCGTCGCGTTGCCGGGGCCCGTGTGCTTCGCGATCGACAGCGTGACCGTTCTGCTGTAGCTCGTGACGACGTTGCCACCCGCGTCGGTCGCGGCCACGACCGGCTGCGTCGGGAACGCGACGTTGTCGGTCGCGCCACCGCCCGGCTGGGTCGTGAAGACGAGCTGGGAGAGCGGGCCGACCGTGACGTCGAAGCTCGCGCTGTCGCCCGTGAGCGCGCCGAAGCTGGCGCTCGCGTGCAGCGTGTAGCCCGTCCCGGCCTCCTCGATCTCGCAGCCGCTGAACGTCGTGACGCCGTTTCTGCGGCTCGGGAAGCACCCCTGGAGCGTGCCTCTCCCGGACCCGATCGACAGCGTGATCGTGCTGGAGAAGCTCGTGACGGTGTTGCCGCCCGCGTCGGCGGCCACCACGACCGGCTGCGTCGGGAAGGCGATGCCGCCGGTGGGGCTGCCGCCCGGCTGCGTCGTGAACAGCAGCTGCGTCGCCGTGCCGACGGAGACGTCGAAGCTCGAGCTGTCGCCGCCGAGCGTGCCGTCGCTCGCGTGCAGGTAGTACGCGCTGCCGGACTTGTCGATCTTGCAGCCGGCGAAGGTCGTGACGCCGTTTCTCAGCGTGCCGGTGCAGCCGCTGAGCGTCGCGCTGCCCGCGCCGCCTCTGAGGATCGAGAGGCTGACGCTGCCGCTGTAGTCGGTGACCGTGTTGCCGCTCGCGTCGCGCGCGGTGACGACCGGCTGCGTCGGGAACGCCGTGCCGCCCGTGGCGCTGCCGCCCGGCTGCGTCGTGAAGACGAGCTGCGTGGCGGTGCCGAAGGCGACGGTCACGTTGGCGGTCGCGCTCGTGCGCGTCCAGGAGCGCCAGACCGCCGTCACCGTGTACTGGTGCGAAGCGGCGGAGAGGCCCGTGTCGGTGCAGCTCGTGGCGCTCGTCGGCGACGCCGAGCTGGGACAGGCAGCGCTTGCGGCGCCGCCGTCGCGCGAGACGTAGTAGGTGACGGATCCGCTCGCCGGCGCGCTGACGGTCGACCAGGTGAGCGTGACGGAGCCGCCGCCGGTGCTCGTTCTCGCGATCGTCGGCGCGGCCAGCGTCGTGACGCTTCCGGCGGCGCTGCCGACGCCGGAAGCGGTCACGTACGCCGATGCGTCCATCACGGCGGCAAGCAGGGCGACAGCGGCGATGCCGAGGGCGATCGCGAGCGCGCGGACGAGGTGACGGCCGTGCGCGCTCATGAGTGCGAGCTCCCGCTGTAGGCGAAGGAGAAGACGGCGCCCTTGCAGGCGTCCTGGTTCGTCGGCAGGTTCAGCATCGTCACCTGCGGGGCGCTGACGCCGCCGGAGGGGAGCGTGACGCTGCCGTTGGCGGGGACCGTCAGCGGGTTCGCGGCGGAGACGTTGGACTGCGTCACCTGCAGGTTCGCCGGCCCGTCGCAGCCGGGCAGCGAGCTGCCGCCCTGGAGCGTCACCGTGATGCTCGTGACGAGGATCGGGTCGCCGTTGGGGTTGGCGACTCTCAGCGCGAGCGCGGCGGTCTTGCCCGGGTAGAGCAGGCCGCCGTAGCCGCCGGAGATCGTGAACGGCTGCCCGCTCGTCGAGGCGCTCACTCTCCAGTTGTCCTCGGCGACGCCGCTGCGGTTGCCGGCGGCGTCGAGCGCGCGCACGTCGAAGCGGTGGCTGCCGTTCGCCAGCCCGTTGTACGTCTGCGGGCTCGGGCAGGCGGCGTAGGCGGCGCCGTCGAGCGAGCACTCGAACGTCGCGCCGGCCTCTCTGTCGGCGAACGCGAAGGTCGCGCTGCTCGACGCCGACGGGCTCGCCGGCTGCTGCGTGAGCTGTGGCTTGGGCGGCGCGACCGTGTCGATCGTCCAGCCGTAGGTGGTCGCCGGGCCGATGTTGCCGGCGGCGTCGCGGGCGCGCACCGTGAACGTGCGGGCGCCGTCGCGCAGGCCCCACCAGGAGACGGGGTTCGTGCAGGAGTCCCAGTCGTAGCCGTTGACTCTGCACTCCCAGCTCACGCCCGCCTCGGCGTCGGTGTAGCCGAACGTCGCGTGGTCGGCGTTCGTGACCGTCGGCGGCTTCTGCGTGAGCTGCGGGGCGGCCGGCGCGTGCGTGTCGACCGTCCAGGTGCGCGTGGCGGGGTCGCCGGCTCCGAGTCTCGCGTTGCGGTCGCGCACGCGGAACGTGTGCGAGCCGTCGGCGAGGCCGGCGTAGGTCTTCGGGCTCGTGCAGGTCGCGTAGGACGCGCCGTCGAGCGAGCACTCGAGCGTGTCGCCTCTGGCGCCGACGGTGAACGCGAAGGTCGCGCTCGTGGCGCTCGTCGCCCCGGACGGACCCGACGCGATTCTCGGCGTCGCGACCGACGGGCCGGCGCTCGCGGCGACCGCGTAGGCGGCGAGCGCGAGGGCCAGGAGGATGAGGACACCGAGCAGCGTCAGGGACCGCTTGGTCCTGGCGCTCTTCGCTGTCCGTGTCGTGGAGGGGTTGCGCATGTGCGTGCGGTTCGTGCGAGGAGGATCGAGCGGGCGGGGGCGAATTCGCCAGACGCCCCCGCCCACAAGTCGATCGACTAGATGCCGCTGTTGTCCACCTTGAGGTGCAGGACCGGCAAAGCACCCTGGCAGGCATCCTGGTTGGCGTTCGAGTTCGCCAGGCTGAGCGTGCCGGTGCCGCTGATCGAGCCGCTCGCGGGGATCGATCTGCCGACGGACACGGGGCCGAAGGTGAAGTCGGAGGCGCTGCAGCCGACCGGAAGTCCGGTGATGCCGTTCGTCCCGGCGCTCGTGTCGGCGACGATCTTGTCGACGCTGACGGCCGTGTTGGACGAGGGGTTGTTGATCGTGTATCTGACGGGCGTCGAGCCGCCCGGGTAGAGCGCGTTGTCGAACGACACGCCGGTGATCGTGACGCCGGCGGTGGTGCCGACCGACGCCGTGCCCGAGCCGGTGCCCGAGGCCGTGAAGTACGCGACGGCGATTCCGGCGATCGCGAGCGCCGCGATCGCGACGACTGGGACGAGAATTCGCTTGCGCATGAGCTTCCGCATCAGATGCTCCTTTTTGTGGGGGTGGGCCACCTGGAGCCTCTGTCTGCTCCCTGCGGCGGGTCCTTCCGCTTGCTAAGCAGATTGCGCGACGGCCGGGTGCCGCTCAATGGTCCGCGCGGGCGTTTTGGCGTTCATCCGCATGAACGCGGGCGCGTTTCCGCCGCGGCGCGCGGCAGAGTTGCGCGCAGCGTGAGCGCGCCCGAACCGATCCGCGTCCTGCTCGTCGACGACCACGACGTCTTCCGCCACGGGCTCGCGCAGCTGCTGCGCGACGAGGGCCTCGACGTCGCCGCCGAGGCGAGCGGCGGCGAGGCGGGCGTGCGGCTCGTCGCGGAGCTGCGCCCCGACGTCGTGCTGATGGACCTGAGCATGCCGGGCATCTCCGGCGTCGAGGCGACGCGCGCGATCGTCGCGGCCGGGCACGCCGCGCGCGTCGTCGTGCTGACGCTCTCCGACGACGACGCGACGATGCTGGAGGCGCTGCTGGCGGGCGCCGCCGGCTACGTCCTCAAGGAGGCGACGCTGGAGCAGATCGTCGCCGCCGTGCGCGCGGCCGCCGCGGGCGACGCGGTGATCCCGCCGCGCGTGGCGCCCGAGCTGCTGCGGCGCCTGCGCGCGGCCGAGCCGAGACGGGCGGCGGCGGTCGCCGCCGACGAGGACGCCGTCGAGCTGTCCGAGCGCGAGCTGGACGTGCTGCGCCTGATCGTCGACGGGCGCGACAACGCGGCGATCGCGGCCGAGCTGTTCATCAGCCCGAACACGGTCAAGAGCCACGTCGCGAGCATCTTCGGCAAGCTCGGCGTCGAGAACCGGCTACAGGCCGCGGTGCAGGCGCTGCGGCGCGGGCTCGTCGCCTGAACGGGCGGTCCGCTGCTGCATGCGCTCGCGCAGCGTGCGCAGCAGGGTGCGCAGCTCGCGCTCCTGCGCGGCGAGCCGCAGCTCGCGCTCGGACAGCTCGAGCGCCTGTTCGCGCAGCCGCCGGCGCGCGCCCTCCAGCGCGAGCGCGGACGCGTAGCCGCCGATCAGCAGCTCGTCCGCCTCCGCGCCGACGTCCGGCGCAGCGCAGCGCTCGCGCAGCTCGTCCAGCAGGCTGGAGGCGCGGTCGAGCAGCGGATCGGAGGGTGCAGACACGGGTGCGACCATGCTCGCGGGTCGACCGGCACGGCGCTATCGCCCGCGTGGGCGCTTCGCCGTTCAGACGCGTGAACGGCCGCGCTGCGCTGCGCCGCTGCGCAGCGCGTCGAGCAGTGCGAACGCGCCAGATCGGTCGGGGACGCGCAGCTTGCGCAGCACCGTCGAGACATGGCGGCGCACCGTCACCTGGCTGACGCCGAGCCGTTCGGCGACCTGCGCCGTGCTCGCACCGCCGTGCAGCAGCTCGATGGTCTCCCATTCGCGCGGCGTCAGCTCGGCGCCGCCGCGTGCGAGCGGCACGCGCCGGCGGCGGCGCTCGCCCAGCTCGGCGACGATCCGCCCGACGAGCGGCCGCGGGATCGCCGCCTCGCCCGCGAGGACCCCGTCCAGCGCGAACGGCAGCCGCTGGGGGTCGACGTCCTTCAACAGATAGCCGACGGCGCCGGCCTGGATCGCCGCGAACAGGTCCTCCTCCTCGGAGGAGACGGTGAGCATCGCGAGCGCGGTGCCGGGCAGGCGCATCGAGATCTGCTCGGCCGCGTCGATCCCGCCGCCGCCGGGCATGTGCACGTCGAGCAGGACCGCGTCGGGGCGCTCGCGCAGCGCCGCCTCGACCGCGCCCGGGCCGTCGGACGCCTCGCCGCAGACGACGAAGCCGGCCTGCTGCAGCACGTCGCGCACGCCCGCGCGCGTGGGCGCGTGGTCGTCGGCGATCACGACGCGCCGGCCGCCTCCGATGCCGTCTGACGATCTGCTCACGGCAGCGTCACCTCCACCTCGGTGCCGGCACCGGGGGCGGAGCGGATCTCGACGTGCCCGCCGACGGCCGCGGCGCGCTCGCGCATCGACTGCAGCCCGAAGGCGCCTTCCGGGACGAGCGCGGGATCCGGGTCGAAGCCGCGGCCGTCGTCGCGCACCAGCAGGCGCCGCGGCGGCCCGGCGCGCAGCTCGACCGTCGCCCGGCGCGCGACGCCGTGGCGCGCGGCGTTGGCGAGCGCCTCGCCGACGATCCGCGCGAGCGCGTCGCGCAGGTCCGGGCCAGCCTCGACGTCCGGGTCGGCGTCGATGCGCACGTCGAGCTCGAGCCGGCGCGCCAGCTCCCCGGCGATGCGCTCGAGCGCCGCCGGCAGCGACTCGTCGGGCGGCGCGCGCAGCGCGGAGATCGCCGAGCGCGACTCCGAGAGGGCGCGCTCGGCCGCGGCCAGCAGCCGGTCGGCGTCGGGTCCCGGCTGGTGTGCCTGCAGGCGGCGCGCCTGCGCGAGCATGTAGAGCACCTCCTGCGCGACGCCGTCGTGCAGCTCGCGCGCGACGCGCCCGCGCTCCTCGAGCGCGGCGAAGCGGGCGCGGTCGCGCTGGTAGTCGCCGATCTCGGCGACCGCACCGGCCGCCAGCAGCAGGTAGGCCGCGAGCGCGAGCACGTCGCCGGCGTAGAACCAGTTGACGTAGAGCGACGGCACGAGCAGGTAGTTGAGCCACGCGAACGCGAGCAGCACGATGCCCCACGACAGCGGCGCCGAGAGACGGTCGTGCGCGTGCCGGCCGCGCACCGCGAAGCCGATCGCGGCGATCACGACGAGCACGAGGCACGAGCCCTTCAGCACGATCGTGGCCGGGCTGCCGGCGAGCGGACCGAACGCGGCGTCGCTGGGCAGCGTCCCCTGACCAAGCGCAGCGGGGAGCTGCGGGTCGAGCGCGGTGAGGACGAGCGCGAGCAGCGCCAGCGCCCCGACGCTCGCGAGCGCGAGCAGGCGCGCGGCGCGCCGCGGGCGGGCGAACGCGCGCACCGAGGCGAGCGCGGCGGCGGCCAGCAGCGCCGCGGCGACGAGCCGGCCCGACACGGGCATCCAGCCGAGCGGTCCGTGCGGGCTCTCGCCCGTGATCGCCTGGATCGCGCTCGTCAGCAGGTTGGAGGTCCCGAGCACGCCGAACGAGAGCGCAAGTAGCAGGTCGGCGGCGAGCGCCGCGCGGCGGTAGCGGCCGACCGCCAGCAGCGCCACGAGCAGCGCGACGAGCGCGGCGGCGGTCGCGATCTGCGCGTGCAGGACGGGCCGCTGGGGGCCGTAGCGCAGGCTCGGCGTGGTGACGACGAGCGTCGTCACACCAACTCCGAGGGCGACGACGGCGGCCAGCCCCCAGTGGCGCCGCCGACCGAACGGAGACGCCGGCCGCCGTCCCACGTCCGCCGGGCGAGCGGCCGCGGGCAACTCGGCGCGCGCCGCCGCCGGGCGACGATCGAGCGTCGGCATCGAGCTCACGGCGTGGGTGTCCCCTGCGGTCGCATGGCCTCACCCCGCTCATCGGCGCATCGACGCGATCGCTCGACCCCTGCAGGGCGCCACGCTGACCTCGACGCGGCGTGAAGCGTGCGGCGCTAGAGGATCTCGAGGACGCGTTCGATCGGCCGCGCCAACACGGCGCGGCCGTCCTTGACGACGAACGGGCGCTGGAGAAGCTGCGGCCGCGCCGCCATCGCCGCGACGATCGCGTCCTCGTCGCCGGCCGCCGCCAGCTCGGCGGCGCCCTCCTCGCGCATCCGCAGCGCGGCGCTCGCCGCGATCCCCGCCTGCGCGAGCAGCTCGCGGATCTGCGACTCGCTCAGCCCCTCGACGTGGTACTCGACGCGCTCGAAGCCGACGCCGCGCTCGGCAAGCAGCTCGGCGAGCTTGCGGCACGTCGTGCAGGCGCGCTTCTCGTAGACGGTGATGGCCATGGCGCGCGCGGAGCCTAGCGGGCGGCGGCCCGACGTGGGAGGATCGACCGGATGCGCCGCACGACGATCCGCCTGCTGCTGCTCGCGGCCATCGCACTGGCCGCCGCAGCGCTCGCCTCCGCGACTGCAGGCGCGGCACCCGCGCTGAACGGCGTCTTCGACCTCGGCGGCGTGCCGCACCACCTCGCGCTCGGCCCCGACGGGAACGTGTGGGTCGCGCTCGACGGCGTCACGTACGACGTCGCGCGCGTGAGACCGGACGGCACCGTCACCGGCTACCAGACGACCGACATCACGAGCCCGAACGGGATCGTCGCCGGCCCCGACGGGAACATGTGGGTCACGCAGAGCGGCGGCGTCGTGCGCTTCCCGACGTCCGATCCGACCAGAACGACGCTCTTCCCGGTCGCCGACATCACCGATCCGCGCGGGATCGTCGTCGGCCCGGACGGCAAGCTGTGGACCGGCTCCGCCGACCAGGCCGTCCAGATCGGGACCGACGGCAGAGCGAGATCGTTCACGGTCACCGGTATGAGCGCGCGCGGGATCGTCGCCGGCGGGGACGGCAACCTCTACATCGCCGACTTCGGCAGCCAGCGCGTCGTCGGCCTCACGACCACGGGCGTGCCGACCTTCTACCCGACCGGCGGCGGGCCCCAGGAGGTCGGGGCCGGACCCAACGGGCAGATCGTCGTCGCGAACCCCGGCAACGTGCCGCAGCAGCTCGGGCGCTTCACGCCGCCCGGCACGACGATCCAGACGACGGACGTGCCGTCCACCGACCCGTTCGGGATCGTCTTCGGCGACGACGGCGCCTACTGGATCGCGAGCTTCGCCAGAGACGCGCTCCTGCGGATGACGCCCGACGGCGCAGTGACGATGCTCGCCGGCTTCCCGAGACTGTCCGGACCGCGCTACCTGACGAAGGGCGCCGGCGGGACGCTGTGGGTCGGGCTGGAGCAGTCGAGCCAGGTCGCGCGCGTGACCGGCGTCACGGCGCCGGCGTCGGGCGGTGGTGGCGGCGGTGGTGGCGGAGGCACCGGCGGATCTGGCGGCAGTGGGCCGCCGAGACGCGACACGACCCCGCCCGCCCTGGTGCACGTGAGCCTCGCGGCGACGTTGCGCCTCGGCCATAGCGGCACGCTGCGACTCAACCTGTCGGAGGCCGCGACCGTCACCGTACGCTTCGAGCGGCGGCTGTCCGGCCGCCTCAAGGCCGGGCGCTGTGTGCCGCCCCATCGCGCACCGCACGGCAGGCGCTGCACGCGCCTCGTCGCGGGCGGCGGCCAGCGGCTCGTCGCGCACGCCGGAACCGACCGCCTCACGATCGGCGGCCGGATCGGCAGACACCTGCTCCCGCTCGGCAGCTACACCGTCGCGATCGTCGCGACCGACGCCGCCGGCAACACCTCGAAGCCGGTCACGCGGCGGCTGCAGGTGGTGCGGCCGCCGCGGCGCGCAGCGGCGCGACGCCCCTGATCAGGTCGGCGGCGCGCTCGGCGATCGCGATCGTCGGGGCGTTCGTGTTGCCGCGCGGGACGAGCGGCATCACCGAGGCGTCGACGACGCGCAGGCGCTCGAGCCCGTTCACGCGCAACTGATCGTCCACGACGCTGCCGATCGCGCACGTGCCGACCGGGTGGTAGATCGGGAACGTCGTGCGGCGGGCGTGGGCGCGCAGCGCCTCGTCGGAGTCGCCGTCCGGCACCATCGCGCCGGTGGCGAAGTACGGCGCGGCAGCCGGCTGCGCGGCGATCTCCAGCATCAGCCGCAGCGCGGCGACCATCCGCTCCAGGTCGCGCTCGCCGGCGTAGAAGCCGTTGCGCACGACTGGCCGCGCGGTCGGGTCGTTCGACGCGAGCCGTACGGAGCCGCGCGCCTCGGGCGTCAGCAGGCACGGCGTCACGAGCACGCCGTGGCCCTCCGGATCGCGCGCGCCCTCGTCGAGGATCTGCACCGGGATCGTGTGGAACTGCACGTCGGGAGCGGGAGCGCCGGCCTCAACGCGCGCGAACGCCCCGCTCTCGGCGACGTTGGAGGCGAGCGGACCGGTCTGCGTCGCCATGAACTCCTCCAGCGCCGCCGGCTCGCGCGCGAGCAGCAGGCTCTCCGGCTCCTCGGTGCCCCACACGGCGTACGTCGCCGCGTGGTCGGTGAGGTTCTCCCCCACTGCCGGCTGGTCGAGCACGACCTCCAGCTCGCGCAGCAGCAGGTGCTCCGCCGGCCCGACGCCCGACAGCATCAGCAGCTGCGGAGAGTTGTAGGCGCCGGCGCACAGGATCACCTCGCGCCCGGCGCGCAGCTCCTGCACGTGGCCGAGCTGCGAGGCCTCCACGCCGACCGCGCGCGTGCCGTCGAACAGCACGCGGTGGACGAGCATGTTCGGCAGCACGGTCAGGTTCGGACGCGAGGTCGCAGGATGCAGGTAGGCGGCCGCGGCGCTCGCGCGCAGGCCGCCGCGCTGCGTCACCTGGTACATGCCGGCGCCGTCCTGCTCGGGGCCGTTGAAGTCGTCGTTGCGCGGCAGCCCGGCCTGCACGGCCGCCTCCACCCACGCGGGCGAGATGCGGTTGCCGGAGCGCTGCTCGCACACCGGCAGCGGCCCGCCCGCGCCGTGCCACGCCGACGCGCCGCGCTCGTTGTCCTCGGACTTGAGGAAGTACGGCAGCAGGTCGTCCCACGCCCAGCCGGGGATCCCCCAGTCGTCGTAGTCGCGGCGGTTGCCGCGGATGTAGACCATCGCGTTGATCGACGAGGAGCCGCCGAGCACGCGACCGCGCGGCAGCGGGATGCGGCGGTTGTTGCACTCCGGCTCGGGCGCGCTGAAGTAGCCCCAGTCGACCTCGGTGCCGCCGAGCTTGAGGTAGCCGAGCGGGACGTGGATGTTCTGGCTGGCGTCCGGCGGCCCCGCCTCGAGCAGGAGGACGCTCACGTCCGGGTCCTCCGTCAGGCGCGCCGCGAGCACGCAGCCGGCCGAGCCGGCGCCGACGATCACGTAGTCGTACATGGAGCGATGCTCTAGGAGTCGGGGCGGCGCGTCAAGCCGGGTCGGGCGCGGCAGACCGCGCCAACCCGGCGACGCGCACGCGTCAAACGGGTATGGCTCAGGTGAAGGTCCGGAAAATCCATTGCATCTCGCCCGAGGAGATCCGCATGGCCACCACCCTCGTCCTGCACCGCGTCGCCGACTACGACGCCTGGCGTCGCGTCTACGACGGCGTCGCCGACCTCCAGCGCGCCGGCGGCGTGACCGAAGCCGCCGTCTACCGGATGGCCGACGACCCGAACAACGTGCTCGTCACGCATCGCTTCGGCAGCGCCGACCAAGCCCGCGAGTTCTTCCAGAGCGCCGACCTCAGACAGGCGATGGCCGACGCGGGCGTCGACATGGGCTCGCTGCGCCTCGAGGTGTACGAGGAGGCATAGCGACGTCGCCCGCTACGCCTGCCGCTCCCCCACCGGCGCCTCGATCTCCCGCTTGAGGATCTTGCCGGTCGGGCCCTTGGGCAGCTCGGACACGAGCCAGACGTGGCGCGGGTACTTGTAGGCGGCGACGCGCTCCTTGACGAACGCCTGCAGCTCCTCCGGCGTCGCCTCGGCTCCCGCCTTCAGCGCGACGGCGGCGCCGACCTCCTCGCCGAGCATCGCGTCGGGGATCCCCACGACGGCCGCCTCGGCGACCGCCGGGTGCTCGTAGAGCACCTCCTCCACCTCTCGGGGGTACACGTTGTAGCCGCCGCGGATGATCATGTCCTTCTTGCGGTCGACGATGAAGAAGTAGCCGTCCTCGTCCATCTTCGCGAGGTCGCCGCTGTGGAACCAGCCGCCGCGCATCGCCTCGGCCGTCGCATCGGGCCGCCGCCAGTAGCCCTTCATCACGTTCGGGCCTCTGATCACGATCTCCCCCACCTCGCCGGGCGGCAGCTCGCGGTCGTCCTGGTCGAAGATCGCCATCTGCACGTCGCGGATCGGCGTGCCGATCGAGCCCGGCTTGCGCTCGCGGTCGGGGTGGTTGAAGGACGCGACCGGCGACGTCTCGCTCAGCCCGTAGCCCTCCAGGATGCCCACGCCGAACTGCCGCTCGACCGCGCGCAGCACCTCGACCGGCAGCGACGCGCCGCCGGAGATCAAGACGCGCAGCGAGGACGTGTCGGGCCGCTCGGCCTCCGGCACCGCGAGCATTCCCATGTACATCGTCGGCACGCCGAGGAAGACGCTCACGCGGTCGCGCTCCATGATCTCCAGCGCCTTGCGGGCGTCGAAGCGCGGCAGCAGCGTCAGGCAGGCGCCGGCCATCATGCCGGCGTTCATCGCCGCCGTCTGGCCGAACGAATGGAACAGCGGCAGCGCACCGAGGATCACGTCGTCCTCGGTCAGCTGGATCAGCGTCTCGAGCTTCGTCTTCGCGTTGCCGTAGAGGTTCGCGTGCGTCAGCTCGGCGCCCTTCGGCTTGCCGGTCGTGCCGGACGTATAGAGGATCACGGCGGTGTCGTCGTCTGCGACGTCGGCCAGCTCGGCGCGTGCCGGCGCGGCCATGATCCGCTCCATCGTCTCGCGCGGGGCGACCTCGACCAGCTCGGCGCCGGCCTCAGCCGCGCCCGGCAGCGCGTCGTCGCCGAACTCGTGCCAGGCGAACAGCAGTCTCGCGCCGGAGTCGCCCAGGTAGAAGGCGACCTCGCGCTCCTTCAACAGCACGTTCATCGGCACGACGACGCCGCCGGCCCGCAGGATCCCGTAGTAGACGACCGGGAAGTACGGCACGTTCGGCAGCATCACGCCGACGCGGTCGCCCGGCTGGAAGCCGCGCTCGTGCAGCAGGCCCGCCAGCCGCGCGGAGGCGGCGTCGAGCTGCGCGAACGTCATCGCGCCGTCCTCGAGCTTGATCGCCGTGCGCTCCGGACTGCGTGCGGCCGAGTCGGTCAGCAGGCTCGCGAGGTTGCGCCCCATGGCGATTGCTCTCCTCCAGTCGATGACGTCCGTACCGGGCGTCTGCCCGGCGCGGCCGACCGCTACGCCACGCCCGAGTCGAGCACGCGCGCCGGGGCCTCGCCCCACAGCTGTTCGAGCCGGTAGAACTCGCGTGTCTCGGGCGTGAAGACGTGGACGACCACGTCGAGATAATCCATCAGAACCCAGTGCGCCTGCGGCAGTCCCTCGACGCGGCGCGGCAGCAGCCCGTGCTCCTTCTTCATCCCCTCGTGGATGCCGTCGTGGATCGCCTTCACCTGCCGGTCGGTGTTGCCCGTGCAGATGACGAAGTAGTCGGCGTAGCCGAGCACCCCGCGCAGGTCCAGCTCGACGATCTCGATCGCCTTCTTGTCGGAGGCGAAGCCGGCGATCGCCTCGGCCATCGCGGCCCCGATCAACTCTTCGGTCATGCGCGGTACCAGCCGTTCTGCGCGATCGCCTCGGCGACGGCGTCGGGGACGAGATAGCGGATCGGGCGACCCGTCGCCACGCGCTCGCGCACGAGCGATGAGGAGACGTCGACGCGCGGCATGTCGAAGAAGCGCACGCGCTCGCCGCGCGCGGTCGGCAGGGCGCGCAGCTCACCGCGGATGTCCTCGCGCTCGGCGCCGGCGCGCTCGGCGACGGCGAGCGTCGCCAGCTCGAGCACGGCCTCCGGCTCCCGCCACGTCGGCAGGCTGCGGGCCATGTCCCCCCCCACGATGAAGATCAGGTCGTCCTGCGGGCTCTCGTCGTGCAACGCCTTGAGGGTATCGACCGTCCAGGACCTCCCCGGGCGGTCCAGCTCGAGGCGCGAGACGGCGAAGCGCTCGTCGCCGTCGATCGCGAGCCGGCACAGCTCGTGGCGCGCGTCGGCGCCCGGGTCGGCGGCGATCGCCTTGTGCGGCGGCTGCCCGGCCGGCATCAGCACGACGCGGTCCAGCCCGAGCTGGTCGTGCGCCGCCTGTGCGCAGACGAGGTGGCCGATGTGCGGAGGGTTGAAGGTGCCGCCGAGGACGCCGAGCTTCAAGACCGCACCTGGCCGGTGCCCTCGATCAGGTACTTGAACGTGCACAGCTCGCGCAGGCCGATCGGACCGCGCGCGTGCAGCTTCTGCGTCGAGTTGCCGATCTCGGCGCCCATCCCGAACTCGCCGCCGTCGGTGAAGCGGGTCGAGGCGTTGACGTAGACGCAGGCGGCGTCGACGCCGAGCTGGAAGGCGCGCGCCGCGCCGACGTCCTCGGTCACGATCGCCTCGGAGTGACCGCTGCCGTAGCGGTTGACGTGCGCGATCGCCTCCTCGGCGGAGTCGACCACGTGCACGGCGAGGATCAGGTCGAGGTACTCGGTCGCCCAGTCCTGCTCGGTGGCGGCGACGACGGGGATCGTGCCCTCGTAGTCGCGCGCGAAGCCCGCGGCGCGCTCGTCGACGCGCAGCTCGACGCCGACCGTGTGCAGCGTGCGCAGCGCGCGCGGCAGGAACTCGGCGGCGACGCCGGCGTGCACGAGCAGCGTCTCGGCCGCGTTGCAGACGCCGGGGCGGTGGACCTTCGCGTTGAGCGCGATCGCCTCGGCCGCGTCGAGGTCGGCGTCCGCGTCGACGTAGACGTGGCAGTTGCCCGAGGCGGCGTAGATCACCGGCACGGTCGCGACCGCCTTCAGCGCGTTCTTGAGGCCCTCGCCGCCGCGCGGGAAGATCAGGTCGACGACGCCGTCCTGCGTCGCCAGCTCGGCCAGCTCCTCGCGGCCGCCGCCGGCGAGCAGGTTGATCGCCCCGTAGGGCACGCCGGCCTGCGTCGCGGCCTCGGAGGCGATCGTCGCGAGGATCGCGTTGGAGTGCGCGGCGGTGCTCGACCCGCGCAGCACGATCGCGTTGCCGGACTTGAGGCACAGCGCCGCGGCGTCGATCGTCACGTTCGGGCGCGCCTCGTAGACGACGGCGACGACGCCGAAGGGGACGCGCACGCGCCGCACGTCGATCCCGTTCGGCAGCCGGTGCCCGTCGATCGTCTCGCCGACCGGATCCGGCAGCGCGGCGATCGCGCGCGCGCCGTCGGCGATCGCGGCGATGCGGCTCGGGTCGAGCGCGAGACGGTCGAGCAGCGCGCTGCCGATGTCGTTCGCGCGGCCGGCCTCGAGGTCGCGCTGGTTGGCCTCGAGGATCTCCGGCGCACGCGCCACGAGCGCATCTGCGATCGCATGCAGCGCCGTGTCCTTCACGCGCGTGTCGAGCGCGGCGAGCGGCGGCGCGGCCGCCTTCGCGGCACGGCAGATGTCAGCGACGGACGAGGCGGTGTCGGTGGCCATGAGAGAAGCCTAGCGGCGGAGCCCCGTCAATCCGATGTCGCTGGACAGCATCAGATTGCAGGGGCTCAGACTTTCTTGCCGGGGTTCATGAGGTTCTGGGGGTCGATGGCGTTCTTGACGGCGCGGTGGAGCGCGAGCGTGGGCTCGTTCCACTGCCGGTGGAGGTGCCCGCTCTTGACGAGCCCGAGGCCGTGCTCGCCGGAGATCGTGCCGCCCATCGCGGCGGCGGTCGCGAACAGCTCGGCGGCGGCCTCTTGCGCGCGGGTGATCTCGTCGCGATCGGTCGCGCCGAGCAGGAACGTCGCATGCAGGTTGCCGTCGCCCGCGTGGCCCCAGCTGCACGCCTCCAGGCCGTGGCGCGCGCCGATCTCCAACGTCGCCTCGATCGCGTCGCCCAACCGCTCCAGCGGCACGACGACGTCCTCCGACATCTTGCCGCCACGCTGCGCGGTGACGGCGATCGCAACGCCGTCGCGCCAGCGCCACAACGCCGCGACGTCGGCGGCGCCCTCGGGGGCGTGCAGGACGAGCGCGTCCTCGCCGAGCGCCTCTCGCAGCGCCTCCGCGACGGCCTCCGTCTCCGCCACGGACCCGTCCGCCTCGGCGATAACCGCGAACGCGCCGGCCGGCACGTCGAACGGCGCCGCCGCGCCCGCCGCCGCGAGCGCGCCCGCGTCGAGGTACTCCAAAGCGGCCGCCTGGATGCCGGAGCCGAGCACGCGCTCGATCGCGGCGCATCCGGCGCGCACGTCCGGATACAGCGCGATCACCGGCGCAGCCGCCTCCGGCGCCGGGATCAGCCGCAGCCACGCGGCGGTGACGATCCCCAGCGTCCCCTCCGAGCCGATCAGCAGCGACTTCAAGTCATAGCCCGCGACGTCCTTGCGGAGCGGGCCGCCGACCTCCACCACCTCGCCCGGCGGAACGACCGCCTCCAGCCCGGTCACCCAGCGGCCGGTCACGCCGTACTTGAACGCGTGCGGGCCACCCGCGTTGGTGGCGATGTTGCCGCCGATCTGCGACTGCTCCGCGGCGCCGGGGTCGGGCGGGAACAGCAGCCCGCTCTCGCGCACGATCCGCCGCAGCTCGCTCGTGCGCAGGCCGGCCTCGACGTGGATCCGCCACAGCAGCGGGTCGAACGAGCGCACGCGCGTCATGCGGTCCAACGCGACCACCACGCCGCCGTGCACCGGCACCGCCCCGCCGGCGAAGCCCGACCCGCCGCCGCGCGGAACCACGGGCACCTCGTGCGCGCAGCACCACGCGACGACCGCGCGCACCTCCTCGGTGCTGACCGGCAGCACGACCGCGTCGGGCCGCGCGCTCAGGCCCTGCGACTCGGTCGCGTCCTGCCACCAGCGCCGGTCGCCGGGATCGCCGACGCCGGCGTCCCCCACCAGCGCCCGCAGCTCGTCGGTCAGCGCCCGCGTCATGCGGGGAACGATACGAGCTGCTCAGCGCGGCGCCGCGAGCGGGGCGTCGCCGCGCAGCTCGCGCTCGAAGCGCGTCTCGGGCGAGATCCGCAGCGGCCTGCCGAGGTAGAAGCCCTGCACGCCGTCGACCCCGTAGGCGCGCAGCGCCTCCAGCGTCTCGCGGTCCTCGACCCCCTCCGCGATCGCGCGCTTGCCGAGGCTGTGGGCGACGTCGGTGATCGACTTCACGAGCTGCTGGTCGGTCGCATTGGCGGCGACGTCGCGCACGAACTCCATGTCGATCTTCACGTAGCGCGTCGGCAGGTGCTTGAGGTAGCTGAAGGACCCGAAGCCGGTGCCGAAGTCGTCGAGCGCGACCTCGCAGCCGAGTCTCGTGAGCGCGGCGGCGAAGCGCCGGGCGCCCTCCATGTTGTGGACGGCGGCCGTCTCGGTCAGCTCGAAGATCGCGTTGGCGGGCGGCATCCCCTCCTCGACCGCGTGCCAGACGGCGTTGAGGATCTCCTCGTCGCCGATCGACGCCGCCGACAGGTTGATGGAGACAGGCTCGCCGCTGCACGCCATGCGCAGGCCCTCGCGCACGACCCAGCGGTCGATCTCGCCGACCAGCCCGAGCCGCTCGGCGGTCGGCAGGAAGCGCTGCGGCGGGATCGCGTCGCCGTCGTCGGACAGCATTCGCACAAGCAGCTCGCGGTGCGTGACCTTGCCGCTGGCCAGATCCACCATCGGCTGGGCGTAGAGCACGAAGCGGTCCTGCTCGAGCGCCTCGCGGATCCGCTCGCCCCAGCTCAGCGACCCGGTCGCCTGGCCGCGGTAGACGCGCACCTGGTCGCGGCCGCCCTCCTTCGCCTCGTACAGCGCGAGGTCCGCCGCCGCCAGCACGTCGTCGCCCAGCAGCCCCTCGCGGCCGTCGAACAGCGCGACGCCGGCGCTGACGTGCACCCGCCGCTCGCCGCTCGCGGCGCCGAGGCTGAGGCGCACGCTCTCCGCCGCAGCGAGCGCCTGTTGCTCGTCGGCCTCGGGCAGCACGATCGCGAACTCGTCGCCGGACAGCCGTGCGACGACGTCGGTGTCGCGCGCGCGGCCGGCGAGCGTGCGGCCGACGAGCCGCAGCGCCTCGTCGCCGGCGGCATGCCCGTGCGCGTCGTTGAGCAGCTTGAGGTTGTCGAGGTCGAGCATCAGCACCGCGCCCGGACGCTCGTAGCGCGCGGCGTAGCGCAGGATCCGCTCCAGCTCCTCGGCGAAGCGGCGGCGGTTGAGCAGGCCCGTGAGCGGGTCGTGGTCGGCCTGGTCGCGCAGGCGCGCCTCCAGCGCCTTGCGGTCGGTCACGTCCTGGTGGGTGCCGCGCAGGGAGACGAGCTGGTCGCCGCGGAAGACGGCCGCCCCGCGCGCGAGCAGCGTGCGGACGTCCCCGTCCGTGTGCACGACGCGCAGCTCGTAGGCGAACGGCAGTCTGGCCTCGACGGCCGCCCACGTCTCGCGCTCCACGCGCTCGCGGTCGTCGGGGTGCACGACCTCGATCGCGGCCGCCGCGCCGTCGGCGAGCGTCGCCGGGTCGCGGCCGAGCAGCCGCCACTCCTGTGCGGACCGCTCGAAGCGGTCGTGCGCGGCGTCCCACTCCCACGAGCCGACCTGTGCGATCGCCTGCGCCTCGGCGAGCCGCGTGCGCTCCTGGCGCATGTCGCGCAGCGTCAGCTGCAGGCGCAGTGCGAGCAACGTCGCGACGACGATCGCGATCATCACGAGCACGAGGTTGGGGAAGACGACCTCGCCCCACTCGGCCGCGAGCAGGGCGGCCATCGAGGCGGCCACGCCGACGCGCGGAGCCCACTCGACGAGCGCATCGGCGCGCGCCGGGGCGAGCGGGAGCGGCCGGTCGGCTTCGTCGACGCGACGCTGCACGCTCGCCGCGACGGCGAAGCAGGCGAACGCGACCGCGTAGAGCGTGTCGACCGGGTCCCCGCCCTTGTAGGCGGTGTGCAGCACGACGTAGCCGTAGACGAGGTCCCCGACGACGAACAGGCCGACGGCTGCACCGATCCACGTGAGGCTCGCGCGCACGTCGGCGCGCACGGTGCGCAGCAGCGCGGCGGCGAGGCCGACGAGCAGGATCACGTCGCCGACCGGGTAGGCGATCGTCGTCACGAGCTCGAGCGGGCTGGCGCCGGCGACCGCGTCCGGGCCGAGGATCGCGTACACGAACACCGCGCCGCCGCCGAGCGCGACGACGGCGCAGTCGAGCGCGAGCTGACGCGCCTGGCTGCGCACCTGCGGGAGCGCCGGGAAGCTGAGGATCCCCGCCAGCAGCAGCGGATAGAAAGCGAGGTAGAGCGGATCGGCGAGCGTCGGGTAGGGACGGCGGTGCAGGACGTACTCGTAGATCAGCTGCGCGACGGCGCCGGCTGCCTGCGCCGCGATCGCGAGCGCGACGAGCCGCCACGCGCGCCGCAGCCGCAGCGAGGAGGCCGCGCGGCGCGACGCCGCCCATGCCGCGGCGGCGGCGGTCGCCGAGAGCGCGAACATCAGCAGCCCGCCGACGAGCTGCTGTGTGCCGGGGATCCAGCGCAGCGCCTGCCAGCTCAGGTAGAGGACGAGCAGCGCGGCCGCGGGCACCAGGGTTGCCCGCGACCGCGCCGGCTCGCGAGTCTCGTCCATCGCGTCCATGCGAATAACCTCGGCGCCGCGGCGCGGCGCGGGGACCGCCGAAAGCACCCGCGTGCGTTCAGCAGTAGGCCGCAGCCGCCGGGGAGGCTACGGGCGGCGGCTACGCCAGCACGAAGTGGTCGCGGTGGATCGTCTCCTCGTCCGCGCGCGGCAGCAGCTCGCGCACCGCGTCGGACTTGAGGCCCATCACGCGCCGCAGGTCCGCCGCCGAGCAGCTCGCGATCCCCTTGCCGACGGCGGCGCCGTCGTGGACGACCTCGACCGCGTCGCCGGCGCCGAACTCGCCGTCGACCGCGACGACCCCGACCGGCAGCAGGCTCGTGCCGCCGTCGCGCAGCGCGCGTGCCGCCCCGGCGTCGACGTGGACCGTCCCGCGCGCGGGCTTCGCGTACTTGAGCCACAGCTTGAAGCTGGAGTAGTCGCCGGCCTGCGGCACGAAGCGCGTGCCGATCGGCTCGCCCGCGACGGCGGCCGCGATCGCGCCCTCGGTGCGGCCGTTCGCGACGACCGTGGGGATCCTGGCGGCCGTCGCCATCTCGGCCGCGACGACCTTCGAGCGCATGCCGCCGGAGCCGAGCGTCGTCGTCGTCTGGCGGATGTCGAGCGCTTCCAGCGCCGCGAAGTCGTCCACGAGCGGGACGAGCCGCGCGTCCGCGTCGAGCTGCGGGTCGCCGGTGTAGAGGCCGTCGGTCGAGGTCAACAGCACGAGCAGCTCGGCGCCGATCAGGATCGCCACCTGCGCGGCCAGGAAGTCGTTGTCGCCGAAGGTGATCTCGTCGGTCGCTGTCGTGTCGTTCTCGTTGATCACGGGGACCGCGCGCCAGTCGAGCAGCTTGCGCAGCGTCTGGCGCGCGTTGAGGTAGAGCGCGCGCTCGCCGCTGAGGTCGTGGAACGTCAGCAGCACCTGCGCGCTCGTGATCCCGTGCCCGCGCAGCAGCTCGTCGTAGACGGCGTAGAGCTTGCCCTGCCCGACCGCGCTCGCCGCCTGCAGCTCGTCGATCGCGCGCGGCCGCTCCGCGAAGCGCATCACGCCCATCCCGCGCGCGATCGCGCCGCTCGTGACGATCGCGACGTCGCGGCCGGCGCGGTGCAGCGCCGCCGCCTGCTCGCACACATGCGCGAGCACGTCCGCGCGCGGCCGCCCCTCGTCGTCGGCGACGATCGAGGAGCCGAGCTTGATGACGACGGGGCCCATGTCGCCGCAGCTTACGCCGCGTCGCGGGCGGCGGCCCGCCTGGGCCGCCGCCTTACCGCGGGCCTACAGCCCGCTCGCCATCGCGACGAGCGTCGCGGCCTGCCCGCTCGTGAGCCAGCCGGCGGAGGCGAGCCCCTGGACGCCCTGGTCGTAGGCGCCGATCAGCGCTGCTCTCTGGGCCGGACCGAGTCTCGCCGCGAGCTGCGTGAGCAGCTTGCACTCGCCGGTCACGAGCGCGTCGGTCACGAGTCTGCCGAGCGGGTTGAGGTGCTGGTACTTGGCCGACGTCCGCACAAAGCCGTCGGTCGCCGAGCAGAGGATCGCGGGCGTCGTCTGCGTCACCTGGATCGTCTGCTGGACGCGCAGCGCAGCGGCGTACTGGAAGCTGCCCGCCTGGTCGGCGTCGAGGATGCAGCTTCCGGCTCTGAGGAATCTCACCACACCGCCGGCGATCGAGCAGACGCCCGCGCCGCTCGACGGGTCAAGCGAGAACGTCACCGGGTTGCCCGACGCGCCGCCGCTCGCAGCCGGCGCATACGTCGTGCCGGTGTAGGCGGGAACCGGCGGCGTCGTCGAGAACGCGATCGCCTGACCCGACAGTCTCAGCTGGAAGCTGTCGGCCCAGTCCTTCTCCAGGCCGGCCGCGAGGTCCTTGGCCTCGCTCCCGCTGGCGTAGAAGTCGGTGTCGCCGTTGTCCTCGATCAGCCCGAGCGTCGCGCCGTCGCTCAGCGCGTCGGGCACCGAGTAGAGCGACTCCCAGGCGCCGTCGATCGCCGCCGGGGCGGGCAGGTCGGTCTGCGTCGCGACCGGCTGGTGGGCGGGGTTGCCGTCCCATGTGTAGAGGTGCTGAGTGCCGCCCTCGCCGGCGTCGCCGGCGATCACGAGGTACTGGTCGCTCGCGTTGCGGCGGATCTCACGCACGCCCTGGCCGCCGAGGTCCCACTGCAGCGGCGTGCCGAAGGTCGCGTGCGTCGCCGCGCCGCTGAGCAGGTCGAGCAGGTTCGTGACCGGCACGACGAGCGCGTCCTGCGGGGCGCCGTTCGGCACGATCGGAGCGCGGAAGCCGAGGTAGGCGGTGGTGGAGCCGCCCGGCCCGAAGTCCATGCCCTCGATGTTGTAGCCGACGTCCTGCTTGGGCTGGACGCCGTCGGCCGCGTCGGCGGCGAAGCCGAACTGGTCGCCGTTGCCGTGGTCCCACGCGAGCAGGTCGTCGCGCAGGCCGCCGTAGAAGCCGCCGAACGACAGGTCGGTCGCCGCGCCGGAGCCGCTGACGGTCGTCGAGAAGACGATCGACGCGCTCGGGCGCAGGTCGCCCGTCTTCGAGTTCGACTCCGAGCCGCCCCAGACGATCTCGTCGCCGTGGCGGGCGGACCACTCGAGGTCGAGCTCGGCCGGGTTGCCCATCTGGCTGGTGAAGGTCCACGACTTGACCGGGCGGCCGGAGTGGCCGGCACGGTAGAGGCGCAGCGTCGCGTTCTCGTCGTCGGCGACGATGTAGTACCCGTCGCCGACGTCGACCGCGCTCGACGCGTCGGCGGCGCCGTAGAGGTAGTGGCTGGTCGCGTCGGGCGCCGCCGCGGAGGCGCCGTACTCGAACTGCGCGTGGCCGGTCACGCCGTCGGGCGTTCTGGCGGTGACGGTGATCGTCGCGAGGCCGACGCCGACCGGGTCGAGCGACAGCGTGCGCGTCGCGCCGCTGCCGTCGATCGCGATGTTCGCGTCCGGGACGACCGACTGGTCGGAGGAGGTCGCGCTGACGGTGAGCTGGTCGGCGGTGAACGCGTCGTCGCCGACGGTCGCGTCGAGCGTCGGGTTCTCCGGGTCGCCGATCGTCGCGCCGAGCGCGTTGTCGGCGAGCGCCACCGTCGGCGCGGGCGTCGGGGGCGGCGGCGGCACCTGGCCGGCCGGCGCGAACGCTATCCCGCGGTAGACGGTGTTCAGCGGCGCGCTCGCGATCGTCGCGAACGAACCGGCCGAGATCGGCGCCGCGGCGCCGGCCGTGTCGGTGAAGGCGAGCACGGAGAGGCCGTCGTTCGTCGTCGCGTAGAGCTTGACGCCGCCGTCCTCGGCTCTGCCGGTGAGGCTGCCGAGCGCCGGCCCGGCGACGCTGCCCTCGGCGGTCCAGACACCCCCGACGAGCGAGTACTTGAAGATCCCGCCGGCCGTGCCGTCGGCGGCGTAGAGCGTGTCGGGACCGGGCACGGACGGGTCGAGATCGAGCAGTGCGAAGCCGTACGGATCGGCCTCGGCCGAGACGCTCGCGACGCTCTGGCCGCTCGCCGTCGGCAGGCCGCTGCCGACCTGGAAGACACCGGGGCCGGGCGACTTGCTCGTGCTCATGTAGAGGTTGCCGCCGACGATCGCGAGCACGCGCCCCTGCTTGGGCGAGCTGGTCAGGCCGGTCGAGGTCGTCGCGCCGAGGCTGCCGGCGTACGCGACCGAGGCGTTCTTGAGCGTGCCGGTCGTCGTCGAGCCGCCGTCGCCGGTGACCCAGAAGTGCTGGCCGTCGCTCGAGACGGCGCCGCGCACGTTGCTGGCGCTGAAAGCGTCGGAGAGCGCGGTGGAGGTGTCGACGTTGCCGGCGCCGTCGACGCGCGCGACGACGCGCGGAACCGTCGCGCTCGTGGTGCCGTTGATCGTGCCGCCGGTCGGCCCGGTCGTGCCGGGGGCCGCGCCGTAGCCGGCGAGCGTGAGGTAGTTGCCGTCGGCCGACAGCTCGAGCGCGCCCTCGGAGGTCGCGCTGCCGCTGATGCCGAAGGCGTGCTGGCTGCCGGAGTCGGCCGTCGGCAGCGCGATCGGCGTGCCGGTCGAGCCACTGCTCAGCAGCGGCACCACGAACGAAGCGGTCGCCGCGTTCGTCAGCGGCGCGGCGCCCGTCCCGACCTGGACGACGTCGAGCAGGTCCGCGGCCGGGCCGCCGGAGGCGGAGACCGGCGCGGGGCCGCCGATCGCGACGACCGCGAACGCGGCGGCTGCGACGACGGCGGGGACGAGTCGGGCGGGACGGCGAAGCCTCGGCACGGGCACTCCTCGGTCGGACGGCGGCACGAGGCGCGACGCTATGGACGCACGCGCGTCGAGTCGTGTCCGAACGGTGAAGCGCGCGTTTCCAGGTCGTGAACCTGGGAGAGCCCTACGACGGGTCCAGCTCGAACTCGACGCCGCCGATCTCGACGTCGTCGCCCGGTTCGAAGCCGGCGTCCTCGAGCGCCTGGATCACGCCGATGCGCTTGAGGCGGCGCTCGAGGTGGGCCATCGCCTCCTCGTTGTCGACGTCGTAGCGCAGCACGAGCCGGTCGACGCCCTCGCCGACGACGCGGAAGCGACCGTCCTCGACCAGCTCGATCTGGAAGCCGCGTCTCGCCGCCGGGCGGAACTCCTGGTGCTCGGCGAGGGTGGTGGGATCGATTCCCGGCGCTTCCAGCGGCGTCGCGAGCGGGACGCGCTCCAGCAGCGCGCCGCGCAGCAGGTCGAGGCCGGCGCCGGTCGCGCTGGAGGTCAGCAGCACGGGGACGTCCTCCCCCAGCCGCCCGCGCCACGCGGCCGCGGCAGCCTCCGCCGCCTCAGGCGTCACGAGGTCGACCTTCGACAGCGCGAGCACGCGCGGAAGCGAGGCGAGGCGCGCATCGTGCGCGGCCAGCTCATGCTCGATCGTCGCGTGGTTCTCGAGCGGGTCGGAGCCGTCGACCGGCGCGAGGTCGAGCACGTGCACGAGCAGGCGCGTGCGCTCGACGTGGGCGAGGAAGTCGTGCCCGAGCCCGGCGCCGTCGCTGGCGCCCTCGATCAGGCCGGGGATGTCGGCGAGCACGAGCTGGCGGTCGTCGGCCTCGATCGTGCCGAGCACCGGCTCGAGCGTCGTGAACGGGTAGTCGGCGATCTTCGGCGCCGCGCGCGTGAGACGCGAGAGCAGCGACGACTTGCCGGCGTTCGGCAGCCCGACGAGGCCGACGTCGGCGAGCAGCTTGAGCCGCAGCTCGATCCAGCCCTCCTCGCCCGGCAGCCCGCGCTCGGCGAAGCGCGGCGCCTGCCGCGTCGGCGTCGCGAAGTGCTTGTTGCCGCGGCCGGGCGACCCGCCCTTTGCCACCACGGCGATCTGCCCCGGCGTCACGAGGTCGTGCCGCGTGCCGTCCTCCAGCTCCGCGACGGTCCCGGGCGGCACGTGCACCTCCAGCAGATCGCCCTCCGGCCCGAAGCGCAGCGCGCCTCTGCCATGCCCGCCGCGTCTGGCCTTGAAATGCGCGGTGCGGCGGAAGAACTGCAGGTCGCGCAGCGAGTCGTCGCACACCAGCACGACGTCGCCCCCGCGCCCGCCGTCACCGCCGTCCGGCCCGCCCTTCGGCACGCGCGACTCGCGCCGGAACGACATGCAGCCGTCACCGCCGCCACCGGCTTGGACGTGGATGCGGGCTCTATCGGACAGCATCGAGCCGACATCGTGACATCGTGGGCCTCGCACCATTGATCTGGCGTGAGAAACGGGAGAGAACGCATGACAGGCACCGACCCGGTCTTCCTCATCACCGGCGCATCGAGCGGCATCGGCGCCGCGACGGCGCGGCAGGCCGCGCAGGCCGGCTACCGCGTCGTGCTGGCGGCGCGCTCGGCCGACAAGCTGGAGGCGCTCGCGGCCGAGTGCGGCGGCGCGGATCGCGCGCTCGCGGTGACATGCGACGTGACAGAGTGGGAGCAGCAGCAGGCGATGGTGGCGCAGGCGCTGGAGGCGTTCGGCCAGCTCGACGTCGTCTTCGCGAACGCCGGCTTCGGCGCCAGACGCGGCTTCCTCGAGGAGTCGCCCGAGTTCTGGAAGTCGATGGTGCTGACGAACGTCTACGGCGCCGCGCTGACGATCCGCGCGACGGTCGAGCACCTGCGCGAGTCGCGCGGGCACCTGCTGCTGACCGGCTCGGTCGCCGGCCGCGTCGCCCTGCCCGGCTCGCTGTACTCGTGCACGAAGTGGGCGGTGACGGCAATGGCGCAGGCCGCCCGCGGCGAGCTGGACGACAACAGCGGCGTGCGCGTCACGCTGATCGAGCCCGGCATGACCGCGACGCCGTTCTTCGAGAACGACATCTCCGCATGGGGACTGCCGCCGGAGGCGATCGCCGACGCGGTCATGTACGCCGTCAGCCGCCCGAAGACCGTCGACGTCAGCGACATCATGGTGCGTCCGATCCTGCAGCCGGAGTAGCGGCCGGGCGGCTCAGCGCACGACGCCGAAGCTCAGCGCTCTCGGCGCGCCGAGGGCGCCGCCGGACGACGGCGTCAGCGTCGCGCGGTAGGTGCCGGGCGCGAGCGCGCTGCGGCCGATCCGTCCACTGAACGGCACGGCGTGCGCGCCGGCTCCGCCGGTGCGCATGAGCGCGGCCCGGATCGCGACCAGACGCGTGCAGCGTCTCGCTCTCGCTCTGCGCAAGCGTCTCGACGGGGAGACGCAGCGTCTGCCGGAGCGCAGCCCGCTCGCCTGCCGCGCGAACGCGATCTTCACGCTCGCCGCGCGATCGAGCACGAATCTGAACGTCGTCCCGAGTGGGATGCTGACCGCGCGCCTTCTCGCGCTGACCGCCGTGCGCACTCTGCCGACGCGGAAGCGTCTGTGCGTGAGCGAGACCCGTGAGATCGCCGGCCGCGCGGGCTGCAGTACCCCCGGGACCTGCACGACGCCAGAGCTCGTGACCGTATTGCCGACTGCGTCCGTCGCCGTGACGCTCGCCGTGAACGTGCCCGCTCTCGCGTACGCGTGCTGGACCGTCGCGCCGGTCGCCGTGGCGCCGTCGCCGAAGCTCCACGCGGTCGTCAACGGCCCCCACACGTCGAACGGCGACGCAGAGAACGTCGCCGGCGTGCCGATCGGCACGCTCGCCGGAATCGAGACGCCGCTCAGCGTCGGTGCGGTCGCGTCGAAGCCGCGCACGTGCAGCACTGCCGGCGAGGAACCCTGCGTCCAGGCGGCGACGCCGTCCCCCGCGTCGTCCATCGCGAGCAGGGCCGGCCCCACGTCTCTGCCGGAGGCCAGCGGGCTCGGCGCGCCAAACGCGTCCGTCCCCGGCTCGCGCACCGCCACCTCGATCGAGGTGTTCCCAGCGTCGGACTGGAGCCACGACAGCAGCCCCCGTCCGTTCCCCGCGAGCGCGAGGATCGGGAAGAGCGAGCCCGTGACAGGTGACCCGACCAGCTGAGGCGCGCTTCCGCCGCTGCCGTCCGCTGCGAAGAAGCGTGCGGTCGCCTGCGATCTGAAGCTGAGGTCGGTGGCGCCCCACGTGAAGACGATCCCCGCCGGCGAGACGGCAGCCTGCGGCCCGGCGATCGGCGAGGGTGCGAGGCCGAACGTCGAGCCGCTTGCCACGGGCGTCCCGGAGACCGGCGTCATGATCCCCGCGAGCGGCAGCGCGAGCTGCTCGCTGTAGGCGTCGCTGTCGAGGCCGCCGCCCATGCACGAGAAGTCGGGTTGGTGCACGTCCGTGGCGATCACGCCGACCGGATGCCCGGCGGTGTCGATCGCGGCCATCACGGCGGTGTGGGACGTCGAGGCCGCCGGACATGTCTGGCTGTCGTTAGCGACCGGCGGCGAGACGGTCCATCTCCCGCCGACCCGCAGCGCGAAGCTCGCGCCGCCGCAGGCGAGCGGCGCGACCGCAGCGCCGGTGGGCGCCTCGGCGATGCCGCTGCCGAAGGTGGGCGAGCAACTCGGGGCGAGCGGCTGTTCCGCTGCGGCGAGCGCGGAACCGCCGGCCGGGAAGTCGCGCACGACGGTGTCTGGGTTGACCTCGTAGAGCAGCGTCACGGTCCCGTCCGCGGCGATGCCGGCGGACGGGCTGAAGATCTGTCTGACGCCTCTCAGCACCTCCGCGGAGGTGAACGCCCCGCCGGCGGCGCGCGTGGCCACCGCCACGTCGAACGTCGACGGCGACGTGTCCTCCCCCCACGTCACCGCCGCTGCGCCGCTGGACGCGACCGCGACGCTCAGGGAGAAGACCGAGTCGAGGCTCACGGGGAACGTCGCCGGCGGCGACCACGGACCGCCCGGCGGGCGCACGGACGCGCGCACCACCGGCGAGCCGGAGGTTCTCTCGACCCAGCCGGCGATCGCGTAGCCGTTCGGCGCCATCGCCACGTCGGGCGAGCTGGCGTCGGCGCTCGACAGCGTCTCGTCGGCGGCGAAGCCCGTGGCAGCGCCGGCCGGAGCGGCCAGCGCGAGCAGCATCAGCAGCAGCACCGCGAACGTGCCCGAGCAGAGCCGCCGAACCATGGCGTGGACCCTATGCCACGCAGCCGAACCGCGCCAGCGCTGAGCGCGGCGCGGTCAGCATACGTTCGAGGAGCTACTCGGCGTCGGAGGCGACGACGCTGATCACGCGGCCGCGGCGGCCGACCGTGAAGGCGACCTTGCCGGCACTCTTGGCGAAGATCGTGTCGTCCTTGCCGATGCCGACGCCGGCGCCCGGCTTGA
>CAZGJV010000006.1:0-135411 GCA_964525715.1 uncultured Conexibacter sp. | reverse complement strand
ACGATGCCGCACATAGGGGAACCTCCGTTGGGTCTCGGAGAGCCTAGTACACGCTCTTGGAAGCGCCTATAGGACGAAGGGCCTATTCCGGTAGGAGCGCGAGTCGGAGGGGGCCGAACCGTGGATGCCGGACGCCGGCCGGTTGCGCAGCCAAGGCCCGCGGCCTTGGCAAGCAGCCGGATGGCGCCCGGCGCCGCGGAACGGCCGCCTCCGGCCGCGGGCCTGCCGGAATAGGCCCTACGGAGCCATTTCGACGGCCGCGGCGCGCGCCCTCTCGGCGAGCCGCTCGCAGACCGCGTCGGCTTCGCCGGCGCTCGGCGCCTCGACCATCACGCGCAGCAGCGGCTCGGTGCCGGAGGCGCGCACCAGCACGCGCCCGCGCCCCGCCAGCGCGTCCTGCTCATGCTCTACGGCCGCGACCATCTCCTCGCCGGCGGCCGCGCGCTCGACCGCGGCGCGGTCGGGCAGGCGCACGTTGACCAGCTTCTGCGGCAGCTTCTCCATCGCGTGACGCTGCGCCAGGTCGCCGCCCTCCAGCGCTTCCAGCGTCAGCAGCGCGCTGGCGATGCCGTCGCCCGAGGGCGCGAAGCCGAGCTCGATGATGTGGCCGGACTGCTCGCCGCCGAGCGCCCAGCCGCGCTGGCGCAGCGCCTCGAGCACGTAGCGGTCGCCGACGCCGGTGGTGGCGACCTCGATGCCGGCCGACGCCATCGCGGTGTGGAAGCCGTAGTTCGTCATCACCGTCACGGCGACGCCGTTGCCGGCCAGGCGGTCGTGCCTGCGCAGGTGCAGCGCCGCGAGCGCGATCAGCTCGTCGCCGTCGACGACCGTGCCGTCGCGGTCGACGGCCAGCACGCGGTCGCCGTCGCCGTCGAACGCGAAGCCGGCGTCGTGGCCGCCGTCGCGCACCGCGTCGGCGAGGGCCTCGACGTGCGTCGAGCCGCAGCCGTCGTTGATGTTGCGGCCGTCGGGCGCGTCGGCGATCACGTCGACGTGCGCGCCGAGGCGGCGGAAGATCTCCGGCGCGGCACGGTGCGTCGCGCCGTTGGCGCAGTCGAGCAGGATCCGGCGGCCGCTCAGGTCGAGCGCGGCGAAGCGCGTGTGCAGCTCACGCAGGTAGTCCTCCAACGTGCCGTGAAGCGGCATGACGCCGCCCGGCTCCGCGAGCGCTGCCGGCTCCCCGAGCAGCGCCTCGATCTGCTCCTCGACCGCGTCGGACAGCTTGTCGCCGTCGGCGCCGAAGAACTTCACGCCGTTGTCGCGCCACGGGTTGTGCGAGGCCGACAGCACGACGCCGAGGTCGAAGCCGTAGCGGCGGATCAGCAGCGGCGCGGCCGGCGTCGGCAGCACGCCGCCGAGCAGCGCGACGCCGCCGGCGGCGGCGACCCCCGCCGCGACGGCCGCCTCGAGCATCTCGCCGGACGCGCGCGTGTCGCGGATGACGAGCACGCGCGGGCGCTCGTCCTGCCCATCGCCGCGCGCTGCGGCCGCTCGCGCGGTCGCCGCGCGGCCCAGCGCGAGCGTCAGCTCCGCCGTGAGGACCTCGCCCGCGACACCGCGAACGCCGTCCGTGCCGAACAACCGCCGGGCCACGGCGGAAGAGCTAGCGCTTCGAGAACTGCGGCCGCTTGCGGGCCTTCTTGAGGCCGGCCTTCTTGCGCTCCTTCGCGCGCGCATCGCGCGTCAGGAAGCCGCGGCGCTTGAGCTCGCCGCGCAGGTTCGGGTCGGCCTCCAGCAGCGCGCGCGAGATGCCGTGGCGCAGCGCGCCGGCCTGCGCCGAGACGCCGCCGCCGTGCAGCTTGGCGATCACGTCCATGCGCGCCTCGTAGCCGACCGTCTCGAGCGGCTGGCGGATGTTGCGCTGGAGCGTGGGGCGCGGGAAGAAGTCGTTGAGTGCCTTGCCGTTGACGATGTACTCGCCCGTGCCCGGCTTGAGCGTGACGCGCGCGACGGCCGTCTTGCGCTTGCCGGTCGCGTTGTAGCGCGCGCCGGTGGCGAGCGAGATCGCCGCGTCGGCGATCGGCTGCACGTCCGGCTCGTCGTCGCCGTCGGAGCTCTGAGCGGACGGCTCCCCGTCCTCGTCGTACGGGGACGTCTCGCTGAGCGCGTCGCCACCCTCAGGGACGATGTCCGGCACGAGGTCGGCGCCGGGGATCTCCGGCTTGACGCGCGGCGTCTCCTCGATCAGCTCCTCCTCGGCCTGCGGCTCGGCCGCTGCGGGCTGCTCCTCGGCGGCGGGCTGCTCGGCCTCGGGCGCCGCGGGCGCCTCAGCCTCGGGAGCCGCGGGCGCCTCAGCCTCGGGAGCCGCGGGCGCCTCAGCCTCAGGAGCCGCGGGCGCCTCAGCCGCGGGCGCCTCAGCCTGAGCCTCGGGCGCCGCCGGCGCCTCGGCCTCAGGCGCCGCGGGCGCCTCCTCGGCAGCCGGCGCGGGCGCGTCGCTCGCGGCCTCGGCGGCAGGCGACTCCTCGGCGGCGACGGGCTCCTCGGCGGGCGCGTCGGTCTCCGGGGTGCGCTGCTCGTCCTCAGGCTGCTCGACGTCGGTCACGAGGAAATCTCCATGGGTTGCGGCTGCTGGGCTGCGTGCGGGTGCTCCGGGCCGGCGTACACCTTGAGCTTCGTGAGCTGCTTGCGCGCGAGGCGGTTGCGAGGCAGCATGCCCTTGACGGCGAGCCGGATGACCTCTTCGGGCCGGCGGTCGAGCATCTCCTCGAGCGTCCGCGAGCGCAGACCGCCCGGGTAGCCCGAGTGGCGGTAGTAGCGCTTGTCGGCGCGCTTGTTCCCCGACACCGAGATCTTCTCGGCGTTGACGACGACGACGAAGTCGCCGGTGTCGACGTGGGGCGTGTACGTGGGCTTGTTCTTCCCGCGGAGGGCGTCGGCGATCTGGGTGGCGAGCCGGCCGAGCGTGAGCCCGTTGGCATCGACGAGCACCCAGTTGCGCTCGCGGTCGGCGGGAGTGGCGACGTAGGTCTTCATGGCATGAGAGATGCCACGCCTCGTTGGCGCGGCGGTCGCCCATGATAGGGAAATCGGCGCCGCCGTGGTCGCTCATCGACGCGAGGCGACGGCGGCCGACCGCGGGGGCGTCCGTCCGAGGGGCCTGGCTATACTGCCCGCGTTCCATAAGCAAGAGCCGAGTCCCTCCGTTCTCCGGAGGGAGCGGGGAACCCAATGACGACGGCGCCATGACGTCGTCAGGGGCGAATCCGAGCACTGCCGCTCGGTAGCGCGGACCTTTCAAGCGCGAGCCCGTCAGCTAACCCCGTAGGCCGAGACGAAAGGGCATCGCATCACGATGCTGCTCGGAATGCGGGGCCGCCCCGCGACGTTGACGACGCTTGCCGCCACCGCGCTCCTCGGCCTGTCCGCGGGGTCCGCTCCGGCCGCGACCGGCGGCGCCGGCATGGCCGCGCCCGCCCCGAAGCAGGCCGCTCCGGCCCCCGCCGCCGCACAGCCCGCACCGGCCCCGACGCTCTCGCCGCTCGCCTCGCTCCCGCAGCTCGCCGCCGGCGTCACGCTGCGCAAGGTCTCGCGCAGCGCGGTCAGCGCCGCGACGCTCGCCTACGCCTCGTATGCGAGCGGCCGGCTCACGGTGCGGGTCGACGTCGTGCGCCTCGCCGACGGCCTCTCGGTCTTCACCGACCAGCGCACGGTCGCGCCGGGCGTGACGCAGACGATCACGTGGAACGGCCGCGCCAGACGCGGGCTCGCGCTCGACGGGCGCTACCAGCTGCGGATCGCGCTCGCCGCCCAGGCCGGCACGAGCCGCACGAGCGGCGTCGTGCCCGGCGGCGCCGCCCCGCAGGCGGCCGCGCCGCCGCCGGGCTCGACCGGCGTGCGCACCTTCACGTTCGTCGGCGCGATCTTCCCGGTCCGCGGCCCGCACACGTTCGGGACCGGCGCCGACGCCTTCGGCGCAGGCCGCGCCGGGCACATCCACCAGGGACAGGACGTGCTGGCGAGATGCGGGACGCCGCTCGTCGCGGCGCGCGGCGGCACCGTGATCCAGCGCGCCTTCCAGTCGCTCGCCGGCAACTACCTCGTGATCCAGGACCCGATCACCGGACAGAGCAACGTCTACGCGCACCTGCGCACGCCGGCGATCGTGAGGAGAGGCCAGCACGTCGAGACCGGCCAGGCGATCGGCGTCGTCGGCGAGACCGGCGACGCGACCGCCTGCCACCTCCACTTCGAGCTGTGGACCGCACCCGGCTGGTACCAGGGCGGCGCCCCGATCGACCCCCTCCCCACACTCAAGGCGTGGGACAAGCTCAGCTGAGCGCCCGGTCGCGGCCGAGCGCAAGCGCGTAGCCTGCGGTCATGTCCGCGCTCGGCATCGCCGGCCTCGTCGTGCTCGCCGGCGCCCTGATCGTCCTGCTCGTCTCCCTGCTCCACCCCGAGGGCCGCAAGCGGCCCGGCGGCTACCTCGACGGCGAGGAGCCGCAGCTGCGCGACGAGGACGAGCGCCCGCCGGGTTGACGTACGAGGGCTGGCGCTACTCCCACTCGATCGTTCCTGGCGGCTTACTCGTGATGTCGAGCACGACGCGGTTGACCTCGCGGATCTCGTTGATCATGCGCGAGGCGATCTGCTCGAGCAGGTCGTACGGGAGGCGGGCCCAGTCGGCCGTCATCGCGTCGTCGCTGGTGACGGCGCGGATCACGACGACGTAGCCGTAGGTGCGCTCGTCGCCCTGGACGCCGACGGTGCGCACGTCGGGCAGCACGCAGAAGGACTGCCACAGCTCGCGGTACAGACCCGCTCTGCGGATCTCGTCCTGGAGGATCGCGTCGGCGTCGCGCAGCGTGTCGAGGCGGGCCTTCGTCGCCTCGCCGCCGACGACGCGGATCGCCAGGCCGGGGCCGGGGAACGGCTGGCGCCAGACGAGCCGCTCGGGCAGGCCGAGCTCGGCGCCGACGGCGCGCACCTCGTCCTTGAACAGCGCGCGCAGCGGCTCGACGAGGTCGAACTCGAGGTCGTCGGGCAGGCCGCCAACGTTGTGGTGGGACTTGATCGTCGCGGCGCCGGTGCCGCCGCCGGACTCGATCACGTCGGAGTAGAGCGTGCCCTGTACGAGGAAGCGCGCGCCGCCGCCGTCCTCGGAAGCGAGCTTCGCGGCCTCCTCCTCGAAGACGCGGATGAACTCCGCGCCGATCGCCTTGCGCTTCGCCTCGGGCTCGGTGACGCCCTGCAGACGTCTGAGGAAGCGGTCCTCGGCGTCGACCGCGACGAGCGGCACTCTGTAGTTGTCGCGGAAGGCGGCGATCACCTGGTCGCCCTCGTTCTTGCGCATCAGGCCGTGGTCCACGAACACGCACGTGAGCTGATCGCCGATCGCGCGGTGAACGAGCAGCGCGGCGACGGAGGAGTCGACCCCGCCGGAGAGGCCGCAGATGACGCGGCCGTCGCCGACCTGGGCGCGGATGCGCGCGATCTGGTCTTCGATCACCGAGCCGGCGCTCCAGGTGCGCTCGCAGCCGCAGATGTCCTCGAGGAAGCGCGTGAGGATGTCCTGCCCGTAGGGCGTGTGGACGACCTCGGGGTGGAACTGGATCCCGTAGATGCCGCGCTCGACCGACTCGAGCGCCGCGACCGGCGACTCGCTCGAGGAGGCGAGCGCGGTGAAACCGGGCGGCGGGGCGAAGACGGTGTCGCGGTGCGACATCCAGCAGGTCTGCTCGCGCGGCAGGCCGGCAAGCAGCCGGCCGGGCTCGTTGACGGTGAGCTGCGAGCGGCCGAACTCGCCCACCTCGGCGCCCTGGACGTCGCCGCCCAGCTCACTTGTGAGGAGCTGCATGCCGTAACAGATGCCCAGCACCGGGATGCCGAGCTCGAGCAGCGCCGGATCGAGTCTCGGCGCATCCGGCGCGTACACGGACGCGGGGCCGCCGGACAGGATCAGGCCGCGCGGTCTGCGGCGCGCGACCTCGGCCGCGCCGACGTGGTGCGGCAGCAGCTCGGAGAAGACGCCGCACTCGCGCACGCGTCGTGCGATGAGCTGTGAGTACTGGCCCCCGTAGTCAAGGACGACGACCTCCTCGGCGGCTTGCGCCGGCGCCGCCGGGTTGGCGGCCGCCAGGCCAGCGCGCGTGAGGTCGTCGGTCGTCGACAAGATCAG
This sequence comes from uncultured Conexibacter sp., assembly GCA_964525715.1. Classification (GTDB taxonomy): domain Bacteria; phylum Actinomycetota; class Thermoleophilia; order Solirubrobacterales; family Solirubrobacteraceae; genus Conexibacter. Next base: position 129,296 of record CAZGJV010000006.1, on the reverse strand, counting down.
TCGTTGACGAGGGCCACTGCGCGTCCGTTTGACCCCATCCCCACCTGCTGGTCGCGCTGGAGGTGCTTGCCCTCCGTCTGCAGCGCGGGCGCGACCATCAGCTCGGCGCGGTTGAACTCCGCTATGTCGCGGTAGCCGCACGTCGCCATCGAGGTCTTCAGCGCGCCCATCAGGTTGAACATGCCGTCGTTCTCACGCGCGGGGCCGAGCAGGATCTCCTCCAGCGACGCGTTCTGCACCGTCTTGACGCGCGTGCCGCGCGGCAGCGTCGGGTGGAACGTCGCCATGCCCCAGTTGTAGCCGCGGCCGGGCGCCTCGTAGGCGCGCGCGAGCGCCGAGCCGAGCATGACCGCGTCCGCTCCGCAGGCGATCGCCTTCGCGATGTCGCCGCCGTTCTTCAGCCCGCCGTCGGCGATCACGCGGACGTAGTCGCCCGTCTCGAGCATGTGCTGCGAGCGCGCGGCCGCGACGTCGGCGATCGCCGTCGCCTGCGGGACGCCGATGCCGAGCACGCCGCGCGTGGTGCAGATCGCGCCGGGGCCGACGCCGACGAGCACGCCGGCCGCTCCGGTCCGCATCAGGTGCAGGCCCGTGTGGTAGGAGGCGCAGCCGCCGACGACGACCGGCACCGGCACCTCGCGGATGAACTCCTTCAGGTTCAGCGGCTCGGCGACCGTCGAGACGTGCTCGGCGGAGACGACCGTGCCCTGGATCACGAGGATGTCGAGACCGGCCTCGAGCGCGACCTCGTAGTGCTCGCGCACGCGCTGGGGCGTGAGCGAGGCGGCGACGACGACGCCCTGCTCCTTGGTCTCGCGGATGCGCTGGGCGATCAGCTCGGGCTTGACCGGCTCGCGGTAGATCTCCTGCATCTCGCGCGTCGCCTCGTCGCGGTCGAGCGAGGCGATCCGCTCGAGCTGCGCGTCGACGTCCTCGTAGCGACAGAAGATCCCCTCGAGGTTGAGCACGGCGAGCCCGCCGAGTCTGCCGATGATGCCCGCCGTCTCCGGCGAGACGACGCCGTCGAGCGCGGCGCCGAGCAGCGGCAGCTCGAAGCGGTAGGGGCCGAGCGTCCAGGAGATGTCGACGTCTTCGGGGTCGCGGGTGCGGCGCGAGGGCACGATGGCGACGTCGTCGAAGCCGTAGGCGCGACGGGCCTTCTTACCGCGGCCGATCTCTATCTCCATTGAGGCACCGTATGGGTCGAGGCGGACGGGACGGCCCCGCGGGAGCGGGGCCGGAGGGGGCTGCTGCTGTGGCGGGGGCGGCGACCACCGACTGCGTTCGATAGTAGCGCAGCGCCCCGGCGGATCGGGGGCCGGCCACGCACGCACACGCCATCGGCCGGCACTTCGCTCAGGAGACCTCGGCCGGCAGCGCGAGCGGCACCGCCTCGACCGTGCCGAGCAGCCGCTCGACCGCCTGCGGGTCGATCACGCCGGCGCCGAAGTGCTGCGTCGACTCGGCGCCGCAGGCGACGCCGAAGCGCAGGCAGTCCTCCGGCGTGCCGCCGTCGTAGCGCGCCGCGACGTAGCCGGCCAGGAACGCGTCGCCCGAGCCGACGGCCGCGCGCGCCTCCTGCTCGGCGACGCGCACGCGAAAGAGCTGCGGCCCGGTCTCCCCCGCGACGTGCGCGAAACAGCCGTCGGGGACCGTCATGATCGCCTCGCGCGGCCCCAGCTCGACGACCTCGGCGATCCCCAGCGCGCGCTCTTCGTCGTCGTTGAACTCGTGGCCGACCAGCTCCTCCGCCTCGCCGACGTTCGGCGAGACGACGTCCGGCTCGGCGCGCACCGCGTGCCGCAGCGGCTCGCCGTCGGTGTCGACGATCGTCGTGACGCCGAGCTTGCGCAGCTCCCTGATCAGGCCGCCGTAGACGTCCGGCTCGACGGCGCGCGGCAGGCTGCCGGCGATCACGCACAGCTTCGCGCCCTGCGCGAGGTACAGCAGCTTGTCGCGGAACAGCTCCATCTCGCGCTCGGTGATCGCGGGTCCGCGCTCGTTGATCTCCGTCTGGATCCCGGTCGTCGGGTCCAGCACGGCGGTGTTCGTGCGCGATTCCTCGCCTATGCGGACGAAGTCGGTCAGGACGGATTCGGCCGTCAGCGCGTCGACGATGCGGGTGCCGGTCGAGCCGCCAGCGAAGCCGGTCGCGATCACGGGCCGGCCGAGCAGCTTGATCGCGCGGGCGACGTTGACGCCCTTGCCGCCCGGCATCGTCGCCTGCGCCACGGAGCGGTGGCGGCGCCCGATGCGGAAGTTCGGCACCTCGAGCGTCTTGTCGATCGCCGTGTTGAGGGTGACCGTGATGATCATGCTGCCTCCATGTCCGCCCGCCGCCGCTCGCGGCGACGCATGCCTCGTCTCCGCACGAGCAGGACGGCCACGCCTCCGAGCAGCGCCACGATGGCTATCAGGCTACTCGGACCGTCCAATCTGCGCCCGATCTGCTCCAGCAGGCCGACCTTCGGCACCGCGCCGCGCGTGACGAGCGGCACGCGCGCGACCGTCCGCCCGTTCGCACGCACCGTGACGCTGCCGACGATCGCCCGCGCAGGGATCGGGCCGGCGAGCTGTCTCGGCACGTCGACGACGAGCCGCATGCGCGCGTCGCGCGCCAGCACGTCGCGCACCGAGCGCGCCGCGACGACGTCGACGTGCTGATCCGGGCGCAGCTTGACCGACGGCCGCGCGTAGACGGCGCCGCGCGTGACCGGCGTCGCGACGCGGAAGCTCGCGAACGCCCACTTCAGCAGCGCCAGCGCGTCGGCGTCGGACGCACCCTCGCTCGGGTCCCCGAGCACGGTCGCGACGAACGTCTCCCCATGCTGCGTGCCCGACGCAGCGAGGATGAAGCCGGCGGCGTTCGTGTGGCCGGTCTTGACGCCGTCGGCCCACGGCACGTCCTGCACGAGCCCGTTGCGGTTGACGACGACGCGCACATGGTCGCCGCTGCGCAGCACGGCGCGTCGGAGGTTCATCGTCTGGCGCAGGAACGCGTTCTGACGCGCCGCGATCGCGAGCCGGGCGAGGTCGAAGGCCGTCGAGTAGTTGCCCGGCTCGTCGAGCCCGACCGGCGTGGCGAAGTGCGTGTTCCGCAGGCCGAGCTGGCGCGCGCGGGCGTTCATGCGCGCGACGAACGCGGCGCGCGAGCCGCCGACGCAGACGGCCACCGTCGCCGCCGCGTCGTTCGCGCTCGGCAGCATCGTCGCGCGCAGCAGATCGCGCAGGAGCATGCGCTCGCCAGGGCGCAGGTGGATGACGACCTCGAGCGGCCCGGCCGCGTACGCCGGCGCCGTGCAGACGCGGTCGAGCGGGACCGAGGAGACCGCGACGAGCGCGGTCATGATCTTCGTCGTGCTGGCGATCAGCCGCCGCTGGCCCGCGGCGCGGCCGAACACGGGCGTCCCCGTCGAGCTTTCGAGCACGGCGGCGGCCGGCGCCGACAGCTGCGGGGGCGGGGCGATCCGCGCGGTCGCTGCCGCGGCCGCGACCGCGCACAGGCCGATCGCGAGCAGCAGCGCGGCAAACCCTCGCAGGCTCACGGGGACAGCTTGAGGCTCTGGCCGGTCTGCAGCGCCTGCGGATCGATGCCGGGGTTCAGGCGCTGGATCGTCGCCAGCGAGACGCCCGTCTTGGCGGCGATCGTGCTGAGCGTGTCGCCGGCCTGCACGACGTAGTTGCGCGGCGGCGCTCTGACGTGCTTGACGCGGTGCGTCCGCGCCGTGCGCGTCACCGCCGGAGGGTGGCTCGAGGAGCCGGAGCCGGACGCCTGGATCACGACGACGACGGCGACGGCGGCCATGAGCAGGGCGAGCAGCGCCGCCAGGCGCGCGGGATTCCGGTCTGCCATCGCGCGCCGATGTTAGCTGCGCGCTCGGAGCGCCACGACAGGTCCCGTCACCGCACGCGGCGACGGGACCGGCCGAGGGCACAGTACGCAGCAGATGCGGCTGCGCTAGCCCTTGACGGACTTCTTGAGCCCGGACCCCGGCGTGAAGCGGGGCACGCGCGAGGCGGCGATCTGGATCTTCTCGCCGGTGCTCGGGTTGCGGCCCTCGCGAGCGCTGCGCTCGGCGACGTGGAACTTCCCGAAGCCGGAGAACGTCACCTCGCTGCCACGCTTCAGCGCGTCCTCGATCGTCTGGAGGACCGCGTCGACGGCATCGCCTGCATCCTTCTTGCTGAGCCCGCTGTTCGCGGAAACCTGGTCGACGAACTCGGATTTCGTCACGTCTTCCTCCTTCGAGGGTGTTCGGGGGATGGCCGAAGCTAACAACCATCGCGGACGGGAACAAACGCGAATTGCCCGTGCTGACGGGCGATCTCACGCTCCGGGGATGTCGCGAACCGTCGTCGCGAGCGCAGCCGCCGCCGCGCGCAGGTCGTGCTCGAGCACCGGAAGGAGGGCAAAATCCCCTGCAACTGCAGCAATTGCGCCACCGTCGTGGGCGCGCGCCACGAGCAGATCCCCCGCGGAAGCGGGGCTTGCAGCAGCCGCCGCCAGCAGCAGCGCCCGGGCGCGCGGGGCGAGCGCCTCGTCGCCGGCCAGGACGGCACCCGCGCGGTCGAGCACGACCGCAGCGCGCACGTCGACTGACAGCTCGCTCAGGTAGGCGAGCGCCAGCGCGGGCGTCAGCGGAGCCGTCATGCCGGCACGCGAGAATACGCGCGTGCCGCTGTCACGCATCGCATGGCTGGTCACGGTCGGGGCCTGCCTGATCGGCGTCGTCCTGCTGCTCGCCAGCGGCTACGTCGGCTACGCGGGCGTCGTCTTCGCGGTCGCCTGCTCGGCCGCGATCAACCTGCGGTAGGCCGGCCGGCCCGGCCGCGCCGCCGCCCTCGGTGCGCGTCCACTCCGTCCCCGGGCGCACGCGGTCGGCCGGCTCGAGATGGATCAGCACGTCCGCCCCCTGCAGCCGCGCCGCGATCGCGTCCTGGATCGCGTGCGCGATCTCGTGCGCCTGCTCGAGCGAGGTGCCCGCCTCGAACTGCAGGTGCAGGTCGACGTAGCGGCGCGCGCCCGCCCGGCGGGTGCGCAGCTTGTGGTAGCCGACGACGCCGCGGTCGCCGAACGCGACGACCTCGTCGTGGATCGCGGCGCGCTCGGGCTCCGGCAGCGCCTCGTCCACGAGCACGCGCGAGGAGCCCGTCAGCAGCCGCACGCCTGCGGTCACGATCGCGCCCGCGACGAGCAGCGCGACGACCGGGTCGAGCCACTGGGCGCCGGTGATCTGCACGAGCGCGAGGCCGGCGAGCACGGCCAGCGACGTGTAGGCGTCGGTGCGCAGGTGTGCCGCGTCCCCGGTGAGCGCCGGCGAGTCGGTCGCGCGCGCGGTCCGCGCGATCAGCGCCGACACGGCGAGGTTCGCCGCCGCCGAGACGCCGACGACGACGATGCCGAAGCCGAGATGGTCGACGCTGCCCCCGACGATCAGCCGCCGCACCGACGCGAACACGATGATCCCGGAGCCGACGAGGATCAGCATCCCCTCGATCGCGGCCGCGAGGTTCTCGATCTTCTCGTGGCCGTAGCGATGCGTCTCGTCGGCCGGCTCGCCCGCCTTGCGGACCGAGAAGTAGGCGACGACGGAGGCGATCAGGTCGATTCCCGAGTGGATCGCCTCGGTCACGATCGCGACCGAGCCCGTCACCGCGCCGGCGACGAGCTTGAGCAGGATCAGCGTCAGGTTCGAGGCGATCGACAGCGCGGCCGCGCGCCGCTTGCGCGGCGTGTCCCCCTGCTGGACTCCGCCGGTGCCCATCGCGTCAGTCCGGCAGCCAGGCGAGCAGCGCGCGCACGGCGCGGCCGCGGTGGCTGATCGCGTCCTTCTCGGCGTCGCTCAGCTCGGCCATCGTGCGGTCGGGCGCGCCGTCGTCGGGCAGGAACGCCGGGTCGTAGCCGAAGCCGCCCGCGCCGCGCGGGGCCGCCGCGAGCGTGCCGGTGCAGCGCTCCTCGAAGACCTGCTCCGTCCCGTCCGCGGGGTCGACGTAGGCGAGCGCGCAGACGTAGGCGAGCGGGCTGCCGGCGGGCGCGTCGCGCAGCAGCTTCGCGAGGTTCTCGCCGTCGCTCGCATGCTCGCCCGCGTAGCGCGCGGAGCGGATCCCCGGCCGGCCGCCGAGCGCGGCCGCCTCGATCCCCGAGTCGTCGGCGATCGCGACACGCCCCGTCGCGGCCGCGGCGGCGCGCGCCTTGCCGAGCGCGTTCTCGGCGAACGTCGCGCCGTCCTCGGGCGGCAGCTCGACGTCGTCGGGCAGCGGGTCGACGGAGATCGGTCCCCCACCCCAACCTTCGGCCAGCCGCGCGAACTCGCGCAGCTTGTGGGCGTTGCGCGTGGCGAGCAGCAGCCGCACCGTCAGGCGAGGCCGACCGCCGCGTCCTGCTGGCGGCGCAGGAGGGCGATGCCGTCGGCCGCGAGCGCCAGCAGCTCGTCCAGGTGCGCGCGCGAGAGCGGCGTGCGCTCGGCCGTCGCCTGCACCTCGACGAGGCCGCCGTCGGCGGTCATCACGACGTTCGCGTCGACCTCGGCGCTCGAGTCCTCGGGGTAGTCGAGGTCGAGCAGCGGCGCCCCGCCGACGATCCCGACCGACACGGCCGCGACGCTGCCGGTCAGCGGGATCCGCTCGAGCTTGCCGTCGAGCACGAGCTGGACGCACGCGAGGTGCAGCGCGACCATGCCGCCGGTGATCGAGGCGCAGCGCGTGCCGCCGTCGGCTTGCAGCACGTCGCAGTCGACGTAGATCGTGCGCTCGCCGAGCGCCGCGAAGTCGACGACGCCGCGCAGCGAGCGGCCGATCAGCCGCTGGATCTCGACCGTGCGCCCGTCCGCGCGCCCCTTGCTGATGTCGCGCGCCTTGCGCTGGCCCGTCGAGGCGGGCAGCATCCCGTACTCGGCGGTGACCCAGCCTCTGCCGCTGCCGACCATCCAGCGCGGGACGCTCTCCTCGACCGAGGCCGTGCAGATCACGCGCGTCTCGCCGACGGAGATCAGCGCCGAGCCGGTCGCGCTGCGCACGAACCCGGGCTCGATCTCGACCGGCCGCAGGTCGCCGGGCGCGCGCCCGTAGCTGCGTTCCAGGCTCGTCGCACCGCTCGTCACACCGGCACCTCCACGGGGGTCAGGACGACCCGCTCGACCTCGCCGAGCGGCATCTGCAGGAAGCGCGTCCCGAGCGTCCGGAACGCCTCGACGTCGCCGGTGGTGTGGAAGCGGTAATCGCCCTCCACCCTCCGGGGGTTCAGCAGGTCGCGCTGCTCGAGCGTGCGCTCGACCGCTCGCGCGACGCCCTCGCCGGAGCTGACGAGCCGCACGCCGCGCCCGAGCATCCGCTGCAGCATCGGCGCGACGAGCGGGTAGTGCGTCGAGCCGAGGATCACGGTGTCGACGTCCGCCTCGCGCAGCGGCGTCGTATACCGGCGGACCGTCTCGACGACGCGCTCGTCGAACGGGAAGCCGCTCTGGATGATCGGCGCGAGGTCCGGGCAGGGGACGCTCTCGACGTGGGCGCGCGCGTCGCCGGCCGCGATCGCTGTGGCGAACGCGGCGCTGGCGACGGTCGCGGGCGTCGCGAGCAGGCCGATGCGGCCGCTGCGCGTCGCCTCGACGGCGAGCGCGGCGGCCGGCTCGATCACGCCGAGCACCTCGACGTCGCCGCCCGCCAGGCGCTCCTGCAGCAGCGGCAGCGCGGCGGCCGTCGCCGAGCCGCAGGCGACGACGAGCAGCTTCGCGTCGGTCGCCAGCAGGTGCTCGGCGATCTCCAGCGCGAACGCGCGCAGCTGGTCCTGCGTCTTGTCGCCGTATGGGAAGCGGGCCGTGTCGCCGAGATAGACGAAGTCCTCCGCCGGCAGCGCGACGAGCAGCTCGTGCAGCACCGTCAGCCCGCCGACGCCCGAGTCGAAGACGGCGATCGGTCGCTCGCGGTCGGTCGCGGACATCCGCGACATGGTGTCAGAGGCGGCCGCGGAAGCGGATCCGCGGCGCGTGCGCGACGCGCCGCGGATCGGCGCCCGTCACTTCAGCTTCGCGAGCGCGGCTCTGATCTGGTCGACGATCGCCTCGGCGATGCCGCCGGTGCCGAAGCTCTTGCTCTTCGTGGCGGCGACGACGCCGGCCAGCAGCGCGGCGACGAGCAGGATCAGGGCGACGTACTCGACCGTCCCCTGTCCGCGCTCGCCGCCCCACGCCGCCACGACGCGCATGTGGACCCAACCCATCAGGCGGTAGACCACCCCGTCCTCCTTCTGTCGCTGGACATCGCGGTCGAGTCTTGGGCCGCCCCCTGTCACAGCGCTACGCGTATCTGCGACAAGTCACGCGCACGAGTACGCTGGCGCAGCCGATGCGTGCGCTCGTCGTCACGAACATGCATCCGACGTCCGCACGACCTGCGCTCGGACGCTTCGTGGCCGACCAGGTCGAGGCGCTGCGGCGGATCGAGGGCGTCGAGGTCGAGCTGTTCGCGTTCCCGCCCGGCCTGCGCTCCTACCCGCGCGCTGCACGCGAGCTGCGGCGGCGCTATCGCGGCGAGCGCTTCGACGTCGTCCACGCGCACTTCGGCCTGACCGCGTGGCCTGCCTTGGTCGTGCGCGGGGCCCCGCACGTCGTCACCTTCCACGGCACCGACCTCGCGCACCCGCGCAGCGGCCGGCTGAGCCGCGCGGCGCTGCGCTTCGTCGACCTCACCGCGACCGTCTCCGCGTCGCTCGCGCGCGAGCGGATCGCCGGCGCCGGCGTGCACCGGCGCGTCGCCGTGCTGCCGTGCGGGGTCGACCTCGCGCGCTTCCGGCCGCTGCCACGCGCCGAGGCGCGTGTGCGGCTGGGCCTCGACCCCGACGCGCCCTGCCTGCTGTTCCCGGCCGATCCCGCGCGCGCGGAGAAGCGCTTCGATCGCGCGCGCGAGCTGGCCGGCGACGTGCAGTTGCTGACGCTCGGCGACGTCCACCCCGACGAGGTGCCGCTGTGGGTCAACGCGGCGAACACCGTGCTCGTGCCGTCCGAGCGCGAGGGCTTCGGCCTCGCGGTGCTGGAGGCGCTCGCGTGCGACGTGCCGGTGCTGGCGACGCCGGTCGGCGTCGCGCTGCTCGCGCTCGCGGGGATCGAGGGCGCCCACTGCGCGCCGTTCGACGCCGCCGCGTGGCGCGCCGCGCTCGCGCCGCACCTCGCGGCCGCGGACCCGCGCGTCGCGGGCCGCGCGCGCGCCGAGCTGTTCTCGGCGGACCGGATGGCGGAGCGGGTCGTCGTCGCCTGGCGGGCGCTGGCGGCGGAGAGCGGCGAGGCGAGCCGGACCCGTGGCTATACTCGCCGCCGAGGCGCCGTCCGTGCAGGGAATGCGGCGTCCCCCGATCGATGAGCGGCATGTTCCAACGCATCGCGCGCCGGCACGCGGACCGCTCCGACGAGCCGGTCCCGTCGGAGACCGCTGGCACGCCCGAGGCCGACGCTCCCGCGGCCGAGCCGCAGCCAGCGTCGCCAGCCGACCAGGCTGCCGCCGCAGGCGCCCTGCCCGCCGACGCAACGCAGGCCGGCGCCGCCGAGGTCGCGCCTGCCCCCGCGCCTTCCGAGGTCGACGCCCCGACCGAACGCATCGAGGCCGTCGCGCCGGCGCCCGGCCTCGACCAGCCGACCGTCTTTCAGCCCGTCGTCCCCGCACAGGACCCGCCCGAGAAGTACCGGCTGAGCACCCCGCCGCCGGCGGTGGACCTGACGACGCGGATCCCGGCCGTGCCGGCGCCTGCAGCCGGGCCGCCTGCCGCCCCCGTCCCGACCGCGGCGCCGCCCGCGCCGGTCGCCGCCGCGGCACCTACCCCGGCCGGCGAGCCGGCGGCGGGCACCGAGGCGGTGCCGCGCCGCCCGGGCTTCCGTGCGCGCGGGCGGATGCGGCGCCGGCTGCGCTACCTGCGCCGGCTGCGCGAGCTGCAGGTGCGCGACCTCGGCGGCCTCGTGTTCGACCTGCGCCGCTTCGAGCGCAAGCGCGACGACCTCGTGGCGCAGAAGCTCGACCAGATCCGCGCGTGCGACGACGAGCTGCACGCGCTCGAGCGGGCGCTCGACGAGCGCCGCGACCTGCGCGACGTGCGCGAGCCGGGCATCGGCGGCACCTGCCCGCGCTGCTTTGCGATCTTCGGCAGCGCCGACCGCTTCTGCGCGAACTGCGGCGCCGCGCTCGGCGGCGCCGTGCAGGGCCCGGCCCAGGTGCCGCTGGCGCCGCCGTCGCCGCCGCAGGCGAGCGGCAACGGCCCGCAGCCGTGAGCGCGCTCCATCGTCCCGAGCTGCCGCCGGGCGCGCTGCTGTGCCCGCGCTGCGGCAGCGTCCTGCGCGACGATCAGAGCTGGTGCGTCGAATGCGGGCTGGCGGCGCGCACGCGGATCCATCCGCCGCCGAGCTGGCGCATGCCGGTGCTGTTGGCGTGCCTCGTGCTCGCGCTGGTCGCGGCGGGGATCGCCGTCGCGCTCGTGACGCTGCTCGACAAGCCGCAGACGACCCCGCCGCCCGCGACGGTGACCATGCCCGCGACCGCACCGGCGGCGACGACGCCCGCCACCACCGTCCCGACCGCGACGACACCGCTCACGACGGCGACGACGACCGTCACCACGCCGACCACGCCGACCACGCCGGCCGTCACCACGCCGACCACGACGACGCCGACGACCCCCACCGGCGGCGCCACGCAGAGAACGCTCACGCTCCCTGGCGGCGCCAGAGTCAGACTGCCCGCCGGCGCGGTGAAGTAGGCGCTCAGGCGCCGGCGAGCGCCGGCCAGTGCTCCGCGAGCCGCGCCGCGGCGGCGCGCGCCTCGGGCGCCACCGGCACGTCGACTGAAGGCGGCGGGTCGGCCGCCGTCAGCACACGCAGCGTCGCGGCCGTCGAGGCGGCGAGCGCGCGCAGGTCGTAGCCGCCCTCGAGCACGGCGCCGACGGGCACTTCCAGCTCGGCCGCGAGCCGCCGCACACTGCCGGCCAGCGCCGCGAAGCCGCCATCCGTCAGCTCCACGTCCGCGAGCGGGTCGTCGCGGTGCGCGTCGAAGCCCGCCGACAGCAGCACGAGCTGCGGCGCGTAGGCGCGCGCCAGCGGCGCGACGACGTGCTCCAGCAGCGACAGGTACAGCGCGTCGCCGGCGCCGGCGGCGACCGGCAGGTTGACGGTGTAGCCGGTGCCCGCGCCGCTGCCAACGTCGCCGGCGGCGCCCGTGCCCGGATACAGCGGCCACTCGTGCAGCGAGACGAACAGGACCGCCGGCGTCGCGTGGAAGGCCGCGCTCGTGCCGTTGCCATGGTGGACGTCCCAGTCGAGCACGAGCACGCGCTCCAAGCCGTGCGCGTCGAGCGCGTGCTGCGCGGCGACGGCGACGTTGTCGAACAGGCAGAAGCCCATCGCGTGCGCCGGCTCGGCGTGGTGGCCGGGCGGGCGCAGCGCGCTCATGCCGGTCGGGGCCTCCCCGCTCAGCAGCAGGTCGACGAGCCGCACCGCGCCGCCGGCCGCGCGCAGGGCGGCCTCGTAGGACGCCTCGACGACGAACGTGTCGGAGTCGATCGCCCCGCCGCCGCCGAGGCACAGCTCCTCGATCCCGCGGACGTAGCGCGCGGGGTGGATCGCGGTCAGCGTTTCGGCCGCCACGCGCGGCGCCTCCTGGCGCTCCATTCCCAGCCAGTCGTGGCGCGCCAGCTCCTGCTCGATCGCGACGATGCGCGCGGCCCGCTCCGGATGCGCCCCCGTGTCGTGCGCCAGCGAGGCCGGGTGCGAGAGGTAGACGGGGCGCGCCATGCCGGTACGAGTACGGTACTGCCTGCCATGGCGTCCCCCGCAACGATCGAGGCCGACGTCGCCGTCGTCGGCGCCGGCGCCGCAGGGCTCTACGCCGCGCTCACCGCCGCGGCCGCGGGCGGCCGCGTCGCGCTCGTCTCCGCGACCCCGCTCGCCCAGTCGGCGAGCTACTGGGCGCAGGGCGGCCTCGCAGCCGTGCTAGCGCTCGACGACACGCGCGAGCAGCATCTCGACGACACCTTGCGCGCCGGCCGCGGGACCGTCCGGCGCAGCGCCGCGGAGATCCTCACGAGCGAGGCTCCGGCCGCCGTGCGCGAGCTCGAACGGCTCGGCGTGCGCTTCGACGCCGACCGGCACGGGCGGCTCTCGCTCGGGCTCGAGGGGGGCCATTCGGTCCGGCGGATCGTGCACGCGGGCGGCGCCGCGACCGGCCGCCGCATCACGCGCCAGCTGTCGGCGCTCGTCGCCGAGCACCCGCGCATCGACGTGATGGAGGACTGCCGCGCGACCGCGCTGCCGACGCGTGCCGGGCGCTGCGTCGGCGTGCGGCTGCACGACGGGCGCGTCGTCGTCGTGCGCGCCGTCGTGCTGGCGACCGGCGGCGCGGCGGCGCTGTGGGCGCGCACGACGAATCCGGTCGGCGCGGTCGGCGCCGGGATGGTGCTCGCGCACGCCGCCGGGGCGGCGCTCGCCGACCTCGAGATGATGCAGTTCCACCCCACTGCGGTCGCCGGGACCAACGGCGCCGACGGCTTCCTCGTGACCGAGGCCGTCCGCGGCGAGGGCGCATTGCTGCTCGACGCGCACGGCGAGCGCTTCGTCGACGAGCTGGCCCCGCGCGACGAGGTCGCGCTCGCCGTCGCCCGGCGCATGCGCGACACCGGCGCGCCGTCGGTCGGGCTCGACATGCGCGCCGTCGACCCGGCGCTGTTCCCGAACGTCGTCTCCGTCCTGCGCCGCAGCGGCATCGACCCGGTGCGCGATCTCGTGCCGGTCGCGCCCGCCGCCCACTACACGATGGGCGGGATCGCGACCGACCTCGAGGGACGCGCGTCGCTGCCGGGCCTCTACGCCGTCGGCGAGTGCGCCTGCACCGGCCTGCACGGCGCGAACCGGCTCGCCTCCAACAGCCTGAGCGAGTGCTTCGTGTTCGGCCGCCGCGCGGCGCTCGCCGCGCTCGCCGAGCCGCTTCCGAGTGCGGCGCCGGAGCCCGGCCCCGGGCTGCCGCGACCCGAGCTGACGCCGGCGAGTCGCGAGGCGCTGTGGCACCACGCCGGCATCGAACGCGACGCCGACGGCCTGCGCGTGCTGCTGGACGACCCGCACCCGCTCGTGCGGCTCGTCGCGGCCTGCGCGCTCGCGCGCGAGGAGAGCCGCGGCGCGCACCTGCGGCGCGACTTCCCCGCGCGCGACGCCGCGCTCGACGAGCACCACACGGTCGTCCGCGCGGCGGACCAGCCGGTGCTCGAGCACTGGGCCTGAGACGGCGCGGCGCAAGCAGATGAACGACTTCGTCTGTCAGTTCCCTGACAAACGAACGCAAACGTTTCAACTTAACGCGGTGTTAATAGTCCAGAGGCCTGAGCTTCACAACGCGGCGAGATACTGCCCCCGCCACAGGGGAGTCCGGCACGGGGAAAGCGAAGGAGAGGGCAGAGCCGTCATGTACCGCTTCAGTCGGGCGATCTATCGCGAGCTTGCGAGTGAGATCGTCGAAGACAGCCCGGGCAGCGTCACGGGCGTCACGAACCACGAGCGCGTCCTGCGCGCATGCGAGGCCGCGATCGAGCGGCTCGCGACCGACAGGCACTACTTCGCGCGACCCGCGCGGACGCTGTTCAACGACATCCGGCCCTATTTCCCCATGTCCTCCCAGGCCCGGATATACCGCGTCATCGAGCTGTACATCGCCTGCGCCGACGAGTTCCTCGCGCGCCAGCCGATGACCGGCTACGACCTCGCGGGCAATCCCCTGCAGTGCCGCGCGACGACGCGCAAGGGCACGCCGTGCCAGCGCATGCCGCTGCCGCACAACGGCTACTGCCCCTCGCACCAGCACCTCGCCGAGACCGAGGAACTGGCCGAGCGGGAACTGGCCGCGCGCGAACTCGCAGCAGCCTGAGGGGCGCACTGCTGGAGGGATAGCCTCCCGGCATGCTGCTGGGAGTCGACGTCGGCGGGACGTTCACGGACGCCGTGCTGCTCGGCGACGGGCTGCTCGTCACGGCGAAGGCGCCGACGACGCCGGAGGATCAGTCGCTCGGCGTGATGGCGGCCGTCGAGGCGGCGCTCGCACGCGCCGGCCGCGAGCCGCGCGACGTGACCGCATTCGCGCACGGCATGACGGTCGCGACGAACGCGCTGCTGGAGGGCAGCGCGGCGCGCACGGCGCTCGTCGCGACCGAGGGCTTCACCGACGTCGTGGAGCTGGGCCGCCAGGCGCGGGCCGACCTCTACCGCCTGTGCGCCGCCCGCCCGGCCCCGCTCGTGCCGCCGGAGCTGCGCTTCGCGGCGCCGGAGCGGATGACCCCCGACGGCCCGCTGCGCCCGCTCGACGCCTCGGCTGCCGGCGCGCTCGCGCGCGACGTCGCCGCCGCCGAGCCCGAGGCGGTCGCGGTCATGCTGCTGCACGCCTACCGCCATCCGCAGCACGAGCAGCAGATCCGCGACGCGCTCGCGGCCGAGCTTCCAGACGTCCACGTGTCGCTCTCGCACGAGGTGGTCGGGACGTTCCGCGAGTACGAGCGCGCCGCGACGACGGAGATCGACGCCGCCCTCTCCCCCCTGCTCGCCCGCTACCTGCGCCGGCTGGCCGAGCGGGCGCGCTCGGCGGGCCTGCCCGAGCCGGCGATCATGCAGTCCAACGGCGGCCTGGCCGACGTCGACAGCGCCGCCGCACACGCCGCCCTGACCGTCCTGTCCGGCCCCGCCGGAGGCGCCGCCGGGGCCGCCTACGCCGCGCGCGCGGCGGGCGCCGAGCGCGCGCTCTGCCTCGACATGGGCGGCACGTCCGCCGACGTCTGCGTCGTGCACGACGGCGCCGTCGCCGAGACCGGGGCGAGCGAGATCGCCGGGCGCCCGATCGCGCTGCCGACGCTCGACGTCCACACCGTCGGCGCCGGCGGCGGCTCGATCGCGTGGCGCGATGCCGGCGGCGCGCTGCGCGTCGGCCCGCGCTCGGCCGGCGCCGTGCCAGGCCCGGCCTGCTACGGGCGCGGCGGCGAGCAGCCGACCGTCACGGACGCCAACCTGCTGCTCGGACACCTGCGCGACGACGTGCCGCTCGCGGGCGGGATCGCGCTCGACCGCGGCGCCGCCGAGCGCGCGGTCGGCGCGCTCGCCGCCGAGCTGGGCCTCGACCCGCTCGCCTGCGCCGAGGGGATCGTGCGGGTCGCGAACGCCGAGATGACGCGCGCGCTGCGCGTCGTGACGGTCGAGCGCGGGATCGACCCGCGCGAGCACGCGCTGCTCGCATTCGGCGGCGCCGGCCCGCTGCACGCCGTCGCGATCGCCGAGGAGCTGGGGATCGCGCGCGTGATCGCCCCGCGCAGCTCCGGCGTGCTCGCGGCGCTCGGGCTCGTCGTCGCCCCGCGCCGGCGCGACGCGCAGCGCAGCGTGCTGCGCACCGGCGCCTCGCTGACGGCCGACGCGGTCGCCGCCGACCTGGCGGAGCTGGCCGCCGCCGCGCGCGGCGCGCTCGGCGAGCCGGACGCGGCGATCGCCGCGACGTACGAGCTGCGCTACCGCGGGCAGGCGTTCGAGCTGGCGGTCTCCACCCCCGCTGGCGCACCAGCTGCCACGCCCGCGCAGCTGCGCGCGGCGTTCGAGGCCACGCACGAGGAGCGCTACGGCTACCGCGATCCCGAGCAGGAGGTCGAGCTGGTGACCGTGCGCGTGAGCGCCGCGACGCCGGCGCCCGCGACGCCGGCCGCGGCCCCGGCAGGCGGCGGGCCGGAGGCCGGCACGACGATCGCCGGCCCAGCGGTCGTCGCGCTGCCCGAGTCGACGCTCGTGATCCCGCGCGGCTGGCGCGGCACCGTGCTCGCCGACGGCGCGATCGACGTGCGCCGCGACGCGGAGGGCGACGAGCGGTGAGCGTCGACCCGATCCAGCTCCAGGTGATCCTCGGCGCGCTGCGCGCGACCTGCGAGGAGATGGGCGCGGTGCTGATCCGCTCGGCGCACTCGGCAAACATCAAGGAGCGCCGCGACGCCTCGACCGCGCTGTTCGACGCTGCCGGCGAGATGGTGATGCAGGCCGAGCACATCCCCGTCCACCTCGGCGCGATGCCGGCGGCCGTCGCCGCGGTGCGCGACGAGGCGCACGCCCCCGGCCGCGCGTGGGTGCTCAACGACCCCTACCGCGGCGGCACGCACCTGCCCGACATCACCGTGATCACGCCGATCTTCACGAGCGACGACGGCGCCGGCGAGCTGCTCGGCTTCGCCGCCTGCCGCGCGCACCACGCCGACGTCGGCGGGCCGACGCCCGGCTCGATGCCGGCAGACAGCAGAACGCTCGCCGACGAGGGCGTCGTGATCGAGCCCCAGCCGCTCGACGAGGCCGCGATCGCACGGCTGGTCGCGCAGATGCGCCAGCCGGCCCAGCGCCGCGCCGACCTGCGCGCCCAGCTCGCGGCCAACCGCTCCGGCGCGCGGCGGCTCGAGCAGCTCGCCGCGCGGATCGGAACGGCAACGCTGCGGGCAGCGATGACGGAAGTGCTCGACTACGCCGAGCGCCGCACGCGCGCGTGCATCGCCGCACTGCCCGACGGGACCCGCACGGCGACCGACCTGCTGGAGGCGGCCGAGGGCGACCTCGAGCTGAGGCTGACGGCCACGGTCGACGGGGAGCGGATCGTGCTCGACTTCGCCGGCAGCGCCGCGCAACACGACGGCAACCTCAACTGCCCCCTGGCCGTGACACGCTCCGCCTGCTACTTCGCCATGCGCGTGCTGACCGACCCCGACATCCCCCCGAGCGCCGGCACGTACCGGCCGATCGACGTGCGCGCCCCCGCGGGCACGCTGCTCAACGCCCGCCCGCCCGCGGCCGTCGTGGCCGGCAACGTCGAGACCTCCTCGCGCGTGGCCGACCTCGTGCTCGCGGCCTTCGGGCGCGCGCTCGGACAGGGCACGATGAACAACCTCACGCTCGGCGACGAGCGCTTCACCTACTACGAGACGCTCGGCGGCGGGCAGGGCGCCTGCCCCGGGGCCGACGGTCCCAGCGGCGTGCACGTCGCGATGAGCAACACGCTCAACACGCCCGTCGAGGCGCTCGAGCTGGAGTTCCCGCTGCGGGTGACGGAGTACGCGCTGCGGCGCGGATCGGGCGGCGCAGGACGCTTCCGCGGCGGCGACGGCGTCGTGCGCGAGCTGGAGGCGCTCGCGCCGATGACGTACTCGCTGCTGACCGAGCGCCGCCGCCATGCGCCGCCCGGCGCGGACGGCGGCGAGCCCGGCGCCCGCGGCCGCAACCTGCTCGACGGCGAGCCGCTGGCGCCGAAGGCGCGCGGGACGCTGGCGCCGGGCCAGCGGCTGCGGATCGAGACGCCCGGAGGCGGCGCGCAAGGCTAGCGGAACCGGTCGCTCAGATCGCGGCGAAAGCCGCTAATAGCAGGGAAATTATGGAAATCCTAGGGTTTCGCCTAGAATGGCGTTCCCGTGCGCGGGCTGGTTGCATTCCCGCGGGCACACGGTTAATACGCTCCTTCTCCCGTCCGGAATCCAATGCCGATTGCTTTCAAAGAATGGGCCGTCACCGTACGTGCGCTCGCCGAAGGCGAGCAGTTGGTCACGTTGCGCAAAGGCGGCATTCGCGAGCCTGACAAGCATTTCGCGCTCGAGCACGAGCGCTTCTTCCTGTACCCGACGTTCGATCACCAGCGCGAAGACCTCGTGCGCGAGTCGCATCAGCCCGAGCTGCTGCGCGCGCTCGAGGAGGGTGTCTGGCCCGAGGGCGACCCGCCGATGCATGCGCTCACGCGCGACGGCGACATCCCTCAGCCGGACCGCGTGCGGATCCGCGCGTGGGCCGAGGTCGCCGACCACTGGACGATCACGGACCGCCGTGCGGTCGACGCGCTGTCGCCGTTCTACGTGTGGACGACCGACTACGCCGAAAAGCGCCTCGCTTGGAAGCGCCGTCATCCGCTGCACGTCGTGCTGCTGCGCACCTACCGCATCCCGCGCCCCGTCACAGTGAAGGTGCGCGACGAGTTCGGTGGCTGTCGCTCCTGGCTCGAGATCACGCGCGACCTCCCGTTCGAGGGCACCCCGGTGCTGTCCGACGACGAGTTCGATCGTGCCCGTGAGGAAATCGCGGCGATCGTCGCCGGCAGGACCCCCGCGCTCGTCTAGACGAGCGCGGGCCGCTCGGCCCGAGGCGTATGGCCTGGGTCGAGACCGTCACGCAGTCGTTCCGCGCGCGCCACGAGTCCGCTGACACGGACGATGTCGCGCGCGCGCTCGACTCGCTCGAGACGACGCGCGCCCGGCTCGAGATCGTCTTCCCGAGAACGACCGCCGACGTCACGGTCGTCTTCCACCGCTCCGCCCCGCTGCTCGACCTCGCGCACCCGCTCGTGCTCGTCGAGCGGCTGCTGACCGCGCCCGCCGCGCGCCGCTACGTCGTCGGCTCGACGACCGGCGCGCAGACGATCCACGTGCTCGCGCCGCGCGCGCTGCGCGCACGCGCCTCCGCCGTGGACGGCTCGCGCGAGATGCTCGAGCGCGCGCCCGACGTGCTCTACGCGCGCCTCGTCGTCGGCCTCAACAACCGCCGCCTGCCGCCGCCCTCCACCCCGCCGCGGCTGCTCCAGCGGCTGCGCTGGGCGTGGCTCGTGGAAGGCACCGCGCGCTACTTCGCCGGCCAGGTCGAGCACGCGCGTCCGGCGATCGCGCGGCGGCTGCGCGAAGGCGAGCGCCCCGCGCGGCACTGCTCGGCCCGACGCTGATCGACCTGCTCGCGCGCGAGGAGGGCCCGGAGGCCGCGATGCGGCTCGCCTGCTACCTCGACCCGGCAGGTCCCGAGCAGGCGCTGCGCGAGGCCTTCTCCGGCCGCTCGCTCGTGCACACCGAGGGCGCCTGGCGCTCACACCTCGCCCGCATCGCCTCCGCCTGAGGCCAGCTGCGAGCGGCCGGGCTGCAGCGCGTCGCGCGCCGCCTCCGCGCCCGAGCTCGGCACGAGCACGTCACGCGGCCCGGCGGCGAGGAAGTCCGGCACGTCGAAGCCGCCGCTGCGCTTGGTCATGCTGGGGATCCCCTCTTCCAGCAGCAGCCCCTGGATCAGCTCTGCCTCGGCTTGGTGCTGGGCCCGCGCGACGCGCACCAGCTCGCCCTCGGCGTACTGGGGCTTGATCTTGCGCGCCCGCTCGCGGCGCGCGCTCGCCGGCACCGGCGCCGCGTCGGCCCGCACGAGCGGGACGTGACAGTGCGGGCAGAAGCGCTCCTCGTCTCCGAAGGCCTCGCCGCACGTCGGGCAGAGGAGCGGGCCGGCCATCGCTACTCGACGATCAGCTCAACCTGCGCGACGCGGCCGTCCTCGATCGCCCACGTGCGCACGTCCGCCTCGCCGTCGTCGGCGGCGAGGCCCACGATCACCCACAGCGCACCGGGCCACTGGGCGGCGCCGTTGACGTCGGTCTGCGAAGGCTCGGGCGGGGTGCGCGTGTGCGAGTGGTAGATCGCGCCGATCTCCAAGCCCGCCTCGTCGACCGCGTTGTTGATGCGCAGCAGGTCCAGACCCTCGATCTCGAAGCGGAGGGGGCTGGCGTGCTTGTTCGTCGCGGGAAAGACCTGCTGGGCGCTGCCGTCACCGTTCGTGGCGACGACGCCACAGCACTCGTTCGGCGCCTCGGCGCGAGCGTGCTCGACGATCTGCTCGTACAGCTCGCGTCCGATGCGCATCAGGCGGGAACGGCTAGACCGTCTCGCGCTCGCGCGCGGCGGCCGGAAGGTCCTGCGGCTTGTCGTCCCCGTCGATGCCGGAGACCGAGTCCTTGAACTCGCGGATCCCCTTGCCGATCGAGCGGCCGGCCTCCGGGAGGCGCTTGGGCCCGAGTACCAGCAGGGCGATCACGAGGACGAGAACGATCTCCATCGGTCCTACTTGGGAGAACATGGCGCTGCTCCTTTGCTCGAAAGATGGGTGAGCCGATGGTAGCGGCCAACAGAGAGTGCGCGAACGGCTGGTAACCGGATCACCACCACACGGTCGAGTCGAGGTTCTCCACCTCGTCGACCGGCAGCGTGTAGATCCCACTCGACAGGTACTTCCAACCGTCGTCGGCGACGATGAAGACGACGTTGCCCTCGTCCAGCTCGCCCGCGATGCGCACCGCCACACGTGCGATCGCGCCCGTCGAGACGCCCGCGAACAGGCCCTCCTCGTCGAGCAGCTTGCGCGTCCACAGGATCGCGTCGCGGTTGGTGACGAAGATCTTGCGGTCCAACAGCGACAGGTCGATGATCGGCGGGATGAAGCCGTCGTCGAGCGAGCGCAGGCCCTGGACCGGCTCGCCCTGCATCGGCTCGGCCGCGACGATCTTGCAGGCGTCGCCGAGCTCCTCCTTGAAGCGTCTGCCGTTGCCCATCAGCGTGCCGCCGGTGCCGAGGCCGGCGACGAAGGCGGAGATCTCGTCCAGCTCCTCGAGGATCTCCAGCGCCGTGCCGTTGTAGTGCGCCAGCGGGTTCGCCATGTTCCCGTACTGGTAGGGCATGTAGTACGAGGAGTCGGCGGCGGCCAGCTCGAGCGCCATCTCGACGGCGCCGTTGGAGCCCTTGTTGCCGGGCGAGTAGACGATCTCGGCGCCGTACATCTTCAGCAGCTGCGTGCGCTCCTGCGTGACGTTGTCCGGCATCACGACCTTGAGCGGGTAGCCCTTGCGCTTGCAGATCATCGCGAGCGAGATGCCGGTGTTGCCGGACGTCGGCTCGAGGATCGTCTGGCCGGGTCTGATCGCGCCTCTCGCCTCGGCATCCTCGATCAGCGAGCGCGCGACGCGGTCCTTGACCGACCCCGTCGGGTTGCGCGACTCGAGCTTGGCCCAGATGCGCACGCCCGGCTTCGGCGACAGCCGCTTGAGCTCGACGAGCGGCGTGTTGCCGATCGCCTGCACGATGTCGCCGTAGCGACCGCCGCAGGGGCGATTCTGGAGGCGCTCCCCGTCCATAACTTCAGGAAGTGTAGCGGGGTGCTGCGGGTGGATCAGCCGCCGGCCATCGCCGGCAAGATGACGAGCGTGTCCGTCTCGCCGACCGCCGTCTCGAGCCCGTCGAGCACGCGCACGTCCTCGTCGTTGAGGTAGACGTTGACGTAGCGGTTCAGCTCGCCCTCGGCCGAGAACAGCTGGGACTGCGTGTCCGGGTGCGCGGACGCGAGCGCGTTGAGCACCTCGCCGACGTTCGCGCCATCGGCGCTGACCTGCTTCTCGCCGCCGACGGAGGCGCGCAGGACCGGTGGGATCTTCACGGTAGCCATAGTGGGAGCGGACCCTACCCGGCTGCGGCGCAGAACGCCTCGTAGTCGGGGAAGACGCCCATCTCCTCGTCGGTGATCGAATCCGGCTCGCGCGAGCAGATCGGGCAGTCCGGGTCGCGGCGGACCTTCAGCTCCGTGAACGTCGCGCCGAGCGCCTCGTACAGCAGCAGGCGCCCGATCAGCGGCTCGCCCTCGCCGAGGATCAGCTTGACGACCTCGGTCGCCTGCAGCAGGCCCATCGTCCCCGGCAGCACGCCGAGCACGCCGTTCGCGCCGCAGGACGGCGCCAGCTCGGCCGGCGGCGGCGTCGGGTAGAGGCAGCGGTAGCACGGGCCCTCGTAGGGCGCGAAGACCGACAGCTGGCCGTCGAAGCCGAGGATCGAGGCCGAGACGACCGGGATCTTCAGCCGCACGGACGCGTCGTTGAGCAGGTAGCGCGTCGGGAAGTTGTCGAGCCCGTCGACGATCACGTCGTAGCCCTCGATGATCTCCATGATGTTGGAGGCGTCGATGCGGACCGGGTACTTGACGACCTTCACGTCGGAGTTGAGGTGCGCGATCGTCTCCTCGGCCGAGTCGACCTTGGGCGTGCCGACGCGCTCCTGCGTGTGGATCACCTGGCGCTGCAGGTTCGAGAGGTCGACGACGTCGTTGTCGACGATCCCGAGCGTGCCGATGCCGGCCGCCGCGAGGTAGAGCGCGGTCGGCGCCCCGAGCCCGCCGGCGCCGAGCAGCAGCACTCTCGCGTCGAGCAGCTTGAGCTGGCCCTCGACGCCGACCTCCTGCATCAGCAGGTGGCGCGAGTAGCGGTCGCGCTGCTCGGCCGTGAGCGTGCGCGGGACCTCGACCTGGTAGCCGCGGTCCTTCCACAGCGCGATCCCGCCCGTCATCGACGCGACGTTCGTGTAGCCGAGATCCTGCACGAGCGTGCGCGCGCCGTAGGCGGAGCGGTTGCCGGAGGCGCAGTAGAGGACGACTCTCGCGTCGCGGTCCGGCACGATCCCCTCGATGCGCGTCTCGAGGTATGAGCGCGGCACGTGCTTGGCGCCGGGGATGTGACCGACCGCGAACTCCTCCGTCTCGCGCACGTCGACGACGACCACGCCGTTCCCGAGATGCTCAGCGACGACCGCGGGGTCGACCTCTTCGATCTGGCTCTTGACTTGGCGGAGCAGCTCCGCGCCGGACGGGCTCATTCGGGAAAACTCCTCAAAGGGGGTCGGCTTTCGTGACTTCAGAAAGGATAGCGTGTCCGATCGCGCGTGCGCGAAGTCGTGGAAACGCAGCCGCCCGCCGATATGGGGTGAAGACCCGATGGGGCCCGGGCGCCCGCGCGCCGATGGCGTGAGCGGGACCGGATTCGCCGAAGATGAGTAGACATTCGCCGCTTGCGCGCCTGCTGCTGCGCCGCCATATCGCCGAGCTTGCACACCAGCGGGAGGCCGTCGACCAGCTCCGCACGCGCCTGGAGGCTGAGCGCCGCGCGGCCGGGGCGGCGGCGATCCGCGCACAGGAGCAGGAGCGACAGCGGCTCGCGCAGGACCTCCACGACGAGGTCAACCAGGCACTGACGGCGATCCTGCTGCGGCTCGAGGCGACGATCCAGGAGTCGCCGCCGGCGCTCCAGGAGGAGCTGCGCGACACCAAGCGCCTCGCCGCGCAGGCGATGGAGGAGCTGCTGCGCCTCTCGCGGCGCCTGCGCCCCGCCGTGCTCGACGACCACGGCCTGATGCCGGCGCTGCACACGCAGGTGCGCGACTTCAGCGAGCAGACGGGCATCCGCGCGACGTTTCACCCGCAGGGCGCGCCGACGCGCCTCTCGCAGGAGCAGCAGCTCGCGATCTACCGCGTCACGCAGGAGGGGCTGTCGAACATCGCGCGTCACGCCTCCGCCCAGCGGGTGAAGGTCGAGCTGTCGTTCGTCGGGCGCACCGTGCTGCGCATCTCCGACGACGGGCGCGGCTTCCGCGAGCCGCGCGTCGGCGGCAGCGGCCTCGGCGGCATGCGCGAGCGGGCACTGCTGGCGGGAGGACATCTGTCCGTGTGGTCCGGCGACGGCAGCGGCACGCGCGTCGAACTGACGATTTAGATGGTTGATTCCACGATCTCGCGGCTCGAGGGCCACGCTGGGCGGCGCTGGGCGCCACCCGGTGCCTCGCCAATGCCGCCAGCAATGGCTTCGGCACCGTGCGTCCCCCAGCATCCACCCATCATGCCCCTCGCATCCACGAATCTCGTGGAATCAACCATCTAGATCCGATCAAGTACCTCGCCCCCACCAGCATGCGCACGCTCATCGCCGACGACCACGGGATCGTCCGCAGCGGTATCCGGCTGCTGCTTGAGCGCCAGCCCGGCATGGAGGTCGTGGCGGAGGCCGCCGACGGCGTCGAGGCGTTCGAGCTGGCGCGCAAGACGCGGCCGGACCTGTGCGTGCTCGACGTCGGCATGCCGCGCATGACCGGCCTGCAGGCGACGCGCGAGATCCGCGCGCACCTGCCGGGGACGCACGTGCTGATCGTCTCGATGCACGACGACGAGCGCTACCTGTTCGAGGCGCTCAAGGCCGGCGCCGCCGGCTACGTGCTCAAGCGCGAGGCCGACCAGGTGCTCGTCGCCGCGCTGCGCGCGATCGCGCGCGGCGAGCCGTTCCTCACCAACGCGGCCGAGCGCACGCTGATCCGCCGCTGGATGGAGGAGGGCGCGCGCGGGCCCGACGAGCCACTCACCGCGCGCGAGCAGCAGATCGTCAAGCTGATCGCCGAGGCGCACACGAACGCGCAGATCGCGCAGACGCTCTACGTCTCCGAGAAGACGGTCGAGTCGCACCGTGCCAACGTGCTGCGCAAGCTCGGGATGCGCGACCGCGTCGAGCTCGTGCGCTACGCGATCCGGCGCGGGCTGGTCGAGGCGTAGCGGGTGCCGGAGCCGGCCGACGTGGCCGGCGGAGGCGGGTCCCGCCGTCGGGTCCGTACCCTTGACGGGCTGTGCCCGCCCGCTTGCGCCTCACGCTCGTCGTCGTCGCCGTCTGCGCGCTCGCAGCGCTCGCCGGCGTCGTGCTGCTCGGCGGCAGCGGCGACAACGGCGCGGCCGCCGGCGCCGCCGACCCGACGGGACTGCACGGCGCCGTGCGCCCGCCGCAGGCGCGCGCGATCGACTTCCGCCTGCACGACCAGCACGGCAGGCTCGCGACGATGCGCGAGTACCGCGGACGGATCGTCGTCCTCACGTTCATGTACTCGACCTGCAAGGACACCTGCCCGCTCACCGCGCAGCAGATCCGCGGCGCGCTCGACCAGCTCGGGCACGACGTGCCGGTGCTCGCGATCAGCGTCGACCCGGCCGGCGACACGCCGGCGAACGTCAGCCGCTTCCTCGCCGAGCAGCACATGGCGCGGCGCATGCGCTACCTCACCGGCACGCGCGCACAGCTGGCGCCGGTGTGGCGCGCGTACGGGATCCAGCCGCAGAGCGCCGGGTCCGAGCACACCGCCTCCACCGTGATCGACGACGGGGCGGGCCGCCAGCGCGTCGGCTACCTGACCGACCAGCTCACGCCCGAGGGGCTCGCGGGCGATCTCCGCGCGCTCTCCGACGGCGCTCCCGCCATGCGCTGACGCCCAGCCCGCCGCCCAGCAAGAGCGCCGGCGCGGCGTAGATCATCGACACGTACCAGTGGCCGAAGTGAGCGAGCACGAGCATCGGCCGAAGGCTACCCTTGCCGGGCGATGCGCCCCCCCGCCGACTTCGACGTGCTCGCGCCGCCGTTCCCGCGCCAAGCCGAGTGGGTCAACGTCGCGACGCTGCGGATGGACCAGCAGCGCGGCCGCCCGGTGCTCGTCGAGTTCTGGGACTTCTGCCGCGTCAACTCGCTGCGCACGCTGCCGTACCTGAAGGCCTGGCACGAGCGCTACGCAGCCGACGGCCTGCGCGTCGTGGGGATCCACAGCCCCGGCTTCGAGCCCTCGCGCGATCCCGACGCGGTGCGCGCGGCCGTCGCCCGGCTGGGGATCGAGTACCCGGTGCTGATCGACGCCGAGCTGGAGAGCTGGGACCTCTACGGCATCCAGGGCTGGCCGAGCCGCTACCTGTGGGACGGCGAGCAGCAGCTCGCCGACTTCCACGTCGGCGAGGGCGGCTACGCCGAGGTCGAGCGCGCGATCCAGGCGCTGCTCGGCGTCGAGCGCGAGCTGGTGGCGCCGGTGCGCCCGGAGGACGCCGAGGGCGTGCTGCTGCAGGCGCAGACGGAGGACCAGCCGGGACCGTACAGCGGCCCCTACGAGGCCGGCGGCGTGTGGGCGGTGCTGTCGGGCGAGGGCGTCGTGAAGGCCAACGGCCGCGAGATCGAGGTCGCGCACCCCGGCGCCTACCCGCTGATCGAGCACGAGCGCCACACGGCCGGCGTGCTCGACCTGCAGGTCGGCGAGGACGTGTACTGCTACGCCGTCTGCTTCACACCGGGCCTCGCGTAGCGCTCACGAGAGCGCGGCGTTGAGCTCGGCGGCGCCGATGCCATCGAGCACGCGCAGCGCGACCGGGGGGCCGGTCTCCTCCACGCGGATCGCGGTGCCGGGCCAGTACGGGCTCTCGTACGGCGTCGCGGACAGGAACTGCCGCTCGTAGACCCAGCAGCCGCTGTTGTGCAGGCGCACGCCGGCGGGCGTCGTCCACTCGGCCGGCGGGTCGGCTGGGCGCGGGCCGGCGCGGTGCGTGTGCCCGAACAGCACGTGCCGCGCACCCGCTGCGCCGATCCCCAGCCGGTCGACCGCCTCGGCCATGGCGCGCGCGCCCGCCCGTCCCAGCTCCGCGCCGGAGATGTCGGCGCGGACCGGCCCCAGCCCGCCGCGGTTGACCGCCGCGACCGCGAGCGGGAAGAGCGCGACCAGCGCGCGGCGGCGCAATGGGCGGTGACCGTTGCCGGACAGCATCCGCCACGCGCGCACGGAGACGCCGAACGTCCCCATCGCACCCTCCTCGGCGTGCTGGGCGATCGTGGTCGACCAGGCGTATATCGGCGCGAGCGCGCGCTCGTAGTCGTCCGGCCCGGCGGCATCCGGCGGCAGCGGCCCGACGATGCGGCCCATCGCCCCGGCGCTCAGCCGCTCCAGCGTCGGGACGGTGATGTGGCGATCGAGGTAGTGGCCGTGCAGCGCGTAGACGTCGTCGCGCAGCCACACGCCCGGGTAGGCGAGCGTCAGCCGCGCCGGCGCCGCCGCCTCGGCGAGCGCGGCGACCGCGTCGGTCTCCACCCACGTCGCCGTCTCGGCGAGGCCGAGCGGCGGCGGGACGCCGTCGCGGTGGCGACGCTCGAGCCACGGCGCGACGAGCGCATGGTCGTGATTGCCGGGCGCGAGCACGATCTCCCCGTCGGCGCCGAGCGCCGCGCCGGCCTCGGCGAAGAACGGCCGCGCCGCCGCCAGCGCCTCGCGCAGCGGCCCCTGGCGCAGCTCGAGCGCATCGCCGAGCAGCACGAGCCGTCGCACGCCGTCGCGCAGCGCCGCGATCAGCGGCTCACGCAGCGCCGGGCTGCGCAGCAGATCGGCCCGCGCGCGCGAGCCGAGGTGGAGGTCGGAGACGACGAGCGTGCTCAGGACGCGGCAGCCAGAGCCTGGCGGATCGTCTTCGGCAGCATGAAGCGGACGTCCTCCTGGATCACTTCCAGCTCCTCGACGACCTCCGTGCCGCGCGCGCGGAAGAACTCGACGAGGCGCTGCACCAGCTCCTCGGGGGCGCTCGCACCGCTCGTGATGCCGACCACGCTGCGGCCTTCGAGCCACGCCTCCTGCACCTGGCCCTCGTGGTCGATCAGGTAGGCGTCGGTGCCCAGCTCGCGCGTGACGTCGACGAGCCGGTTCGAGTTCGACGAGTTCTGCGAGCCGATCACGAGCACGAGGTCGCACGCCTGCGCGAGCTGCTTGACGGCCGCCTGGCGGTTCGTCGTGGCGTAACAGATGTCGTCCGTGCGCGGACCGACGATCGCGGGGAACTTCTCGCGCAGCTTGAGGATGATCGCGCGCGTCTCGTCGACCGACAGCGTCGTCTGCGAGATGTAGGCGACGCGCTCGGGGTCGGCGACCTCGAGGCGGTCGACGTCCGCCTCGGTCTCGATCAGCACGATGTGCTCGGGCGCCTCGCCCATCGTGCCCTCGACCTCCTCGTGGCCGGCATGGCCGACGAGCACGATCGTGTAGCCCTCGGCGGCGAATCTCTTCGCCTCGACGTGGACCTTCGTGACGAGCGGGCAGGTCGCGTCGATCGTCTGCAGGCCGCGCTCCGCGGCGTTGGCGTGCACGCTCGGCGCGACGCCGTGGGCGGAGAAGACGACGGTCGAGCCCTCTGGCACCTCCGTCTCCTGGTCGACGAAGATCGCCCCGCGCGCTCGCAGCTGCTCGACGACGTGCTTGTTGTGGACGATCTCCTTGCGCACGTACACCGGCGCCCCGTGCAGGTCGAGCGCGCGCTCGACCGTCTGCACCGCGCGGTCGACGCCGGCGCAGTAGCCGCGCGGCTTGGCCAGCAGCAGCTTGATCGGGGCGTTATCCATGCTCGCCACAGTGTAGGCGCGCGCGGGTGGCCGGGCCGGAAGGGAACGGTCGCGCCCGTCAGCCGAACCGTCTACCGTCCCAGCCTGTGGCCAGATCCGCCGACACCCGCAACGCGCAGAAGAAGCGCAACCCGATCGTCGAGATCGTCACGATCGTCGTCGCCGCGCTGCTGATCGCGTTCGTCGTGCAGCTCCTGCTCGTCAAGACCTACCGCATCCCGAGCGGGTCGATGGAGCCGACGCTCGACATCGGCCAGCGCGTGCTCGTGAACCGCATCGGCATGCGCTTCGGCGACCCGTCGGTGGGCGACATCGTCGTCTTCCACCCGCCCAAGGGGGCCGACAATCAGAGCGGGCCGGTCTGCGGGAACCCCACGCAGGGGCTCGGCAGCAGCCAGGCGTGCTCGACGCCGACGCCGCAGCGGTCGGACCAGACGTTCATCAAGCGCGTCGTCGGCGTCGGCGGCGACCGCATCCAGATACGCGACGGGCACGTGTACCGCAACGGCAGACTCGAGCCCGACGCGTTCACGAACCCGTGCGGGAGCGGCCAGGGCTGCACCTTCTCCGGCACGATCACCGTGCCGGACGGCAGCTTCTTCATGATGGGCGACAACCGCGGCCAGTCCGACGACAGCCGCTTCTGGGGGCCGGTGCCGAAGGGCTGGTTGATCGGCACCACGATCGCCACGTACTGGCCGCCGAAGCGGATCGGGTTCTTCTAGCGAGCGCTCAGGGCAGCGGGAATCCGCTCGCCGCCCAGACCGCGAAGGCACCCGCGAGCAGCAGCTGCAGCACCAGGGCGACGACGAGCACGCGGACCGACACGGCCGCAAGCATGGCATCGCCAGGCAGGAAGCGTGACTTGCATGGCGCATGTGGGGATATACGCTTGAAGCGAGAGCACGAGCACTGACAACGGGAGACGCGCCATGGCGCAAGAGCACCTCGATCGACTGACCGCCGTGGACGCCTCGTTCCTCCACCAGGAGGACGCCGACTCCCACATGCACATCGGCGCGGTCACGCTGTTCGAGGGGCCGCCGCCGCCGTTCGTCGAGGTCGCCGAGCACATCCGCTCGCGCCTGCACCTCGTCCCGCGCTATCGCCAGAAGCTCGCCTACCCGCCGTTCGAGACGGGCCGGCCGCTGTGGATCGACGACGCGAGCTTCAACATCGAGTACCACGTGCGCCACAGCGCCCTGCCGGCGCCCGGCACCGAGCAGCAGCTGCACCGCCTCGCCGCGCGGATCGCCTCCCAGCAGCTCGACCGCTCCAAGCCGCTGTGGGAGTGCTGGTTCGTCGAGGGGCTCGAGGACAACCGCTACGCGCTGATCTTCAAGACGCACCACGCGCTCGTCGACGGCGTCTCGGGCGTCGACCTGGCGACCGTGCTGTTCGACCTCGCGCCCTCCCCGCCGCCCCAGCCCGAGCAGGAGCCGTGGCAGCCGCGCCCCGAGCCGACGAGCGCGGAGCTGCTCGCGGCCGGCATCGCCGGCTTCGCGAAGACGACGCTCAGCGTCGCCGAGAGAACGATCGTCGCGGCGACGAACCCGGCCGCCGCGGTCGACGCGCTGCGCGACGCCGCCGAGGGCATCGGCGAGGTGCTGTGGGCCGGCCTGAACCCGGCGCCCGAGACGCCGCTCAACGTCCCGATCGGCCCGCACCGCCGCTACGCCGTCGTGCGCAACCGGCTCGACGACTTCCGCTACGTCAAGGGCGTGCTCGGCGGCACCGTCAACGACGTCGTGCTGACGGTCGTCTCCGGCGCGCTCGCGCGCTGGCTGCGCTCGCGCGGGGTGCGCACGGAGGGGCTCGAGCTGCGCGCGCTCGTGCCCGTCTCGATCCGCCCGAAGGACCAGGGCCGCGCGCTCGGCAACCAGATCGTGCTGATGCGCGGGCCGCTGCCCGTCTACATCCGCGACCCGGTCGCGCGCCTGCGCTTCGTCAAGCAGCAGATGGACGGGCTCAAGGAGTCCAAGCAGGCGCTCGGGGCGAGAGTGATCGCCGACGTCCAACAGATGGCGCCGCCGACGATCCTGGCGCAGGCGTCGCGCCTGCAGTTCTCGACGCGGCTGTTCAACCTGATCGTCACGAACGTGCCCGGCCCGCAGTTCCCGATCTACATGCTCGGCCGGCGGATGCTCAACTTCTTCCCGCTTGCGTTCCTGCCCAAGAGCCACTCGCTCGCGATCGCGATCATGTCCTACAACGGCGCGATGGACTTCGGGCTGCTCGGCGACTACGACGCGCTGCCCGACATCGAGACGATCGCCGACGGGATCGAGGACGGCCTCGCGCAGCTCAGAGTCGCGGCCAGAGCGAAGGAGGCGCGCGCCGCCGGAGCGCGCGCGGCCGCGGACGGCGCGCATGCCCCCGCCGCCAGACCCGTCCGCCGCAGACGCCCGGCGACGCGGCCGGCGAAGGCGGCGCGCACCCCAGCCGCGGCGAGGAGCACGGCAGGCGCCGACGACGGGCCGCAGCTGCTGCCGAGCGGTCCCTCGGTTCGCGCCGACGGCCCGGCGGCGTCGATGCGCAAGCGCGCCCGCAACAGGCCGCCGGCGCACAACGGCGGCACCCCCTCCTAGCGAGCGGCGCTCAGAAGCCGAGCGCGAACTTCGCGTCCTCGCTCATGCGGTCGGGCGACCACGGCGGCGAGAAGACCATCTTCGGGTTGACCTCGGTGACGTCCTCGAGCTCGCCCACGAACTCGATCATCTGCTCCGTCACCTGCGGGCCGATCGGGCAGGCAGGGGTCGTGAGGGTGAAGGTGACGTCGACCTTGCCGCCGTCGATCTCGACGTCGTAGACGAGGCCCAGCTCGACGAAGTCGAGCCCCAGCTCCGGGTCGATCACGTTCGACAGCGCGTCGTTGACGTCTTCCAGCGTCGGCATGGGCGTGAGTCTAGCGTGAGAGTTGCTTCATCTTGGCTTGCGCGTCACCGGACACGTTGGTTAGGTTCGCCGGCATCGTCGAGTACGCGCCACATCCGCCCACGCTGCGCTGCTCCGGCGACGAGGACCGGTCCACGCAGTCACGCCGCCGGCAGGCGCTCGTCCGCGCGATGAAGGCGAGCACCGACATCGCCGTCGACCTCGGCGAGCTGACGTGGGCGGACGTCTCGCTGATGCTCGACTTCGTCACGCTCGCCCGGCGCCTGCGCGTGCAGGGCCTCACGCTCTCGCTGCACGATCCGCAGCCGCCGATCTTCGCGCTGCTGGAGCTGGTCGGCCTCGACCGCGTGCCCGGCGTGCGGATCGAGCGCTCCGCACCCGTCCTCGTATAGCGGCAAGCCCCGTCGGCCCGCGCTCGGCGCGAGTAGCCTGTGAGGCGATGCTTGCGCTGCTGATCCTGCTGCTGATCGTCGTGCCGCTCGCCGAGCTGTACGTGATCGTCCAGGTCGGTGAGGCGATCGGCGTGCTGTGGACCGTCTGCCTGCTGCTGCTCAGCTCGCTGATCGGTGCGGCGCTGCTGCGGTCGCAGGGACGCAGCGTCTGGCGCCGCTTCCGCGACACGCTGGCGAGCGGACGGGCGCCGGCGCGCGAGACGGTCGACGGCGCGCTCGTGATCGTCGGCGGGGCGCTGATGCTCGTGCCGGGCTTCATCACCGACGCGCTCGGCGCGCTGCTGCTGCTGCCGCCCTCGCGCGCGACCGTGCGCCGCGGCATCCTGCGGCGTGCGGGCGGCCGGCTGTTCGCCGGACTCGGCGGCGCCGCCGGCGCGGCATCGCGCGCGCGAACGCGACAGGATTACGACGTGGACGCGACCGCCCGCGAGATCGACCCGCCCATCCTGCCGCGATGATCGGCCCAGAGCACGAGGCGGCGCGGGCCGGCGAGCCCGGCGCCGCCGGCTTCGGTGACGCCGTCACGTTCGCGTTCGGCGATCCGTCGCACGGCATCTACGGCAGCGCGCGGCTCGGGCTCGTGCCGGGCGAGCCGCTGCGCGCGAGCGCGCTCGGCCTGCTGTTCCGCGGCGGCGATCTGGTCGCAGTCGATGCGATCGGCGCGGTCGAGCTGCCCGGGGCCGACTGGACCGCGCTCGAGGTCGGCGACGTGCGCGCGACGGTCGAGCGGCCGCTGGAGGCGTGGACGGTCGCCTACGACGGCGACGACGGCGGCTTCGAGCTGCGCTTCCAGGCGCTCGGGGAGCCGGCGGAGCTCGGGTCCGGCGCGGTCGCGGCGAGCGCCGCCGGCCTGCAGGGCTACGAGCAGCTGTGCACCGTCACGGGGACGGTCCGCTGCGGCGAGGAGCGCACGCGGGTCCAGTGCCTCGGCCAGCGCGGCCACCAGTGGGGCGCGCCCGACTGGGAGCGGATCGCGCTCGCGCGCACCGTCGCAGCTTGGTTCGACGACGGCTCGGGCGTCGCGCTCGCGAGCGTGCGCCCGGACGACGCGGCCAGCCATGCCGACGAGGCCGTCACCGCCTGCCTGATCCGCGAAGGACACGTCACGGCGGTCGCGGACCCGCGGCTGTCCACGACGCTCGACGAGGCCGGCCGCCAGCGCCGCGCGAGCCTCGAGCTGTGGGACGAGCAGGACGACCGTTCCTTCGTGCACCGCGCGGCCGGCGAGGCGGTCTGCGGGACGACGCTCGACCTCGGGCGCCTGCGGCTCGACTGCGCCTTCTTCACCTGGCGCATGGACGGGTTCGAGGGCGTCGGCCGCTACGACGTGCTGCGGCGCGCATGAGCCGGGTCGAAGCGATCGTCAGCGACTTCGGCGGCGTCCTCACGACGCCGCTGCTCGACGCGTTCCTCGGCCTGCAGGAGCGCCGCGGCATCCCGCTCGAGGCGTTCGGCGCGGCGCTCGCACGCGCGGCCGCCGACAACGGCGGCGCGAACCCGCTGTTCGAGCTGGAGACGGGCAGACTGACGGAGGCGCGCTTCGTCGCGCAGCTCGGCGACGCGCTCCGCGCGGAGCTGGGCCGCGACGTCGACCTCGCGCGCTTCGGCGAGGCGTTCTTCGAGCACCTGCACCCGAACGAGGAGCTGTTCGCGTTCATGCGCGAGCTGCACGGGCGCGGCTACCGGATGGCGATCCTGACGAACAACGTGCGCGAGTGGGAGCCGCTCTGGCGCTCGATGCTGCCGATCGACGAGCTGTTCGAGCTGGTCGTCGACTCCGGCTTCGAGGGCGTGCGCAAGCCTGACCCGCGCATCTATGAGGTGACGCTCGAGCGTCTCGGCGTCGCCGCCGAGGCGACGCTGTTCGTCGACGACACGGAGGTCAACTGCGACGCGGCGCGGGCGCTCGGCATGCAGGCCGTGTGGTTTCGCTCCAACGCCCAGGCGATCGGAGAGATCGAGCAGGCGCTCGCGGCGTGACGCCGCGGTCAGTTCTCGGAGCCGAGGCGGTCCCAGCAGTACAGCTCGACGCACTCGCGCGCGAGCTCGCGGCAGCGGGCCTCGGACAGGTACGGCAGCACCAGCTCCAGCGACTGCTCTTCCGTGACGCCCGCGTCGAACGCCTCCTCGCCGCGGAAGCCGGCGGCGATCTTGAGCGCCTCGCGGCGGTTGTCGCCGAGCGACGGGAAGACGTTGACCAGGAACTCCTTGTTTGCGATCGGATGGCCGACCTCGAGCGAGGCGTGCCAGGCGGCGAGCATCGTGAGATCGTCCTGGTCGAGGTCGGCGACCGCCTTCGCGTAGTGCGAGACGAGGTCGGCCTCCGGGATCTCGTCGACCCACGCGCGCACGACTTCGCCCAGCAATTGCCGCCGCGCCTCGCGACCGATGGAGTTGGCGATCACGCGAATCGCGTTCTGAGGCTCGATGAAGCAGAGGGACATCGTGGCTCCCGCACGGGCGAGGGATCGGATCGAGCAGGACTCTACGACCCGGTGTGGACGGCACCGCGAGGGAGCACGGCCACGCCACCGTGGCCGGCGCGATGAACGACGTAAACGACGTTGCGCATCTGCCGATCGCCGATGAGGGTGGCGCGGTGCCAGATACAGCCAACTTCCTCCGCGCGCTCGGCGTCGCCCTGCGCGAACGGCGAGACGAGCTTCAGCTCACGCAGGAGGCCCTCTCGCTCCGCACGGGGGTCCCGCAACGCCGCATCTGGGAGCTCGAAGCCGGGGCGGGAAACCCGACGGCGCGCACGCTACTGCGCCTCGTCTCGGGCCTCGACGCACCCTGCTCCCAGATCGTCGCCCGCGCCGAGCAGCTCGAGGCCGAGCAGCTCCCTGCAGGGCGCCGCGCCTGACCCGCCGCAAATGCCCCGCTTTCAGGCGTACGACGTTTGCGTCGTAACCCGCCGCCTGCAAGGATGATGAACGCCGGCGTTCCCGGGTGGGGTTCGCCGGCATCTCTCATTCGCAGGAGGCACGAGCGTGACGCGCGACGAGAACCGCGACGAGACCGCCGCCGGCAACGGCGCGAGCGACGATGTCGGCGAGGCGGACTGGACACCCGTCGAGCAGGCGCTGCTGGACGCGGCGCTGCAGTTCTACGGCGCCGCCGAGGGCCTGATCGACTACGCCGGCCGCGAGCGACCGCAGCTGCGCCAGGACGCGGCCGGCTTCGAGGCCGTGCGGCGCGCGATGGCGCTGCTCGAGCAGTGCGTCGTGGACGCCCAAGCGGCCGGAGCGTCGCCCGAGCGCATCGCGCAGGTCGCGCGCATGGAGCCGGAGATGGTCACGCTGATCCTGCAGCGCCGGGGCGCCGCGCCCGAGCCCGCCGAGAGCTGAGCGCGGCGCCGCCGCCGGAAGCCGCTCACGAGACGACGACGTAGACGCCGCCCGAGCGGCTGGTGGCGTACGGGAAGTCGCCCTGGTGCGGGACGAGCGCGCGGAAGCCGAAGCGGCCACGGCTGAGACGGAAGCGGTAGCGCGTGCTCCAGCGTCCCTGCCGGTCGGTCCGCACGGTGCGGAACGCGCGCCACCCCCAACCACGCTGAAAGCCCTCCAGCGTCACGAGCAGGCCGCCGCGCGGAATCGAGCCGCCGCCGACGCGCCCGCTCAGCCGCACGACGCGCGAACCGCTGACGTGCCGCGGGTCGGCGCGGATCGAGAGCGGCGCGAGCACGTCGGCATGCGCGACGTTCGACAGCTGCGCGCCGTGGCTGTCGGAGTACGGGAAGTACGTAAAGCGCACGTCGCGGCTCGGGCCGGCGGCCAGCACGTAGACGAAGCGCCCGTCCGGGCCGGTGCGGACGCCGGGGCGCGCGACCCAGCCGTGTCCGGGCAGGCGCCACGCGGCGCCGAGGCGCGCGCCGCCGATCCCCGCGCCGGACGCGTCGGTGAGACGGCCGACGAGCGTGGCGCGGCGACCGTGCGGGATGCGGATCGAGCGGGCCGTGCTGCCGCCGGCGCGCTGGAACGAGACGTCGAGGCGCACGTGCGCGGTCGCGTCGCTCCCGTTCGCGACGTGGCCCGGCTGCTGCCCGAGCGGGTTCGAGATCCCCTGGATGCCGCCGGGGGCGGGATCGGGGGTGCTGCCGGAGCCGCCGCCGGCGCCGGAGCCCCCGCCCGTCCCGCCGGAGCCGGAGCCGCCCGTCCCGCCACCGCTGCCCGACGTCGGTGGCGGTGGCGGCGAGGTTCGACCGGCCGAGTCGGCGACCAGCGCGCTCGGCGCGCTGCGGGCGACGGCCGTGCCGCTGCCGTTGGCGGCCGTCACCTCGACCCGCATGCGGTGGTAGGCGTCGGCGTCGCCGAGCGGGTATGTGACGCCGGTCGCGCCGGCGACGGGGCCGCAGTCGGCTCCGTCCGCGTCGCAGCGCAGCCAGCGCTGGTCGTAGCCGGTCGGCGCGCCGTCCCACTGTCCGGGCGCAGCCGTGAGCTGGCCGCCCGCGCTCGCGTCGCCCGACAGCGCCGGGGCGCCCAGGTTGATCGGCGCGTTGTGCGTCTCGACGCTGCCGTCAAAGACGACCGCCGTGTTGCCGCCGGCGTCCTCGACGGTGGCATGCACGTTGTGCTGCCCGTCTCTCAGCGTGGCGGTGTCGAGCTGCACGCTGCCGTCGACGGCGAGCGGGCACGGCTGCGACGTCCCGAACTCGTACGGGTCGTCGTTCGCCGGCTCGACGTCGGCGCACGACCCGCCCGCGTCGTCGACGACTCTGCGCGCGACCTCGACGCCGTCGACGGCGAGCGCCACGCGGTACACCCCTCCCCCGCTGTCGGTCGCGTGCACCGCAAGGCTCGCGACACCGCGCACCGGATCCGTTCCCGCCAGCGCCCCGCCGGTCGCAAACCCCTCCGGCGCCTCGTCGTCCGTCAACCCGATCGCCGCCCGCGAGATCGTCACCTGCGCCGGAAACGGCCCGCAGTCCAGGCTGCCGACGAGGGCCCAGCAACTAAGTCCCAAGTGCAGAGATCTCCACGAGACGCTGTCGCCGGTCACATCCGATGGAAGCTCTTGGACCAGCGTTTGCCCTGCTTGTACTGGCTTCCTGAAGTCGAGCAGCCCCGCGTTTTGGTCATCGTCGTGCCAAATCTGAAGCAGGTATGACCGGTTAGCCACTCTCGAGATCACAGGCCATCCGAGGTTGAACGCCCGTGCGATGTCATACGAAGTGATTGCAGTCCCGGTCGGCGCATCGAAGTCCCAACTGAGCCAACTGCCGGGCTTGACCGTGAACCCTGTTGCACCGAACTGGAGCGATGCAACGGAGTTCGGTGAGTCGCACGGATCGATCGAACCACTGTCGTAGCCGGCGAGAGCGATGCTGCTGGAACTGCTCCAACCACCCGCCCCTGTGAACGTGCCGGTGGGGGTTTGGCAGGTGTGGACGGTGTAGGTGCCGGCGAAGGCGATCGGTGGGCGGGTGAAGAGGGCGGCGACGGCGGCGAGCGCGACGATCGTCGCGGCGCGGGCGAGGCGGCGGAAGCGGGTGGCTTGGGGGCTGGACATCGGGGCGACCTCCTGCTGCGGTTTGACGAAGGGTGTCAGGGCCCGGCGAACTCGGGCACCGAGCCCGATCTCGGCGGTGACGACGGCGCGGGCCGTGGAGACGAGGCGACGACGGCGGTGGCCGGTGCCGGCACGGCGGCGAACTCCGCGGCCGGGCCGGCGTGCGGCGCGAACTCAGCCGGTCCCGTGCGCGGGGGCGCGAACTCACCGCGCGGGTCCGCCGCCGCTCGACCGCGGCGTGAGGCACCCGCAGTCGCCGAGCGCGACGGGAAGGCGATCGGCGCGAGCTGCGCGTGGCGTCCCGCCAGCGCCACCGGTACGTCCGCCCTCCCTAGGGCGGCCCGGCCGGGCGCCGCCTGCTCGAGCGCGACGCCGCCGCCCGCGAGCGCTGCGGTCGACGCGACGACGGCGGCCAGCTTCGTGCCGGGGAGCGCCTCGAACGCGCCTTGCACGCGCGCCGCCAGCAGCGTCGCGCGCTCGGCGAGCGCGTGCAGCGCGACGCCGGCGTGGTCCACCAGCGAGGCGTGCGGCGCAACAACGAGCGCTGGCGGCACGAGCGCGGCCACGCGGGCCGGCATCGCGTGGCAGTCGCGCAGCGTCGCGCGGCACGCAGAGCATGCGCGCAGATGCGGGCGCAGCTCGGCGAGCTCGGACGCGCTCGCCTCCCCGTCGGCCAGCGCCGACAGCAGCGGCAGCCAGCGGTCGCACTCGGCGCCGGTCTCGATCGCGCCGAGCCGCTCGATCAGCGCGCGGCGGCCCTCGGTGACGGTGCGGTTGACTCTCGTGTACGACCACGAGGTCCGGGCACAGATCTCGCGGTAGCTGAGGCCCTCGGCGCGCAGTACGAGCGCCGTCAGCTCCTGCGGCTTCAGGCGCCCGAGCGCCTCTGCCGTGTGGCGCAGCCGCTCCTGGCCGACGACGCGCTCGGCGGGATCGTCGGACAGGCGGTCCTCGTGGCGGTCGAGGTCGATCTCGACGCGGCCGACGAGCTGCTCGCGCTCGGTGCGCAGCGCCAGCGCCTCATGGCGCAGGACCGTGCGCACCCACGAGAGCAGTTGCGCCGGCGGGTCGCTGCGGATCCGCCGCACGAGGATCTCGATCGTGCGCTGGTAGGCGTCGTGCGCGTCGTCGGCGCAATGCGAGAAGCGGCGCGCGAAGCGCAGCAGCTCGGCCGCGTGGTCCTGCACGAGCCGCAGCGCCGCCTCTTCGGCGCTCTCGCCCCTTCGATCCCTGCTCCGCATCCTTGCTCCTCTTGCACCGGCGACTGTGCCCGGCGAGCGTGTACGCGCCAGGCGACCCTGCTATCGGTCCGCTGAGGTGCGGGGCGACAGAGCTTCGCCCCGGGGCGAACGGTAAAAACTTCGCTAAATGCATGGAAAAACACATCTGTCTCTCGACCAGATGTCCAGTGCATTCCCCCCGCTAAAGCGGGGATTTGGCCGCGTGTGAGGGTGCGACGCGCGGCGGCGGGCCGGCGCGAGACGGCCGAGCGGCGTCGCAAAGCGGTTCTAAAGCCCGAGCGCGGCGGCGACGCGCGCGTAGGCGCTCGCATCGGGCTCGACGTCCGGAGCGCCGAGCGTCGCGCGGTCGCGCTGGCCGGCGGAGCCGGGGCGCGGCGGGCGGTTCCAGTTCCACAGCGCGAGGTCCAGCGCCGCCAGCGGCACCTCGCCGGCGTCCGCCAGCTCGCTCGCGCGGCGCTCGAGGAGCAGCGTGTCGGCGATCCCGAACACGCGCTTGGCGGCGACCGTCGTGTCGTCGGCGCCGCCGAGCTGGAGCGTCCCTGCGCTCAGCTCGTGCAGCCCGAGCTGGCCGAGCGTCACGAGCAGGTCGAAGCGCGCGTCGCGGTGCAGGCCGGGCAGCGCGAGCCGCTCGAAGGCGCGCGCGAAGCGGCGCTTCGGGCTCCACGCCGCCTCGCCCGCGAAGGCCGCGTCCTGCGAGCCGGACCGCTCGGCCCACGCGCGGTAGGCGGCCAGCGTCGCGTCGCCGCGAGCGGGATCGTGCGCGGTGCGCGGCCCGAGCGGGACGTCGTCGAGTCGGACCGGCTCCCCGCCGGCCCACGGCGCGCGCGCGGCGCGCACGCCGGCGAAGGGGTCCTCGCCGTCGAGCGGGCAGAGGTAGGCGATCAGGAAGGCGAGCCACAGCGCCTCCTCGCGGTCGGCGGCCGTCCCGACCTCGCCGTAGAGTCCGGGCGGGTCCTCGGCGAGCAGCTCCAGACGCGCGGACGCGAACGCGATCTCCTCCGCCAGCCGCTCCGCCGCGGCGCTCGCCTTGATGCCCGGCACCAGCGGCGAGCGGAAGCCGTCCTCCTGTTCGCGCGCCACCTGGCGGATGCGCACCGCTCCGCCCGAGCGACTCCCGCGCGTGGACGACGCGCTGCGCGTGCGCGGCGTGCTCGCAGCCGTCCGTGCGGGACTCTCGCCGCGCCGCGGCGCGACGACCTCGACCTGGTCGGGCGAGCAGATCGGGCAGTTCGCGAGGAAGCGGTTGTGGCGGCAGAACGTCGGCACGGGCTGAGCCCAGTGTAGGCGCGGCGCGGCCGCGGCGGCGGCTGGCCTCAGCGGGCCGCGCGCCTGCAGAACAGCCCGCGCCGCGGCTTCGATCCCGACCCGTCGCCCGACGGCGCCGGCGGCTGCGCGAGCGGACGCGGGACGACCGTGCGAGCGCGCGCGCCGCCGGCGCCTGCGACGACGCCGCCGCCGGCCGCAGGCGACCCCGAACGCGAGCGTGAGACGCCCGTGGCGACCCTGCCGGCGCGCTCGGCCGCCTCGGCGAAGACCGCCTCCCACTCCGCCGCGTTCGCGTTCACCGTCTGCGTCCGCCCCCACGCCTGCGCGCGCTCGGCGAGCCCCGCGCGCGCCTCGTGGTCGGTGACGAGATCCGTGAGCGCCTCCGCCCAGCCGTAGTCGACCACGAGCCGCCCACCCTGCTGCTCTCCGAGGCCCTTGTAGGGGCCTATCGGCGACGCGAGCCACGGCACGCCGCCGGCCGCGTACTCCTTGACCTTGATGTTCGAGCGCACGCGGTTGAACGACACGTCGGCGATCGGCGCGATCGCGAGGTCGAACTGCGCGATCGCCTCCGGCAGCTCGGGAAACGGCACGAACGGGCGATGGGTGTAGCGGTTGCTGCGCACGCCGAGGTCGACGCCGACGCTCACCAGCGAGACGTGCGGCTGCGCCTCCAGCAGCTGTTCGAGCGTGCGTCTGAGTCTCAGCTCTCTGAGGTCCCCGCGATGCTCGGCGCCCGCGACCCAGCCGATCGTGACGCTCTCGCCGCCAACCCGGCGCTCGCGCAGGAAGCCCGCTTCGACGTAGTTCTCGACGACGCGCACCTCGGGCGCGCCGAGTCTGCGCAGGCGGCCGGCCAGCTCGCCGCAAGTCGTCGAGACGAGGTCCGACAGGCGCAGCATCGCGCCCAGCTCCTTGGCGACCTGCTCTCTGGCGGCCTTCATTTCGTTGTAGGCCGGGCTGCCCTTCGGGATGCGCGTCATGTCGTCGTCGTTGTCGAACATGACCGCCACGCCGGCCTCCCTGA
Organism: uncultured Conexibacter sp.; assembly: GCA_964525715.1. GTDB lineage: Bacteria > Actinomycetota > Thermoleophilia > Solirubrobacterales > Solirubrobacteraceae > Conexibacter. The sequence goes on along the minus strand of CAZGJV010000006.1, from coordinate 89,115 downwards.
GCGCGGTCGCGAGCCTCCGCGCCGGCGCGCGGAAGTGCCGCCACAGCAGCACGACGTCCGCCTGTCGCAAGCGGTCGAACGGCGGCGGATCGCGGTGATCCCACTCGATGTACTCGGCGCGGTGCCCGCGCTCGGCGAGCGCCCGCATCGGCAGTTCGGCACGGTACGCAGCACCCCCCGTGCCGTCGGTCCCCATCGCGACGACGTGCATCGGGTTACTCTGCCCGAGCCGACCGCCCGAAGTCAACAATCAGGTGCGGCGCAAAGAGGTTCTTTCCCCGCGAGCCGGTCCATCCCGCCGAGGAACAGCTCGCTCGCGAAGCGCGCCGCGCGCTCGACGTCGGGCGAGTCCTGCTCGCTGAGGCGGATGCCCAGCTCGAATGCGACGCCGCCCATCGCGGCCGCGAGCGCGTCGAGGTCGAGCGAGGCGGGCAGCTCCCCGCGCGCCGCCAGCGCGCGCAGATCCTCGAGCAGCTCGAGGATCCCGCTCTCGAGCGCCGGCGTGTCGAACAGCTCGCGCACCGTGCCGGCGTTGCGGCGCAGCATCTCGAACAGCGGCCGGTCCTCGACGATGAAGGAGAAGTAGACGTGGAAGCCCTCGCGCACGATCGCCTCGGCGTCGCGGGCGTGGGCGCGCGCCTCACGCAGGCGCCGGCGCAGCTCCGTCGTGCGCTCGTCGAGCACCGCGCGGAAGACCGACTGCTTGTCGGGGAAGTAGTTGTAGAAGGTGCCCGAGGCGAGGTCGGTGCGGCGGATCACGTCGCGGATCGACGCCGCGTCGTAGCCCATCTCGGTGAAGACCTCCGTCGCGGCGTCGAGGATCGCCTGGCGGTTGTGAGCCTTCGTGCGCTCGCGGCGGCCGGGGGACGCGACCTGCGTCACGCCGCGGCCTCCGCGGCGGCCTGCGCCCGCGCCGCGATCGGCAGGCGGAAGCCGTGGTCGCGCACGCGCCGCGCACCGGCACGGCGCTCGCGCGCGGTCGCATAGAGGTAGTTGTCGTAGTCGACCTGCATCGTGTGGCGCTTGGAGGCGACGTAGCGCTTGAACATCTTCGCGCGCTCGCGCTCCATGTCCTGCCGCAGAGCGGCTGGCGCGGGCAGCGCGTACTCGCCGCGCAGGTAGGCGGCGATCCACTGCCCCTGCGCCTCTGACAGCGGCATGATCGCGCCGAGCGGCTGCAGCAGCCCGACGAAGAAGACGTTGTCGATGTCCGGATGGAAGACGCGGCGGAACAGCGGCAGGTCGTTCTCGGGCGCGCTGATCAGCTCGGGGTCGAAGAACGGGAACGTGACCTTGTAGCCGGTGCACCACACGATCGTGTCGACCTGCTCGACCGAGCCGTCCTCGAAGCGCACGCGGTCGCCCAGCAGCTCGGCGATGTTCGGCTTGTAGCCGATCTCGCCGTGCGCGACGCGGTTGAGGAAGTCGGCCGAGATCGTCGGGTGCGCGTCGCCGAGGTCGTGGTCCGGTCTCGGCAGGCCGTAGTCCTCCATCTGGCCGACGCCGACGCGGTAGAAGGTCGTGAAGATCGCCTTGCGAAACGCCCACGGCAGCGCGCCGGTGAATCTGTTGACGCCGATCTGGTCCAGCGGGCGGCCGAACAGGTACTTGGGGATGATGTGGGCGCCGCGCCGGGAGCTGAGCCACGTCGCGTCGGCCACGAAGCTCGACTCGACGGCGATGTCCATCGCGCTGTTGCCGATCCCCACGACGACGACGCGTCTGCCCTTGAACGGCTCGTTGTCGACGTAGTGGTGCGCGTGCGTCTGCGTCCCGTCGAACGTGCCGGGAAACGACGGCTCGGGCCAGCGCGGGTCCCAGTGGTGGCCGTTGGCGACGACGAGCGCGTCGTAGCGGCGCGTCTCCCCCGTGTCGAGCCGGATCGCCCAGGTGCGGTCGGCCTCGCGCTCGGCGTGCGCAACCCCGGTCTCGAACTGAATGTGCTCGCGGAAGCCGAAGTGGTCGACGTAGTCGTCGAAGTAGGCGGCGATGTGGCTGTGGTGCGGAAAGTCGGGATACGACTTCGGCATCGGGAAGTCGGTGTACTCCATCCGCTCGCGCGAGGTGTTGATGTGCAGCGAGCGATACGCCGACGACATCCCGTTCGTGTTGCCGAAGACCCAGTTGCCGCCGACGCGGTCGGACTTCTCGAAGCAGTCGAACGGGATCCCGCGCTCGTGCAGCGCCTTCGCGGCCGCGATGCCCGAGGAGCCGGCGCCGATGACGCAGACGGACGGCAGATGGGACATGCGGAGCCTCCTCGGAACGAAAATGACGGGGGCGTCACGTTAAGCGGCGCCGCGCCGTGCGTCAAGCGCTCGTCAGGGACGGGGCGCGGCGGCGAGGTCCTCGGTCCGCCGGTGCTCGCGCCCGCGGCGCACGACCTCGCCGAAGCTGCGGAAGCGGAAGATCAGCACGAGCGCGCCGAAGCCCATCCCGACCGCGGCCGCCGCGAGCGCGATCTGCTGACCGACCGAGAAGGCCGCCACCTGCGAGGCGCTCGCCGAGCCGGCGAAGACGGTCAGCAGCAGCGCCTGCTGCACGCCCGCGCCGCCGGGCGTGAACGGCACCAGCAGCGCCAGCACCTGCACGCCGAGCACGAGCAGCACGTTGCGGACCGAGCCGCCGATGTGGAACGCGTCGAGCAGGAACCAGTACGCGGCGAAGCGCGCCAGCCACGCGACCGACTGCCAGCTCGCCATCTCGCGCATGTAGCGGCGGCGATCGGCGAGGATCGTGAAGCCCTGGCGCACGCGTGCCCAGAACGCCTTCACCCTCGCCGACAGCAGCGCGAACGCCACGAGCACCCCGATCGCGAGCGCGGTGATCGCGAACAGCGTGAAGCGCGGGTGCGAGGCGAAGAAGGCGAGGTCGAACGCCGGCAGCTTGGAGAAGTCCGGCGGCTTCGGGAAGACGCCCTGCGTGAAGGCAAACGCGAGCACGAGCAGGTTCATCCCCCAGTCGAACACGAGCCCCGTCCAGATCGCCGCGATGATCGCCGGGTAGCTGGAGGCCGGGATCGAGATGCGCGTGAGGAAGTACTGCACGAGCGAGCCGCCGCCGAGCGGGAACACCTGGTTGATGCCGACACCTGCGACGTAGGCGCCCCACACGTCGCGCCAGCGCACGTGCTCGGCCGGGTAGGCGGCCTGGACGGCGTTGTAGAGCGCGCGCGAGCGCAGCGTGAGGTAGGCGGCGTAACACAGCAGCGCGAGCAGCAGCGGCCCCCAGCTCAGGCTCGCGAGGTTCGAGAGGAACGTCCCGACGGAGCTGAGGAACTGGCTGACGTCGCTGCCGATCGAGGCGCGGGCGGGGGTCATCGCGGCACACGTTCCCACACGCGAGGCACGGGAACCGGCGCGATCGGACCCTTAACGCGCGGAAGGGCCCGAATCCATCCGGGCCCTCCGCAGCCGGGAATCGTGGGGGAGACGATTCCGGCGGAGCGGGACGCTAGGCGCCCCGCAGCTTGAGAATACCTCGCAAATCCGCAGATCGCGGCGCCACCGGCACGAGAGCGCACAGGATTCCCTGCCCGAGTCCGTGCACGATGCGACGTTTTCGTCAGATTCTCCCGCCCGGGCCGGTGAAGAACTCGTCACCGAGGCGCACGCTTCCGGCCGCCTCGGCCTCATGCCGGAGGGTGTGATCTTCGACGCCGCTCCACGCGCCGATCGCGAGCTGCTCGCGGTCGGCGTCCATCGGGCTGCCGCCGAGATCCTTGTTGACGATGCGCGCGCAGCGGCGCCCCTCGGCGATCGCCGTGACGACGAGCGACTGCCCGACGCGCGCGTCGCCGCAGGCGTAGACGCCCGGGAGCGAGGCGCGGTAGGTCTGGCGGGTGCGGACGTTGCCGCGCGGGTCGAGCTCCAGCTCGAGCTGCTCGATCGCGCCCGCGTGCTCGGGGCCGGTGAAGCCGATCGCGATCAGCACGAGGTCGGCCTCGACGGTGAACTCGCTGCCCGGGATCGGGTGCAGGTCGCGAGAGGAGGTGCCGGTGACGCGGCGCGCGTGCACGTGCGTGACGCGGCCGTCCTCGCCGGCGAAGCCGGTCACCTCGGTGCCCCACCAGCGGTCGCCGCCCTCTTCGAGCGCGTACGTCGTCGGGGTGCGCTTGGGCGGCAGCGGCCACGGCGTGCGCGCGTCGCGCCCGCTCGCGTCGAGCTGCTGATAGACGTCGAGGATCATCGCCTCGACGGCGCCCTCGCGGTTCGCGTTGGAGATGCAGTCCATGCCGGTGTCGCCGCCGCCGATCACGACGACGCGCTTGCCCGCGGCGACGATCTCCGTGCCCGGCTCGGGCGCGCGCGTGGGCCGCCCCTCCTGCTCCGCCACGAAGCGGTTGCGCTGGTAGAGGTAGTCCATCGCGTAGTGGACGCCGTCCAGCTCGCGCCCTTCGACCTCGACGTCGCGGTGCACGCGCGAGCCGATCGCGACGACGAGCGCGTCGTGGCGCTCGCGCAGCTCGGCGGCGCTCACGCTCACGCCCACGTCGACGCCGTACTCGAAGCGCACGCCCTCGGCCTCGAGCAGCCCGACGCGGCGGTCGATGACCGACTTCGGCAGCTTCGCGTCGGGGACGCCGAAGCGCATCAGGCCGCCGGGGCCCTCGTCGCGCTCGTAGACGGTGACGGTATGGCCGCTCTTGTTCAGCTCGGCGGCGACCGCCAGGCCGGCGGGGCCGGAGCCGATCACGCCGACGGTCTTGCCGGTGCGGCGGTCGGGCGGCTCGGGCACGACCCAGCCCTCGTCGAAGGCGCGCTCGGCGATCGCCATCTCGATCTGCTCGATCGCGACGGCGTCGTCGTTGATCGCCAGCACGCAGGCCGACTCGCACGGCGCCGGGCAGATGCGGCCGGTGAACTCGGGGAAGTTGTTCGTCGCGTGCAGCTGGACGATCGCGTCCTGCCACTTGTCGCGGTAGACGAGGTCGTTCCAGTCGGGGATCAGGTTGCCGAGCGGGCAGCCCTCGTGGCAGAACGGCACGCCGCAGTCCATGCAGCGGGCGCCCTGTCTGCGCAGCTCCTCCTCCGGCTGGAGGCCGAAGTACTGCCCGTAGTCTCTGACGCGCTGCGTCGGATCGCGCTTGTCGAAGCCGACCCGATGGATCTTGAGGAAGCCGCCCAGTTGTCCCATGGCTCAGGCTCCGGCAGGCTCGGCAGCGGTCTGCTGTGCGGGCGCGGCTTCGGCGGCCGCTCTCTCGGCGAGGGCGCGCTTGTAGTCGCGGGGCATCACCTTCACGAAGCGTCGCACGGACGCGTCCCAGTCGTCGAGCATCCGCTGCGCGACCGGCGAGCCGGTGCGCTCGGCATGCTCGGCGATCAGGTCCTTCAGCTCGGCCTCGTCGTGCTCGCTCAAGCTCTCCAACTCGACGAGCTCGGGGTTGCAGCGGCCGGGGAAGTCGTGGTGCTCGTCGTAGACGTACGCGATCCCGCCGCTCATGCCGGCGCCGAAGTTGCGCCCGGTCGGGCCGAGCACGGCGACGCGGCCGCCGGTCATGTACTCGCAGCCGTGGTCGCCGACGCCCTCGACGACCGCGTTGGCGCCCGAGTTGCGCACGGCGAAGCGCTCGCCCGCGAGCCCGCGGAAGAACGCGCGCCCGGCCGTCGCGCCGTAGAGCACGGTGTTGCCGACGATCACGTTCTCCTCGGCGGCGAAGCCGGCGTCCTCCGGCGGGCGCACGGTCAGGACGCCGCCGGCGAGGCCCTTGCCGGTGTAGTCGTTCGTCTCGCCCGCGAGCTCGAACGTGACGCCCGGCATCAGCCAGGCGCCGAAGCTCTGGCCGGCCGAGCCCGTCAGCTCGACCTCGATCGTGCTCTCCGGCAGGCCGTCGGGGCCGTAGCGGCGGGCGATCTCGCTCGACAGCAGGCCGCCGACGGTGCGGTTGACGTTGCGTACGGTGGTCGTGAGCTGGACGCGCTCGCCGCGCTCGAGCGCCGACTCGGCGTCGCGGATCAGCTCCCAGTCAAGCGCGTCGTCGAGCACCGGGTCGGGCGGGCGCGTGCGGTGGCGCGGCTCGCCGTCGGCGACGTCGGGCATCGTGAAGACGCTCGTGAGGTCGACGCCGCGCGCCTTCCAATGCTCGATCGCCGTGTCCATCTCCAGCAGGTCGGTGCGGCCGATCAGCTCGTCGAACGTGCGCACGCCGATGCTCGCCATCAGCTCGCGCGCCTCCTCGGCGACGAAGAAGAGGTACTTGACGACGTGCTCGGGCGTCCCCTCGAAGCGCTTGCGCAGCTCCGGGTTCTGCGTCGCGATCCCGACCGGGCACGTGTTGAGGTGGCACACGCGCATCATGATGCAGCCCATCGCGATCAGCGGGGCCGTCGAGAAGCCAACCTCGTCGGCGCCCAGCAGCGCGGCGATGATGACGTCGCGGCCGGTCTTCATCTGGCCGTCGGCCTCGACCGTGATGCGCGAGCGCAGGTCGTTGAGCAGCAGCGTCTGCTGCGTCTCGGCGACGCCGATCTCCCACGGGATGCCGGCCGCCTGGATCGACGACTGCGGCGAGGCGCCGGTGCCGCCGTCGTGTCCGGAGACGACGACGTGGTCGGCGTTGGCCTTCGCGACGCCGGCGGCGACCGTGCCGACGCCGACCTCGGAGACGAGCTTGACCGACACTTCCGCGCGCGGGTTGCTGCAGCGCAGGTCGTAGATCAGCTGCTTGAGGTCCTCGATCGAGTAGATGTCGTGGTGCGGCGGCGGCGAGATCAGGCCGACGCCCGGCGTCGAGTTGCGCAGCCAGGCGATGTAGTCGTCGACCTTGTGCCCCGGGAGCTGACCGCCCTCGCCGGGCTTCGCGCCCTGCGCCATCTTGATCTGCAGGCGGTCGGCGTTGACGAGGTAGTGCGGCGTCACGCCGAAGCGCCCGGAGGCGATCTGCTTGATCGAGGAGCGACGCTCGTCGCCGAAGCGCGCCGGGTCCTCCCCGCCCTCGCCCGTGTTGGACTTCGCGCCGAGGCGGTTCATCGCGATCGCGAGCGCCTCGTGCGACTCGCGCGAGATCGCGCCGAGGCTCATCGCGCCGGTCGAGAAGCGCTTGACGATCTCCTCCGCCGGCTCGACCTGCTCCAGCGGGATCGGCTCCTCCAGCGTCTTGAGCTTCATCAGCCCGCGCAGCGAGGCCTTGCGGGCCGACTCGTCGTTGACCGACTTGGCGAACTCCTTGTAGGTCTGCAGGCCCTCGCCGTTCTGCGAGCGCACCGAGTGCTGCAGCAGCGCGACCGTGTCCGGGTTCCAGATGTGCAGCTCGCCGTCGCGGCGCCACTGCAGCACGCCGCCGACCGGCAGCACTTCGCGGCCGGTGCGCGGGTAGGCGCGGAAGTGGCGCTCGAGCGCCTCCTTCGCGAGCACGTCCACGCCGATCCCGCCGATGCGCGAGGCGGTGCCGGTGAAGTGCTGCTCGATCAGCTCGGGCGCGAGCCCGACCGCCTCGAAGATCTGCGCGCCGCAGTAGGACTGGATCGTCGAGATCCCCATCTTCGAGAACGTCTTCAGCAGGCCCTTGCCGATCGCCTTGACGATCCGCTGCTCGGCCGTCTCCCTGTCGAGGTCGACCGGCAGCAGGCCGCGGTCGGCCAGCTCGTCGAGCGACTCGAACATCAGGTACGGGTTTATCGCCGCGCTGCCGAAGCCGATCAGCGTCGCCATGTGGTGGATCTCGCGCGGCTCGCCGGTCTCGATCACGAGCCCGCAGCGCAGGCGCGTGCCGGCCCGCACGAGGTGGTGGTGGACGGCCGCGACAGCCAGCAGCGACGGGATCGCGACGCGCTCGGGGCCGAGGTTGCGGTCCGACAGGATCAGGATGTTCGCGCCGCGCTCGATCCACGCCGACGCCTCGGCGCAGATCGCCTCGACGCGCCATTCCATCCCCTCCGCGCCGAGCTCGATCGGCCAGGTGAGGTCGATCGTCGCCGCGTGGAAGACATCGTGCGAGACCTGGCGCAGCTTCTCCAGCTCGTGGTTGCGCAGGATCGGCTGGCGCATGAACAGCTGGTGCGCGTGCGCGGGGGACTCGGTCAGCAGGTTGACCTCGCCGCCGACGGACGTCGCGAGGCTCATCACGACCGACTCGCGGATCGGGTCGATCGGCGGGTTCGTGACCTGCGCGAACAGCTGCTTGAAGTAGGCGAACAGCGGCGGCTGGCGGTCGGACAGGACCGCGAGCGCGGCGTCGTTGCCCATCGAGGCGGTCGGCTCCTCGCCGTTGGCCGCCATCGGCGCGATCACGAGCCGCAGATCCTCCTGCGAGTAGCCGAACGCGAGCTGCTTGGAGCGCAGCGGCTCGACGCGCGGCGCGCGCGGCGCGCGCTCGGGCAGCTCGTCGAGGTGCACGACGCGCTCGTTGTGCCACTCGCCGTACGGGCGCTGGCCGGCGATCTGCGCCTTGACCTCCTCGTCCTCGACGATGCGGCCCTGCTCGAGGTCGACGAGGAAGATCTTGCCCGGCTGCAGGCGGCCCTTGCGCACGATCTCGCTCGGCGCGGCCTTCACGACGCCCGTCTCGGATGCGAGCACGACGTAGCCGTCGGCCGTCTGGACCCAGCGGCCGGGTCGCAGGCCGTTGCGGTCGAGCGTCGCGCCGACCTGGCGTCCGTCCGTGAAGGCGACGACGGCGGGGCCGTCCCACGGCTCCATCACGCACGAGTGGTAGTCGTAGAAGCCGCGCACCGCGGGCGGCAGGTCGGTGCGGTCACGGTAGGCCTCGGGCACCATCATCATCACCGCGTGGGTGATCGGGCGGCCCGCGAGCACCAGCAGCTCGAGCACGTTGTCGAACGTCGCCGAGTCCGAGCCGCCCTGGCGCACGACCGGCATCAGCTTCTGGAGGTCGTCGCCGAACAGCTCGGAGGCGAGCTGCGACTCGCGCGCCCGCATCCAGTTGACGTTGCCGCGCAGCGTGTTGATCTCGCCGTTGTGGGCGATCATGCGGTACGGGTGCGCCAGCTCCCAGCTCGGGAACGTGTTCGTCGAGAAGCGCGAGTGCACGAGCGCGAGGCGCGTCGTGAAGCGCGGATCCTTGAGGTCGGGAAAGTAGCCCGACATCTGCGGCGCCGTCAGCATGCCCTTGTAGACGATCGTGCGCGAGGACAGGCTCGGCATCGCAAGGTCGGGACCGGCCGCCTTCTCGATCAGGCGGCGGATCACGTAGAGCTTGCGCTCGAAGGCGTCCTGGTCGGCCAGCTCGTCGCCGGCGCCGACGAGCACGTGGCGGATGCGCGGCGCGGCCTTGCCGGCGACGACGCCGACGTGCGCGTCGTCGACCGGCACGTCGCGCCAGCCGAGCACGCGCTGTCCCTCGCGCGCGACGACGCCCTCGATCAGCGCCGCCAGCTCGTCCTGGCGCGCGTCGTCGTGCGGCAGGAAGCAGACGCCGACGCCGTAGCGGCCGGCCGGCGGCAGCTCGACGTCCATCGCCGCGCGCAGGAACGCGTCGGGCAGCTGGAGCAGTATTCCCGCGCCGTCGCCGGTCGTCGGATCCGCCCCGGCGGCGCCGCGGTGCTCGAGGTTCTCGAGCGCGTAGAGCGCGCGGTCGACGACGCCGTGGTCGGGCCCCTCGGTCAGCTTGGCGACAAACGCGACACCACAGGCATCGTGCTCGTTTTCGGGGTGGTAGAGGCCAACGGCCTGTGGCGGCTTCATCTCGTGCATGGATCTGGTGTTCCCGATGGGCGGCGCGAACACTGAGAAGAGGCCACAGGGTACCAGTGGAGGCCGCCTGCGCATTGCGCCAGCGAATGGTACGGCGGACGGCTCGGCGTCAGCCGCGCGACTTCGCTCTGGCTCTGGCTCTCGCGGGCGGGGCGGAGGCCTTCGCGCGGCGTCTTCTGGCCGGCGCCGCAGCGCCGTTGCCGCGCACCGCGGCGACGCTCGCCTCGAGCGCCGCCATCAGGTCCGGGACCGCCGCCGGCGCGCTCTCCGCAGGCTGGACCGCGACCTCCTCGCCGGCCGCCTTGCGGTCGATCAGGTCGAGCACGCGCTCGCGGTATTCGTCGCGGTAGGCCTTCGGGTCGAACGGCGTCGAGAGCGACTCGATCAGCTGGCCCGCCATCGCGACCTCGCGCGCGTTGGCCTCGACGTCCGCGAGCCCCTCGAGCTCGTCGAGCCTGTCGGGCGCGTTGACCTCGTCGCCGTAGAGCATCGTCGAGAGGACCATGATGCCGCCGGCCGGCCGCAGCGCGCAGAGCTGCTGGCGCGTGCGCAGGACGAAGCGGCCGATCGCGACCTTGCCGGCCTCCTCCATCGCGCTCAGCAGCAGCGCGTAGGGCTTCGCGCCGCCGGTCGCCGGGGCGACGTGGTAGGCGCTGTCGTAGTAGACGGGGTCGATGTCGGCCAGCTCGACGAACGACTCGATGTCGATCGTCTTCGTGTGGCGCGGGTCGAGCGCGTCGAGCTCGTCCTGTCTGACGATCACGTAGCGGTCGGGCGCGATCTCGAAGCCCTTGACGATGTCGTCATAGGAGACCTCTTGGCCGTCCGCCGGGCAGACGCGCTTCTGCTGTATGCGCACGCCGTCTCTTGCGTGCAGCTGGTGGAAGCGCACCGTCTTGGGAGACGTGGCGCTGTAGAGCTTTATCGGCACGTTTACCAGCCCGAAGCTGATCGCGCCGCTCCAGATCGCGCGAGGCATGAGGCGTTTCTACTACCCGCGGGCGGCTGCGGCAACCCGCGAACGCGGTCTTGCGCAGGCTCAGGCGCCCAGTGCCGACGGCCCGAGCGTGTCCGCCATCCGCTCGAGCGAGCGGCGCAGCAGGCGCGAGACGTGCATCTGCGAGATGCCGACGCGCTCGGCGATCTCGCGCTGGGTCAGCCCGGCGAAGAAGCGCAGCAGCAGGATGCGGCGCTCGCGGTCGCTCAGCAGGCGCAGCCCGCGGCTCAGCTCGACGCGCTGCTCGGCGACCAGGAAGCCCGGGTCCTCGCCGCCGATGCGCGCGACCGGCTCGCCGTCTTCGCCGAGCGGCTCATCGAGCGGGACCGTGCTGTAGGCCTGGGCGCCCTGGAGCGCTTCGAGCACCTGCTCGGGCGTGACGCCGGTCGCCTCGGCGATGTCCTCGATCGTCGGCGAGCGGCCGAGCTTCGTGGACAGGCGGTCGACTTCGCGCGTGACCTTCGCGCTCAGCTCCTGCAGGCCGCGCGAGACGCGCACCGACCACGCGCGATCGCGGAAGTGGCGCTTGATCTCGCCGAGGATCGTCGGCACGGCGAATGTCGAGAAGCGCAGCTCGCGGTCGAGGTCGAAGCGGTCGACGGCCTTGATCAGGCCGACGCAGCCGACCTGCTCCAGATCGTCCAGCGGCTCGCCGCGGTTCGCGTAGCGGCGGGCGAGCGAGCGCACCAGCGGCATCATGCGCTCGATCAAGAGGCGGCGGGCCTGCTCGTCGCCGTCTTCGTGCCAGCGACGCAGCAGCTCGTGCTCGTCGACCAATGGATCGACAGGCAGGCGGACGACGGTGGCGGACATGCCGTGCCTCCTTCGTGGCGGAACCGGCATCCTGGCGGGGACCGGTGATGTTCATCCTCTCCGGACAACGGGGGATGACAAGGTGGACAGACACGGTCACTGGTGCAGACGCGTCCGCTGCGATACAACACGCAGGTGGACAAAGGCGGTCAGACCGTCAGCGCCACCGAGTTCGCGGAGCTGACCGGAGTCTCGCGAGAGCGCCTGCGCACGTGGGAGCGGCGCTTCGACTTCCCGCGTCCGGCGCGGATCGCGCACGGACCGCGCCGCTATGCGCTCGTCGACGCGGCGCGCGTCGTCGCCGTGCGCCGCGCCGCCGAGCAGGGCGTCCCGCTGCCGCGCGCGATCGCCGAGGCGACCGGCGGCACGGCCTCCGGCGTCTCGGACGCGACGCTCGCGACAATCGCCGCCGTCGCGCCGATCCCGGTCGTGCTGGTCTCCGGCCCGGAGCCGCTGCGCGTCGCGTACGTGAACGGGCCGCTGCAGGCGGTCGACGGCGCGATCGCGCCGGGCGCGCGGCTCGACGCGCTCCCGTGGTTCATGGGAAGCGACCTGGAACGGACGCTGCGGACGCTGTTCGCCGGCGACACCGCCGCGCTCGAGTGCGCCCATCCGGCGTGGACCGGCGGCGGGGCGATCGAGCGCTCGGTCGCCTACCGCCTGCCCGGCCGCGCCGGCGAGCCGCCGGCCGTGGCGCTCGTCGGGATCGACCGCGACGAGGAGCGGCGGGCGCGCCGCGAACTGGGCGAAGTGCAACAGGAGCTGGCGCGCGTGCGCGTGCGCGAACAGCGCCGCCAGCGCTGGCTCGCGCTCGCCGCGTCGCTCGCCGAGCGCTTCCAGCGCGACGCCGGCGAGGCGCTGCTCGGCGCGACCGTCGACACGATCGTGCGCCGGCTCGGCGCGGTCGACGCGGGCGTCGCGCTCTACGTCGCCGGCCAGCTCGCGCTCGGCTCGACGAGCCGAGGCCTGCTGGGGCCGCACATGGTCACTGTCACCCGCTATGACGACCTCGCCGCGCTGATGCAGCGCAGCGCGCCGGAGTGGCTCGCGCCGTCGACCGCGAGCGCCTTCGGCGTGCACGCCGGGCTGCACTGCCTGGCCGTGCCGATCGGGGTCGTCGGCGAGCGCCTCGGCGTCCTGCTGATCGTCTTCGACGAGCTGGCGGCCTTGGACGAGGACATCCGCCACCTGCTGACCGTCGTCGCCGCCGGCATCGGCTTCACCGTGCTGCGCGACCGGCTGGTGACGTCGGCGCGGGACGACGAGCCGCCGGGCACCTGACGCGGAGCGCGGCCCGCGCGCGGCCTCAGAAGAGGCGGCCCTCCGGCACGTCGCGCGTACGCTCGAACGGCCACGAGCAGAGCGACCCGCGGCCGGGACAGCCGTCGCAGATGCGCGGGCCGGGGTCTGGGGCGACGGGGAAGTCGCGCGCGAGGATGGCGTCGGAGCGGGCGGCCAGCTCGGCCGTGAGGGCGGAGACGTCCTGCGGGCGGAAGGTGGCGGCCGCCGGCCGCTCGGGCTGTTCGAGGAACACGTGGACCACCTCGACCTCGGTCGCGCCGGCGCGCAGCGCGGCGAGCGCATACGCGGCGCGCTGGATCCCGTACTCGTGCGCGACGAGCGCGTCGAGGTCGGCGCCCGGCCCGACGCGGTCGCTCTTGTAGTCGACCACGACCACGCGCTCCCCCTCGCGCCCGACCGCGTCGAGCACGCCCACGAGCGGGACCGACTCCTCCCCCGCCTCCAGCCGCAGCGAGAACGGCTGCTCGCGGCGGAGGTCCGCGAGCGCAGCGAGGCGCGCGCACAGGTCGCTCGCGAGGAAGCCGCCGACGAGCTGCGCGATCTCCCGGGCGTCGGCGTCGGCGAGGCGCGCGCCGGCGCGGGCGGCCTCCGCCAGCACGGCCGCCGCGTCCGGGGGATCGGGCTTCGCGAAGTCGAGCCGCTCCAGCAGCGAGTGCACGAGGCGACCGCGGACGCGGGGGTCGAGGTCGGCGGAGCCGGATCGGCGGACGCCGCGCAGCGGCTCGTCGGTCGGCGGCAGGCCGAGCACCCGCTCCAAGTAGAAGCGGTAGCCGCATTGGGCGTGCTGCTGGAGGCTCGTGTAGCTGAGCGCCGCGACCGGCGGCGGCAGGACGGTGTCGGCCGGCACGGCCGATCGGGCGGGTGGCGCTGAGCTGGTGGGCGGGGTCGATTCGAATGCGTCCGCCCGCAGCGCGGTCTGAGCTGAGGGTGCAGGCAGCTCAGCGAGCACCGAGGGCCGGGCGATCGTGACGGCGACGTCGATCCCGTCGTGCGACGCGACCGTGCGCGGCTCGGCGTCCGGCGCGATCCGCTGTCCGATGTCGGGCACGAACGCCGGCCCGATCCACGCCAGTGGCGCGGCGCCGGGTCTCGCCTCCGGCCACGTCTCGCATCTCGCCGCGCCGCTGAGGATCAGGTGTTCGCGCGCGCGGGTCGTCGCGACGTAGAACAGCCGCGCCTCCTCCTCCGCCTCCGCCCGCAGCCGCTCGTCGCCGAGCGCGCGGAACGCGAGCGCCGCGCGCGGTCTGGAGCCGTCCAGCGTCTTGAGCCGGATCCCGACGCGGCCGTCGCGGCCGACGCGGACGATGTCGCGGCCGGCCGACGGCGACTCGCGGCCGAGGTCGGCGACGCAGACGACGGGGAACTCGAGGCCCTTCGCGCGGTGGATCGTCATCAGGCGCACGGCGTCGAGCGCCTCGCCCTCGACCGGCGCTTCGCTTTCGCGGTCCTCGCTCGCGCGCGGGTCGGTCGCGGCCGCGACGAGCCGGCCGACGAGGTCGACGAAGCCGCGCACGTCGCGGCCGTGCTGCGCCTCGTGCTCGCGCGCCAGCCGCATCAGCTTGCGCACGTTCGCCATCCGCCGCGCGCCGCCCTCCATCCGCAGCAGCGTCAGGTCGTAGCCGGTGCGGGCGAGGACGCGGTCGAGCAGCGTCTCGAGGCCGTGGCGCGCGGCCGTGCGGCGCTCCAGCGGCAGCCAGGCGCGCAGCGTCTCGACGCGCTCGCGGTCGGGTTCGCCGAGTCGGGCGAGCAGCGTGTCGTCGCCGGTCAGCGTCCACCACGGGTCGCGGCCCGCGCCGCCGGCGCGCGTGGCCGCCGCGAGCTGGACGAGCCCGTCGCTGGAGAGGCCGACGAGCGGCGAGGCGAGCAGCGTCATCAGCGCGACCCCGTCGCGCGGGTTGGCGAGCACCGACAGGTAGGCGGCGAGGTCGCGCACCTGCTGCTGGGCCCAATAGCCGCGCCCGCCGATCACGTAGGTCGGGATCCCCAGCTCGACCAGCGCGCGCTCGTAGGTCGCGAGGTCGCCCGTCGCGCGCAGCAGCAGCACGACGTCGCCGGGCGCGCGTCCCGCGTCGAGCAGCGCACGCACGCGCGCCGCCAGCAGCTTCGCCTCGGCGATCCGCCACAGCGGCGCCGGCGGGACCGTCCCCGGCGGCACCAGCTCCGCTGCGGCCCAGTCCGCGGCGCCGTCGGTGACCAGCAGCTCGACGCGCGGCGCGTCCGGCTCGCTCGTCTCGGCCTCCTCGGGCTCGTTCCGCCCCGCGACGAGCGGGACGAAGCTCGCGCCGAACCGCGGAGCGAAGGCGACGTTGAAGACGTCGAGCAGCTCGCGATGGCTGCGGAAGTTCGTCGCGAGCGTCGCGGTCGCGCCGCGCTCCGCGAGCGCCGCGCGGCGGGCGCGGAACTGGCGCACGTCGGCGTGGCGGAAGCCGTAGATCGACTGCAGCTCGTCGCCGACGGCGAACAGCCGCTCGCCGGCGATCCGCTCCAGCAGCTCGAGCTGCAGCGGGTTCGTGTCCTGGAACTCATCGACCATCACGTGCTGGAAGCGCTCCGCGTAGCGGGCGCGCAGCGGCTCGTGCTCGCGCAGCAGGCGGTTGGCGCGCAGCTCCAGGTCCTCGAAGTCGAGCGCGGAGGCGGCGTGCTTGGCCTCGGCGTAGCGGCGCGCGAAGGCTTGGAGCAGCGCGTCGAGCAGCGCATGGACCGGCACGGCGGCGTGGTCGGCGCAGGCGTCGGCGTAGGCGTCCAGCGCTGCCCGGTAGGCGGCGCAGCCCGGGCCGGCAAGCGCCGCGCCGTTGCGCGGCAGCGCGAGCGCCGCCACCTCGCTGTGGGTCGGCGGCGGGTCGAGCGGACGCTCCAGCAGTGCGGCGCAGGCGGCGACGACCTCGCGCGCGCGGGCGACCGTCTTGCCGTCCTTGGCCGGCTCCAGCTCGGCCGCCGCCTGCGCGCGGGCGAGCGCGAGCGCGCTGTGGGCCGGGCCGAGCGGCGCCGGGCGCGCGGGCGGGAGCGCCGGCTGCTCCTCCCCGCGGCTGCGCAGCTCGCCGTGCAGGTCGACGACCGCGGCGCGCAGCTCGGCCGGGCGATAGGCGGCGATCAGGGACAGCGCCACCGTCCCGTGGGCGTCGGCCAGCTCGTCGAGCGCCGCGTCGAAGGCGGCGCCGGCGAGCCGATCGGCGGCGCGCTCGTCGAGCACCGCGAAGCGCGGATCGATCCCGGCGGCGAGCGCGTGCGTGCGCAGCAGCCGCGCGCAGAAGGCGTGGATCGTCGAGATCCAGGCGCCCTCGGTCGCGCGGGCGCGCTCGTCGTCGCCGAGCTGCTCGAAGCGGTCGCGGACGCGCGTCTTCAGCTCGGCGGCAGCCTTCTCCGTGAACGTGATCGCGAGGATCCGCGCGACGTCGCCGCCCTCGCCGCGGGCGGCGCGCACGAAGCGCTCGGCCATCACAGAGGTCTTGCCGCTGCCGGCGTTGGCGGTCAGCAGCAGCCCGCCGGGGTGCTCGATCGCCGTCTGCTGCTCGGGGGTGAACGGCACGCTCATGCGTCGACCGCCCGGCAGATGCCCGGGTAGGCGCAGCCGCCCTGCCCGCACGTCTCGGGCGTGGCGCCGAGCGTGCCGGCGCGCAGCCGGGCGGCCAGCTCGCAGGCGCGGGCGGCGGCCGCGTCGAGCTCGGCGGCCAGCTCGTCGCTCGTGCGGCGATCGGTCTCGACGACGACGTCGCCGGCGTCGACGTCGTCGCGCACGACGCCGCGGGCGCGCAGGTCGTCGCCGCGCAGCGGCTGGTAGACGCCGCCGGCCGGCTCGCGTCTCAGCAGCTCGCGCACGGCGATCATGTAGAGCGCGACCTGGAGCTCGTCTTCCGCCTGCCATTTCGCGACGGGCCACGAGGGCCGCCGGATACCGCTCTTGTAGTCGCGCACGAGCGCGCGGCCGGCGCGATCCAGGTCGACGCGGTCGATCACGCCGCGCAGTTGGAGCGCGCCGCCGTCCCCGAGCGCGAGCGCCGGCAGCGTGTCCTCCCCCATGCCGAAGCGCAGCTCCAGCTCGGCCGGCCGGAACGCGCCGCCGCCGTGCGCCTCGTGCGCCAGCAGCCGCTTGACGTCGCTTGCGATCTCGTGCGCCGCGGCGGCCTGCGCGGCGGCGCCGCGGCCGAGCACGAAGCGCGGCGCCTCCTCCGCGACGATCCGCTCGACGACCGCCGCGGCGGCGGCCAGCGTGTCGGGCGTCAGCGGCCACTCCAGCTCGCCGAGCGCCCGCTCGAGCACGCGGTGGATGCAGCTCCCGCGCACCATCGCCTCGGGATCGGGCTCGAAGCGCTCGGGCGCGAGCTCCTTCTCGATCAGCCAGCGGACGGGACAGCGCGCGTACGTCTCCAGCGAGCCGGCCGACAGCACCTCGCGCTGACGCAACGCGGCCTGCGCCGCCGGCCCGAGCGAGCCGAGCGAAGCCGGCGTCTCGCGCGGCCCGGCGAGCGCCTCGGCGCGCGCGCGTTCGGTCTCGGTCGGGGCGGCGTCGAGCGGCCAGGTCAACGCCGACAGCGGCCGGTTGACCTCGGGCAGCTCGGTCAGCAGCGACTGCACGTCGGCGACGAAGAACGAGCGGATCGCCGGGTTTCCCTCCTCGTCGGCGTCGCGGCAGCTCAGCACCAGCCGGCGCAGCGGCCGCGAGGCGGCCGCGTAGAAGAGGTAGCGCTCCGCCGCCAGCGCGTCCTCGCGCGGCGCGAGGAAGAGACCGGTCGCGGTCGCCAGCTCGCGGCGCTGGTCGTCGGACAGGAACGGCTCGGCGACGGCCGGGCGCGGGAACTCCCCCTCCTGCAAGCCGCACACGATCACGGTGTCGAAGCGGCGCGCGCGGATCGCGAGCGGGTCGGTCACGAGCACCGCGCCCGCGCGCGGCGACTCCCCGAGCGGGACCTCCAGCTCGCCGAGCGTCGCCAGCAGCTCCTCGGCGTCGGCGACGCGATGCGGGGCGGTCGCGGCCAGCTCGGCGAGATCCTCGAGCGCGTGCAGCAGGACGACCAGCGCGCGCGCGTCGACCTCCTCCGCCGGGTCGAGCAGGCGCGCCTGGCCGCGGTGCGGCGCGGCGAACAGGGCGCGCGCCTCGCGTGCGAGCGCGGCCAGCAGCGGCGCGGACCCGTCGGCGGCGGCGCCGCGCAGGCGGTCGAGCTCGCGCAGGGGCCATCTGGGGTTCGCCTCCTCCCACACGGCCCGCGCGCCCGCGGCGTCGGCGATCGCAGCGCGCCGCACGTCCAGCTCGAGCCGATCCGCCAGCTCCAGCCGCCTCAGACGACCGGGGGTGCGCAGGTAGGCGAGCAGGTCGGCGGCCGTCGCCTGGCCGGGCAGCAGCGCGCAGCGCGCGAGCGCGAGCAGGCCGCGCCCGAGCGCGGTGTGCGCGAGCGGCTCGCGCCGGTCGAACGCGTGCGGGATCCCGTAGGCGACGAAGACCTGCTCGACGAGCGAGGCGACGCGCGCAGGCGTGCGGTAGACGACGGCGATCTGCTCGCCGGGGACGCCGTCGGCGAGCAGCCGCAGCACCTCCGCCGCGACCAGCTCGGCTTCGGCGCGCTCGCCGCCGGCGACGAGCAGCTTGACGGCGTCGCCCGGATCGACGCGTGCGGGGAACGGCTCGAACAGGCCGCGCTCGAGGTGGTGCAGCACGTCGCGCGCCGGCGGGTCGTAATGGTCGGCGAGCGCCGGCAGCTCCTGCACGTCGGTCGCGAACTGGCGCAGCTCCTCGACCGTCGACGCACGCCCGGCGAACGCCGCGCGCCCCGGCTCGTACGTGAGCGAGACGGTCACCTCTGCGCCGGCGACGCGCGCGAGCGTCTCGACCGCGTCGCGCTGCAGCGGCGTGAGGTCGTCGAAGCCGTAGAGCAGGACCGGCGTCTCGCCCCACGCACCGGGCTGCGCGCGCAGCGCGTCGAGCGCGCGCCAGGCGAACAGGTCGGGATCGACCGCGCCGAGCCGCTCCAGCGCGCGCACGTAGCGGTCGTAGATCGCCGCCCCCTCGTGCAGCGCGGGCGGCGCGCCGGGCCACGCGCGCGCGGCGGCCGTGAGCCGCTGCGGCGTGACGAGCGCCCGCTCCAGCTCGGCCGTGAAGGCCGCGGCCGCCGCGAGCAGGCCGCGCGAGCGGGCGATCGGTGCGAGCGCCTGCAGGTGAGCGCCGGCGACCGCCTCGGTGACGAGCTGCTCGCGCTGCAGCGGGCCGATCGTGCGAGCCGCGTAGCCGGCGCGGGTCGCGATCTCGCGCACGAAGCGCCCGAACGTCGCGACCGTGCCGCGGCCCCGTATGCCGTCCTGCGCCAGCTCGCCCTCGTAGTGCGCGCGATCGGCCGCGGTCGGCACCACGAGCCACGGGTCGCGCCGCGCGTTCGCGCGGAAGGCGTCCAGCACGGCGCCGGCCTTCGCCGAGTTCGCGGGACCGATGACGAGCTTCAGGGGCACGGGCTCGACATGGTGGCGCGCAGCGGGGACGCCTCAGCGCGTGAGCAGCTCGCGCACGGCCGTCGCCACGTGCGCCGGCCGCTGCGTGACGTCGGCGTAGGTGAACCGGAGGACCGTCCAGCCGGCGCGAGTCAGCGTCACGTCCCGAGCGCGATCCGCCTGGAAGGCGGCGCGATCGTTGTGGAACGCCCAGCCGTCCACCTCCACCACGAGGCGCTCGCGCGGCCATGCGGCGTCGACTCTGACGCCCTCCGTCCGGTGGTTCGTCAGCGGCCGCGACAGGTTCTCGGCATCGAGGAGGGCGAGGAAGCGGTCCTCGAGCTCGGAGAGGGTGAGGGACGTGGCGAGGCGCTGGTGCTGGGCGAGGGCGGCTCTCAATGCCCTCCGCCCGTCGCCGCCGCGACCGCTCGTGCGCTCCAGCGCGGCGTGCAGCGCGGGCGCGTCGAGGCGGCCCATGCGGTCGGTCTCCCGCAGCAGCTTCGCGGTCTTGTCGGCCGTCAGGATCGCGGCGAGATCCACGAGCGTGCGGGCGACGGTGGTCGTCCGGATGCCGTGGCGGGTCGTGACGTCTTGGGCATCGAGGGCGGTCGTCCGGTGGATGACCACGCCTCCCGTGACGACCCGGCGCGTCGTAGCCACGTCGACGGCACCGCTCGACTCGCGGATCCCGTGGAGGGCCGCGGCGCTGCGGTGGCTCAGCGCGGCGCCCGGCCCCGCCGCCAGCACCGCCGCGAGCCACCGCCCCTCGCGGCGGAGCTGGGCGTGGCCGACGGCGTAGACGCCGCGGTGGAGGCGCAGGAGGTGGCCGGTCTCGACCCGGCGCTGGATCATCTTCCGCGTGAGTCCGGCATCGAGGAGCTGGCGCCGGCTGACCACACCGTGCTGGCGGGCCGCCAGCGCTCCAGTCGCTCTATCTCGATGAGTGTCAACTTGTGCCCCTCTGAGGGGCACAACTTGCAGGTCAGCGCGCATGCCAGCGATGGTGGCAGCCGCGGGCGCGCGTGTGGGGCGCGGGATGTGCCGATTCTGCGGAGGAGTGGCGGGGAGTTCGCCGCTATGCGACGGCGGATTCGGCAGCGGCGGCCTCGGCCGCCGGGGCGGCGGCGGCCTCCGCAGCGGCGCCGTCGGCCTCGGCCTCCGGGGGCTTCGCCCCCTCGCGCGCCCAGGGCTCGTCGAACTCGACGCGCCAGCGGCCCTCGTCCGTCTGCTCCAGCGCGAGACGGGCGCGGAAGGAGCGGCCGGAGCGGCCTCTGAAGCCGGTGACCGCTCTCTCGGTGCGACCGGTGCGGATCAGCTCGCGCACGATCGCGGCGGTCAGCGTCTTGCCGGCCTTCGCCTTCCAGATCACGAAGCCGCAGCCGGGATCCTCGCGCGACCAGCACGAGTAGCCCTTGCGGTTCTCGACGATATCGTGGCCGCAGACGGGGCACGGGCCGAGGTTCGCCCGAGGGATCCGAACGTCTCTGAGCTTCTCGTCGAGCGTCGCGACGGTCGCCTCGGCGAACTTGACGATGTCGCCCATGAACGCTCTGCGCGAGTCCTCGCCGGTCTCGATCTTCGCGAGCCGGTGCTCCCAGTCGCCGGTCAGCGACGGCGAGGTGAGCTGGTGCCCGTCCAAAAGCCGCACGACGTTGAGGCCCTTCTCGGTGACGACCAGGGCACGCGCGTCGCGCTCGATGTAGCCGACGGCCAGCAGACGCTCGATGATCGCCGCGCGCGTGGCCGGCGTGCCGATCCCCGAGTCCTTCATCGCCTCGCGCAGCTCCTCGTCGTCGACGAGTCTGCCGGCCGTCTCCATCGCCCCCAGCAGCGAGCCCTCGGAGTAGCGCCGCGGCGGTCTCGTCTCCTTCTCCTCGGAGCGGATGTCGCGCGTGTCGACCGCTTCGCCCTGCTCGAGTCTCGGCAGCCGCTGCTCGCGGCCCTCGTCCTCGTCGCCCTCTCTCGGCTCGGCGTCGGCCTCCTCGCCGTAGACGCCGCGCCAGCCCGGCACGAGCATCACCTTGCCGCGCGTGCGGAAGACGTGGCCGGCGACCTCGGTCTCGACCTTCGTGTTCTCGAACACGGCCTCGGGGTGGAAGACGGCGAGGAAGCGGCGCGCGACGATGTCGTAGATGCGGACGTCGTCGTCGCTCATCTTGTCGACCGGGTGCGGCGCGTTCGTCGGGATGATCGCGTGGTGGTCGGTGACCTTCTCGTTGTTGACGACGCGGCCGAGCGGCAGCATGTCGAGCCCCGTCACGTAGGCGGCGCCGGCCGCGTACTCGCGCCGGCCGCCGACGATCGCGGCGATCGGCTTGATCTCGGGGATCATGTCGCTCGGCAGGTAGCGCGAGCTGGTGCGCGGGTACGTGAGCGCCTTGTGCTCCTCGTACAGCCGCTGGGCGGCAGCCAGGGTGCGCCGCGCGGAGAAGCCGAAGCGCGAGTTCGCGTCGCGCTGCAGCGAGGTGAGGTCGTAGAGCAGCGGCGCGCGCTCTCTGCGCTTGGACTTCTCCAGCTTGGAGATCGTCCCCTCGATGCCCCGGCAGGCCGCGACGATCGCGGAAGCCTCGTCGGCCGAGGCCACACGCGGCTGCGCACCAGCATGGAACCGGCCCTCGTACAGCCGCTCCCCCGCAGCCGCGAACGACGCGTCCACGATCCAGTACGGCTCCGGTCTGAAGGCGCGGATCTCCTCCTCGCGGCGGGCGAGGATCGCCAAAGTCGGCGTCTGCACGCGGCCCAGCGATACCGCGCCGTCGAACGAGGAGCGCAGGCGGATCGTCGCCGCGCGCGTCGCGTTCATCCCGACGATCCAGTCGGCCTCGCTGCGCGAGCGCGCCGCATCCTCCAGCGACGCCAGCTCCGACCCCGGCCGCAGGTGCGAGAACGCGTCCTCGATCGCCGCCTTCGTCATCGAGGACAGCCACAGGCGCTGGACGGGCAGCTTCGAGCCGGCCTTCTCGTACAGGTAGGCGAAGATCAGCTCGCCCTCGCGGCCGGCGTCGCAGGCGTTGATGACCAGCTCGACGTCGTCGCGGCCCAGCGCGCGCTTGACGACGTTCATCTGTCTTCTCGAGCGCTCGTCGCGCACGACGAGCTTGAACTTGTCGGGCACGATCGGCAGATCGGCCATGCGCCATCTCTTGAACTTGTCGTCGTACTCGTCCGGCTCGGCAAGCTGCACGAGATGGCCGACGGCCCAGGTGATGACGTGCTGCGGGCCCTCGAGCACGCCCTCGCCTCTCTGGAACGGGCCGGGCAGGACGCGGGCGAGGTCTCTGCCGACGGACGGCTTCTCGGCGATGACGAGGGTCTTGACGCTCATGAGCCCGTGGAGGGTAGCGGTCTCGTCAGCCGGCGCATTCGCCGCTCGACACCTGGCCGCTCGTGCGCGCCGCGGCGAGCGCGTCGCCGACGAGCGCGTTCGGGACCCCGTAACCGCCCGGCGGACCGCTCGTCGTGGCGGCGAAGACGGTCGCCAGCACCTGCCCCTGCGCATCGACGACCGGCCCGCCGGAGTTGCCGCTGCGCACCCGTCCGCGCAGCGGTGTGACGCTGCGGCGCACCGGCCCGCGCCCGTAGGCGTCCTGCGAGATGACGGTGCGCGTGGCGCCGATCCGCCCTGCCTCGACGTCGAACGGGCCGTCGAGCGGGTAGCCGAGGATCGCGCCCGCGGTGCCGGACGCGGGATCGGGCGCGAGCGCGAGCGGGGACGCGGAGAGCCCGGCGACGCGCAGCACGGCGACGTCGTCGCGCACGTCGAGCCGGACGAGCGTCGCCGGGCGACTGCCAGTTGCGTCGCCTGGCGCCTGCACGACCGTGTCCTGCTCGCCGGCGACGACGTGGGCGTTCGTGACGACGAGCCCGGGCGCGCCGACCCAGCCGCTGCCCTCGATGCCCAGGCCACAGGCGGTCCCGAGGATCCGCACGACGCTCGGCGCGGCCGCGCGCACGCCCGGCGTGCCCAGCACCGCCCGCGACGGCGGCGCGACCGCCGCGCCCGGCCCGGCGATCGACGGCAGCGGGTCGAAGCGCGCAAGCGCGTTGAGGAGCGGCCCCGACGGCGGCAGCACGGCGTTGAGCTGGCGCAACACGAACGAGCGCTGCACGTCGACGCGCAGGGCGCCCAGGCCCGGCGTCTGCAGCACGACCGCGCCCGCGATCCACGCAAGTCCCAGCGCGATCGCCGCGCTCAGCAAGCCGCCGAGCACCCCGTCGAGCGCGCCCAGGCCGGGGATCCACAGGCCGTTGCGCAGCCGCGCGCCGAGCCGCTCCAGCGCGCCGGCCAGCAGCCCGCCGAGCAACAGCGCGCCGGCGAGCGCGAACAGCGGTGCGTAGGGCGAGCGCGCGCCGTCGGGCAGCAGCCGCGGGGCGAGGTGCGCGCCCAGGATCGCGCCCGCAGCGAACCCGCCGAGCGCCAGCGCGCCGACGATGAAGCCGCGGCGGAAGCCCGCGAGGCCGAACACCGCGACGAGCACGACGATGATCCAGTCGAGCGTCGTCATCTGAAGGACAGGATGCAGGACGCGCCGGGTGGGGCCGCGCGCCGCCGCATGATCTACGCTCCGCAGGGGTGGAGGCAGGTGCCAGCAGGGACGCGCAGCCCGCGCCGCGCTATTCCCCTTCCGACGTCGAGCGGCGCCGGCGGCTGCTGCGTCGCGGCCTCCCGGCGCTCGGCGGGCTCGTACTGCTTGCGCTGGTCGGCGGGCTGCTGCTGGGCGGCGGCCCCGGCGGCGCCGAGCGCGCGACCGCGAAGCGCTACGCGACGCTGTGGGCGCAGGGCGATTACGGGCGCATGTACGCGCTGCTCGACGGCGCGGCGAGAGCGCGCACCTCGTTCCAGGACTTCGCCGCCGCCTACCGCGCCGCGGCCGAGACGGCGACGCTCGGGTCGCTCGTCGTGGGGAAGGTCGGGAACCGCTCCGGCGATGCGATCCCGGTGATGCTGCTGCTGCGCACGCGCGTGTTCGGGCTCGTCCACGGCACGCTGGAGCTGCCGGTCAGCGGCAGCGGCGACGCGATGCGCGTCGCGTGGCGGCCGAACGCGGTCTTCCCCGGGCTGGGTTCGGGCCAGCAGCTCACGCGCCAGACCGCGCTGCCGGTCCGCGCCACGCTGCTCGCGCGCGACGGGACCGTGCTCGCCGCCGGCAGCGATCGCCACTCGGCCGCCCCGGCCGTCTCGGCCGAGATCGTCGGCAGCCTCGAGCCGGCGCCGGACGACGAGGCGGGCGAGCTGCGCGCGCTCGGCTACCCGCCCGGCGCGCTCGTCGGCTCCTCAGGGCTCGAGCACGTCTTCGAGACCGAGCTGGCCGGGCAGCCGGGCGGCACGCTGACGGCCGGCGACCGCGTCGTCGCGCGCAGCGTGCCGCGGGCCGCACCGCCGGTGCGCACGACGATCTCCCCCGCGCTCGAGCAGGCCGCAATCACCGCGCTCGCCGGCCGCTACGGCGGCGTCGCGGCGCTCGACCCGCGCAGCGGCGAGGTGCTGGCGCTCGCCGGGGTCGCCTTCTCGGCACTCCAGCCGCCGGGCTCGACGTTCAAGATCGTCACGCTCACCGGCGCGCTCGAGTCGCACGTCGCGCAGCCGCAGACGACGTTCCCGGTGGAGGACGCGACGTTCCTGGCCGGCGTGAGACTCGAGAACGCCAACGGCGAGTCCTGCGGCGGCACGCTCGTGAACGCGTTCGCGAACTCCTGCAACTCCGTCTTCGCGCCGCTCGGCGCGAGACTCGGCGCCAGACGGCTCGTCGACGTCGCCCAGCGCTACGGCTTCAACGAGCAGCCGACGATCCCCGGCGCGCAGGAGAGCACGATCCCGAGCGCGAACGCGATCGGCGACGACCTCGCCGTCGGCTCCTCGGCGATCGGGCAGGGGCTGGTGCAGGCGACGACGCTGGAGATGACGGTCGTCGCCGCGACGGTCGCCGACGACGGCCTGCGGCCGATCCCGACGCTGCAGCTCGGGCAGCGGCCGCGCTTCGTGCGCGTGACGCGGCCGCCTGTCGCGCGCGAGGTCGCACGCATGATGCGCGCCGTCGTCGCCTACGGGACCGGCACCGCCGCGGCGATCCCGGGCGCGCAGGTCGCGGGCAAGACCGGCACCGCCGAGATCGCCGACACCGTGCCGCCCGCCGATCAGGAGCAGCAACAGGCGCAGACCGACGCTCCCCCGATCCCGAGAACGGACGCGTGGTTCGTCGCCTTCGCGCCGTCGAAGCGCCCGCGCATCGCCGTCGGGCTGCTGTTCCCCGAAGCCGGGGCGGGCGGCGACGTCGCGGCGCCGGCAGCGCGCGGCGTGCTCGCCGCCGCGCTCCAGCACCCGGCCTCCGGCTAGAGGTCGAGGACGACCGTCGACGGCGCGCCGCCGCCGGGGGGCGTGATCACGAGGTTCAGCGGGCGGTTCGCGTAGACCGACGTTCTCAGCTTGAACAGCAGCATCGAGCCGTTGATCGGACCCGAGCCGGCGGCGCTCTCCGGATCCGGCTCGACCGGCTGGCCGTTCTGGCTCTGCACGCCGACCGGCTGGTAGGCGAAGACGTTGCTCCGCGGCAGCGCGATCGGGTAGTACGTCGCCCCGGTCGTGTCGACGATCTTGAACTGGCTGGCGCTCACGTGCGGCGCGTTCGTCGCGTTCTGGACGCGCAGCCACACGCCGAACCACTCCTCGTCGCCGGCGAGTCTGGGCGTGCCGGCCGGCAGCCCGGCGAGGTACTGGGCGTCCTCGACGTTGCTCGAGTTGAGCGCCCGCGAGATCTCGACCTGGTAGACGAGCGGGCCGGCCTGGATGTAGGAGCCCTCGTCGACGCCGTGGTGGGTCGGCTCGCTCTCACCGCCGCAGGCGACGAGGGTGAGGGCGGCGACCAGCGTCAGGGCAAGCAGCAGTGGGAGGCGGAGGAGTCGATTCGTCATGAGGGGCGGGAAGTGTATTGGTCTAGCGGGCGGCGATCGTCGCTCGTCTGCCGCGCGAGCGATCCTCCTCGAGGATCGCCTGAAGGCGGCGGACGGAGCGCGACAGCTTGCGCTTCCACCAGCCGCGGCCGGCGACCAGCTCCATCATGCGATCGCTCGGCTTGGCCGGCTGCGTCTCGTAGCAGTACTCGACGCGCGTCATGCCGCCGGGGGCGTCGTGCAGCGTCCACTCGCCGAGCGCGCGCACGCGGTTGAACTTGCCGCTGCGGCCGCGCTCGAGGATCCGGTACGGCGGATCGACCTCGACCAGCGTGTAGTCGCCCCAGCCGAAGCGGTTGAACGGCAGCCGCTCGCGGAAGCGCGCGCCGGCGCCGCGACCGGCGCTGTCCTCGCGCGTCAGGTGCCAGTCGCTGAGGAAGTGATCCTTGAACTCCGGGTGGTTCGCGACGTCGGCCAGATAGGCGAACAGCTCCGCGCGCGGGCGGGCGATGTTGACGCTGACGACGACGGGGTCCACGGCGGGCCGGAGTGTAGTGAACGGCCGGCCGTCAGGCCGCGCGGCGGACCGTGAGGCCATGCTCGCTGCCGTGAACCGGCTGGGAGCTCACGGGCGCCTCGCGGCGCTCGCGGCGACACAGCTCGCACAGCACGCGGCCGCCGTCGTAGACGTGCACCCGCTCGCCGACGAGCGGCGTGCGGTGGCAGCCGTCGCAGTGGTCGCGACCGGCCGCGAGCGCCAGCACGCTGCGACGCAGGAGGTGGCGTTCGAGCTCGGGCGCGTGGTGGACCGTCTGCGACATGCCTCTCGGTTCGCCGGCGGACGCGCCGCTCCTCCCGCACGCGCCAGGTTGGCGCACGGCAGGTACGCGTACGTACCGCTCTCCGACGTTTCGGCGCAGCGCATGGTTGGGTAGGAGGAGCCCGGGCCGCCCCCGCGGTCAGGCGAACGTACCGCGCCTGGTTCGCTCGTCATCACATCTTTTACCTGCGTCGTCGCCCCCTCTCGTGGCGGTGCAGTGGAGGTTGGGGACATGGAGTCACACACGTCAGGAACCCTCGTCGGCACCGGCACGTTCCGTTGCGCGGCCTGCGACTACGTCGTGTCGCTCGCGGCCGCGGACATGCTGCCGCCCTGCCCGAGCTGCGGAGGGGAGGCGTTCGTGCGCGCGTCGCTGTTCACGACCGCGAGCGTCCCGGCTCCGTCGCTGCCCGACGCTTCGAGCGACGACGAGCTGCGCCTGGCGGAGCTGCGCGCCGAGGTCGACACGCCCGGCCAATACCTCGTCTACGCCGAAGGCGACGAGGCCGTCGTGCACGAGCTGACGCGCGAGTGGACGCGCATCGGGCGCAGCCTCGCGGCCGACGTGCGCTTCGACGACCCGACGGTCTCGCGCCGGCATGCGCTCGTCGTGCGCCAGCCGGACGGCGTGCGCGTGCTCGACGACCGCAGCCTCAACGGCGTGTTCGTCAACGGCGAGCGGATCGAGTGGCACCCGCTGCGCGACGGCGACGAGCTCGTCGTCGGCCGCCATCGCCTGTCGTTCGTCGACGTCCCCGTCGTCACCGCCGAGCAGGACGAGCTGTTCGCGCGGCAGCGCGGATCGCTCGTCGGCTGAGGCACGACGCAGACCGGCGGATCGCCCGCGCCGCGGCGCTATCGTCCGCGGCGCGCATGGCGGTCACGATCGCAGTCCTCTCGCAGAAGGGCGGCACCGGAAAGACGACGATGGTGCGGACGCTCACCGACGTCTTCCGGCGCGTCGGCCTCTCGACGCTCGCGGTCGACCTCGACCCGCAGGGCAACCTGTCGGACTACCTCGACGTCGACCCCGAGGCGAGCCCGACCGTCGGCGACGTGCTCAGCGGCCGCGCCAGAGCGGCCGACGCGGTTCACGACGGGATCATCCCCGCGAACCTCGGCCTGGCCGAGTCGGAGCTGGCGATGAGCGGCAAGATGGGGCGCGAGCTGACGCTGCGCCGCGCGCTGCGCGAGGTCCACGACGGCTACGACGTCGTGCTGATCGACTGCCCGCCCGCGCTCGGCCTGCTGACCGTCAACGCGCTCGTCGCGGCCGACTACGCGCTGCTGTCCGCCGAGGCGCAGTACTTCGCGATGCAGGGCGTCGAGCAGGCGCTCGAGGTGATCGAGCTGGCGCGCGAGAACCTCAACCCCGACCTCGAATGGCTCGGCGTCGTGCTGAACATCGCCGACATGCGCACGCGCCACTCGCGCGAGGCGTTCGACTCGCTCAGACAGCACTTCGGCGAGAAGCTCGTCGAGCAGACGATCCGCCAGTCGATCGCGTACGCCGAGTCGGCCGAACGCGCGCAGTCGATCGTCGACTACCGACCGGACCTCGGCGCCGACTACCTGCGCGTCGCGGACGAGCTGCTCGTGCGGCTCGGGCTGGAGGACGCCCGCGCGCGTCTGCAACCCTTGCTGGATGACGTGGCGGCGTAGCGCCGGACTGCTCGCGCTCCTCGCGCTGACGCTCGGCGGCTGCGGCGGGGGGAGCATCGCCCCGCGGGCGACGACGCTCATGATCGTCCCGCAGGCGCCGTCGACGGGCACGACGACCCCGCCCGCCGCTCCCGCTCCGGCGGCGGCAGCGCGTCCGGCGCCCACTCCGCAGGGCCAGCTCACCGTCCAGGTCACGCGTCCCGTGCGCCTGCACGCCTCCCCCGGCGGCCCCGTCGTCGGCGGCGTCGTGCCGCACACGCAGTTCGGCTCCGCGACGGTGCTGCCGGTCGTGCGGCAGCGCGGCTCGTGGCTGGGCGTGATCAGCTCCGCGCTGCCGAACGGGCGGATCGGCTGGGTCGCCGTGAACGCCGCGCTCGTGCCCTACCGCTCGGACTACGGCATCGTCGCCTCGCTGCGCCGCCGCCAGGTCGTCGTGCGGCGGGCCGGCCGCGTCGTGATGCGCTTTCCGGTCGCGATCGGCGGCCCCTCGACGCCGACGCCGACCGGCAGCTTCGCCGTCACCGACAAGCTGCTGACGAACGACCCCAGCTCACCCTACGGCTGCTGCATCCTCGCGCTCAGCGCCCGCCAGCCGCACACGCCGCAGGGCTGGGGCGGCGGGGACCGAATCGCGATCCACGCGACCGACCTGCCGGGGACGATCGGCTCCGCGGCGAGCCTCGGCTGCCTGCGCGCGCCGGCCGCCGACGTGCGCCGGCTCGTGCACGCGATCCCGCTCGGGACGGTCGTGACGATCAGCGCATAGCGGGCGCGAGAGCGAGCGCAGCGAGCGGTCTCGCGAGGCGTGACCGCTCGCGGAGCTCGCGCTCCCGCACCGGGGACGTGGGCCAGGATGGCCCGCGGAGCTATATCTGCCGGACGTCGGCGCCCTGGGACTCGAACGGCACGCGCAGCACGTCCGCCCAGCCCTCCGCGCGCTCACGCAGCCGCTCGGCGACCGCGGCGGTCTGCTCGTAGTGGCTCCACACGAGGACGGTCGGACCGGCGCCGGAGATCGTCGCGCCGAGCGCGCCGAGCGCGCGCGCGTCGCGAACCAGCTCGGCCGAGCGCGGATAGAGGTGCGCGCGGTGCGGCTCGTGCAGGCGGTCGTCGAGCCCGCGGCCGACCAGCTCCCAGTCGCCGCGCGCGAGCCCGAGCGTCAGCAGCGCGACGTGCGCGACGTTGTGGACCGCGTCCGCCATCGGCACCGCGGCCGGCAGCGCGGCACGCGCCTCGGCGGTGCGCACCGCCTCGCGCGGGACGACGAGCAGCCCCTCCAGCCCGGTCGGCGGGTCGAAGCGCGTTACCGCATCGTCGGCGCAGATCACGAACCCGCCGTGGACGGCGGCCGCGACGTTGTCGGGATGCCCCTCGATCTCGCACGCCAGCGCGAACACGTCGGCGTCGAGCTCGAACAGGTGGTCGGCGGCCGTCAGGCCCGCGACGATCGCCGCCGCACTCGACCCGAGCCCGCCCGACAGCGGGATGTCCGAGGAGATGCGGAAGGTGAAGTCGTCGGCCGGGTGCAGCCGCTCGAACGCGCGCACGACGAGGTTGCGGCGGTCGGTCGCGATCTGCAGGTCCGTCTCGATCGCGAAGCTGCCGGTCTCGAGCACCTCCACCTCGAGGTGGAGCGAGAGCGCCGCGGCGAGCGCGTCGAAGCCGGGGCCGAGGTTGGCCGACGAGGCGGGGACGCGGACGAGGCGGCGGCGGACCATGGCGGCGGGCAGCGGTGGGCGGGTTATCCGAGTACGGCTTCCTCGACGGCCGCCAGCTCCGGCTCGCACGGCACGACCGCGCCGGCCTGGTCGAGCGCCGTCCCCGGGTCCTTCAAGCCGTGGCCGGTCAGCACGCAGGCGATCCGCTCCGCGCCGCCGGCGCCGTGCACCATCAGCCCGGCGACGCTCGCCGCCGAGGCCGGCTCGCAGAAGACGCCCTCGCGGGCGGCGAGGAAGCGGTAGGCGTCGAGGATCTGCGCGTCGGTCACCGCTCTCACCGCGCCGTGCGAGGAGGTCATCGCCTCCATCGCCTCCTCCCAGCGGGCCGGGTTGCCGATGCGGATCGCGCTCGCGATCGTCTCGGGATTCGCGACCGGTCTCCCCTCCACCAGCGGCGCGGCGCCGGCGGCCTGGAAGCCGAACATGCGCGGCGCGAGGCCCAGCTCGCGGAAGCCCTTCCAGTAGGCGGTGATGTTGCCGGCGTTGCCGACCGGGATGCAGAGCGCGTCGAGCGGGCGTTCCTCGCCGAGCGCCTCGGCGATCTCGAACGAGGCCGTCTTCTGCCCCTCCAGCCGGTATCTGTTGACCGAGTTGACGAGCGAGATCGGATGGCGGTCGGCCAGCTCGCGCACGAGCTTGAGCGCCTCGTCGAAGTTGCCGCGCAGCACGATCACGCGCGCGCCGTGCATCAGCGCCTGCGCGAGCTTTCCGGTCGCGATCTTGCCGTCGGGCACGAGCACCGCGCAGCGGATCCCGGCGCGCGCCGCGTAGGCGGCGGCGGACGCCGACGTGTTGCCGGTCGAGGCGCAGATGACCGCCTTCGCGCCCTCGCGCACGGCGGCCGACACGGCGCAGGTCATCCCGCGGTCCTTGAACGAGCCGGTCGGGTTCAGCCCCTCCAGCTTCAGCCACACCTCGGCCCCGACGCGCTCCGACAGCGCCGGCGCATGCACGAGCGGGGTCGAGCCCTCGCCGAGCGTGATGACGGGGTCGCCGTCGGCGAACGGCAGCCGCTCGCGGTAGCGCTCGATCAGCCCCAGGCCGCGGCTCATGCGAACTGCTCCTCGATCACGCGGATCGAGCGTGGCGGCGTGCGCACGTCGCCCATCTCCCCCAACTGCGCGAGCGCGGCGAAGAAGCGCGATTCGAGCACCGGGTGCACGACCATCACGAGCCGCGCGTTGTCGCCCAGGCCCTTCTGCACGACCGACTTCACCGAGATGCCATGTTCGCCCAGCACGCCGGCGATGCTCGCGAGCACGCCGGGCGTGTCGGGCACCTCCAGGTGCAGGTAGAAGGCCGAGACGACGTCGGCGACGATCTCGAGGCGCCCGCTCGTCGGCGGCGTCGAGGCCGGCGGGATCATCGCGCTGACGACGTCGCCGAGCACCGCGCTGGCGGTCTGCGGGCCGCCGGCGCCGGGGCCCGACATCGTGATCTCGGTGATCGCGTCCGATTCGACCGTCACCGCGTTGAACGGCCCGTTGACGGACGCGAGCGGATGGCCCGGATAGAGGAACGCCGGGTGCACGCGCACCGACAGGCCGCCCTCGACGCGCTCGGCGGTGCCGATCAGCTTCAGGCCGAGCCCGAGGTCGCGCGCGTACTCGAGGTCGTCGGGCGCGAGCTGCTCGATCCCTTCGTAGACGACCTGGTCGAGGTGGACCGGCGTGTCGAACGCGAGCCGCGCGAGGATCGCCATCTTCGCCGCCGCGTCCTTGCCGTTGACGTCGTCGCTCGGGTCGGCCTCGGCGTAGCCGAGCCGCTGCGCCTCGCCGAGCACGTCGGCGTACGGCGCGCCGGTGCGCGCCATCTCGCTCAGGATGAAGTTCGTCGTGCCGTTGACGATCCCATGGATGCGCTCGACATGGGCGGCGGCGAGCGACTCCTGCAGCACGCGGATGACCGGCACGACGCCGGCGACGGCCGCCTCGAAGCGCAGCTGCACGTTCTGCTCGCGCGCGAGCGCCCACAGCTCCTCGCCGTGCTGGGACAGGAGCTGCTTGTTGGCGGTGACGACGTGCTTGCCGGCGCGCATCGCGCGCATCACGTAGTCGCGCGCCGGCTCGATCCCGCCGATCAGCTCGACGATCAGGTCGCTGTCGGCGAGCAGCGAGTCGAAGTCGCCTCTCGAACGCGTCAGCACGCCGCCGATCTCGGGGCGCAGGCCGGTCACGGCGGCGACGGCATCGGCGCGCTGCGGCAGCAGCGCCGCGAACGCCGCGCCGACCGTCCCGTGCCCGAGCAGGCCGACGCGGAAGCGCTGCTCAGTCGACATCGCGGACGGCCAGATCCTCGTAGGTCTCGCGCCGCACGGCGACGCGCGCGTCGCCGTCCTTGCAGAAGATCACCGGCGGGCGCGGGATGCCGTTGTAGTTGTTCGCCATCGCGTGACCGTAGGCGCCGGTCGCCGGCGTCACGAGCACGTCCCCCGGCTTCGGGTCGTCGAGCGGCACGTCGCGCACGATCACGTCGCCCGACTCGCAGTGCTTGCCGGCGACGTGGCACGGCTCTCCGGTGCCGGCCGCGTCGGCCCGGTCTGCGAAGAACGCCTCGTAGACGGAGCCGTAGAGCATCGGGCGCAGGTTGTCGGACATGCCGCCGTCGACGCCGACCCAGGTGGAGACGTTGCGCTTGACCGTCTGCACGGTGTAGAGCGTCACGCACGCGTTCGCCACAAGTGAGCGGCCGGGCTCGATCAGCAGCTTCTTGCCGGGCCCGAGCAGCTCGTTCGCGGCGGCGACCTGCACCGACACGTAGTCCTCGATCGACGGCGGCCGCTGGCCGGCCGTGTAGGCGACGCCGAGGCCGCCGCCGAGGTTGTAGACGGGGAAGTCGCCGAGCGTCGCGATCGCCTCGACGGCCGGGCGGTAGTCGTCGAGCGACAGCAGCTGCGAGCCGATGTGCATGTGCAGGCCCTGCAGGTCGAGGTGCTCGCAGCCGCGCACGCGCTCGATCGCGACGCGCGCGTCGTCCATGCCGAAGCCGAACTTCGAGTCGGCCTGACCGGTCGAGATCGACGCGTGCGTTCTGCCCGCGACGCCGGGCGTGACGCGGATCAGCACCGCCTGGCGCACGCCGCGCTGCGCCGCCACGCGCTCCAGCCGCTCGACGTCGTCGAGCGAGTCGAGCACGACGTGGCCGACGCCCGCGTCGATCGCCTCCTCCAGCTCGGCGAGCGACTTCGCGTTGCCGTGCAGGTAGATGCGCGCGGGGTCGAAGCCGCCGCGCCGCGCGAGCGCCAGCTCGCCGCCGGAGGCGACGTCGCAGGCGATTCCCTCCGCGGCGAACAGCCTGTACGCCGCGGTGCAGGGAAACGCCTTGGAGGCGAACAGCACGTCGAAGTCGTCGTGGCGCGCGCGCATCGCATCGACGTAGGTGCGGGCGCGAGCGCGCAGGTCGTCCTCGGCGTAGACGTAGGCGGGCGTGCCGTACTCGCGCGCCAGATCGACCGTGTCGCAGCCGCCCACCTCGAGGTGGCCGCGCGCGTTCACGCGGCTGCCGAGCGGCAGGACGTGGGCGAGCCGTTGCAGCTCGTGATGCTCGGTGGCGGCCATGCGGGCGTGATTATGCCCGCTCGCCGTCGATCGCCGGGGCCGCAGCCCGGCGCCGGCCCGCCGCGCTCAGCCGGCTCTGCCTCTGCCGAGGCCGCCGAGCAGCCCACCGACCACCGTTCCCGCGCCCGCGACGACCTGCCCGGCGGCTCTCGTGGCGCCGCCGACGACGCCGCCGGCGACCTGGCCGGTCTGCGTCACGACCTGCCCCGCGGCCGGGCTGACCTGGCCGACCGCGCTGCCGAGCTGCTGCGTCGTCCCCTGCACGGCCCCGCCGAGCTGCTGGCCGGTCTGCGTCACGGCTCCGGCCACTCCGCTCGTGACCTGCGTGACGGCGCCACCGAGTGGGGAGCCCGCGCCCGTACCCGAGCCGGGGCTGGAGACCGGCGGCGTCGAGGATCCGCCGGCGCCCGTGCCTCCACCCGGCTGCGCGGGCTGGCCCGGCTGGCCGGGCGACGAAGCGGGCGGCGCGCCGGGCGCAGGCGCCGGGCTCGCCGCGCTCGCGCCCGGGCCGGCCGCGGGCACCTGCCCGCGGGAGCCGCTCGTCCCGCGGCCGCCGAGAGACGGATCGAGCGCCGGAGCCTGCGGTTCGCCGGCGAGCGCGACGGGGTCGCCGGGCTCGCCCTGCGCGACCAGCCGCGCGAGGGGCGCGCGGGCAGCTGTCGCCGGATCCGCGGCGCCGGCGACGCCGAACGCGCCGGCGGGCGCCAGGAGCGCTGCACCGGCCGGCGGAGCACCGCCGTCGTCGAACGTCGCGACGCCGGGCGCGCTCAGCGTCAGCGGCCAGCCGTGCACCGCCACGACCGCCGACAGCACCGCGAACGCGCATCCGATCGCCGCGATCAGCGCACTCGTCGTGCTCACACCAGCCACGTATCCCTTGCTCGCGCGCATGCGCAGCCCCCTGCGTCGTTCTCCCCCGCCGCATCCCCCGGCGGCTCACGTGTGCGCCGCGCGTCCCTGCGGCGGTCCGGCACGCGGCATCCTTGCCGATGCACCGGACGGATGCCAAGCGCGAAGCGCGTCAGAAGACGCAAAGTGGGCGCTTTGGCCCTCGCAGCCGCGGACGCGCGGAGCTACGCAGTCGCCGTGCGCGACCGACCGGCGGGCCGCGCGGGCGCACCCTCGGCGCGCAGCGTCCCGTGTCTGCGCAGCAGCACCAGCAGCCAGACGACGCCCGCGAGGAGCAGCAGCAGGCTCTCGATCTGCGCCGCCGTCAGGACGCCGACGACGTGCTCGTTGCGGCGCCAGAACTCGACGACGAAGCGCTCGAAGCCGGCGCCGACGAGGTAGATGCCGAACAGCGCCCCGGGGCGCAGCGCGTCGCGCAGCCGCCACAGCGCGAGCGCGAGCAGACCCATCGAGAGCGTCTCGTAGAGCGGCGTCGGCTGGACCTTCACCCCGGGCGCCGTCGGCACGGCCCCGTGCGCATAGGGCATCGCCCACGGCAGGTTGGACGCCTTGCCGTAGTCGCCGTCGCCGGAGACCTGGCAGCCGAGCCGGCCGACCGCGTAGCCGAGCGCGAGCGCGATGCCGCACATGTCGAGCAGCGCGAGTCTGACGAAGTCGCGCCAGCGCGCCCAGGCGAGCACCGAGACGACGCCGCCGAGCAGGCCGCCGTACCAGATCAGTCCCGACCCCGAGAAGACGTTGCCGAGCAGGTTCCCCTTGACCTGGTCCCAGTTCTGCAGCAGGTAGTAGGCGCGCGCCCCGACGAGCCCGCCGATCAGCGCCGCGAACAGCATCTCGTAGGCCCAGTCGACGGGCTTGCCGAGCTCCTTCAGCCGTCGCGCCACGACCGCCGCCCAGCAGAGGAAGTTGAGCGCGAAGAAGATCCCGAACGTCTGCAGGTGCAGGCCCAGGACGTCGATCTGCTTCAGCACGGAACGAAGGCTACCGCCGCGTCAGCCGAGGTAGTCGACCGGGTTCGTGACGGCCCCGTTGATCCGGACCTCGAAGTGCACGTG
This sequence comes from uncultured Conexibacter sp., assembly GCA_964525715.1. GTDB lineage: Bacteria > Actinomycetota > Thermoleophilia > Solirubrobacterales > Solirubrobacteraceae > Conexibacter. The sequence continues at coordinate 53,329 of CAZGJV010000006.1, read as the reverse complement.
CGGGCCGAAGCACAGCCCGGTGCAGCCGCTCAAGCCGATCACCTGGCCCTGCGTGACGTGCTGGCCGACGCGCACCTCGAGCCGCGACTGGTGCCCATAGCAGGTCGAGAAGCCGCCGCCGTGGTCGATGCAGGTGTAGTTGCCGTAGCCGCTGACCCAGCCGGCGATCACGACGTTGCCGGTGCCGGCCGCGCGGATCGGCGTGCCCGACGGCACGCCGATGTCGATGCCGGGGTGGCACGCCTCCCACGCGCGCCGCTCGCAGAAGGGCGACGTGATCGGGCCGTTGACGGGCCAGATGAAGCGCCCGCCGCCTCTGATCGGCCCGGCGGGCAGCGAGCTGCCGCCCTGCGCTGAGCGGATCGTCGCCGCGATCTTCGACTGCTGGGCCTGCAGCGCCTTGATGTCCTCGTCGATCTTCTGCGCATGCGCGCGGACCGAGCCCAGCAGCGCGCGCTTGCGCCCGCGAACCTGGTCGATCGCGTCGCGCTTGCCCTGCACCGCGACGCGCACGCGCGTCACGGCGTCGCGCCGCGCGGCGATCTGCACCGCGACCGCCTGCTGGCGCCGCTCGAGCCCGCCGAGACGGCTCGCCGCGGCGGCCATCGCGGCCTTCGCGTCGCGCACGGCGACGATGATCTGGCGGTCCTGCTGACCGATCCGCTGCAGGTAGGTCGTGTGCTCCAGCAGGTCGGCGAAGCCGTGCGAGTCGAGCACGACGGTGACGATGTCCGGCTGGTCGGACTTGTACAGCTCGACGAGGCGCGCAGCGAGCACGGCTCTCGCGTGCGCGAGGCGCGCGCGCAGCAGCGCGAGGTGGGCGCGCACACCGCGCAGCTGGTCCTGCGTGCGCACCAGCACGGCGCGCTTGGCGTCGAGGTCGGCCTGGATCCCGCCCTCGCGCTGCTGGAGCGTCGCGATCGTTCCCTGCAGCGCGTCGATCCTGCCGGTCAGCGCCGAGATGTCGCTCGTCAGCACCTGCGCGCGGCCGTTGACGTGGGCGAGCTGGCTGCGCTTCGTGCCGATCTTGCCCTGGAGTGAGCTGACGCTCGCCTCCGGGCTCGCGCTCGAGACGAGCGGCAGCGCCACCCACAGCGCCAGCGGGGCGAGGAGAGCAAGCAGCAGGATGCTGCGAAGGCGCATGCGCGGCGTGCGTCGGACGTTCTTCATGGCGTCGTCGCCTGCGGGGTTAGCTGTCGGGCTCGCGCGATGCGCTACGCAGCCACCAGGCTGCGATTCGCCCCAAAGGGAACTCGTGGGTCCCCCGCTCTCCTGCGCGCACGCAGGAGATTCGGCGAGGGCAGCGTACCAGGGCAGCGCAAGCCGCCGCACGGCGAAACCGCAGGGAACGCTGGGCTTTTCGCACAAGCGCTGCCATACTCCGGCGCGAACGGCATGGGCGCCTTCCCCCCCGACAGCACCGCCGGACCGGCAGGAAGCCGGCTCGGAGCGGACCTCGCGGAGCACGTCGAGGCGATCGTGCACGCCGCCGAGCGGGAGGCGCGCGCGGCCGAGCAGGCGATCGCCGCGCACCGGCGCAGCGCCGAGGAGGAGGTGCGCCGCTACCTGGCCGCCGCCCGCCTCCACGTCGACGCCGAGACCGCTGCACGCGCGGCCCGCATCGAGACGCTGAGCGCCGCCGCCCGCCGCCTCGCCGACGAGCTGACCGACGCCGTCGCCGCGCTCACGCGCGAGCTGCACGCCGACGAGCGCGACACCGCGACCACGCTGCCACGCGCGCCGTGGCCGGCGGCGTCACCGGAGCCGCCCGCCGCGCAGCCGGTCGCCGCCGCGCCGGCGCCCGCAGCTCCCGAGCCAGCAGCGCCCCAGCCGACCTGGAGCCGCATCGAGGAGCCGACAGCAGCGGTGCCCGCGCCGTCCGCCGCCGACGCCGATCGGGCGGGTGGCGCGGGTGAGGACGATTCCGCGACCCCGCTCGCGGAATCGACGGGGCGGGCGGGAGCGGATCGACCCGCCCGCCACGCGGCCGAGCCCGAGCCGGGCGAACCCGCAGCAAACGGCAACGGCGAAGCGCACCACGTCCCCAGCGCCGCACGCCTGGTCGCGATCGAGATGGCCGTCGGCGGCTCCTCGCGCGCGGAAGTCGAAGCGCACCTGCGCGAGCGCCTCGGCGTCGCCGATCCCGCGCCGCTGCTCGACGACGTCTTCGGCGCAGCCTCCACGGCAGGCAGCCGCCTGGCGTGGGGCGAGCCCTGATCGGCCGCGCCCCGGCCAGGCGCCCGCGCCGCCGGCGCGTTCCTTAGGAGGCGCTCATCCCGTCTGCCATGATGGATCCTGGAATCTGAATCCCAGGAGGATCGCCGCACCATGGCCCGCCCGACGTCATTCGGTCGCGACACCGGACTGCAGCTCCGGATGACGCTGACGATGTTCCTGCTCGGCCTCGTCTACGCCGTGCTGATCGGCGTCGTGATCGCGGCGAAGCTGCCGTTCCTGCTGTTCATCGTCGGCGGCATGTTCCTGCTGCAGCTGTTCGCCTCCGACAAGCTCGCGCTGCACGCGATGGGCGCGCGCGAGGTGACGCCGCAGGAGGCGCCGCAGCTGCACGCGCTGATCGAGCGGCTGTGCGTGCAGGCGAACCTGCCGAAGCCGAGAGTCGCGGTCGCCAACACGCCGATGCCGAACGCGTTCGCGATCGGCCGCTCGCCGAAGAAGGCGACCGTCTGCGCGACGACGGGGATCATGGAGCTGCTGTCGCCCGCCGAGCTGGAGGGCGTGATGGCGCACGAGCTGACGCACGTGCAGAACCGCGACGTGATGGTGATGACGATCGCCAGCTTCTTCGCCGCGATCGCCGCCTACATCGTGCAGTTCGGCTTCATCTTCGGCCCGATGCTCGGCGGCGGGGGCGGCTACGGCGGAGGCGGCAACAACAACAACAACAACGACGGCCCGGGCGCGGCCGTCGTGATCCTCGTCTCGCTGCTCGTCTACGCGGTCTCGTTCCTGCTGCTGCAGGCGCTCTCGCGCTACCGCGAGTTCGCCGCCGACCGCGGCTCGGCGATCATCACCGGCCGCCCGAGCGCGCTCGCGTCGGCGCTGATGAAGATCAGCGGCACGATGGACCGCATCCCCCAGCGCGACCTGCGCTCCGCCGAGGGGATGGCGGCGTTCTACATCTTCCCGCCGAAGGCGAAGGCCGCCGCGGCAAGCCTGTTCTCGACGCACCCGCCGCTGGAGAAGCGGATCGCGGCGCTCAACCGGCTCGAGTCGCAGCTGCAGGGCGTCGCGTAAGCGGCTCCCGCCTCTCCCAGCATCATGGGCCTGTTCGACATCATCGCCGGCAAGCGCAAGCTCGCCAGACCGGCGCCCGACCGCCTGTTCGCGCTCAGCACCGCGTACGTCACGTTCACGACGGAGCTGTCGATCACGACGCGCGGCGTCGCCGGCATCGTCTTCCAGCCGCTCGAGACGGCCGACTTCGAGCAGATCGCGAGAGAGATGGTCGAGGTGCTCGAGGGCACCTCGCAGGACAGCGGCACGACCGTCGAGACGCGCGACGACGACTACGACTACCGCTGGATGATCCTGCGCGACCCCGACTTCGACGACCTCGTCGTCGGCGTCAACGCCGTCAGCGGCGCGCTGGAGGCGGGCGGCTACGGCGAGCGGATCCTCTGCGCGGTGTTCGCGTTCACGGACGGCAGAGGCCGTCCGCTGTACTGGATCTACAACTACAAGCGCGGCGCCTTCTACCCGTTCGCCCCGGGCGCCGGCGACCACGAGCGCGACACCGAGCGCGAGCTCCGGCTCAAAGCGCAGGTCGGCGCCGAGCTGCCGGTCGAGCCCGAGCTGGAGCGCTGGTTCCCGCTCTGGGGCATCCCGATCTAGCGGTCAGCCGCTGCCGCGCCTGCGGATCCACCGCAGCGCCCCGTGGTTCCCCGCAGGCGACGCGGCGGATATCCCCCGTGCGTCGCACGGCCGCACACGGACGACGACGGCGCGCCCCTGACAGAGACTCCTCCCACCACCCGGAGCCATGACCGGATCCCTTCGAGGAGGAGGCCCTCAATGCGCAGCATCTTCCGTTACGGCGGTGTGGCCGCCAGCATCGTCCTGATCGCGCTCGGCATTGGAGCGATCGTCGCCGGCATCGACGGCCGCTCGACCGTCAACGACAACCTCAAGCAGGAGGCGATCGTCGGCACGCCCGACATGACACCTGCCGGGATCGCGAGAGAGGCGAAGGCCGCCGGCGTGACGAACGTCACGCTGCCGACGTGCTCGATCGCCAACCAGCCGGTCACCGACGGCACCAGCGCCCGCTGCTTCGCCCAGTACATGCGCATCCACGCGCTGGAGGCGACCGGCGGCCTCACCTACGCGCAGATGCCCCACTACGCGACCGCCGACGGCAAGGGCACGAACGACGCGACGAAGGCGCTCACGAGAGGCGGCCAGCCGGTCGACAACCCGGCGCGCGACGTGTGGGTCACCGAGACCGCCCTCAGCACCGCGCTCAACACCTCGTACTTCGCCCAGTCGGTCGGGCTGTTCGCGATCGTGATGGGCGCCGCGCTGCTGCTGACCGGCATCGGCTTCCTGCTGCTCACGACCGGCCTGCTCGCCGCCACCGGCGACGCGATCCGCGTGCGGCGCACGGCAGCCGGGCCCACACCGGTACGTCCCGCCGCCAGCTGAGACGCGCAGCCGCCGACGCGGAAGACGAGAGCGCCCCGGTCTGGCCGGCCGGGGCGTTCTCGCACGTGGGGTCAGTCGGGGATCAGCCCGTCGCCGCTGAAGTCGAGCTGCGCCTCCTCGAAGGAGGTGTCAGGCGGCGGGACGATCACGTCGGAGCCGCGCAGGTCGTCGTCGGCGAGGCGCGTGCCGTTGTCGCGCACGAACGCGACGATCTGGGCGAAGAGGTCGGCGAAGCGCGCCTCGTCGCCGGCCTCGACGGCGGCGACCGCCTCGTTGTCGAGCGCGTTGAGGCGTCCGGCGACGTCGTCGTCCGCGAGCTCGTACTGCCCCTCGGTCGCGATCCGGACGATCATGCGGACTGCCCTTCGCCCGCGGCCGGCGCGTCGCCGCTGCCCAGCTCGCCTGCGCTCTTGCCGCCGGCGGCCAGCTCGGCCTTCATTCTCTCCAGCTCGCTGTCGACCTGCGTGCCGCTGCTGAGCTGTCTGAGCTGGCGGTCGATGTCGTCCTCGCCGCCGCCGAGCTGCGTGAGGTCCTCGAACGCCCCGGCCTGCTCCAGCTCGTCGACCGCCTGCGCGCGGGCGCGCATGTTCTCGGTCTTGTCGAGCGCGCGCTGCATCGCGAGGCCGACGTCGGCCATCTCCTCGCCGACGCCCGTCGCCGCCTCGGAGATCCGCACCTGCGCCTCGGCGGCCGAGTACTGCGCCTTGATGACCTCCTTCTTGGAGCGGAAGGCCTCGATCTTGGCCTGCAGCTTCTGCTGGTTCTCGGTCATCGACTGCTGCTGGCCCTCGAGCTCGGTCACCTGCGAGTCGAGGCCCTGCAACTCGGTCTGCACCGCGCTCTTGCGCTCGAGCGCCGTGCGGGCGAGATCCTCGTTGCCGGCGGCGAGCGCCTGGCGCGCCTGCGTGTCGAGCTTGACGACCTGGTCCTCGAGTCTTCTCGACTGGAGCTGGAGACGCTTCTTCGCGGTCACGACGTCCGCGAGGCCCTTCTTGACGTTCTGCAGCAGCTCGATCTGCTTCTGGTAGCTGTACTCCAGCGTCTCGGAGGGGTCCTCGGCGCGGTCGAGCAGCTTCGAGATCTTCGCCTTCACGACGGTGGAGAAACGCCCGGTCAACCCGGCCATCGGATCCTCCTTGAGACAGCTTCGAGGGGCACGAGCGTCAAGCCTATCGAGCGGCGGACCGCCGACCGGAGGCGGCCGTCAGTAGCCGATTGGGTGGCGGACGCTGAAGCCGTGCGTCGAGCCGGGCGCCGTGCGCCAGCGGGGGCCGGACTGGCCGGGGCCGGCCGTGTCGAGCCGCAGGCCGGCGATCACGGTCCAGGCGTGGCCCGGGTTCGTGTAGATCGTGATCCACTGGCCTCTGCCGTGCTGGCCCCAGTGCATGAAGTCGCTCGAGTCGAGCGGCGCTCTCAACAGGCCGGCGGCGTGCAGGGCGTACGAGACGGTGGCGGAGCAGTCGTAACCGCGTGACGTGAAGCTCTGGTGCCCGCCACCGTAGATGTAGGGCTTGTGGCGCAGCGCATTGCCGGCCCAGATCGCCTGCTGCACCGGCAGCGGCGCGGCCGCCGGGGCGTATGCGATCCCGTTTCTGATGACGCCGACGGAGCCCGGAACGGTCGGGTGCAGGATCGCCGGCACGGAGCCGAACGCCGCGCCGCCGGCCTGGTCCTGCGGCGTCGCAGGCGCCGGCGCGGGAGCCGCGGCCTGGTCGCCGGACGACTTCGCCGGCGCGGGCGCGCCCGCGCCGCCCGTCGCCGCCGCGGAGACCGCGGGGGTACAGGCGATGCCGACCATCATCAGACCCAACGCGACAAGGGTCCTTGCGCGCAACAGCTTCCTCTTTCGTCGGCCTCCGGGGTTAGCTGTCGGGCTGGCGCGGAAAGAGCCGGCGCCTCTCGTGGATGCACCACGGGATTAGCCCCATACTTCTGGGTCCCCCGGTCCACGGCTTCGGGCCATGGATTCGGCGTTGCGCGGCATCTTAGACAACGTGGCGGCGGATATGTCAAGTCGCTGGCCGAAGCGGCCCAAAGACCCCGCACGCTCCGTAGGATTCGCGCCGATGCTCCGCCGCCGCCCCCACGGCTTGCGACTCGTCGCACTGCTCGTGCTGCTCACAGCGCTCGCCGCAGCCGGCTGCGGCGGCAGCAGCAGCGGCCCGACCTCCACGAGCACCGGCCCCGACCCGGCCACCGTCGCGCCCGCCGATGCCGCGCTCTACGGGCAGGCGACGGTGCGCCCGAGCGGCGCGATGAAGGCCGGCGTGCTCGCCGCCGCGAGAAAGGTGCTGCTCGTGCAGGACCCCGGCGCGGCGCTGGGCAGACTGCTCGACAAGAGCACCCGCTCGGACCACGTCGTCTTCTCGCGCGACGTCGAGCCCTGGCTCGGCCAACGCATCGGCGCCTTCCTGCTGCTGCCGGCCGCCGGCTCGGGCAAGCCGGATTGGGCGGCAGCGTTCTCGATCGCCGATCGCAGCGCGTTCGACGCCGCGCTGCCGCGCCTGCGCAAGAGCGGCCACGAGCAGGCGGCGGGCAGCTACCGCGGCGTCAGCTACGACCGCGACGCATCCGACGGCACGACCTACGACGCACCCGTCGGCGACTTCTACGTCGTCGGCACGCTCACCGGCCTGAGAGCCGCGATCGACGCCTCGAAGGGCTCCAGCCTCGCCGACTCCTCGCGCTTCAAGGACGCCGCGAGCGGCGTCCCGGGCGACGCGCTCGCGTTCGTCTACGCCGATCCGAGAGCGATCGTCGCCGGGATCGGGAGCCTGCCCAAGGCGCCGGCCGCGGCGCAGCAGGCGCTCGCGAGATACGCGAACGCCGCTCCGGTCGTCGCCAGCCTGACCGCGACGGCCGACCAGATCGCGCTCCAGGCCTCGGCCGACCGGCAGCTCGCCGGCGCGCTGGACGGCGGCAGCTCCAACGCACAGGTGAGCGTGGGCCAGATGCCCTCCGATGCGTGGCTCGCGCTCGCGACGCCGCCGCTCGGGCCGCTCGTGAGACAGGCGCTCGAGACCGCCGGCGTGCACGACCAGGCGGCCGCGCAGGTCCGCCGCCGCACCGGCCTCGACCTCGACGCGGACCTGCTCGGCCCGCTCGGCGGCCTCGGCCTGTTCGTGCGCGGCGAGTCGCCGCTCGACGTCGGCGGCGGCGTGCTGCTGCAGATGACCGACGCCGCGGCGGCGCAGCGCCTGCTGACACGCCTGGAGGCGATCGTCGCCGCCGGGCTGCACGTCGCGCCCCAGCCGGTCGCCGTCTCCGGCGCGCGCGGCTTCCAGGTCGCGATCCCCCAGCTCCCGCAGCCGATCGTCGTGCTGGCGAAGGGCGACAGACTCGCGGCCGGCTACGCCGCCTCCTCCGCGCAGGACCTGCTGGACCCGCAGCAGCGCTTCGACGCCGGCGCGGGCGGCAAGGCGGCGATCGCCACACTCGGCGCCGGCTACACGCCGTCGTTCGTACTGATCGTCCCGCCGCTCGCCGCGCTGCTGAGATCGCTCGCCGACCTGCAGGTCGCCAACGTCTCCCCCGTGCTGCCGTACCTCGACGCCTACCGCTCGCTCGCGATCGGCACGAAGCGCGACGGCGACCGCACGACGCTGCGGATCGTCGCCGCCCTGCGCTGAGGCGCCGAAGCGCAGCGGCTCGGCGACGGAGGCGGCTGGCTATCGTGCCGCGGATGCTCCGCCGCCTCGCCCCCGGAGGCCCGACGTCCCTGCCGGCCCTCGCCGCCGTGCTCGCGCTGGTCGCACTGGCGGCCGGCTGCGGGAGCCAGCCACGCAGGCTCGAGGCGCCCAAGCTCGGCAGCGCCGGCAGCCAGCCGAACGCCCCCCAGCAGCTCGGCTTCCCCGGCTTCGCGACGAAGAACACGACGCGCGTCGGCGGCGCCGACGCCGTCGCCAACGCGGCGGCTGTGGCGCGTGCGGTGTACCCGGGGGGTGCGCCGGGCACGCGCCCGCGCGCGGTCGCGCTCGTCGACCAGAACGCGTGGCAGGCGGCGCTCGCCGCCTCCGTCCTGATGAGCGCCCCGCTGCGCGCCCCACTGCTGCTGTCCGACGGCGGCAGCCTGCCGGGGGCCAGCAGCGACGCGCTCGGCGCGCTCGCGCCGACGGGTGCCTCGGAGCTGGGCGGCGCCCAGGTCGTGAACGTCGGCGGCGCGCCCGCTCCCGCCGGCTACCGCTCCACCACGATCGCGGGCAGCGACCCGAGCGCCCTCGCCGCCGCGATCGACCGCTTTCAGAGCGCAGCGGTCGGCCACGCGAGCCGCGCGGTCGCGATCGTCTCCGCCGACGCGCCGGCGTACGCGATGCCCGCCGCCGGCTGGGCTGCGAAGACCGGCGACCCGCTGCTGTTCGTGCACCGCGACACGATCCCGGGCCCGACGTTCGCGGCGCTGCAGGCTCACCGCAAGCCGCGCATCTACTTGCTCGCGCCGCCGTCGGTCGTGGGGACCAGAGTCGAGCAGGCGCTGAGAGCGATCGGCAGCGTCACGCGGATCGCGGCCCCCGACCCCGTGCGCTCGGCGATCGCCTTCGCCCGCCTGCGCGACGGGCTCGACGGCTGGGGCGTCGACGATCCCGGACACGGGCTCGTGTTCGCCAACGCGCACGACACGCTCGACGCCGCCGCGGCCGCGCCGCTGTCGGCGAGCGGCACGTACGGCCCGCTGCTGCTGGTCGACCGCGCGGACACGCTGCCGCTGCCCGTCGGGCAGTACCTGCTCGACATCCAGCCGGGCTACACGCAGGACCCGGCCCGCGGCGTCTACAATCACGGCTGGCTGATCGGCGACGAAACCGCGATCTCGCTTCCGGTCCAATCCCGCATCGACAGCCTGCTCGAGATCGCCCCCATCCAGACGAGCGCCAGCCCATGAGCCAAGCCGAGCATCCCGATCGCCTGTCCCCCGCCCACGACGTCACGGTCGAGGACGTGCGTCAGCTGATGGGCGCCTCCACCCCCCACTTCGCACTGCAGTTGCGCGAGCGCATCCGGCGCCTGATTCGCGACCTGCCCGCCGGCCATCCCGCGCGCGCCGAGGGCGAGCGCGAGATCGCCCGGCTCGACGCGCTCGCGCTCGCCGGCGAGGTGCGCGGCGAGCCGGCCGACATGGCGACGCTCGCCAGCGTCGCCGACCCTGCCTGAACCGGCCGCCCCGGCTGGGATCCCGGGCAGCGCGCTGCCCGGGCCGTTTCCCGTCGGCGCCTATGCGGACCGGCTGCGCGAGCGGCTGCGTGCGTTCGCGCACGTGCAGATCTTCGGCGAGCTGTGGAACCTGCGGATGAGCAGAGCGTCCGTGTACTTCGAGCTGCGCGACGGACGCGGTGCGCTGCCGTGCGCGATGTGGCGCAGCGACTTCGACGCGCTCGGCGTCGACCCGGCGGACGGCGCGCAGGTGGTGATCGCCGGCGGCTGCGACTACTACCCCGGGAGCGCGACCTCCTCCCCGTCGTTCTCGTTCCGCGCGAACGACCTGCGCGTCGCCGGCGAGGGCGACCTGCTCGCGCAGGTCGAGCGACTGCGACGGCAGTTCGCAGCGGAGGGCCTGCTGGAGCCGCAGAAGCGACTGCCGCGCCCGCTGCTGCCGCACACGATCGGCGTCGTCACGGGCGAGGGCGGCAAGGCGCGCGACGACGTGCTCGCCGGCCTGCGCCGCCGCGGCTGGGGCGGCCGGCTGGTGTGGGCGTTCGCACCCGTGCAGGATCGCCACGCCGCGCCGGCGATCGCGCAGGCGCTGCGCGACCTCGCCGCGATCGAGCAGGTCGAGACGATCGTCGTCGCGCGCGGCGGCGGCTCGCTCGCCGACCTGTTCGCCTTCTGCGACGAGGCGCTGTGCCGCACGGTCGCGCTGCTGCGCGTGCCGGTGATCGCGTCCGTCGGGCACCACACCGACCGCACGCTGATCGACGACGTCGCCGCCGTCTCCTGCTCGACGCCGACGCACGCCGCCGAGGCCGCCGTGCGGCTCGACGTGAACGAGGCGCGCGCGGCGCTGCTGCGCGAGGCGCGCCGGCTCGACCTGCACGGCCGCCGCGCCGTCGTCTCGCGCGCCCGCACGCTCGCAGCGCTCGCGCGGGCGCCGGCCGAGCACGTCGCGCGCCACCGCCGTGCGCTGCACCAGCTGCTGCGCGAGCTGCGCGCGAGCGCCCGGCGCGGCGTCGCGCGCGAGCGCGCGTCGAACGCGACGCGGCTGGTCGTGCTGCGCCGCAAGGCAGAGGCGGCGAGAGTCGACCGCGCCCGGCGCCGCGGCGAGCTGGAGCAGTTGCTGCTGGCGCTCGCCGCGCACGACCCGGAGCGCACGCTCGCGCGCGGGTACGCGCTCGTGGAGGATCCGTCCGGCGAGCTGGTGACGGGCGCGGCCGAGGCGCGCGCAGCCGGCGCGCTGGCGCTGCGCTTCCACGACGGACGCGTCCGGGCAAACGTCGAGGATGCGCCGTCATGAGCGACGAGCAGCCGACGCCCGAGCCCGCCAGCTACGAGGCCGCGAGCGCGCGCATCGAGGAGATCGTGCGCCGGCTCGACTCGGGCGAGGCCGGCCTGCGCGAGACGCTCGAGCTGGTCGCCGAGGGGCGCCGGCTGGTCGAGTGGTGCGCCGGCGAGCTGGAGGCGGTCGGCAGAGGGCTCGAGGAGCTGCGGCTCGAGGAGCTGGTGGCGCGGCTCGAGCGCGGCGGCGAGCCGGAGCGCTAGGCTCAGCGCCGATGGGGACCTACGACCTGCTCGCCGACCTGCCGCTCGTGGTCGAGTCCTACGCGCTCGAGGCGCTCGAGCGCGACGTCTCCAGCGGCTTCCGCCGCCAGTCGACCGTGATCCACCTGCAGGGCGGCGGCGAGGAGGGCATCGGCGAGGACGTCGTCTACGACGGCGAGGACCACGACCACCTGCAGGCCGCCGGCGCGTATCTGGATCTGGCAACCGGCGGCGAGACGACGCTCGGCGACTTCTGCGCGCGGATCGACGCGCTCGACCTGTTCCCCGTCGAGCCGGTGCGCGGCGAGGTCTCGCGGCTGTACCGGCGCTGGGCGTTTCACTCCGCCGCGCTCGACCTCGCGCTGCGCCAGGCCGGCAGGCCGCTGCACGCGGTCGTCGGGCGCACCCCGCGGCCGGTCGTGTTCGTCAACTCGCGGCGGCTGCCGGAGCAGGACGGGAGCGCCTCGCTCGACGAGCTGCGAGGCCTGCTGGAGCGCTACCCGACGCTGCGCTTCAAGCTCGACCCGACGCCCGCCTGGGACGACGCGCTGGTCGCCGCGCTCGCCGCCACCGGCGCGGTCGACTCAGCCGACTTCAAGGGCCTCTACAGAGGCACCGTCGTCGACAACCCGGCCGACCCGGCGCTCTACCGCCGCGTCGCGGAGGGCTTCCCCGACGCATGGCTGGAGGACCCGGACCTCAGCGCCCCGGGCATCGACGAGGTGCTCCTCCCCCACCGCGCCCGCGTCACGTGGGACGCGCCGATCCACTCGATCGCCGACATCGAGGCGCTGCCGTTCGCGCCGCGGATGGTGAACATCAAGCCGTCGCGCTTCGGCGGGCTGGAGCGCCTCTGCGCCGGCTACGACTATTGCGCCGAGCACGGCATCGGCGCCTACGGCGGCGGGCAGTTCGAGATCGGGCCGGGACGCGGGCAGGCGCAGTACCTCGCCTCGCTGTTCCACCCGGACACGCCGAACGACCTCGCACCGGGCGGCTACAACCTGACCGACCCGCCCGACGGCCTGCCGGCCAGCCCGCTCGCGCCGCGCCCGTCGGCGACCGGCTTCCGCTGGGACGGCTGACCCGGGGCGAATCCCCGGCCGCGCCGACCTCAGGCGCGCGTGGACACGCTCCCGCGCCGCCTGCGCCGCCTCCCGCCCGCCCCGCTGCCGCCGCCGCTGAACCGCTGCGACGTGCGCTGCGCGCGCGGCCCGCTCGCACGTCTGCTCGGGCTGGTGGGCCTGCGCGGCCTGCCGGCACACGCCGGGCTGCTGCTGCCGCGCACGCGCTCGGTCCACACGTGCGGGATGCGCTTCGCGCTCGACCTCGTCTGGCTCGACGGCGACGGACGGGTCGTGCGCCTCGACCAGGCCGTGCCGCCGTGGCGCGTGCGCAGCTGCCGCACCGCATGTGCCGTGGTGGAGCTGCCTGCCCGCACCGATCCCTAGTGTTCGGTTGACTGACGAGTCAACACGAGGAGCATTCGGTGGAGGAACGGCTGGGAATCGCTGGGTCGGGCGCGATCGCCTGCGGGTTGGCCGCAACGGCGGCGCAGCACGGCGAGGTGCTGCTGTGGGCCCGCTCCGAGAGCTCCGCGGAGCGCGCGCGCGGCGCCGTCGCAAAGTGGTGCGGCAAGCTGAGCGAGGAGCCGATCGCCGATCGCGTGACGGTCGTCTCCGACATCGCCGAGCTCGCGTCCGCGACGTTCCTCGTCGAGGCGACGGCGGAGGACTACGACGTCAAGGGCGGCGTGCTGGCGGAGCTGGGCCGCATCTCCTCCGACGACGCGGCCATCGCGACGACGACGTCCTCGCTGTCGGTGACGAAGCTCGCGCAGGCATCGGGCCGCCCGGACCGCTTCGTCGGCCTGCACGTCTTCAACCCGGTGCCGAAGATGGCGCTCGTCGAGCTTGCCTACGCGCCGGAGGCGGTCCAGCCGGTCCGCGAGCGCGCCCGCGCGCTGTGCGCGGCGCTCGGCAAGACGGCCGTCGAGGTGCCGGACATCGCCGGCTTCGTCGTCAACCGCCTGCTGTTCCCGTATCTCTTCAGCGCCGTCGAGCTGATGGAGCAGACGGGCCTCGCGCCGAGCGCGATCGACGAGTGCATGCGGCTCGGCGCCGGGCACCCGATGGGGCCGCTGGCGCTGCTCGACTACGTCGGGCTCGACGTCTCGAAGGCGATCGGCGAGGCGATCGAGTCGCCCGTGCCGCAGACCGTCGAGCAGCTCGTCGCCGCCGGCCATCTCGGCAAGAAGACCGGCAGAGGACTGCACGACTACGCCCGATGAGAGGACTCTCAGGGGCTGCTTAGGGTCGCTTCACGTCGCACGCGCATACTGCTCCGTGCGACGTACCTCACAGCAGCACCTCCTCCTAGCAGCACGAAGCCGGCCCGCGCGAGCGGGCCGGCTTCGTTGCGAGGCGGACCCACCAGTCCACCACTCTCTCTCCTCCTCCAACCGCCGGCGAGCCGGACGATCGTTCCGGCAAGGTAGCGCGTTGTGAGCTTTGTTGCGTTTTGACCAGCTTTTCGCCCTCCGGTCAGCGCAAGCGCAGACCTGCGGGCGACGTCACGGCCGCCGCTCGGAGATCCGCACCGCCTCGATGCGGTTCTCGCGCACCGATTCGACGCGGATCGAGAAGCCGTTGGCGGCGATCGTGTCACCGCGCTTCGGCAGCCGCCCCAGCTCGGCGAAGACGAAGCCGCCGACCGAGTTGTAGGCGTCGGTGTCGACCGGGAGCTCAAGGCCGTAGTCCTCGAGGTCGGTGACCGCGACGTGGCCGCGCACGAACCAGTCGCCGTTCGGCAGCCGGCGCACGCCCCCGGCGGTCGGGTCGGTCTCGTCGGCGATCTCGCCGACGACCTCCTCGACGATGTCCTCGACCGTCACGACGCCGGCCGTGCGGCCGTACTCGTCGACGACGACCGCGAGCGAGCTGCGCTGGCGCTGCAGGTCGGCGAGCAGGTCGTCGAGCGGCTTCGTCTCCGGAACGATCGGCGCGTCGCGCACGAGCCCCTCGATCGAGGCGTCCGGGCCCTGCTCCATCAGCACGCGCGCGAGCGAGTTCGCGTGCACGAGCCCCTTGATGCGGTCGGTGTTCTCGTCCTCGGTCACGACGAGGCGCGTGTGGCCGGACTCGACGCAGCGCTTCAGCGCCGCTTCGGCCGACTCCGACACGTCCACGGTGACGACCGCGGGGATCGGCGTCATCACCTGGCGCGCCTCCTGCTCGTGCAGGTGGAAGACGCCGGCGAGCATCCCCGCCTCCCCCTCGTCGAGCTTGCCGCCGGTGTAGGACTCGGCGATCAGCTGCTTGAGCTCCTCCGGCGTGCCGCCGGCCTCCTGCCCCACGAGCGGCTCGACGCGCAGCAGCCGCAGGATCCCGTTCGAGGCGCGGTTGAGCAGACTCACGAACGGGTGGAACGCGCGCGCGAACAGGTGCAGCGGACGGGAGATCCGCCGCACGGTGCTGTCGGGGCGCTGGATCGCCCACACCTTCGGCACCTGCTCGCCGACGGTGATGTGGACGGCCGTCACGATCACGTACGCGATGAAGATCGAGATCGCGGCGGCGACGCCGTGCGAGAGGCCACCGAAGGCAGGCTCGAACAGCTTCGCGAGCGCCGGCTCGCCCAGGAAGCCGATGCCGATCGAGGCGAGCGTGACGCCAAGCTGGCAGGCCGACAGGTACTCGGTGATCTCCGCCAGCTCGGCCAGTGCGACTCTCGCGCCCGATTCGCCCTGCGCGGCGGCCTCCTCGATGCGCGAGCGGCGCGCGCGCACGAGCGCGAACTCGGCCGCGACGAAGAACCCGTTGATCGCGACCAGCACGAGCAGGGCGACCAGCAGCAGCGCGGTCATCGCGCCACGGCGGCATGTTGGCCGCTACTTCGGGACAGGTCGTCGTCGCTCATCGACTGGAGCGCGAACCGTAGCAGTCGCCCCCGCCGTCAGCCGACGGTGTCGAGGCGCTGCGCCAGCGAGAGGTCTGCGGCGGTGATACCGCCTTCCGAGTGGGTCGACAGCGTGAGCCGCACCTTGTTCCAGCCGTGCACCAGAATGTCGGGGTGGTGGTTCGCGTCCTCGGCGCACTCGGCCACGCGCTCGACGAAGGCGATCGCCGCCGCGAAGTCGGCGAAGCGCCACTCGCGCACGAGCGCATCGCCCTCTCGCGCCCACGCGCTGTCCTCCAGCGCGACCGTGACCTGCTCGTCGTTCAGCAGTGGCATATCGTCTCTCCCGTGATCGAGCTCGACCCGAGGCGGCTGCCATGCGGATCGTGAGCCTCGTCCCGTCCGCGACGGAGATCCTCTTCGCGCTGGGACTCGGCGACGACGTCGTCGCCGTCACCCATGAGTGCGATTATCCGCCTGCGGCGCAGGCGCTGCCGAAGGTGACGCGCGACGTGCTGCCGGCGGACCTCACGGCAGGACAGATCGATGCCGCGGTGCGCGCCCGCACCGACCAGGGCGAGGCGATCTACGAGCTCGACGCGGGAGCGCTGCACGAGCTGGCGCCGGACCTGATCGTCACTCAGGCGCTGTGCGCCGTGTGCGCGGTGTCGTTCGACGACGTGCGCGCGGTCGCGGAGCAGCTGCCGTCGCAACCGCAGGTGATCTCGCTCGACCCGCACACGCTCGGCGAGGTGCTCGGCGACATCCGCACGCTTGCCGAGGCGACCGGCCGCAGAGACGCAGGCGTCGCGCTCGTGCAGGAGTACGCCGCGCGGATCGACCACGTGCGGCTCGCGGTGCGCGACCGCCGGCGGCCGCGCGTCGCCGCGCTCGAGTGGCTCGAGCCGGTCTACGTCGCCGGTCACTGGACCCCGCAGATGATCGAGTATGCGGGCGGGCTCGACGTCCTCGGCATGCCGGGCGAGCACTCCGAACGGTGCTCGTGGGAGCAGGTCGCCGCCGCCGAGCCGGACGTCGTCGTGGTCATGCCCTGCGGCTACGACGCCGAGCGCGCCCACGCCGAAGCACTTCATTTTGGTGCGAAACTCGCGCGTCTTGGCGCCGGCGAGATCGTGGCGGTCGACGCAGCCGCCTACTTCTCCCGTCCGGGGCCGCGGCTGGTCGACGGGCTGGAGCTGCTCGCGCACCTGCTGCAACCCGAGTCAATACCCGAAGTTGCGGCCGCGAATCCCCTGGTAGTCGAGCTCTGACGGCTTAACACGTTCCCCCTGGACGAGCCGGTACAAGCACGTTTACCATCGGGGGATGCAATCCATCCGCGCAGGACGAATCGCGGCCGCAGCGGCCGCAGCAACCCTTCTCGCCACCGCCGCAGTCGCCCCGGCGGCCAGCGCGCCAGGCCTCACCACGTCGCTCAAGGCGAGCGTCACGCCCAACCATCTGGTGGGGCGTCTCACCCCCGGACGCGGCATGCCGATCACGCTCTCGTACAGAGCCACGATCAACCACCCGTCCGGCAGCCGCTACCGGCTGGAAAGAGTCGACGTGAAGTTCCCGGCCGGCGTCGGCAAGCCGAACGGCAACCTCTTCCCCTCGTGCAGCGCCGCGAAGCTGAACGCGGCCAACGGCAACCTCAGGGTCTGTCCGAAGGGCTCGAAGATCGGTAGAGGCATCGCCGTCGGCACCGCCGTCGACATCGGCGTCACGTCGAGCGGCGCGCTGACGCTCTTCAACGGCCCCGGCGGCAAGAGCATCACGTTCAACGTGAGCATCATCACGCCGGCGCTCATCAACGAGTCCTTCTCGGCGCCCCTGAAGAAGATCTCGGGCAGATACGGGTACTCGCTGTCGAGCCCGATCCCGAGTGAGCTTCAGAACATCCTCGACGGCCCGATCATCGTCAGAAGCATCTCGGTCACGACGGGCGCGACGATCGTCAAGAACGGCGTGAAGCGCGGCTTCATCGAGGCCTACAAGTGCCCCAAGAGCCACAAGGCGCCGCTGCACAGCGACTTCTTCTTCAACACCGACACCGGCCTCACGGCGACGTCGTCGGCGGACACGAACATCACCTGCCACTAGCGGCATAGACGGAAGTCCTTCGTCGACGGCGGCGCGCGAGAGCGCGCCGCCGTCGCGCGTTAAGCGACGGCGATGGCGGCGAGGAAGGCGGCGACGGCCAGCACGGCGCACGCCGCGAGCGAGGCGGAGCGCGGCAGGCGGCGGCGATCGCACTGGTCGAAGACCACGCCGACGAGGATCCCGCCGGCGAAGCCGAAGACATGCGCGCCGATCGCGATGCCGGGCGCCGCGAAGGTGAAGACGAAGTTCAGCACCGCGATCTGGATCAAGCCGGTCGACCACAGGTTGATCCCGCGCCGGCGCGCCTCGACGATGAGGGTCCCGAGCAGGCCGAAGATCGCGCCGGAGGCGCCGAGCGCCGGCGCGTGAGGCTCGAGCAGCAGGACGCCGAGCGACCCGCACACCAGCGACACGCCATACGCGCCGACGAAGCGCGCGCTGCCGATCGCCGCCTCGAGCGAGCGTCCGATGAACCACAGGAACACCATGTTCAAGCCGACGTGCACGATGCTCTCGTGCAGGAACCCGCTGGTGACGATCCGCCAGTACTCGTGCAGCTGGGAGACGAACGGCGCGTAGAGGATCCCGTGGTCGACGACGGTGCCGCTTGCATTGCTGATGCCGCCGCCGCCCGTCGCCAGCTCGGCGAGGTAGACGACCACGTTGATCGCGATGATGACCTGCGTCGCGATCGGCGCCGCCATCTCGTTCGCGCGCACGCGGTGCACGCGCGTGGTCTGGCGGGCGCACTCCGGGCAGCGCATGCCGACCGTCGTCGGCGTCATGCAGTCGGGGCAGATCGGCCGGCCGCAGTTCGAGCAGGAGACGCCCGTCTCGCGCGTCGGATGGCGGTAGCAGGTGGGCATCGCGGCGCGGACGGTAGCAGTCGGCGGTAACGCCGCCCTGAAGGCAACCGGCTTTCGCCGTCCGGCGGTCGCGAGCGACCGCCTCCGGCGACGTCACCCTTACAGCGAGGCGCTGATGAACGGTCTCGACGTCGGCGCCTGGCTGCCGCCGACGGGCTCCGCCGTCACGAGCACCGTCGTCACGTTCTGCACGCTCGGCAGCGCGACGCGCCCGCTGCCGCCGTGGCTGACGCTGAAGAGCGCGTCGGTCGGCGCCGGAGCGGCCGCACCGCGGCGCACCAGCCATACCTCGTAGACCTTGCCGGGCGGCGGCAGCGGCAGGCCGCGCACCTGCAGCGTCGCGACGCCTCCGCTCTCGACGACCGTCGCCGCTCCACGCGGCGCCGCAGGATCGCTGACGGCCGCCTGCACCGTGCGCACCTGCACGACCGTACGCGTGGTCCCGCCGTTCGTCGCGCTGCCGACGCCGAAGCCGACCGCGATGCCAACCACCGCCGCCGCGGCGCCCGCGGCGAGCGCGAACGAGCGGCCGAACGGGAAGCTGAAGCGGCGCCGCGGAGCCGGGCTCGGTCTGTCGGCCGCAGGTCCGGCGGCGCGCAGCACCTCGGCCTCCGCGCGGACCGTCTCCAGCAGGCGGTCGCGCAGCTGGGACGGCGGTGCGACCCGAGGCACCGCAAGCGGCAGCGCGTCGGTCACGAGGCGCAGGTCGGCGACGTCTTCGCGGCACCGCGCACAGGTGGCGAGATGCGTCTCGAACTCGCGGCGCTCCGCGTCGGAGAGCGCGCCGAGCAGGAAGGCGGCGACGGTGTCGGCGTGGTTGCAGCGCTCGCTCATGGCAGCACCTCCGCGGGCGGCGCGAGCTGCCCGCGCATCTTCTCCATGCCGAGCCGCATGCGGCCCTTGACCGTGCCGATCGGCACACCCAGCATCTCGGCGATCTCGCTTTGCGTGAAGCCACCGTAGTAGGCCAGCTCGATCGCGCGCCGCTGGTCGTCCGGCAGGCCGTCGAGCGCGCCGCGCACCTCGTGCATCTCCTCGCGCCGGGCGACCTCCAGGTCGGTCCGGTCGCTGGACTCGAAGCGCTCCTCGATCCCCTCGTCCGAGGCGCGGTGGCGGTCCTGCACGACGCCGCGCCGCAGCGTGTCGATCGCGCGGTGGTGCGTGATGCCGAGGATCCACGTGCGCACGCTGCCGCGGCGGCGGTCGTAGCGCGCCCCGCTGCGCCAGATCGACAGGAACGCCTCCTGCACGACCTCCTCGGCGAGCTGGCGCGCGCCGCACATGCGGTAGGCGAGCGAGAAGGCGGCGCCGGCGTGGCGGTCGTAGACGACCTCGAACGCGGCAGCCTCGGCGCGCTGCACGAGCTGCATCAGATCCTCGTCGGCGAGGTCGCGGAAGGAGGGGCGATGGGCGGCGCGTCGGTCGGGCATCGGTCACTCGGTTTACGCGGTCCGCCGCCGCGCGGATCAAACCGCGCCGGACCGGTGGCCGGCTGAACGAGCTTTCGCCTTCCGGCGAACCGGCTTTCGCCGTCCGGCGGTCGCGAGCGACCGCCTCCGGCGACGTCACTTACGGCAGCAGCCTACGAGCCTCGTCGGCCAGATCCCGCACCGTGCGCTCGGCGAAGTCGAGCACGCCGGCCGACTGGTCACGGCGGCGACGATGGCGGCCGCGCACGCGCAGCACGACGAGGGCGGCGCCGGCGCCCGCGCCGACGACCGCGGCGGCCGCCGGGCGCACCCAGTTGCGCGGGTCGCGCATCGCCGACAGCTCCCACGCCTCGAGCTCGTCCGCGGCCAGCTCGGTCAGGTTCACGAGCGTGCGCTCGAACCGCGCGGCCATGTCCTCGGGCGGGTCGACCGGGTGCAGCGCCGCGCGCAGGCGCGCCTCGAAGTCGGTCGTGCTCATCGCTCCGCAACCTCCGCCGCCGCGGGCGGGCGGGCGCTGTTCTGCTCGCCGACGATCCCTTCGAGCTGCTTGATCGCGCGGTGCAGCAGCACCTTCGTCGCACCGTCGCTGCGGCCGAGGGCGCGCGCGATCTCGCGGTTGTCCATGCCGAGCGCGAAGCGCATGATCAGCGCCTCGCGGCGATCGTCGGGCAGCTGCTGGACGCCGGCCAGGATCTCCTCCAGCTCCTCGCGATCCTCGACCAGCCGCTCGGTCGTGTGCGGCGCGCTGATCACCGCCGCGTCCTCGATCGCGGACTCCGGCCGGCGGGCGCGGTCGCGGTAGTAGTTGGCGGCGAGGTTGTGCGCGATGCGGATGAGCCACGGGCGCAGCGGGCGGCCGTCGGACTCGCGCAGCGCGCGCTCGTAGTGGCGGTAGGCCTGCAGGAACGTCTGCTCGGTGAGGTCCTCGGCGTCGTGGTGGTTGCCGACGCGGTAGTACGCGTAGGAGTAGACGTCGCGCAGGTGCGTGCGGTACAGCTCGGAGAAGCTGCGGTCGAGCTCCGACTTCGAGAGGGGCTGAGGATCGGGCACCGCATGCGCAGTATCCCCGTTCGCGGGCGCGTGCGGTGATCGGCCGCGGCGCGCATCGGCTCAGGCGGCGCGGGCCCTTCGCGGGCGGCGGGTCGGCTTGGTGATGGCCGCGGTCCAGTCCTCCGGCTCGACGCGGCCCTCGACGAGCTCGGCGAGGCCGAGCGTCGCCGGCGCGGCGAGCTGCGCCTCGCGCAGGCGTGCCGCGAGCAGCGGGACCGTGTCGACCGCCTCGACGGCGTGGCCGAGCGCGGGGCCGATCTCGCCGGCCGGAACGCCCCGGCCGAGCAGCTCCCCGGCGCGCCGGTTGCGGCTGCCATCCGCGACGACGGTGGCGACGAGGTCCCCCGCCCCGGCGAGGCCGGCGAACGTGTCGGGCGCCGCGCCGAGGCGGCGCGCGAGCCCGTCGATCTCGGCGAAGACCTTGCCGGCGGCCGCGCCGGCGACGTTCGGGCCGGCCGTCGCGTTCGCGGCCGCGGCGGCGAGCACGGCGGCGTTCTTCGCGCAGCCGGCCAGCTCGACGCCGGCGACGTCGCGCGTGGTCTGGACGTCGAAGCCGGCGCCGGCGAGCACGCTCGCCAGCTCGTGCGCGAACGCGTCGTCGGGCGTGGCGAGCACGACGGAGGCGCCGGACGTGAGCGCGTCCGCCGCGTGCGACGGGCCGGCGAGCGCGGCGACCGTGCGCGCCTGCACGCGCTCGGCGGCGTAGGCCGACGGGAGCGTGCCGAGCGGCGGCACGAGCCCCTTGGAGACGACCAGCACGCCGGCGCGCTGGGGGATCTCGCTGCCGTGCGCGGCGAGCACGGCCGGCAGGTCGCGCGCCGCGACCGCGAGCACGACGACGTCGTGGACGGCCAGCTCCAGCTCGGCGGCGTGGCACGGTCTGACCCGCTCGGGCAGCGCGACGCCGGGCAGGTAGCGCTCGTTGACGCGCGTGACGCTCAGCGCCTCGGCCTGCTCGCGCGAGCGGCAGCCGAGATCGACGTCGAGCCCGGCGCGCGCGAACGCGACCGCGAGCGCGGTGCCCCATGCGCCCGCGCCGACGACGGCCGCGCGGCGCAGCGGCGAGATCCCGCCGAGCCACTCCCACTGCAGCATCACGCACGGCCAGATGCGGTCGGTGACGGCCTGCGCCAGCTCGCGCGACGGCGACTCGACCTGCGGGAACGTGAGCGGGCGCCCGGCGCGGATGCGCACCTTGTGCGGGCGGATCCGCCAGCCGCGACGGATCTCGGTCGTGCCGATCACCGCGACCGGGACGATCGGGGCGCCGGACTCCAGCGCGATCCGGCCGACGCCGCGCTTGGCGGGGCCGGGCGGCCCGGGCCGCACGCGCGTGCCCTCGGGGAAGATCAGCACGCAGTCGCCGCGCGCGAGGATCGCCTTGGCCGTGTCGACCATGTCCTGGTCGGCGTTGCCGCGGTCGACGGGGAAGGCGCCGAGCGCGTTGAGCAGCCATCCCTGGAGGCGGTTGGCGAACAGCTCCTTCTTGGCGACGTAGTAGATCGGCCGCCGCGTCATCGTGCCGATCACGAACGGGTCGAGGAAGCTGCGGTGGTTGGCCGCGAAGATCACCGGCCCGTCGGCCGGGATGTGCTCGCGCCCGATCCGCGAGAGGCGGAAGTAGAGGTGGAAGAACGGCTGCAGGACGCCGCGCACCAGCCAGTACACGATCGGGTTCACGCCACGCTCGCGTGCACGCCGATGCAGTCGCTCCAGATCCATTCCGCCGTTACGTACCCTCGGCGCGGGGGCGCGTTACAGTCGCGGGCATGGCGCTCGAGCGGCCGGACCGCGGACGGATCCTGCAAGGCGCGCTGGCCGGCGCGGTCGCGGCTGGCGCGTGGGCGCTGCAACAGCCGCTCGACAAGCGTGCGTTCGGCTGCGGCTACGACGACGTCGAGCTGCTCGGGCGGGCGCTGCTGCCGCGCGCGCCGCGACGCCGCTGGTACCCGGTCGGGCTCGCGCTGCATGTGCAGAACGGTGCGCTGTTCGGGGCCGTCTACGCGGGCGTGCTGGCGCCGCGGATGCGCGGCGCGGTGCCGCCGGCGCTGCGCGGGCCGCTCGTCGCGCAGGTGGAGAACTTCGGCCTGTGGCCGCTGGGCCGGCTCAGCGACCGCTTCCATCCGGCGCGCGCCGCGCTGCCGCGGCTGGCCGGCAATCGCCGTGCGCTCGCACAGGCCACGTGGCGGCACCTGCTGTTCGGGGTCGTGCTCGGCGAGCTGGTGCGGCGGCGCGACCGGCGGCAGTAGCCAGGGCGGGCGCCACGGAGAGGTGCCCCGACCCGGAGGCCGGGGCACCGCCGTGACGGCGTCCGTTGGGGGTGACGGACGCGTCGACAGGGATCCACGTGGCGTGCCGGGTCAGACCTGGGGGACGCCTCACGGACCCCTTCGACAGGGGAAAATACCCCCTGCGCGACTCATTTTGACCGCTCTGGCGGGTGGAAAGCAAACGGGAACCGCACAAGAGTTCTCGCGGTGCCTCCAACCATCGACGCCGAGCTGCGCGCGCTCGCCGCGGCGATCCGCGAGATCCGCGCCCGCCAGCAGCTCTCGCAGGAGCGCGTCGCGGCGAAGGGCGGCGTCGGCCGCAAGTACGTCGGCGAGCTCGAGCGCGCCGAGATCACGCCCTCCTTCGCCTCGCTCGTCGCCATCGCCACCGGCCTCGACGTGCCGCTGTCCGAGCTGATCCGCGTCTACGAGGACCGGCTGCAGGCGATGCGCGGGTCCGGCGCGAACGGGGCGAGAGCGACGGGCGGCGACTGAGCCGCTCCACCGGCGCACTGCAGGCGGCCGACCCCATTCCATCCTCTAGGCTGGACGAGCCTCGCCGGGGTAGCTCAGCTGGTAGAGCAGTCGCCTTGTAAGCGACAGGCCACGGGTTCGAATCCCGTCCCCGGCTCTCGGTACTCAGGGCGATGCGGTTGCGCCTTCCGCGCCATCGGATACCTTCCGGCCATGACGTACACCCAGGTGATCGACCAGATCAGCGCACGCCTCGCGAGAGCGGCGCCGCCGAGATCCCGCGTGCTGCTGTTCGGCTCCCACGCGCGCGGCGCGGCCACCGAGGACTCCGACTTCGACGTCCTGGTGATCGAGCCCACTGTCGCGAGCCCGATCTCCGAGGCGGTGCGCCTGCGCCGCGAGCTGCGCGGCCTCGGCGTGCCGATCGACGTCATCGTCATGGACGAGGCGAAGGCCAAGCGGCGAGCGGCCGTGCCGGGCACGATGGTCGAGCGCGCGCTGCGCGAGGGCCGCCTGCTTGCCCAGACCTGAGCACGTCGACCTCGCGCACCTGCTGCTGCGCAAAGCCCGAGGCGACCTCGCCGTCGCCCGGCTGATCGCCGCCGACCCCGACCCGCACGACGACGCGATCGGCTTCCACGCCCAGCAAGCCGTCGAGAAGGCGACCAAGGCCGTGCTCGCCTTCTCGCAGGCTCCGGCGCCGCGTACCCACGACCTCGCCTACCTCGTGGAACTGCTCGCCACCCACGGCATCGAGGTGCCCGCGACGATCGCCGAGCCCGAATGGCTCAGCCCATGGGCGGTCACGACCCGCTACGACGACCTCGACGACACCCTCGATCGCCACGCAGCCATAGACGCCGCGCAAAGCGCGATCGACTGGGCGCAGGAACTCCTGCGGCAAGATTCCTGCGACGAAGGCTGAGTGCGGGCAGGTCCCGCACAGGATCGACCGCTCAGCAGCGCGACCGTGCCCACCATGAATGGACCGATGACCTACTCGATCTTCGATACCGGGAATCTCGTCGTGTCCTTCGACCGGGCCGACGAGGCGCAGTTGGCCTTCGAGCGCATCGTGCGCGAAAGCGCGGCAGCGCCCGATCGCCTGTTGCTCGTCGCCTTCGACGACGACGGCAACGCCGTCGGCGACTACGCGCCGGGCGACCGGCTGCCCCAAGCCGCATAGCCGAAGCGGACGGCCTGCTCAGACGTCGGGGTAGTACGCGCGCAGGCCGTCGAGCTGTCTTGCGGGGATGACGGCGGCTCTGACGGAGTCGAAGTAGGCGGCGTCGTGGGTGAGCGTGTCGGGCTCGGGGATCGTGACGGGCTGCGTCTCGACCGTGTGCGTCAGCTCTGGGTGCAGGGTCGGGTCGTCCCCGGGCTTGTCCGGGTGCAGCGCCACGAGCGCGTCCTCGCCGCCCTCGCGCTCGATCGCGGCGGCGCGCGCGGCGCCGGGATCGCGACGCGCGTCCTCGAGCGCTCTGAGGATCTCGGGCCAGCTCATGTCGGCGTCTCTGACGCGTTCGTCGCGCAGCGTGATCGTGCGTCTCAACGTCGGACTGACGTCGATCGGCTCCGGGTTGACCGCGTTCGCGCCGCGCATCAGCTCGTCGGTTCCGTACAGCGGGTAGCCGTTGACCGCGACGAGCAGCACGTCGGGCTCGGTGCTCTCGATCAGCGTGCGGTGGACGCTCTCGCCCGGCCGCTCACGCATGACGCTGAAGTCGGCGCGCAGTCTGGGCTTCAACCGGCCGATTCTGTCGCTCCAGCCGAGCGCGTCAGCGGGGTTGCACGTCACCATCGCGCACAGCTGTTCGTCTCTGAATGCTCTGCTCGCTCTGTTGTACAGGTCCGCGACCTTCAGCTCGCCCAGCAGGTTCTTGGAGCCCGACGGCGACCAGTCGGCGCCGAGGCAGATGCGCAGGCCGCTGTCGTGCGCCGTCGCCACATCGGTGGTCTCGCCGTAGAGCCAGATGTTCGAGAACGGCGACCAGACCACGGAGCCGCCGTGCGGGCTCCACGCGCCGAACTGCGGCGCGTGCAGCGCGGTCGCATGGATGCCGAGGAACTTCGGCTCCAGCAAGCCGTTCGCGGACACGTTTTCGAAGTCTCTGATCAGGGTCTCGGCCGTGCCCTCGGCGAGGTGGTAGAGGTACGCGTGGCCTTCGTCGAGATCTCTCTTGGCGGCCGTGAACTGCGCACGGGAGTCGAGTCTGAGCACCGACTGGTTGACGCTTCTGCTGCCGGTCCCGAACGTCTCGAACTCGACATTGCGGACCATCCAGCCCTCGAACGGGGTCGCGACCTTCGTGCTGCCCTGAATCGCGGTGACGCCGCCGACGACGGCCTTCGTCTCGACGTACTTGAGCACGGCCTTGCCGTCGGCGTGGCAGAGCGCGTTCGCCGGCAGGGAGATGTCCGTGTGGTAGGGCGGGAAGCCGTTCCGCCACGTGCCGCTCGTTCTCCACGGTCTCGTGCGGCCGGGCGGGACCCACAGCGGCAGGCAGTTGTACGCGATGTGGTTGTGGAGGTCGATCAGGCCCGGGTAGACGACTCCGCCGGTGTCGACCGTCGTCGCACCGTCGAAGCC
Source organism: uncultured Conexibacter sp. (assembly GCA_964525715.1). Taxonomy (GTDB): domain Bacteria; phylum Actinomycetota; class Thermoleophilia; order Solirubrobacterales; family Solirubrobacteraceae; genus Conexibacter. The sequence continues at coordinate 27,297 of CAZGJV010000006.1, read as the reverse complement.
GGCCGGCGGCGGGTCGGTGCGTCTCTGCACCGCCTGGATGATGCCGTCGCGGTCGACGTAGAGGGCGCCGTCGGGAATCTCCTGCGCGACGGCCGGGTCGTCGCTGAACGTGACGAGGTGGCCGGTCACGACGAGCGCTTGCGGCAGCAGCGGGTCCTGCGGTCCGGGTCCTCTCGGCGACATGCGCCGGACCCTATCTACTTAAAAACTGTTTGACTACTCCTTGCTTTTTAACTGATCGACCACATAGGGTCCGGTGCGATGGCGCATCCGTTCGACCCCGGACCCGTCGCCGAGCCGTTCAGATCGCTCGCGCAGGCCTACCCCGGCGCCGAGACCTACCCCGCCGACAGCTTCCGCGTCGAGTGGGGGCCGATCTTCCACCGCGGCCGGCTCGACGGCAGCGCGCGCGTGCTCGTGATCGGGCAGGACCCGGCAGCGTCCGAGGACGTCACCCGCCGCATCCTCGTCGGCGCCGCCGGCCACCGCATCCAGGGCTTCCTCGCGAAGCTCGGGATCGACACGAGCTACGTGATGGTCAACACATTCCTCTACTCCGTCTACGGCCAGCAGGGCGGCGAGCAGCACAAGGACGACGCGGCGATCGTCGCCTACCGCAACCGGTGGCTCGACGGGCTGCTCGCGAGAGGCGCGATCGAGGCGGTCGTCGCCCTCGGCGCGCTCGCCGACCACGCGTGGACGCAGTACCTCAGACACCCAGGCGCAGCGCCGGGCGCGGCGAGACTCCCCTACGCCCACATCACCCACCCGACGCAGCCGGAGAGCAGCTCCGGCAACGACCCGAGAAGACTCGCGGCCGCCACCAGAGCGCTGCTGCAGAACTGGAACGCGGCGCTGCAGCAGTTGCACCCGCAGATCACCCACCCCGACGCGAGCCGCCCGCTGGTCCTCTACGGCGACGTGTTCGCCGCCGGCGACCTCGCCGAGATCCCCGAGCTGGATCTGCCCGCCGGCGTGCCCGCGTGGATGCGCTCACCCGCCGCCTGGGCGCAGCGCACCGGCACGACCGCCGCGCAGAAGCGCGCGACGATCACCATCACGATCCCGGCCGGAAGCTAGCGCTTGCGGCCGCCCGGCCTACGGCCAGGCGGTCGCCGCTCTGAGTCTCGTCGTGCCTTCGGCCAGTTCGTCCCAGCCGGATCTCGTGCCGCCGTAGGACGAGCCGACTTCGGTGCCGGAGACGGGGACCGCCACTCTGGATCTTTCGCCGCTCGTCACGACGACTTCTTCTCTTTCGATGTAGGCGACGACGGTTCTCGCATTGAGACCCGCCCACGCCGACTGCCTGCCGAGCAGTTCGCCGATCTGCGAATGCGTGAGCTGCTGGATCGGCTCGCTCGTGCTCGAGAAGTATCTTTCGTACAGGCTCGCCGTCGCGTCGATCACCGGGTAGAGGACCGCGCCTTCGCCCCTGCTGGACTCGGCGAGGTTCGTCTGGTGGAAGTAATGCGGGCGCGGGTCGTTGCCCATGATGTGGCTGAATATCAGCTGCGATTCGAGTTCGACGATGTCTTCCCACCTCGCCGCGCTCGAGCGGCAGGTCGTCACTTCGGTGTTGACGCACACGCCACCCAATTCAGGCGGCAGGTACAGGTGGTTGTACTCGTCGACGAGCTGTTCTCTGGTCGCGACGTTGTAGTAGACGTTCGTCGGATAGCGCGGGATCGCGCGCGCCGGCCCGTCGACCCACGTCGCCCCGGCCGCGTACGTCGGACCTCTCGATTCGGTCGGCGTCACCGGGTACGGCTTCGATGCGTCGGTTGCGACGTATTCGACTCTCGCGCCTCTGAGCGCTTCGGCGAAGGCCGGGTTCTGACCGTAGGGCGAGAGCACCGCGCCGTTCACGCTGGGCGGCGTCGCGGCGCTGCCGCTGCCGCCTCTGTCGGTGTAGGCGACCGTCACCGGACCTTCGTCGGTGAACGCTCTTTCGGGCTGCGAGACCGTCGCGAGCAGCGCCCAGCTCCCGCCCGATCTGCGGCGGTAGACCTTGTACGTTCTCGCGTGGCAGATCGCTTCCCAGGTGAGTCTCACTTCGCTCGTGGTGCCGGTGGTCGTCGCGTTCGTCGTCGAGGCGACCGTCTCGCCGCCTTCGTCGGTGCCGGTGACGCCGTATTCCCACGTCGCCGCGGACAGCGTGCCGCCGGTCGCGCTGACGACGGCTTCGTCGACCTCCGGCGGGTCGATCGTGCCCGGGTTGCCGGGGATCAGGTTCGCCAGGCCGGAGTGCTCGCCGGTGACGAGCTCGGCGCCGTTGACGCTCAAGCCGGCTTCTCTGGCCCATCTGACGTTGTCGTTTATCTCGCCTTCGATGAATCTCTGCGTCGAGCAGTCGAGGTTCGGGTGGTCGTAGGTGTGGTCGATCCAGCCGAACGTGGACGCTCTTTCCCTGAACGTCGTGAGCAGCGGGTCGCTGCCGCCGTGTTCGGCTCTGTATTCGACGCTGCCGCCGCCATTGAAGACCATGTCGAGCCGCAGGCCCCTCGCGTTCGACCATTCGACCGCCCTCGTGACGTCTTCGGATCTCATCCGGACCGCGTCTTCGGGGTTGTAGTCGGTCGTGTGCGTCGTCGTGTTCCAGATGTCGTCCGGCAGGAATATGTCGTCGACCTGCATCTCGAGGTAGTTGCGCTGCGAGCCGAGGTAGGTGCCGCGCGTGACCCACGCGAGCTCGCCGTGGCGCAGCAGCTGCGACTGGATCTGGTACTGGTTGCCGTCGAATGTGCCGACCAGCTCTTCCCGGCCTTCGGCGTGTCTGTAGATGCCGAGCACCGAGTCGCCTTCGCCGTCGGTGACGAGCGTCGTGAAGTTGCCGGCTTCCAGCGGGGTCGAGTGGTAACCCCATGTCCCGCTGCCTATCGAGACCGGGCCTCTCAGGTACGGGAAGACGGCTTCGCCGGCGGCGGTGGCTCTGCCCGCGACGCCTTCGAACGCCCCGCCGGAGCTGGGCCAGTTGAGGCCGAATTCGGGCGCCGGGTAGACGTACTGGCTGATCTGCCGGACGTGGAAGGTCCTCTCGTATTCGGCGATCGCGGTCCACTCTTCCGAAGCGAGCGCGGAGAAGCAGCCGCCTTCTTCGCAGACCGGCAGGTTGCCGACCGCGACGACGATCGCCTGGTACCTGCCCTCTTCGACCCCGCCTTCGGTCCTCGACAGCGTTTCGGCCCTGATCGGCGTGTGGCCTCTTCTCGCGACGATCTCGTCGAACGGCACGCCCTCGCGCTTGAGCTGCGCCTCCCACGCCTGGAAGGTCGGTTCGGTCCCGGACGCGCCGAGCAGCAGGACGCGCAGGTCGACGCGCTGGGAGGCGCCGGCCGGCGCGCTCGCGAGCGCGAGCAGCGCGCAGCACGCGAACAGGACGATGACGGCGACGGTCGGCTTGGATCGCATGTACGACGCTCCCCCGGTGCGAGTTTGGACGGCGCATCCAGTCTCGCGGCGTAGGAGCCGCCCACCAATGGGCCAGGTGACCCGTTGTCGCGTTCAATCGACTGAACGACTGCTGAACGGGCCGTGCCGTCTGTTACGGTCGCGGCCGTGACGCGTCGCGCAGCGCCTCTGCTCGCCGTGCTGGCGATGCTCGCCGCCTGCGGCGCGGTCGCCCCCGGCGCCGACCCGCCGCGGCGCCCGCCGGCGCACGCCGCGTGGCAGTGGCAGCTCGACGGGCGGCTCGACACGCGCGTCCCGGCGCGCGTCTACGACGTCGACGGCGTCGACACGAGCCGCGCCGCCGTCGCACAGTTGCACCGCAGCGGCCGCTACGTCGTCTGCTACGTCGACGTCGGCACCTGGGAGCAGTGGCGCCCGGACGCCGGCCGCTTTCCGCACTCGCTGCTCGGCGCCCCCGACGGCTGGCCGGGCGAGCGCTGGCTCGACGTGCGCCGGATCGCGACGCTCGCGCCGTTGCTGCGCGCCCGCTTCGCGAGCTGCCGCGCGAAGGGCTTCGACGCCGTCGAGCCCGACAACGTCGACGGCTACGCGAACGACACGGGCTTCCCGCTGACCGCGGCCGACCAGCTGCGCTTCGACCGCTGGGTCGCGCGCGCGGTGCACGCGCAGCACCTGGACGTGGCGCTGAAGAACGACCTCGACCAGGCGCCCGCGCTCGCGCCCAGCTTCGACTTCGCGGTCCTCGAGCAGTGCTTCCAGTACCACGAATGCGCGAAGGCGCGCCCGTTCCTGCGCGCCGGCAAGGGCGTCTACGACGCCGAGTACGCGCTCGCGCCCGCCGCCTTCTGCACGCAGGCGCGCCGGCTCGGGATCAACGCGATGCGCAAGCGCCTGAGCCTCGGCGCCTGGCGCCAGCCCTGCTGATCCAGGGCGTCACCTGATCCACAGCGCCGTCGCGAGCATCCGCCCCGGCGAGCGCAGCCGCCCGATCAGCGGCGCGAGCGCGAGCAGCGTGCCGAACGCGCTGGCGACGCTGAGCGCGAGTCCCGGGATCTGCAGGTGCACCCAGCGGTCGATCGCCAGCTCGACGGCGAGGCTGGCGGCCGCCACGAAGAACGCCCAGCGCACGTAGCCGAGCGACTCGTGCAGGCTGACGAACAGGCACACGAGCGCGGCGCAGCCGAACGCGATGAACAGACCAAGACGGTCGGTTCCCTGCGTGCGCGCGCCGGCCGCGAGCACGAGCAGCGACAGCAGCGTCGTGACGCCGACGAAGCGCGCGAGCGCGCCGAGCAGGATCTGCGTCGCCGGACCGCGCGGGATCCGCCCGCCCGCCTGCGCGAGCGGCACGCCGCGCAGGCCCCGCGGGACGGCCGCGTGGAACTGCCACAGGTGGTAGCCGCCCCACAGGCTGCCGATCACCGACGGCACGAGCGCGAGGCCGGGGAAGGCGCCGTGCACGCCCCAGCCGAGGCTCTGGTCGCCGACGAGCAGGCCGCCGAGCAGCGTGCCGATCGCCCCGGCCGCGAGCGCGCGCCGCATCCGGCCAGGAGCCTCGGGCAGCGGCCCGCGCGCGGTGGCGACGGCGATCGCGCAGCCGAGCGCGACCGCGCTCGCGAGCCAAAAGAGCGAGCGCGCGGCCGGCACGTGGGTCGCCAGCGCGGCCGACTCTCCGACGACGAGCGCGGCGTACGCGAGCCCCCAGCCGCGCCGCGCGAGCAGCGTCCCGCCGACCCAGATCAGCACCAGCACGGCGGCGAGCGGGCCGACGCGCGGCACGAGCACGAGTGAGAGGAAGAGCGCGCCGGCCGCGAACAGCACGCGCCCACGCTCCTCCGCGAGACAGCGCAGGCCGCTGGGCCGCCCGAGGTAGCGGCTGCGCAGCGTCCACTGCAACCCGAGCGTCAGCGGCAGCGCGACGCGCAGCGCGTGCTCGAGCGTGACCGCGCCGAACTGCCGGCTCAGCGGCCCGGCCCAGGTGGCGACGGCGACGATCGCGACGAGCAGCGCGACGCCCTCCGCGACGACGCTCTGGCGCCCTTCCTCTTCCTCGGCCTCGCGGCGGGGCGTCGCGGACGCGGGCTGCGCGCGCGCCGGCAGGACCGCGGGGTCGAGCGCGAGCGCGGCCTCGCTCGGCACGCCGCCCCATGCCTCCAACACGACGGCCGCCTCCAGCAGGTCCTGCGGCGGCCGGCCCAGGCGGGCGCTGACGATCCCGCCGGCCGGTGCGCCGTCGGGCTGCGACGGGGTCATGCCGTCGCCGCGGCGACGGCGCTGCCGGTCATCTCCCCGAGCAGCTCCCGGTAGCCGTCGAGGCAGCCGCGCTGGGTGTAGCGCTCGCGCACGCGCGCATGCGCCCGCCTTCCGAGCCGCTCCGCGAAGCGCGGGTTGCGCAGCAGCATCGCGACGCCGGTCGCGAGCCGCGCCACGTCGCCGGAGGGCACCACGACGCCGCAACCCCGCAGCACGTCCGGCACGCCGCCGACGCCCGTCGCGACGACCGGCCGGCCCTGCGCCATCGCCTCCAGCACCGCCATCGGCAGGCCCTCGGAGATGCTCGTCATCAGCACCACGTCGGCGCCGCGCACGACCTCCAGCGGCTCCCTCGTCGAGCCCATGAAGCGGAAGCGGTCGCCGAGCCCGAGCCGGCGCCGCAGCTCCTCGCAGGCGCGCGCGTACGCCTCCTGGCCGTTCGTCGCCGGCCCCCAGTACTCGAACTGCGCGTCGGGCACCTGCCGCGTCACCTCGACGGCCGCGTGCAGCATCGTCTGCACGTCCTTGAGCGGATCGATGCGGCCGACCGCGACGACCTTGCGGTTGCCCGGCGGCGGCGTGCAGTCGCCGGACGGTTCGATGCCGTTGTGGATCACGCGGATACGCTCCGGCGCGACGCCGAGCTTGCGCTCCCAGTGCGCGTTGGCCGCGGTCACCGGCGAGACCACGTCGGCGGCGGCGTACGTCGCGAGGCTGAGGCCACGCGCGAGCCGGCTGGCGACGAAGCGCTCGGCCGCCGGATCCCTGCCGCGGGCGGCCGCGAGGTATGCCTCGCGCACGTAGACGCCGTGCTCGGTCAGCAGCAGCGGCGTGCCGTGCAGCCGTCTGTGGACGATCGCGGGGATCGCCGCCCAGCCGGCCGCGGTCGTGTGCAGCAGGTCGGCGGGCGGCGTCGCGACGGCCGCGACGCGCGCGACCCAGTAGAGCCGCTGGTAGAGCCCGGCCGCGTCGACCGCGTCGAGCTCCGGCACCGGCCCCGCCTCGGGAGCGCCTTCGCACAGCACGTCGCGCAGCTCCTCCACGTACGCGCTCCACGCCTGCGGCGAGCGGAACGTCGCGCGCAGCTCGCCGGGGTGCCGGCGACACCACACGAGCGCGTCGGCGAGCGCGTCGCGGTCGGCGTGCCAACCGATCAGCGCACGCGCCAGCTCGGCGGGCAGCGAAGGCCGGCCGCCGCGCAGGCGGTCGCGGATCCAGCGCCGCCGCGGCAGCTCCTCGCTCCACACCTCGATCCGCCCCGCGAGCGAGGCGTGAGGCGGCAGATCGAACAGCTGCCGTGGCCGGCGGCCGCCCGCGCAGATGGGAAGGATCCTCCACGCGAACTCCGGAAGGCCGCCGACCACGAGATGACACCACGAGCTCACTCCGCCGACGGCGTAGGGGTAGGTGGCCTCGGTTGTCAGAAGAATCGAGGGTGCGCTCACGCGACCTCTTCGAGGTCGTCGCTCATCAGCGCGGCGGGGGTGGCGTCTTCGGCTCCGGGGAGGATCGACTCCAGGCGCAGGCGCAGCTCGCGCGCGCCGTGCTCGAGCTCCCGGCAGGCGTCGGCGAGCCCGTCGCGCAGCAGCATGCACTCCGTCAGCAGCTCCCACGGCTCGTCGCCGATGTCGCCTCCCGCCTCGCGCAGCAGCGGCAGCGCCGCGCGCACGCGCTCGTTCACGGGCCGCTCGGCGGCCCGCTCGCGCGCGACCCTCAGGCGGGCGTTCTCCTCGCGCAGCAAGGCAACCTCGGACTCCAGCTCCTCGACGGCCGTCGGCGGCTCCGCGCGGCGCACGCCGCCGCCGGCGGCCCGCAGCCACCGGTGCAGCCCCGGCCGTCGCGACGGCGCCACCCCCTCGCGCGGCGCCGCGGCGGCATCCGCCCCATCGATCCTGCTGGTCCCCATCACGCGCCCCCGTGCAATCGTCGTCATGACCTTGCGCCGGTCAGTCTGCCGCGGGCGGTCCTGGATCCCAATAGGTCGATTGCCTCATCTTGCGCGTTCAATCGACTGAACGAACGCGTGAGACTTCGCTCATGGGAGAGCGCCGGGGAGCCGCACCGCGGCGCGCCGGTAGATCGACTGCTAGGGTTCGGCCCGGATCATCACACCGAATACAGGTTTCTAAACGGGGCTTTCGCAGGCCTCAGCAGTCAACGACGACGGGGGAAGGACGTTGACCGAATTGCGAAACCCCGGGCGCGCCGGGAGCGCGCCCGGCAGAGAGAGCGACAGCAGCATCGATGCCTACGCTGGGGAGCGCCGCCCATGACGGCCGACGCGTCCGCAGTGCTCGCCGACGCCCACCCGGTCGCACGCCTCGCGATGCGCCACGCGCTCCTGCGCGTGCACGTGCGTGTCGTCGACGAAGCGGCCAGCGCGGCCGACGCCCTGCGTGCCGTGCGCGCCCGGCGGCCGAGCATCTGCCTGCTCGACGCGCACCTGCCGGGCGGCGGAATCGCCACCGCCGACCGGATCGCGAACGCCGCGCCCGAGACGCGCGTGATCGTCCTGCTGGAATCGAGCGCGGACGAGCGCCTGATCGACGCGCTGCAGGCGGGGGCGGCGGGCTGCCTGCTGAAGGACATCGACCCAGACGCGCTCGGTCGCGCGGTGCGGGCGACGCTCGCCGGCGAGGCGCCGCTCCCGCGCGCCGCCGCCGGCCGCGTCATCGCGGAGCTGCGCGCACGCTCGCGCGACCGGCGCGTGCGCACCGCGGCCGGCACCTGGACGCAGCTCTCGCAGCGCGAGTCGCAGGTGCTCGAGCTGATGCAGCGCCAGCTCACGACGGGCGAGATCGCGACGCAGCTCGGCATCTCGGCCGTGACCGTGCGGCGACACCTTTCGGGCACGATGAGACGGCTCGGCGCGCCCGACCGCGACGCGGCGCTGCGCCTCGCCGAGTGGCGCGGCGACGAGAGCGGGGTGTGAGGCGATGCAGACGCAGGAGGTCTCCACAGAGCAGATCACCGTCGTGCTCGTCGACGCCAACGTGCTGTTCCGCGCCGGTCTGCGCGGGCTGCTCGAGCGAGACGGCATCGCGATCGTGGGCGAGGCGCCGAGCGTCGACTCGGGCCTGGGGCTGATCGAGCGCCACCAGCCGGACGTCGTCGTCGTGGACCTGGGCACGCCCGCGCGTCCGGAGGCCGGCGGCCGCGAGGCGATCCGCCGGATCAAGGCCAGCGCGCCGGCCGCGCACGTGCTCGCACTGGCGGGCACGACGGACGACCACGACGCCGTCGACATCGTCTGCAGGGGCGGATCGTGCGTCCTGCTCAAGGACGCTCCGGCCGAGACGATCCTCGCCGGCGTGCGCGCCGCCGCCGCGGGCGAGGCGCTGATAGCGCCGAAGCTGGCGGCGTCGCTCGTGCTTCGTCTGCGCGCGAGCGGCGCGGGCGAACGGCCGCCGCCGAGCTCCGTGCTGTCGCAACGCGAGCAGCAGGTCCTGCGGCTGCTCGCGGCGGGCAAGGAGAACGACGAGATCGCCACGGAGCTGTTCATCAGCCGCCACACCGTCAAGAACCACATCTCCAGCATCCTGCTGAAGCTCGAGGTCACGAACCGCGTGCAGGCCGCCGTCCTGGCGGTGCGCGCGGCGATGGTCTGACGCCTCGCGCGTCGTCGTCTCAGCAGGGCACGATCGCGTCGGCGGTCGCCGTCACGCCGCCCTTGTACGTGAACTCGCCGCGAATGGCCGACCCGCCGTCTGGCGGACAGGACACGGCCTCGAAGTAGCCGCGCCGGTGCCCACTGATGACGCGCGTGGCCCCGGTCGTGATCGCGAGGCGCTCGACGACGATGTCGCCGTCGAGGATCCGCTGCAGCTCGGGCGGGACCGCGCTCGACAGCTCGAAGGCATATCTGCCGCCGCGCAGGCGCGTGATCGGCGCTGAGAACGTCGCGTCGATCAGCGCCGGGCTCACGACAAGGAGATTCAGCACGAGGCTCCTGCCCCCCGGTCCGTTGAAGATCGTGATCTTTCCGCTCGACGTGACGCCGATCGCGACGGCGCGGCCGGTGGCGATGCCCGTGCCGATCTTCGAGCCGGGCGGACAGACGCTCAGTCGTCCGTGCGCCTGCTGCAGCTTCGCCGCGCTGCACGCCGGGAACAGCGCGCCGTTGACGCGGGCACCGTCGCCGAACAGATACGTCGCCCGCTGCAGCACGAGGTCGCCGCCCGGGGGCGTGCTCGAGAACGCGGTGTCGAGCTTCACCGTCAACGGCACGTCCTTGGGGATCGGGCGCGTCCCCGGCGAGACGCGCGCGGAGATCGTGACGACAGGTCTTGGCACGGGCGCGTCCGCCGCCGGCGCAACGGCTGCGAGTGCCGTGGCTGCCAGCACCGTTGCCATCGCCGCGGCGACCGCGGCGCGAGCCGTGTCTGTGTGAGCGCTCAGTTGGCCCTCCGATGCCCGCCCGAGCAGGGGCGCCCGCGTCCCGCGTGTCATGGGACTGCCACGCCATGCCCGCACAACCCGACGATCGCCATCGCGATGATCACCGCGACCATCTCGACAACGACCAGCGCCTCGATCGACCTCTTCATGGCACGCTCCTTTCATGTGGGAGTCTTCGCGCCGGCGTCGGTGTCCGCAACGGGGCGAGCACCCTGAACCCAACCCCGAGGTCGCGTGAGCGCACCGCTGCTGGAGCGCGAGCGCGAGCTGGCCGAGCTCGACGCGCTGGTCGCCGAGGCGAGCGCGGGCGCCGGTCGCCTCGCGGCGATCGAGGCGGTCGCCGGCCTGGGCAAGACGCGGCTGCTGCAGGCGGCGCGCGAGGCCGGCCAGGCCGCCGGCATGCAGGTGCTGGCGGCGCGCGCGACCGAGCTGGAGCGCGACTTCCCGTTCGCGCTCGTGCGCCAGCTGTTCGAGCCGCGACTCGCCGCGCTGGGTGCGTCCGCGCGCGAGGCGCTGCTCGACGGCGCCGCCGGCACGGCGCGCAGCGCGCTCGGGCTCGCGGCCGACGGCGCCCGCGCGGACACGTTCGCGGTCCTCCACGGCCTCTACTGGCTGACCGCCGCGCTCGCCGAGCAGCAGCCGCTGCTGCTCTCGATCGACGACGCCCACTGGTCAGACGCGGCCTCGCTCGACTTCCTCGCCTTTCTGCTGCCGCGGTTGGAGGAGCTTCCGCTGCTGCTCGTGCTCGCCTGCCGGCCCGACGAGGCCGGCGCGGAGAGCAGCCTCGCGCGCATCGCGACGGACGCGCAGACGCGGCGCCTCACGCCGCGCGCGCTCAGCGCGGGAGCGGCCGGCGCGCTGCTCGCCGGGGAGCTGGAGCGCGAGCCGGAGGAGGCGTTCACCGCGACCTGCCACGAGGTCAGCGGCGGGAATCCGTTTCTGCTCGGCGAGCTGGCGCGCACCCTCGCGGTCGAGCGGATCCTCCCCGACGCCGCACAGGCGCCGCGCGTGCGGGAGCTGGCTCCCGAGCGCGTGACGCGCACGGTGCTCGTGCGGCTCGCGCGCCTCTCGCCCACCGCGCAGGCCGTCGCGCGAGCGGTCGTCGTGCTCGGCGACGACGCCGACCACCGGCTCGTCGCGGAGCTGGCCAAGCTCGATCCCGATGCCGTGTCAACCGGCGCCGACGAGCTGCGCGGCGCGGCGATCCTCGACGCGGACCGGTCCCTGCGCTTCATCCACCCGCTCGTGCGCACCGCCCTGCACGCCGACCTGGCCGCCGGCGAGCGCGCAGCCGCGCACGCGCGGGCGGCGGAGCTGCTGCGAGCGCGCGGCGCGAGCGCGCAACAGCTCGCCACCCACCTCGTCGCGACGGACGCGAGCGGCGAGCGCGCGACCGCCGAGCTGCTGCTCGAGGCCGGCCGGCAGGCGCTCGCGAGCGGCGCGCCGCGCTCGGCGATCGCGTACCTGACGCGTGCGCTGCGCGAGCCGGCACCGGACGACCTGCGCCCCGCGATCCTCCACCCGCTCGTCGCCGCCGGCATCCGCGCGCCGGACCCTGTGCTGTTCGAGGCGCTCCTGCCCGAGGTGCTGGAGGAGCTGGAGCGCGATCCCCGGCTGCGCGTCCGCTGGGGCATCAACGTCAGCACGTGGATGCTCCTCCACGGTCGCATCGGCGAGTCGGCGGCGGTGCTGGGGCGCGCGGTCGACGTCGCCGTGGCGCTCGACGACTTCGACGGCGCCTACTGCCTGGAGGCGCAGCTGGGAACGCTCACGGAGCAGCCGCTCGCCGTCGCGCACGAACGGCTGACGCGTTACGCGAGCCGGATCGAACCGGACAGCCCGACCGGACGCCTCGCCGCGGCGCTCGAGTCGGAGTGGCACGCCTCCGCCGGGACGGCGGTCGACGCCGCCGCAGCGGCCCGGCGCGCGCTGTCGCGCGACGGCCTCATCTTCGCCGAGCAGCGCGAGTTCCTCGCACCCGGCCGGCCGGTGATGGCGTTGATCCTCGCCGACGAGCTGGACACGGCGCAGCGCGCCGTCGAGCGGGCGATGGCGCTCGCCCGCGAGCGCGGCGCGATGCCAGAGCTGCTCGCCGCCTGGTGGATGACGGGCGGGGTCGCGTGGGCCCGCGGCGACCTCGTCGCCGCCGAGGCGGACGCCCGCCAGGCGCTCGAGGTCGCGCGCCTCGGCCGGCTGTGCCCCGCCGAGGCCCCGTTGCAGGCGGTGCTGGCGTGCCTGCTCGTCGCACGCGGCGAGCTCGACGCCGCCGAGGCGGAGCTCGAGACGAGCGGCATGATGGGCGAGCTGCCAGAGGTCATCTGGTTCGCGCTCTCGCTGTGGGCGCGCGGGCTGCTGCGCCAGGCGCAGGGACACCACGAGCAGGCAGCCGACGACCTGCTCGCGGTCGGGCGCCTCGCCTCGCGCTGGGGCGTGATCGGGATGCCCACGCCGCCGGCGGACATCTGCGCGGCGCGCGCCGTCGCGGCGCTCGGCGAGCGGGAGCGCGCGCACGCGATGGCGCAGGCGGCGCTGGACCGGGCGCGTCGCTGGGGCGCCCCCACGCTGCTGTCGCAGGCGCTGCGCACGCTCGCGATGACGTGCGACGGCGCCGATCGCGTGGCCGTGCTCGAACAGGCGGTCACCGCACTCGACGGCACGCAGACGCGGCTGGCGCGCGCCGAGGCGCTCACCGATCTCGGCGCCGCGCAGCGCCGCGCCGGGCGCCGCGCAGACGCCCGCGCGCCGCTGCGCGAGGGGCTCGAGCTGGCGCGGCGCTGCGGCGCCGGGGGCCTCGCCAAGCACGCGTTCGACGAGCTCAGCGCCACCGGCGAGAAGGTGCGCCGCTACACGCCGATCGGCGTCGAGTCGCTCACGCCGAGCGAGCGCCGCGTCGCGGAGATGGCGGCGGGCGGGCTGACGAACCGCCAGATCGCGCAGACGCTCTTCCTCACCGTCAAGACGATCGAGACGCATCTCGCGGCGGCGTACGACAAGCTCGGCATCCGCTCGCGCCGGGAGCTGCCGGAGGCGCTGCACGGCCCGCCCGGGCAGCCGCTCTCGGCCGTCCGCTGACGCTCAGCGCTGGAGCTTCTTAGCCGCGAGCGCGATGCCGTCGCCGACCGGCGTGATCGTCGCGACGAGCTGCGGATGCGCGAGCAGGCGCTCGTTGAACGCGCGCGCGGTCGCGATCTGCTCGTCGCTCCAGTGGCCGTCGCTGCGATTCTCGGCGACCGTGCCCGACATCAGCACGTTGTCGACGGCGACGAGCCCGCCCGGCCGCAGCAGCGGCACGACGAGCGCCAGGTAGTCCTCGTACTCCGCCTTGACGCCGTCGAGGAACGCGAGGTCGAACGGGCCGTCGAGCTCGGCCAGGCCCTCGCGCGCGTCCTGCAGCCGCAGCAGCAGGCGGGCGTCCAGGCCGGCGCGTCTCAGGTATCCCGCGGCGGCAGCGTGGCGCTGCGGGTCGATCTCGAATGAGACCAGCTCTCCCCCGGCTGGCAGCGCCCGCGCGAGGTGCAGCGTCGAGACCCCGATCGCGGTGCCGACCTCGACGACGCGGCGCGCGCCGGTCGCGCGCGCGAGCACGTGCAGCAGCGCGCCGCTCTGCGCGCCGAGGATCGGGATGCGCTCGCGCGCGCCGTGCGCCTCCATCTCGGCCAGCAGCTCGTCGGCCGGAGGGCGGGTCGCGTCGAGGTAGCCGCGCACGGCGTCGGTGACGATCATGCGCCTGAGCCTAGCTCGGCACCGGCGATTCGCGGCGGCCGGCCGCGCCGTTCAGCCGCCGATCGGGGCGCGCGGGTTGGCGCCCCAGAACAGCTGCGTGCCGAGCATGCCGATGATGTGGACGTAGACGATGTTCAGCACCATCGACTTCGCCGTCGCCGTGCCCACGCCCACGGGTCCCCCCCGCGCCGTGTAGCCGTAATAGCAGCCGACGCACACGATCCCGGTCGCCATGAAGGCGCCCTTGAGCATGCTGTAGAGCAGGTCGGTCGGGTTCTGGAACGCCCAGAAGATGAGGTCGTAGCCACCTGGCGACACCTCGTGGATCTGGATCACCACCGCGAGGTACGACGCGATGAACGCCGCCGCGACGCCGCCGATGTAGACGAACGGCAGCACCATCCACGACGCCAGCAGGCGCGTGCCGCAGAGGAACGTCATCGAGCTGATCCCCATCACCTCGAGCGCGTCGATCTCCTCGGTGATCCGCATCGAGCCGATCTCCGCGACGATCCCGGTCCCGACCTTCGCGGCCATCATGTAGCCGAACGCGTACGGCACCAGCTCGCGCAGATCGCACCACGCCGTGAAGACCCCCGCATACGCGGGCGTGCCGGCGGCGCGCGTGAAGTACGCGCCCTCGATCCCGCACTCGAGGCCGATGATGAAGACGAGGCCCCAGATGACGATCGTCGAGGACAGGATCAGCAGCCCCGACTGGCGCAGCACCTCGCCGAAGAAGCGGAAGACGCGACCGCCGTACACCTCGCGGAAGCACTCCGCGGTGAAGCGGGCGATGTCGCCGAAGCTCTCGACCCAGCCGCGTGGGACCGCCATCCAGCTCACGGGGCGGAGTCTAGACCTGGCCGCAGCGGGCTGCGCCGGCTCGGTCGGCGCCGATTCGGGCGGCGCGGGCGCGCGTGCCATGATGCAGCTATGAGCGATGTCGAGCGCCGTCCCCCGTCCCGCCTCTCGCGCCGTCAGCGGGAGCAGCGCGCCTACCGGCTGATGCTCGCGACCGGCGGCCTCGGCGTCGTCGCCGTCGTCGGCATCGTGCTGGCGATCGCAGGCGTGATCGGCGGGTTCGTCCCATTCCTCGCGGTGGTGCTGGCGGTCGTCTGCGGCCTGCTGCTGCGGCGCACGCTCAGCGGCCGCTGACGCGCTCGCCGCGCAGGTAGCCGAGCACCAGCGCGACGATCCCGGCGAGCGCGAAGCACGTCGCCCCCAGCGCCCAGCCGCCTGCCACGTCGGAGAACCAGTGCACGCGCAGGTAGATGCGCGTGAGCCCGACGACGAGCGAGATCGCGACGCCGGCGGCAAGCAGCCCGGCGCGCGCACCGAGCTGCGAGACCGCGTGCCGCAGCGCCACCGCGACGGCGACCCAGCAGACGGAGTAGGCCGCGTGGCCGGACGGGTACGCCGATCCGCTCGCGGCGACGAGCCGGTCGGGCGGCCGCTCGCGCCCGACGGCGCCCTTCGTGACGTGCACGGCCGCGAACGTCAACGCCAGCCCGCCGATCAGCGCGAGCCCCTCGAGCCGGTGGCGGCGCCGCAGCAGCACGAGCGCGGTGACGACCAGCGCCCCGCCCGCGACCGGCAGGATCCCGAGGTCCGTGAGCACCTTCGCAACGTGGGTCAGCCACGGCGCTTCGAGCGCCTGCGCCCAGCGCAGCCCGCGACGGTCGCCGGGCGTGAGCGTCGTGGCCGGATCCAGCACGATCAGATAGCCGAAGAAGACGAAGCTGCCGACCGCCGCCACCGCCAGCAGCGTCGTCAGCTCGAGCCCCAGCTGGCCTGGCGTGAGGCGATCCCACGCGAACCGCGCCGGCCGCGCGAGCCGGCGGCCTGCGGCGCGCCCGCCGCGGATCGCGAGGCCGAGCAGCGGCGTGTGCTCGTGCGCCGCGAGCCATGCCGCGAACCGGGCGCGGTTGCGCTCGTCGCGCAGCCACTGCACGGCGGCGACGATCCCGACGACGACGGCGATCGTGACGCCGAGCGCGAGCAGGCCCTCTCTCGCGAGCGCCAGAACCTTGTCGAGCGAGCGCCAGAAGACGTAGCCGAGCAGCGCGAAGACCGTCACCATCCCGCCCGCGGCGAGCACGTCGTAGGGCAGGAAGCGCCGCAGCCGCATGCCGGAGGAGGCGGCGAGGAACGGCGAGACGGCGCGCACGAGCCCGACCCAGCGGCCGAGGAAGACGGCCTTGCCGCCGTGACGGTCGTAGAAGCGCTCGACGTGCTCGATCCGCTGCTCCGTGATCTGCACCCGCGGGCCGTGCTCGACGAGGAACTCGCGCCCGAGGCGCCGGCCGAGGCCGAAGCTGACGAGGTCGCCGGCGACCGCGGCGAACCACGCGATCGCGATCAGCAGGACGATGTCGATCTTCCCCTGGCCGGCGACGAAGCCGCCGATCACGATCGCCGTCTCGCCCGGGACCAGCAGCCCGACGAACGCCCCGCTCTCGAGGAAGCACAGCACGCCGACCAGCAGATAGGTCCATGCGCCGAGCGTCGAGCCGACGTCCTTCAGCAGCTGGTCGAGGTTCGGCAGGTGGACCAGGCCGAACCCGTAGACCGCCATCGCCGCGGCGGCGATCGTCCCCCCGACCAGCATCGTCGGCTCGAGGCGACGCTGGTGCCGGCGCCACGCCAGGTAGGCCAGCAGCAGCGCCGCGATGGCGAGCCAGACGGGTCTCATCCTGGACGGAGCCTATCCGCGGCGGCGCGCGGTCAGTCCGACGCGCCGGCCGCCGGTTCGTCCCTCCGCTCGTCCTCGACCGCAATGCGCACGTAGCGGCCGAGGCGGCGGGAGAAGGCCTTCGGCGACTCGGCGTAGACGCGGCGGCCGAGCTGGGCGGCGGCGGCGCGCAGCTCGCCGCTGCGGTGCTCGACGAGCGCGAGCAGGGCGGTGCGTTCGGCGTCGACGGCGGGCGTGAGCGGGGCGGCGCCGTCGGCCACCCGCCCCGCCAGAACGGCGAGGTCGTGGTCGTCGCCGAGCAGCTCGCTCAGCACGTGCGCCTCCTCCGCCTGCGCGCCGAGCATGCCGGGCCACGCCGGCGCGAGCAGCCGCTGGTGGTACCAGAGGTCCTTCGCGCGCTTGCGCCAGGCGTGCAGCAGCTCCGGCGCCGGCTCAGCCCGCGCGACGGCGAACGCATCGCGTCCGCGCGCGTACGCCCGCGCGACGCCTTCCAGCACCTGCTCCCAGCCGGCGTCCTCCAGCGGCCACGCCTCGACCCGCCGCTCGGTCGCGCGCAGCGCCTCGAGCACGGCCGCGAGCTGTGGGACCCCGTCGTCGCCGGCGCGGCCGTCCGCCGCCTCGGCCGCGAGCGCCGCGCCGAGCTGCTCGAACGTGTCGGCCGGCAGCCGTCCAGTGGCGTGCTCGGCGAGCGCTTCCGCCGTCTGCACGAGCACGTCGGCGTCGCGCGTGCCCGACAGCGCGAGCGCGACGTCGCGCAGCGCGTCGTTCTCGCGGCGGTAGGCCTTCGTACCGAGCGCCGGGCGCACGAGCCGCAGCAGCGCGCGTGCCTTCTTCAGGTGCTTGCGCGCCTCGTGGACGGCGACGACGGGATCGTCGTCGGCGCGCTCGAGCCGCTCGATCGCGCCCGCGAGCTGCTCGCGTGCGCACGCCCGTGCGCTCGTCGCGACGTCGTCGTCGATGCTCAGGCGGTAGGCCATCGCACCGTCAATGGTGCCCGATCAGAAGACGACCGTGCGATTCTCGTGCACGAGCACGCGATCCTCGAGATGGCGCTGGACCGCGCGGGCGAGCACCGCGCGCTCGACGTCGCGGCCCAGCCGCACGAGCGCGCCGAGGTCGTCGCGGTGGCTGACGCGCACGACGTCCTGCTCGATGATCGGACCGGCGTCGAGCTCCTCGGTCACGTAGTGGGCGGTCGCGCCGATGATCTTCACGCCGCGCTCGCTCGCGCGGCGATACGGGTCGGCGCCGGCGAACGCCGGCAGGAACGAGTGGTGGATGTTGACGATCGGCGCGCCGACCGCGCGCAGGAAGTCGCCGGAGAGGATCTGCATGTAGCGCGCGAGCACGAGCAGGTCGAAGCGGCCGCCGCCGAGCTGCTCGAGCATCGCCGCCTCGGCGGCGGGCTTCGTGTCACGCGTGACGGGCACGTGGCTGAACGGCACGCCGAAGCGCGCGACGTCCTCCTCGACCGCGCGATGGTTGGAGAGCACGAGCCCGACGTCGGCGTCCAGCTCGCCGCTGCGCCAGCGCCACAGCAGATCGAGCAGGCAGTGGTCCTCGCGCGAGACGAGGATCGCGACGCGCTTGCGCTCGGCCGCATAGGCGATCGACCACTCCATCGCGAACGGCTCCGCGACCTGCGCGGCGAACGCCTCCTCCAGCTCGGCGCGGCCGACGTCGAGCCCGTCGAGATGGAAGGCCATGCGCATGAAGAACGCCCCGCCCTGCGGGTCGGTCGAGTGCTGGTCGGCGTCGAGGATGTTGGCGCCGTGCTCGAACAGGAAGCGCGAGACGGCCGCGACGATCCCCGGCCGGTCTGGACAGGAGATCAGCAGCCGCGCGACGTGCGGGGCCGTGTCCGGCGAGCTGGTCTGCTCCCCCATCCGCCTCGCCCCCGCGCCGCGCTACTCGTCCTCGAGCGCCGCGGCGTACCAGTCGCCGTCGCGGCGACCGAGCGTCAGGCGGCTCGCCGTGTCGCCGGCGAGCACGCGGAAGATCGCCTGGTCATCGTCGGTGCCGGGCTCGTCGACGACCTGCACGAGCTCGAGCTGGGCGACCGCCGTGCCCGGCCGGCGCTCCGCGAACGCGCTGCGGGCGGCCGTCTCGAGCGTTCCGCGCTCCCAGCCGCGATCCAGCGCGATGGCGTGCGCGAGCTGGCGGTCGACGGCTGCGAGGCTCGCATCGAACGCGGCTGCGCCGGCGCGGTTGCGCCGCGAGGCCGACGCCGCGCCGACGAGCGCGGCCAGCAGCAGCACGCCGAGCGCGACCAGGACGACCACCAAGACGACGGACACGTGGAGATCGTAGTGGGCGGCCTACAGCAGCACGTTGCGTGCCGCGAGGTGGGTGCCGACCTTGCGCTTCACGCGCTGGAGCGCGTTGTCGACCGTCTTCGTGTCGCAGTCGAGCCGCTTGCCGACGTCCTCGTAGGAGTGGCCGTCGAGGTAGAGCGACAGCACGCGCGACTCGAGCTCCGAGAGCACGGTCGAGAGGCAGGCGACGAGCGCCTGCAGCTCTTCGGTGCTGATCACCTGGTTGACCGGGTCGTGCACGGTCGGGCCGGGGATCATCTCGTCGAGCGTCGGCTCGCCCTCGCCCGCCGAGTTGGACGGCGAGGAGGAGAACGACAGGTACTGGTTCAGCGGCGTGTGCTTGTTGCGCGTGGCCGTCTTCACGGCCGTGATGATCTGGCGCGTGATGCACAGCTCGGCGAAGTTGCGGAAGCTCGACTCGCGGTCGGTGCGGTAGTCGCGGATCGCCTTGTAGAGGCCGACGAGACCTTCCTGGATGAGGTCGTCGCTGTCGCCGCCGGCGAGGAAGTAGGACGAGGCCTTGAGGCGCACGAACCCGTAGTAGCGGCGCACGAGGCGGTCGTACGCGTCGGGGTTGCCCTGCTTGGCAAGGGCGATCAGGAACCCATCGTCAACCTGAAGCTGAGAATGAGAGTTCTGGGAGATTCGAGCCACGAGATGTCCTTTCGAGGGGTCGCGGAGACCGCGAACCCACCGCTTCGTGACGCTTTACCTCCCCAGGCGCCGCACCGATCACGTATATGGGGGTCGGATGGATGAGCCTCAAGCTCAAGTCCACCCTTATGAGGCGGGCAGCTTGCCAAGCTATGGACCCCGTGTCAAGCGGGAGCTGCAAGTTCGCTTGCGGCGGAAGGATCAGCCGCGTTGGCGGGTGATCTCGTACAGCACTGCGGCCGCTGCGGCGCTCACGTTGAGCGACTCGATCCTGCCGCGCAGCGGGAGCGCGATCAGCTCGTCGCACGATCTCGCCACGCGCGGGCGCAGCCCGCTCCCCTCTGAGCCCATCACGAGCACGACCTTGCCGCGGTAGTCCGGTTGCGCGTAGCCGGTGCGCGCCTCGCCGTCGGCGCCGTAGGACCAGGCGCCGGCTCTGCGCGCGTCGAGCAGGAAGTCGGCGAGGTTGCGCACGCGCGCGATCGCGAGATGCTCGACGGCGCCCGCCGACGCCTTGCAGACAGCCGGCGTGACCTCCGCACTGCGGCGCTCGGGAATCACCACGCCGGTCGCCCCCGCGCACTCGGCCGTGCGGCAGATCGCGCCAAGGTTCTGCGGGTCCTGGATTTCGTCGAGCGCGACGATCAGCGCGTCCGGCGCGGCCAGCAGCGTGTCGGCGTCGGCGTAGCGGTACTCGGCGACCTCAGCGCAGATCCCCTGGTGGTCGGGCGAGCCGCAGCGGCGCTCGATCTCCTCGGCCTCCGCGGGGCGCACCTTCGCGGCGGACAGCCACGGCTCGCGCGCCGCCCGCTCCGTTGCCCACACCTGCCGCACCGCGCGCGGCCCGCGCAATGCCTCGTGGACGGCGTTGCGGCCGTAGAGGACCGGCGGTCCGGGCGGTCGGCCGGTCGCGGGCTCGCGGCGCGGGCGGTCGCGGTCGGGACGCGGGCGGCCGGGGCGCGGGGCCGGCTTCAGCATCAGCCGCGCGGGACGAGCGTCGGGCCGGCCGCGCCGTCGCGGACCTCCCAGCCGAGCGTGGCCAGCTCGTCGCGCAGGCGGTCGGCCTCGGCGAAGTCGCGCGCGGCGCGCGCGGCCTCGCGCCGGTCGAGCAGCACCTGCGCCGCGGCGTCGGTACCGCCGGCGGCGGCGCCGGCGTCGAGCAGCGCGTCGAGCGCGAAGACGGCGAGCATCTCGCGCAGGTCCGCATCCCCCACAAGCTCCCCCGCCTCGGCGCGGCGGTTGGCCTCGCGCACCCACTCGAACACCTTCGCGAGCGCTCTCGGGGTGTTGAAGTCCTCGGCGAGCGCGTCGAAGAACGCGTTGCGCAGCGACGCCAGCTCAGCGGGCGACGGGCCGGCGACGAGCCGCCGCCCCGCGTCGCGGATCCGCTCGACGCTGCGCGCCGCCTCGCTCAGGCGCTCCTCCGAGTAGGCGATCGGCTGGCGGTAGTGGCCGCCGCAGAAGTAGAGGATCAGCGCGTCGCGACCGTGCGCGGCGAGCGCCTCGTGCAGCAGGAAGATGTTGCCGACCGACTTCGCCATCTTCTCGCCCTGGAGCCGCACCATCCCGTTGTGGACCCACAGGCGCGTGAGGGGCTCCCCGCGCGCGGCCGCCGTCTGCGCTGCCTCGTTCTCGTGGTGCGGGAAGACGAGGTCCGAGCCGCCGCCGTGGATGTCGAAGCCGACGCCGAGCAGCGCCTCCGCCATCGCCGAGCACTCGATGTGCCAGCCGGGGCGGCCGCGTCCCCAGGGGACGTCCCAGGCGGTGTCCTCCCCCTCCTTCTGCGCCTTCCAGAGGGCGAAGTCGAGCGGGTCGCGCTTGAGCGAGGGGCGGGCGGGGTCCGCATCCCCCTCGCCCTGGTCCATGTCGTCGACCTGCCGGTGCGACAGCTCGCCGTACTCGGGATAGGAGCGCACGTCGAAGTAGACGTCGCCCTCGGCCGCGTAGGCGTGCCCGCGGTCGATCAGCGCCTGGATCAGCTCCACGATCTCGTCGATCGTCTCGCTCGCGAGCGGCTCGTGGTCGGGCCGGCCAAGCCCGAGTCCGTCCGTGTCGGCGATGTAGGCGGCCGTCATCTCCCGCGCGAGATGCTCGCTGCCCACGCCAGCGGCGCGTGCCGCGTCGTAGATCTTGTCGTTGACGTCGGTGACGTTCGCGACGAACGTGACCTCGTAGCCCTCGTGCACAAGGAAGCGCTTCAGCAGCGAGAAGGCGACGTACGGGCGCGCGTTGCCGACGTGGATGCGCCCGTAGACGGTCGGCCCGCACGCATACATCGACACGCGCCCGGGGTCGCGCGGCTGCAGCGGCTGCAGCCGCCCGCTTCTCGTGTCGTGGAGCGTGATCTGGCGCACGGGTTGGGACCCTAGCCTGCCGGCGCGCGCCACGTGGCTGCGGATGCGCGGTAGAGCGCGTGCCGGCGCAGCGGATCGCCGGGCGGAAGCTGTAGGTGGTCGAAGTCCTCGGCGGGATCGTGGGCGAATCGCAGCCGCTCCATCACCGCGCGTGAGCGGACGTTGTCCGGAACCGTGAAGGACACCAACTCCGAGAGCCCCAGCTCACCGAACGCGCACGCGACCGCTGCGAGGCCCGCCCGTCGCGAAGCCGTTGCCCCACGCCTCGCGTGCCAACGCCAGCCGATCTCCACGGCCGGGGCGAAGGGCGCGTCGAACGTGACGGGACTCAGTCCGGCGAAGCCGATGAAGCGCCCCGACGCCCGCTGCTCGAGCGCCCACAGGCCCCACCCGCGCTCGTCGAAGCCGGCCTCGATGCGGTCGGCGAGCGCGTCGCTCTCCTGCCGCGAGAGCAGGCTCGGGAACCAGCGCATCACCTCGGGATCAGCGTTGAGCCGCGCGAACGGCGCGCGGTCGGTCGGTCGCCAGCGGCGCAGCAGCAGGCGATCCGTGCACAGCTCCACGGGCGTGGCCGCGGGTCAGGCCGCGACGCCCGGCAGCTCGATCGTCGCGATCGCGAGCGCGGCGGCGCCCTCGACGCGGCCGACGAAGCCCATTCCCTCGCCGCGCGTGGCCTTCACGTTGACGCGGCCGGGGTCGAGCGCGAGCACGTCGGCGAGGTTGGCGCGCATCGCCGGCTTGTGCTCGAGCAGCTTCGGCCGCTCCAGCATGATCGTCGCGTCGACGTTGACGACGGCCGCGCCGCGCTCTGCCAGCAGCGCGTCGACGTGGCGCAGCAGCGACAGCGAGTCCGCCCCACGCCACTCCTCGTCGGTGTCGGGGAAGTGCTCGCCGATGTCGCCGGCGCCGATCGCGCCGAGCAGGGCGTCGATGACGGCGTGCGTGAGCACGTCGGCGTCGGAGTGCCCGTCGAGCCCCAGCTCACCCGGGATCGTCACGCCGCCCAGGATCAGCGGGCGGCCGGGGACGAGCCTGTGGACGTCCCAGCCGATCCCGGTGGCGATCACCGCGTCACCCGATCGGCTCCAGCCGTCGCGTGCGCCCGTCGAACACGCACAGCTCGCGCACGCCGCGCTCGGCGAGCCACGCGACCGTCGACTCGTACTCGAAGCCGACGTGTCTCGCGTAGTGCGCGTCGCTGTTGAGCGCGATCGGGCAGCCCGCGTCGAGGCACATCGCGAGGAACGCGTCGGCGGGGTAGCGCTCGCCGACCGGCTTGCGCAGGCCCGCGGTCGAAACCTCGACGGCGATCCCGCTGTCGGCGATCCCCTCGATCGCCAGCTCGTAGAAGCGGCGCAGGTCGCCCTCCGGCCGCGGCCGGTCGGCGCCCCACACCTTCACGAGATCCGGGTGGGCGAGGATGTCGAACAGGCCGCTGCGGGCCGCCTCGCCGAGCCACTCGAAGTAGCGCTTCCAGATCTTCTCGGGGTCGACCGAGCGGGTCGACCAGATGTCCCAGTCGGGATGGTCGACCGCCTCGTCGCCGACGAAGTGGACCGAGCCGATCACGTAGTCCCACGGGCGGCCATCGAGCAGATTCGCCATCCGGTCCTCGCGGCCGGGGACGAAGTCGGCCTCGACGCCGACCTTCAGGCCCTGCTCGGCGACGAACTCGCAGTACTGGTCGATGTCGTCGACGGCGTTCTCGCGCCAGAACGGGTGCTGCCAGACGTCGAGCGCCTGCGTGAAGCGGTAGACGTGCTCGGAGGCGCCCAGCTCCGCGATCCCGCGCTCGTCGGCGGCCGCCCGGTAGCGCTCCACGTTCGCCGGCGTGAAGTAGTCGGCGGCGGGGGTGCCTGCGCCGTCGGGGCGGAGGTGCACGTGATAGTCGGTCAGCATCAGGCGAAGCGTTCTCTCAGGAGCAGCTCGGCGAGCCGCAGGTCGGTCGGGGTCGTGACCTTCAGGTTTCCGGCCGGGGACTCTACGACGTGGACCCGACCGCCGGCCTGCTCGACCAGCCCAGCGTCGTCGGTGGCGGCGGCGAGCACCTCGTCGGGCTGCGCGAGCGCGCGCGCGAGCGCCCCGCGGCGGAAGACCTGCGGCGTCTGCACGGCCCACAGCGCGCCGCGGTCGAGCGTCTCGAGCACGCGCAGGTCCTCGCCCGCGCGCTTGATCGTGTCCGTCACCCGCGCGGCTGCGACGACCGCGTCGGCGCCCGAGGCCGCCAGCGCGCCAAGCGCGCGTTCGAACAGCTCCGGCGTGGCGAGCGGGCGCGCCGCGTCGTGCACGATCACCGGCTCGTCGTCGGGCAGCGCGCCCGCGGCCTCCAGCGCCGCGCGCACCGAATGCGAGCGCTCGGCGCCGCCGACGATGCCGATCGTCCCCGCGGGCGCGGCGACGCCGGGCGGCAGCGCCACCACGATCCGCGAGACCGCCGGCAGGAGGCGGAGCGCGTCGAGGCTCCACTCGAGCATCGGACGGCCCGCCAGCACGACGAACGCCTTGGGCCCCTCGGCGCCAAGGCGTTCGCCACGACCGGCGGCCACGAGCAGCGCGACCGGCATGTCTTCGCTTCCGACCGTCCGGCAGCTACTTCGCGGCGACCGCCACCTTGGCGTCGGCGGAGTTGGCGAGCAGCTCGTCGAGGTGCTCCTCGGCCTCGTCCTCGCCCATCTCCAACGCGTACATCAGCTCCGAGGCGAGGATCTTCTTCGCCCGTGTGAACATCTGCTTCTCGCCAGTCGACAGGCCCTTCTCCGCCTCTCGGATGGCGAGGTTCCGCACGACCTCGGCAAGCTCGTAGATGTCGCCCGTCTTGATCTTGTCGCGGTTGTGCTTGAAGCGACGATTCCAGTTCTTCGGCATGTCCGAGCACTCGTCCTGGAGGACTGCGAGCACTCTCTTGACGGTCTCCTCGTCGATCACGCGCCGCAGCCCGGCTATCGCCGCGTTCTCGGTCGGGACCATGACGGTCATGTCGTTGTGGAGGATCTTGATCGTGAGGTACTCGCGCACCTCGCCGAGCACGTCCTTCTGCTCCTTCTTGAGCACCTGTCCCGCCCCGTGGTGGGGATAGACGACGTTGTCGCCGATCTCGAACTCGATGTGCTCGAGCTCTACGACGATCTCCAGGTCCTCGATCTGCTCTTCAGTCAATTCGGTGATGATGGCCTCCTTCTCCAAGCGGGCCGCCCTGCAGCCCCCGATGGTCAGGTCTGCAAGTAGCGGTCCACGAGGTTGATCTCCTGCTGTCGGCGAAGGCCCTCGCGGATGTCCTTCGCCCGAATCTCACCTACTCCCTCGACGGTCTCCAACTCCCCGTCGCCGGCGGCCAGCAGCTCCTCCAGCCCGCCGAACTCCTCGACGATACGCTGCACCACGAGCCGCGGCAGGCGCGGGATGCGTCCGAGGATCCGGTAGCCGCGCGGCGAGATCGGGAAGTCGAGCGTGTTGACCTTGCGGTCGTAGCCGAGCAGCTCCGACAGCCGGCCGAAGTCGAGCAGATCTTGGTGCGGCAGGCGCACGAGCTGGTCGAGCGACTCGGCGAAGTGCTCGTCGGTGTCGTCGGCCAGGTAGTCGCGCACGAGCGCGGCCTTGTCGCCGGCGACGCCGACCATCGTCTCGTCGAGCTGCATCTCGATCAGGCGCCCCTCGGTGCCGAGCTCGACGATGTAGCGCTCGATCTCGACGCCCATGCGCGTGACGAGCTCGGCGCGCTGGAGGACCGTGAGCACGTCGTGCAGCGTCGTGCCGCCCTCGAACTCGAGCGCGGTGAGGCGCGTCGAGACCTGGTCGAGGCGGCTGCGGTACTTGTCGAGCGTTGCGAGCGCCTGGTTGGCCTTCGCGAGCACGACCGGGATGTCCTCGAGGATGTACTTCGCGCCGTCGACGTAGAGCGAGACGACCTCGCGGCGCTGCGAGATCGCGATCACGAGCGCCTCGGTCTGCTTGCTGATGCGCTCCGCGGTGCGGTGGCGCGTGCCGGTCTCGAGCGTGAGGATTGTCGGGTCGGGCGTGAGCTGGACGTTGGCCCAGATGATCTTCGTCGCGTTCGCGCTCAGCACGAGCGCGCCGTCCATCTTCGCCAGCTGGTAGAGGAAGGCCGGCGTGTAGTCGATGTCGAGCTTGAGCCCGCCGGAGAACAGGAACGCGAGGTCGTCCGCCTCGCCGACGACGATCAGGCCGCCGGTGCGCGCGTGGACGATGTTGTCGATCCCCTCCCGCAGCGCGGTGCCGGGCGCGACCATCTCGAGTGCCTTGACGAGCCGGGGCTCTTGGCGAGACTCGAGCTCCTCTTTGAGCTCTTCCCCGGTACGTGGCGCCATACCGATGCCATTCTACCGGGTTTTCCTGTGTTTTTCGGCAACCGCGCAGGGATCTTTCAGCAGAGCGCGACGCGCGCTGCGCGATCAGCCGAACGGACCTGTTCAGAGCGCCGCGACCGACGGCGCGGCCTGCGGTCGCTGGCGCGTGCGCAGGGGCCGCAGCGCCGCCCGCAGCGTACCCGCCTCCGGCGAGACGATCGTCGCCAAGCCGAACTTGCGCGCCTCCGCGACGCGCCGCTCCGCGTGCGCGACGGTGCGCAGCTCGCCCGTCAGTCCGAGCTCGCCGAAGCATGCGAGCGGCGGGCCGTCCTCGTCGCCGAGCGCGATCCCGCGCGCGGCGCTCGCGACCGCCAATGCGACCGCCAGGTCCGCCCCCGGCTCGTCGACGCGCACGCCGCCGACGACGTTGACGAACACGTCCGCGCTGCCGACGCCCACGCCGCCGTGGCGCGCCAGCACCGCCAGCACGAGCGCGAGGCGGTTGCGGTCGATGCCGCTGACGACGCGCCGCGGGATCTCGAGGTCGGACTCGGACACGAGCGCCTGCACCTCCACGAGCAACGGGCGCGAGCCCTCCATCGCCGCGAGCACGACCGAGCCGGGCGCCTTCGTCGCCTCGCCGACGAAGCGCGCGGAGGCGTCGAGCACCTCGACGAGCCCGTCCTGGCGCATCTCGAAGACGCCCGCCTCGCTGGTGGAGCCGAAGCGGTTCTTGAGCGCGCGCAGCGTGCGGTAGGTGCGCTCGCGCTCGCCCTCGAACTGCAGCACGCAGTCGACGAGATGCTCGAGCACGCGCGGGCCGGCGAGCGCGCCCTCCTTGGTCACGTGCCCGACGAGCAGCACCGCGATCGCCTGCTGCTTGGCGACGCGCATGATCTCGCCGGCGACCTCGCGCACCTGCCCGACCGACCCGGGCGCGCCGCTGAGCCCGGAGCTGTGGATCGTCTGCACCGAGTCGACGACGCAGACGTCGGGCCGCTCGCGTTCGAGCGTGGCGAGCACCGTCGCGAGGTCCGTCTCGGCGATCGTCGGGATCCGCAGAGCATGGGCGGCGGAGCCGAGCCGCTCGGCGCGCAGCTTGATCTGCGCAGCCGACTCCTCCGCCGAGACGTACAGCGTTCTGCGGCCGGCCGCCGCGAGGTTCGCGAGCGCCATCGTCGTGAGCGTCGACT
>CAZGJV010000005.1:0-140923 GCA_964525715.1 uncultured Conexibacter sp. | reverse complement strand
TGATCTGGTAGAGCGGCCCGTCGCCGCCCTCGGGCGTCGTCAGGCGCCCGCCCTTCGCGGTGATCGCGCCGCACTGCACGCAGTTCGTGTAGTTCACGATGACATCGACGGGGCCCGTCTCGGGCGCATCCTCGGGGATCTCGTAGACGCCCGCCGGGCACATCCACTTCCACGTCTCCGCGACCTCGCGCGGGACGTGCTTCTGCACGCGGATGTGGTTCGGCGCGTCGTCGCGCGTCGCGTTGCCGGTGATGAAGACCGACGAGAGCTTGTCGAACGTGTATCTGCCGTCCGGTCTCGGGTAACGCTTGTGCGTGTTGCCGATGAACATCGGCTTCTCGTCGTTGCGGTGCCAGGCGAGGCGGCCGGGCGGCAGCTTGCCTCTCGACGCGATCGCGAGGTTGACGAGCGGGCCGCCCTTGAGGAAGCCCTTCTGGAACGGCTGGCGCAGGTTGCGCACCTCGTACAGCTCTCTGCCCGTGACCGAGTCCTCGATCGCGTACTCGTACGACTCGAACGACGTCTCGCCGTTCTTCAAGCCTCTGTAGATCGCCTCGGCGGCGAGCTTGCCGGAGTTGATGCAATGGTGGACGCCCTTCAGCGCCGCCGTGTCGACCATGCCGCCGGCGTCGCCGACGATCACGGCGCCCGGCATCGACAGCTTCGGCATCGACCAGTAGCCGCCGCCCGGCAGCGCCTTCGCGCCCCACGCGACGCGCTCGCCGCCCTCGAGGATCTTTCTGACGAGCGGGTGCAGCTTGAACGTCTGCAGCAAATCGTGGGGAGACGTGGTGGCGTCCGCGTACTCGAGCCCGATCACGAAGCCGAGCGAGACGAGGTCGTCGCCCGTTCTCTCGTCCTTCATCGGGTAGAGCCACGTGCCGCCGACCTGGCCGTACTTGCCGGAGATCTTCGCCGGCCAGGGGCCGACGGTGTGGATCAGGCGGTCGAGCGGTCTCGGGACCTTCCAGACCTCCTTGACGCCCAGCTCCCACACCTGCGGCTCGCGGCCATCGCCGAGGTCGAACTCGCGGATCGCGGCGCCGGTGAGGTGGCCCCAGCAGCCCTCGGCCAGCACGACGGCCTTCGCCTTGATGTCGGTGCCCGGCTCGAAGTTGCCGAGCGGCTCGCCGTCCTTGCCGCGACCCTTGTCGCCGGAGCGAACGCCGACGACGCGGCCCTCCTCGACGATCAGCTGCGTCGCCGAGGTCTCGGTCAGCACGTAGGCGCCGGCCTCCTCCACCTGGCGCTGCTGGAAGCGCGCCAGTGCGGAGACCGAGACGATCTCGTTGCCGTGGTTCTTGAACGGCGGCGGCGTCGGGATGCGCAGGGAGATCTTGGAGGTCGGCGTCATGTAGACGGCCTCCTTCGTGACCTCGCCGAAGGCGAAGCCCTCCTTGCGCCAGTCCTCGCGCGTCATGTCGGGGAACAGCTCCTGCAGCGGGCCGGGGCGCATGACCGCCCCGGACAGGTTGTGGCCGCCGCAGGTCTTGGCCTTCTCGATGACCGCCACGGGCACCTCGCCGAGGCGCTCCGCGAGGTCGGGATCGTCGGCCAGCAACTGGAGCAGGCGGTTCGCGCACGCCAGGCCGGCGGTGCCGCCCCCGACGATCGCGATGCCGACCTCGATCAGCTCGTCCTCGGCGTCGAGGCCGTGCTTGACGAACTCGTCCGGCGAGTCGACCGGCGGCGGATACGCCGCCGGGACGACCTTCCCGTTCCCGTTGCTGGCAGACATGGCTTACGCCCCCTTCTTGGCCTTCACGGCCTCGGTGAGCTTCGGCAGGATCTTGTTGAGGTCGCCGACGATGCCGAGGTCGGAGAACTCGAAGATCGGGGCGTTCGCGTCCTTGTTGATCGCCACGATGTTCTCCGAGGCCTGCATGCCGACCTTGTGCTGGATCGCGCCGGAGATGCCCGCTGCGAGGTACAGCTTCGGCGCGACGGTCTTGCCCGTCTGGCCGATCTGCGCCGCGTAGGGGTACCAGCCGGCGTCGACGACCGCGCGGGTCGCGGCGACGGCGCCGCCGAGCGCGCCGGCGAGCTCCTCGCACAGCTCGAAGCCCTCGGCCTTGCCGAGCCCGCGGCCGCCGGCCACGAGCACGCTTGCGTCCTCGATGTTCACGTCGGCGCCGCGCTGCTCGCCGCGCTGGACCATCGTCGCCTGGTTGGACCACGGCGAGTACTCGACGGCGACGTCGACCACCTCGGCCGCGCCCGCGCCGGACTCCTTGACCTCGAACGCGTTGATGCGCCCGATGATGATCCCGAGGTCGCCCTTGTACTTGGAGACGGAGATCTGCGAGTCGCCCAGGATCGGACGCTCGGCGACGAGCTTGCCGCCCTCCGCGTTGACCGCGGTGACCTCCATCGTGACGCCCGCCTGCTTGCGCGCGGCCAGGCCGGCGCCGATCTCGAAGCCGAGCAGGCCGCCGCCGAACAGCGCGTACGAGTGGCCGTTCTCGTCGATGACCTTGGCCATCACGTCGACGACCGGCTGCGCGAGGCCCTCGGCGCCCTCGGCCTTGAAGACCTTCTTGGCGCCGTAGCTGCCGAGCGTCGCGCAGAGCTCGTTGCTGAGATCGGACCCGCCGACGACGACCGCGTCGCAGGTGGTGCCCAGCTCGCCGGCGAGCTTCGCGCCCTCGGACACGGCGCCGAGCGAGTTCTTGTTGAACGCGCCCTCGTAGTGGAGGACGTAGACCAGAATGCCACCCATCTAGATCAGCTTCCTCTCGTCCAGCCACGCGACGATCTGCTCGACCGTCTCGTTCGTGTCCTCGTCCTCGATGATCTTGCCGCCGGCCTTGGCCGGGGGCGCCTTGAACTCGCCGCAGTCGACGCGCGAGCCATCCGCGCCGACGAGCGAGCCGTCGATGCCGACGTCGCCCGACGCCTTCGTGTCGAGCGGCTTCTTCTTCGCGCCCATGATCGCCTTCAGCGAGGGATAGCGGGGCTCGTTGATCGCGTCGCCGACCGAGATGACGGCCGGGAGCTGGACCTGGACGGTGTCGTAGCCGTACTCGGCCTGACGCTCGCAGCGCAGCGCGCCGCCGTCGACGTCCATCTTGATGACCTGCGTGAGCGAGGGCATCTTCAGGTGATCGGCCACGACGGCACCGATCGTGTAGCACTCGCCGTCGTCCGACTGCTGGCCGAGCAGCACGAGGTCGGGCGACTCGGACTCGAGCGCCTTGGCGAGCGCGTAGCCCGTCGCGGCGACGTCGGAGCCCGCCAGGGCGGGGTCGGTCAGGTGCACGGAGCGGTCGGCTCCGAGCGAGACGGCCTTGTGGAGCGCGCGCACGGCGCTCTCCGGGCCCATTGTCACAGCGATGATCTCCTCGACGGGGATCGCCCCGCCCTCCTTGATCTGCATCGCCGCCTCGATGGCGTGCGTGTCATACGGGTTGAGGTTCTTCTCCCCGCTGCGGTCCATTCGCCCCGTCGATGGGTCGATGCGCTTCTCGACGGCGGCGTCCGGCACCTCTTTGACCAGGACGCAAATCTTCAACTCGGGTGCCTCCTCAGAAACAGGCAAACGCGTGTTCGTGGTGGGTTCGGCGGCGGATGATACCGCGTTGACTGACCAGTCAATCGCACTAGGGCGCAGGATCGCCCACAGAGCGCCTTGACGCCCGTGGGGACGGGGATTACGCCGAGGTGCGGACGGCGCCGCGCACGAACGCGACGATGTCCTGCGTCGGCGTGCCGGGCGTGAAGACCTCGGCCACGCCGAGCTGCTTCAGCTCGGGGATGTCGTCCGCCGGGATCGTGCCGCCGACGGTGACGATCACGTCGGTCACGTCCTGCGCGTGCAAAAGCTCGACGATGCGCGGCACGAGCGTCATGTGCGCACCGGAGAGGATCGAGAGGCCAACCGCGTCGGCATCCTCCTGGATCACCGTCTCGACGATCTGCTCGGGCGTCTGGTGCAGGCCCGTGTAGATGACCTCCATGCCCGCGTCGCGCAGCGCGCGGGCGATGATCTTCGCGCCGCGATCGTGCCCGTCCAGGCCCGGCTTCGCGACGACGACGCGGATCTTGCGGTCGGTCGTGCTCATCGGGCGGGAATGGTAGGTGAAACTCCTCCTACATGCCGTCGCCGCGTGCCGCATCCCCCAGGAGCGCGCGGGCGATCACAAGCCGCTGGATCTCGGACGTGCCCTCGTAGATCTCGGTGACCTTGGCGTCGCGGTAGTAGCGCTCGGCCGGCAGCTCGCGCGTGTAGCCGGCGCCGCCGAGCACCTGGATCGCCTCGCCGGTCTGGCGCCGGGCGACGGCGGAGGCGAACAGCTTCGCCTGCGCGCCCTCGACCGTGTGCGGGCGGCCGGCCTGCTTGAGGCGGGCGGCGCGCCAGGTGAGCGCGCGGGCCGCCTCGACCTCCGTCTGCATGTCGGCGAGCTTGCCCTGGATCTGGCCGAGGCGGGCGATCGGGCCGCCGAACGCGTGGCGCTCTCTCGCGTAGGTCGTCGCGACGTCGAGCGCGGCCTGGGCGATCCCGACCGCCTGGGCGGCGATCCCGATGCGGCCGCCGTCGAGGGTCGAGAGGGCGGTGCGCATGCCAGCGCCGGCGGAGCCCAAGCGCTCGCCCACGACCGCATCGAGCGAGAGAGCGGCGGTGCTGGAGGAGTTCAGGCCCATCTTCTCCTCCTCGCGGATGACGCCGAGACCCGGCGCGGGGCGACGGACGACATACGCCGAGATGCGGTCGTCGGGGTCGTTCGCGAACACGAGCAGCACATGGGCGTGGCTGCCGGTGGTGATGAACTGCTTCGTCCCGGTGATGCGGCCCTCCGCGTCGGCGCGCGTGCGCAGGGCGGTCGCGTCGGAGCCGGCCTCCGGCTCGGTCAGCGCGAAGGCGCCCAGCTCGTGCCCCTGCGCGAGCGGCGGCACGAGCCGGTCGACCTGGTCCTCCGTGCCGTGCGCGAGCAGCGGCAGCGTCGCGGCGCTCGTGTGGACGGCGACGGTGACCGCGACGCCGGCGTCGGCGCGCGCCAGCTCCTCGAGCGCGAGCACGTAGGAGAGGAAGTCGGCGCCGGCGCCGCCGTGCTCGACGGGCACGCACGCGCCCATCAGCCCCAGCTCGCCGAGCCGCGCGAAGACCTCGTGCGGGAAGCGGTGCTCGCGGTCCCACGCGGCCGCGTGCGGGGCGATCTCGCGCTCGGCGAAGTCGCGCGCGAGCGCGCGGATCTCGCGCTGCTCGTCCGTCAGCTCGTGATCGCTCATCACGGACGGCGCGTCCGAGGACGGCCGAATCGTCGTGCCTGGCAAGGAAGCAGGGGTGAAGGCGTGCATCGCACGTCGAACCCCGATGACGCCGCCAGGCGCGGCGAGGCGGTCGTCATCGGACGCGCCGTGGGATGCGGCGTGGTGGCGGGACGGGCTTGCGGCGGCCGAGCGCGAGCGAGCCGAGCCCGCCGAGCGTGGCCGCGGCGACGACCGAGCCGGCGACGACGAGGCGCCGTCCGAGGCGCTCGAAGCGCAGCACCTCCCAGCCCTCCTCGCGGGCGATCCGCGCGAGCGTCGCGTCGGGGTTCACCGCGACCGGGTTGCCGACGGCGCGCAGCATCGGCAGGTCGGACTCGGAGTCGGAGTAGGCCCACGAGGCGGCGAGGTCGATGCCGCGCTCGGCCGCGAGCGCGCGCATCGCGATCGCCTTGCCCTCGCGGTACGTGAACGGCCCGTTCGGCCGCCCCGTGTAGACGCCGTCGCGGACCTCCGAGCGGGCGCCGATGCCGCCGTCGAAGCCGAGCACGCGCGCGAGCACTTCGGCCAGCTCGTGCGCCGCGGCGGTGCAGATGTAGACCTCGCGGCCGGCGTCCTGGTGCTCCCAGGCGACGTGCAGCATCTGCGGGTAGATGCGCGGCAGCACGCCGGCCAGCACAGCCGGGCCGAGGCGCTGGAGGTCGCGCACGCGCACGCCCTCGATCGCCTGCGCGATCCGCTCGCGCAGCTCGTCGGTGGCGGCGTCGGTGGAGCCGCGCAGGCGGAACTGCACGTTGGCCCACGCCCCGCGCGCGAGCTGCCGGCGGCTCAGCAGCCCGTTGCGGTAGGAGGCGCGGGCGAACTCGTACGCCGACGAGCCCGCCATCAGCGTGCGGTCGAGGTCGAAGAAGGCGGCCGCGCGCGGCGCGTCTGCGCCGCGCGCGAGGTCCGGCGGGGTGGGGCCGGAGCCGGCGTCGGTCAGGACGCCGGCACCTCGACGATCACGGCGTCGCCCTGGCCGCCGCCCGAGCAGATCGCCGCGCAGCCGCGACCGCCGCCGCGCCGCTGCAGCTCCAGCACGAGCGAGCCGAGGATGCGCGCTCCGGAGGCGCCGATCGGGTGCCCGAGCGCGACCGCGCCGCCGTTGACGTTGACCTTGTCCTCGTCGATCCCGAGCATGCGGATCGAGTTGAGCGTGACGGACGCGAACGCCTCGTTGATCTCCCACAGGTCGATGTCGCCGGGCGTGAGCCCGAGCTTCGCGAGCGCCTTCTGCGCGGCCAGCGCGGGCGTTCTGGCGAGGTAGGGGAAGTCGTCGGCGACCTGCGCCTGCGCGACGATCGTCGCAAGCGCGCGCTTGCCGTTGGCGGCCGCCCACTCGTCGGAGGCGAGCACGAGCGCGCCGCCACCGTCGTTGACGCCCGGAGCGTTGCCGGCCGTATGCGAGCCGTCCTTTGTGAAGATCGGCGGCAGCTTGGAGAGCGTCTCGAGCGACGTGCCAGGACGCGGCGCCTCGTCGACCTCGACGATCGTGTCGCCCTTCTTGCCCTTCACGGTCACCGGGACGATCTCCTCGGGCAGGCGGCCCTCGTCGGTCGCCTTGAGCGCCAGCTCGTGCGAGCGGACCGACCAGCGGTCCATGTCGGCGCGCGTCAGCTCCAGCTCGGCCGCGACCTCGGACGCCTCCTGCGCCATGTGCTTGCCGGAGAACGGGTTCGTCAGCCCGTCGTTGATCATCGAGTCGATCGCCTTCGCGTCGCCCATGCGGAAGCCGAAGCGGGCGCCCTTGAGCAGGTAGGGCGCGTTCGACATCGACTCCATGCCGCCGCCGACGCCGACCTCGAGGTCGCCCGCGCGGATCGCCGCGTCGAGGATCCCGGCTGCGCGGATGCCCGACGCGCACACCTTGTTGATCGTCTCCGAAGAGACCTCCTTCGGGATCCCGGCCTTGATCTGCGCCTGGCGCGAGGGGATCTGCCCCTGACCGGCCTGGATCACCTGGCCCATGATCACGTGCTG
This sequence comes from uncultured Conexibacter sp., assembly GCA_964525715.1. Classification (GTDB taxonomy): domain Bacteria; phylum Actinomycetota; class Thermoleophilia; order Solirubrobacterales; family Solirubrobacteraceae; genus Conexibacter. The sequence continues at coordinate 133,699 of CAZGJV010000005.1, read as the reverse complement.
GACCTGCTCCGGCTCGACGCCGGCCCGCTCCAGCGCGGCCTTGATGGCGGTGCCGCCGAGCTCGGTGGCGTCGAGCGAGGCGAGGCCGCCGCCGAGCTTGCCGATTGGGGTGCGCGCGGCACCGAGGATGACGGTCTTGGGCATCGGGTCTCCGTTTCGCGGTGTGGGAGCGGCGCGCAGGCGGGCGCCGGCCCTCAATGCTAGGTGACCCTCCTCGCATATGCCGCCAGCGGGCGCGAGAAATGCGACACGGCAGGTAGCGCCGACGCGCCGATGGGTAGTCTGCGCCGCAATGCGAATCGCGGCGACGACCGACGGCCCCCTCGCGACGACCGCCGACACGATCGCCGTCGGCGTCTTCGACGGCGAGGACGTCGCGCACGACGTCGCCGGCGGCACGCTCCAGCGCCTGCTCGACCGCGGCGAGGCGCGCCGCGCCTTCCGGCACCTCGCCGTCGCGCACGCCGAGGAGCGCCGCTGGATCGTCGTCGGGCTTGGTTCGCGCGAGGCGTTCGACGCCGAGCGCGCGCGCATCGCGGCGGCTGCCGTCTATGCCCGCGCGCGCGAGCTGGGATCGACGACGCTGTGCTGGGAGGTCCCCCACCACGTCGACAGCGCGATCGTCGCTGGGCTCGTCGAGGGCACGGTGCTGGCCGGCTATCGCTTCGATGCGTATCGCAACCATCCCGAGGACGACGGCGCGCTCGAGGCGCTGCTGCTGAGCGCCCACGACGACGTGAGCGAGCCCGTCGGCGTCGGGACGGTCGTCGCGGAGGCGCAGAACCGCGCGCGCGACCTGCAGAACCTGCCGGGCAACGCGGCGACCCCGACCTTCCTCGCGCACCGCGCGCAGGAGATCGCCGGCGAGGCCGACGGGATCGCGGTCGACGTGCTGAGCGAAGCGGAGATCCGCGAGCGCGGGATGGGCGCCTTCGCCGCCGTCGCGCAGGGCTCGGCGCAGGAGGCGAAGCTGATCGTCCTCAGATACGAGGGTCCGGACGCCCACGGCCCGCTGCTGGCGCTCGTCGGTAAGGCCGTCACCTTCGACAGCGGCGGGATCTCGCTCAAGCCCGGGGCGAGAATGTCGGAGATGAAGTTCGACATGTCGGGCGGCGCGGCCGTGCTGGAGGCGGTCGGCGCGATCGCGCGGTTGAGACTGCCGATTCGCGTGCTCGGGATCGTCGGCGCGACCGAGAACATGCCCAGCAGCACGGCCGTGAAGCCCGGCGACATCGTGCGCGCGTCGAACGGTACGACGATCGAGATCGTCAACACCGACGCCGAGGGGCGGCTCGTACTGGCCGACTGCCTCGCCTTCGCGGTCGCGCAGGGCGCGGAGCGGATCGTCGACCTCGCGACGCTCACCGGCGCAATCGTCACGGCGCTCGGCGACTCGCATGCCGGCCTGATGAGCAACGACGACGAGTGGGCGGCTGCGGTGACCGAGGCCGGCCGCGTCGCCGGCGAGCCGCTGTGGCGGTTGCCGCTGCACGAGTCCTACGCGGAGCTGATCAGAGGTCGCTACGCCGACATCATCAACGCCGTCGAGAGCCGCAAGGCCGGCTCGATCACCGCCGCCGAGTTCCTGCACCGCTTCGTCGGCGACGTCCCCTGGGCGCACCTCGACATCGCCGGCACGGCGTGGGACAACGGCAAGCCGTACGCCGGCACAGGCGGGTCCGGTTGGGGCGTTCACACGCTCGTGGCGCTGGCGCGCCGACTCGGCGCCTGAGCCGCCGCGGGACGCGCCGGCCAGGTCCGCTCGCGAGAAGCGCCCCCCGCGGGGCGTTGGTAAGGCGCACCCGTGCCTGCTCCGACGCATCCCTCCCCCGTGCGGCCAGCGCTGCCCGCATTGCTCGCGCTCGCCTTCCTGGCGGCCTGCGGCGGATCGCCGGCACAGGCCCCGCGCACGACCGGAACCGGACAGGTGGAGGCGGCCGGGCCGACGCACGGCACGGGCGTGCCGTTCTCGCTGCACGGGATCTGGAACGCCGGCGTCGGCCGCGCGCCGATCGATCCGCGCTCCCGCGCACTGATCGCCGGCCTCGCCGCCGAGGCGGCGCTCGAGCACAGTCAGCACGAGATTCCGACGCTGACCACGAGCACCTACGGCGTCGCGGTCGCCGAGGTGCCCGCCGGCGCGCCAACGGTGCGCGTCACGCTCGTCGACCACGCGCCCGACGACGCGCTCGAGCGCGCCTGGGCGCGCGTGCCGCTGCCGTCCGGCGCCCGCCCGGCCAGCGGCAGCGACGGACAGCTCGTCGTCTGGCAGCCGGCGACGGACCGCCTGTGGGAGTTCTGGCGCCTGCGGCGCGACGCCGCGGTCGGCTGGGTCGCGAGCTGGGGCGGCGCGATGCGGCACGTGTCGCAGAACCCCGGCTACTACACGGACGCCGCATGGCCCGGAGCGAAGACCTGGTGGGGCGGCTCGGCCACCAGCCTGGCGCTGCTCGGCGGCACCGTCCGCGCCGCGGAGCTGCGCGACGGCGCGATCGACCACGCGGTGGCGATCGGCATCCCCGACCCGCGCGCAGGCGCATGGGCGACACCCGCGCAGCGCGGCGACGGCACGAACAGCGCGGCGGACGCGCTGCCTGAGGGCGCGCACCTGCGCCTGGATCCACACTTCGACCTGCGCACGGCGGACCTGCCGCCGCTGACGCGCCTGATCGCGCAGGCGGCCCAGCGCTACGGCCTCGTCGTGCGCGACCGCGCGGGAGCGCTGACGTTCTACGGCGACACGCAGATCCCCGCGCAGCCGGTCGAGGACTTCCCGTGGGGGCACCTGCAGGTACTGCGGCTCAAGCTGCGCACGCGCGCCGACCTGCTCGGCGGCGGCCGATGAGCGCCACGCGGACCACAGCCCCGCCGCACGCCCCGCCCGGCCTCGACCCGCCGCCGGGCAACCGCCGCTTTGCCGCGTTCGACGCGCTGCGCGCGCTCGCGGCGCTGACGATCGTCGCCCATCACCTCGCCGGCCCGGCCGGCATCGGGGGATCGGTGGGAGCCGTGCTGGCGCGCTTCAGCGCGGGCGTCGCGGTCTTCTTCGCGATCTCGGGCTTCCTGCTCTACCGGCCCTATGTCGTGGCGCGGCACGGCTGGGCGCCGCAGGTGCCGGTCGGCGTCTTCTGGCTGCGGCGCCTGCTGCGGATCGTGCCCGGCTACTGGCTGGCGCTGACCGCGATCGGGCTCGCGCTCGGGTGGGCCGGCGCGGGTCACCCGTGGAGTCTGTTCTACGTCTTCGGCCAGCTCTACGTGCCGTCGCAGGCGTTCAACGCGATCCCGGCGGCGTGGAGTCTCTGCGTCGAGATGAGCTTCTACCTGTGCCTGCCCGCGTACGCCTGGCTCGTCGCCCGCACGCTGCGCGGGAGCGCGCGGGCCGAGCTCGCGCTGCTCGGGCTGCTGGCGCTCGCGTCGGTCGCGTTTCACCAGATCACGGCCGGACGGGGCGAGAAGGCCGTCTCGCTGATGCTGCCCGCGTCCTTCTTCCTGTTCGCCGTCGGCATGGGGCTCGCGCTGCTGAGCGTGACCGCCGCGCAGACGGCCGGCGCGCGGCTCGTCGCGCGCCACGGCGGCGCCTGCTGGCTGCTCGCGCTCGCGCTGCTGGTGGCGATGGCGCTCGGGACGTCGGTCGGCGGCAGCTCCGCGCACCCGCTGTACGCGCCGATCGCGCTGCTGATCGTGCTGCCCGCGGTGTTCGAGGGCGAGGGGCGCTTCGCGCGCGTGCTGCGCATGCGCACGCTCGCGTGGCTCGGGCTGATCTCCTACGGCATCTACCTGTGGCACCAGGCGCTGATCGGCTGGCTCGTCGGCCGTGGGCTCGGCGGCGCGCCACTCGTGCTCGCCACGCTGGCGCTCACCGTGGCCGTGGCGGCGGCGAGCTACTACGCGGTCGAGCGCCCGGCGCTGCGGCGCAAGCCGCGCGGCCGGCGGCGCCCGACACGAGACCGGCCCACGTCCACAGCAGCAGCTCCGAGAAGCTCTGCTGCAGCGGGTTGAAGAGGGCGACGACGAACCAGAAGACGGCCAGCGCGAGCAGCCCGCGCCGCCACGCGCGCAGCTCCGGCGGCGCGCGGCGCGCGATCGCCCCGCCGACCCCGGCGAGCAGCGCGACGAGCCACAGGGTCGCCCCCAAGAGGCCCAGCTCGACCGCGTTGGAGAGGAAGATGTTGTGGACGACGAGCCCGTAGCCGGTCAGCGGATAGGTGTCCGCCTGCACGAAGTACGGCGTGCTCGTCTCGTCGAAGCGGTTCCAGCCGACGCCCCCCAGCGGCCGCGCCGCGATCATCCGCACCGCCGCCGCGTTCTGGTTCTGGCGATCCCACACCGGCACCTGGTCGTCCGCGCGCTGCGTGACGTGCTGCGAGAGGCCGGGCACGAAGGCGAGCGCGCCGACGACCATCAGCGCCGTGACGGCCGCGGTGGCCGGCAGCCAGCGGCGCAGCTCGGGCGCGGTCAGCATCCCGGCCGCCCCGCCGGCGATCACGCCGAGCCACACCCCGCGCTCGAGCGACAGCAGGCAGCCCAGCAGGCACAGCGGCAGCGTCAGCGCCGCCCATGCGCGCAGGCGCGGCCGCTCGTGCCACGTGGCCAGCACGATCGCGGCGGCGATCGCGCAGGCGAACATCGCGAAGCCGTCCGTCTCGGCCTCCACGAACGGGCCCCGCGCGCGGCCGTAGTGCAGGCCGTAGTTGGGGTTCACGATGTAGCGCGGGAACACGAGCGCGTGCGGGCCGGCGATCTCCAGCAGCGCGGTCAGCCCGAGGTAGGTGCCGAGCCCGAGCAGCAGGAGCAGCAGCAGGTTGCGCTGACGCGCGCTGTGCAGCACCAGCGGCGCGAGCACGAACAGCCCGAACGGCACGACGCCGAGCCGGTCCAGCAGCGCGAAGATCGCGGTGCTGCGGCCGATCGTGCCGGCGATCAGCGCGGAGCAGACCGCGTAGGCGACGACGAGCACGAGCAGCAGGTGCTCGGGGCGCAGCACGAAGCGCGGCCGCCCGCGCGCCGCCGGGGCGCGCAGCACGACCATCGCCACGACGAGCGCGAACGCGAGGCGGTCGGGCACGAACGGGAAGCCGGGCAGGCCAAGCGCGTGCCAGTTGCCCGCAAAGATGCTCAGGCCGATACCCGCGCAGAGGGCGTAGGCGGGATCGACCTGCCACAGCAGGAAGCCGGCGGCGAGCGCCGCCGCCAGCAGCGCGGCGACGGCGAAGATCACGTGCGCGGCCGCACGCCGCGCTGCTCGGCCGCCCACGCGAGCAGCGTGCCGAGCAGCAGCCCCGCCAGCAGCCCGGCGAAGGCGAGGAGCTCGAGCATGTGCCGGCGGTCGGTCGCGGCGCTCGTCGCGAGCGACAGGACCGTCACGATCTGCGTCGACGCCTGCCCCTGCTCGCTCAGCTCGTAGGCCGCCCCGGCGGCGTTGGCGGTGAGCTGGGCGGTGCCGCGGTCGGCCTGGGCATCGTCGAGCCGGGCGAGGTGCGCGGGTGTCTGCGCCTGCGCGTAGACGCGCGCGAGATGCGCGACGCGCGCCTGCGCGCTGCCGGCCGCCAGCGTCGCCGAGCGGTAGCTGCGCAGCAGGCGCGGCCCGTCGGGATTGCTTGCGTTGAGCGCAGTCACGTAGCGCTCGAGCTGCGGTGCGGCGAGCCGCGCGACGGCGACCGCCGCGGGGGCTGTCGCGCCCGTCGCGATCACGCGCACGACCGGGCTCTGCGGGATCGGGCTCGCGGTCAGCCGGCTCGCCACCTGCGCGGGGTCGAGGCGCAGGCGCGCGCCGACCGGGTCCACCACCGCACTTGCGCCGATCGAGCGGCTGTAGGCGGTGGCGAGCGCGGTCGTCGTCTGCACGAAGCCGCCGAGCGCGGGCGAGTTGGGGTTGACCTTGCCGACCATCAGCCGCGACTCCGCCGTGTAGACCGGGGTGCGGGCGAGTCCGAGCAGGACGCCTGCGGCCGTCAGCAGCACGACCGGCGCGAGGAACAGCGGCAGGTGGCGGCGCAGCGCGCGGCCGAGGCCGGTGCCGGGCGTGAGCGGTGGGAGCCCATTGTGCGCGGGCGCGGGCGCCTCGACGGGCGCGCCGTCGCCGGACGGAACCGGATCCGGAGCGTCGACGAAGCCGCGGCCGGCACGCGGCGGGAGTGTCGAGGCCATTCGCGGCCACCTCACGGGACGTAGCCAGTCCGCCCGCGCAGCTCCTCGCGCATCTGGCGCATCCGCGTCGGCGTGATCCCGCCGCGCAGGCTCCAGCCGTCGAGCGAGTAGACGCGGCCGCGCTGCATCAGGGCGCGGTGGCGCGCGGCGTACAGCGCCACGTCGCCGAGCGCGCGCGCCGGGTTGCCGGCGACGAGCGTCCCCGGCTCCACGTCCTCGCGCACGACGCTGCCAGCGCCGACGATCGCGCCGTCGCCGATCGTCACGCCCGGCAGCACGATCGCGCCGAGGCCGACGTACACGCGGCAGCCGATCGTGACCGGCCGCAGGATCGTGTAGCCGAGCAGCCGCTTCGTGCTCGCGTCGTGCACGAGCACCTCGACGTTGGCGGAGATCGTCGTCTCGTCGCCGATCGCGATCAGCCACGGCCAGTCGGCGTCGAGATGCGTTCCGCGCCCGAGGTAGACGCCGCGGCCGAGCACCAGCCCGCGCGCGACGAGGCGGTCGACGTCCTGCGCGCCGCGCAGCCGCGCGAGCAGGCGCCGCCGCAGGCGCACCCCGCGCAGCGGCGGCGGTGGCTCGCCCGGGTCGAGCGGCGGCGCAGAGCGCGGGGTCGGAGTCTCGAGCGCGGTCATCCGGTCGGGCGGCGGGCGAGGCTGGAGACGCCTCCCCCCACCAACGCCGCGCGCACGCGGAAACTTCCGGCGCTCGCACGGCGCCGTCCGCGCACGCGCGGCGGGCTCGCCAGCGGGCTGCCGCTGCCGTACGCTCGGTCGTGCGATGCGCATGCTGATCGTCGCGCCGTTCCGCGACGAGGCGACGTTCCTGCCTCGCTTCCTGCGGTCGCTCGAACGCCAGACGCGCCGGCCCGACCGGCTCGTACTCGTTGACGACGGCTCGGCCGACGACTCGGCGGCGCTCGCCCGCGCGTTCGCCGAGCGCCACGCCTGGGCGACGCTGCTCGCCCGCCCGCGCCGGCCCGCGGGCCGCGACCGGCTCGCGCGCGCGGCCGAGCTGGCCGCCTTCCAGTGGGCGCTCGCGCGCGCCGACGACGGCGCGGCCGAGCTGGTCGGCAAGCTCGACGCCGACCTCGAGCTGACGCCGGGCACGTTCGCGGCGCTGGAGGCCGCGTTCGCGGCCGACCCGCGGCTCGGGATCTCCGGCGCGCTCCTCAGCGTCCGCGACGCCGACGGCACGACCCGGCGCGAGCGCTGCCCGCCGGGCCACGTGCGCGGTGCGACGAAGCTCTACCGCCGCGCGTGCCTGGAGGCGATCGCGCCGGTCCCGGCGATCCTCGGCTGGGACACGATCGACGAGGCGGCGGCGCGGCTGCACGGCTGGCGAACGGCGAGCATGGCGATCCCCGGCGGGGATCCGCTCCATCTGCGGCCGACGGGAGCCGCCAGCGGCCTGCTGCGCGCTCAGCGGCGCTGGGGCACTTGCGCGTGGGCGATCGGCGCACATCCCGCGTGGGTCGCGCTGAGCGCGCTGCGGCGCGCGGGCGAGCGGCCCCGCGTGCTCTCCGGCGCGGCCTTCGCCGCCGGCTGGGCGCTCGCGCCGCTGCGGGGCGTGCCGCGCGCGGACGCCGCCGTGCGCCGTCAGGTGCGGCGCGAGCAGCGCAGCCGCCTGCGCGACGCGGGGCTGGGGCTCAGCCGGCCGCCCGCAGGACGCCGCGCCGCCGCTGCCGCAGCTGCGCGCGCAGTCCCGTCAGGCGGCCGCGGTCGCGCGCGTTGAGCGCCCCGCCGCCGAGCAGCACGAGCGCGAACGCAAGCGTCCCGGCCAGGCCCGCGGCCACGAGGCCGACGAGCCCGCCGAGCGCCGCGTCGCCGGCATGGGCGGCCGCCACAGCGGCTGTGCAGGCCAGCACGAGCGCGAGCGCCTCGCGCAGCGGCCACAGCGAGCGCAGCGGGACCGACAGCGCCCGCCACGCCACCGGCGCGAGCACCGCGACGTCGAGCGACTGCCCCAGCACGACCGCGGCGGCGGTGCCGGTCGGGCCGTAGGCCGCCGACAGCGGGATGCTCGCGCCGACGGTCGCGGCCATCCGCGAGAGCCCGGCGAACGTCGTGTGGACCGGCCGGTCGACCGCGAACAGCGCGTGGCGCAGGATGCTCGCGACGGTCTGCAGCGCCGGCATCGCCATCAGCACGGCGAACGCGGGCGCTCCGCGATCGAAGCCGGGTCCGAACACGGCCATGATCCCGTTCGCGGCGCCGGCCGCGACGGCGCCGATCAGCAGCAGCCCGACCAGCGAGTAGCGCAGCGTGTCGACGAGCACGCGGTCGAAGCCGCCGAGGTCGCCGCCGTGACGACGCTCGACGAGCGTCGGGAAGAGCATCTCGCAGACGCGCACGGTCAGCTCCTGGAAGCGCTGCGTCAGCAGCCACGCGCGGCTCCACGCGCCGACGCTCGCCAGCGGCGCGACCGCGCCGAGGATCCACGTGCCCGACTCGTTGGCGACGCCGTCGGCGACCGTCCCGGGCGTGATCTTCAAACCGAAGCGCACGAGCTGCGGCAGCGCGCGCACGCCATCCGCGAGCGCGGCACGCGGCACGCGCCAGCGCAGATACGCGCGCACCACGACGAGCCGGTGCACGAGCGAGGTGGCGGCGCCGACGCCGGTCGCGATCACGAGCCCCCAGACCGAGCGCGACGCGATCCCCGCGATCGTCGCGGCGACCAGGAACGACAACGCCTGGTCGAGCCGCACCCACAGCAGCGCGCGCCCGGCGCGGTAGGAGGACAGCACGGCGTCGACGTTCCAGCCGGCGTTCGTGATGACGACGTAGACGGCCATGTTCGCGACGGCTGGCAGGAACAGCTCCGGATGGTGGACCGGGCCCGCGAAGACAAGCCACGCAGCGCCGAGGACGAGCGCGCCGACGACGAGCGTCAGCAGCGTCGAGAAGCCCAGCACGACCAGGAACAGCCCCGTCGCGCGGGGAGCGCGCGACGGCAGCGCCGTCAGCTCGCGCACGAGCGCGACCTGCTCGCGCACCGACGACAGGTACCAGACGGCCCCGACCGGCGCGTACGCCAGCGCGAACTCGCCGATCGTCTGCACGCCGTAGAGGCGGGCGGTCACGACGCTGCTGAGGACGCCGATCAGCGCGATCGCGCCGAACGACAGCAGCCCGAACGACAGCCCGCGCGAGTACGACGGGCGTGTGCTCACGCCGCACCGGCCTCGGCGAGCACGCGCCGCAGCACGCGCACCGAGCGGCCGACGTCGAACTCCTCCAGCACGCGCTCGCGCCCCGCCCGCCCCAGTCGCCGGCGCAGCTCCGGATCGCGCGCCAGGCGCTCGATCGCGCCCGCCAGCTCGTCGGGGCGCCCGGGCGCGACGAGCAGCCCGCTGTGGCCGTCGCGCACCAGCTCGGGGACGCCGGCGATCCACGTCGCGACGACCGGGATCGCCATCGCCATCGCCTCCATCAGCACGACCGGCAGGCCCTCGGCGAACGACGGCATGCAGACGACGTCGGCGCGCGCGTAGTGCGCGCGGATCGCGTCCTGACCGACCGCGCCCGCAAACGCGACGGCGTGGCCGAGGCCCAGCCGCACGGCATGCGCCGTCAGCGCGGCGCGCTCTGGCCCGTCGCCGACGAGCGTCGCGCGCAGCGGCACGCCGCGAGCGCGCAGCTCGGCGAGCGCGTCGAGCAGGACGACGTGGCCCTTGACGGCGACGAGCCGCCCGACGCACAGCAGCTCCAGCTCGCGACGGCCGGGCGGCGGCCCGCCGTTGGGCGCGAACGCGCCCGGATCGACGCCGCAGCGCACGAGCCGCAGCCGGCTCCAGCGCTCCTCTGCGACGAGGGTCATCAGCTGGCTGCGGCAGAAGTCGCTGACGCAGACGACCGCGTCGGCGCGCGCGGCCTTCTCCGCCAGCCGGTGGCGCGCGACGTTCGCCAGCTCGACCGGGCCGTGGACCGTGAAGCTCCAGCTCCAGCCGCCGAGGTGCGCTGCCAGCAGCGCGTCGTCGGAGGCCACGTCGGTGAAGTGCGCGTGCAGGTGGCGCACGCCGCGGCGGCGGCACTCGGCCCACACGAGCGCCGCCTCGGCGAAGTAGAACAGCTGCCAGAGGTGCGCCCGCGCGCCGGGCGCGCTGAGTCGCCAGGCGAGCCGCAGCGTCGCGAGGTAGCGGCGCGGGTCGTGCGCGAGCGCGGCGCGGTGCGCGGCCAGCAGCCGCCCCGGACCGGCCGGCAGCACGGCCCACGTGCGTGCGTCCTCCTCGCGGTCGGCGGCGGCCAGCAGGTGCTCGCGCGCGGGCCGCCGGACGGTGAGCGTGTGCACCTCGACGCCGAGCCGCCGCAGCGCGCGGACCTCGCGCAGGATGAACGTGTTGGAGATCGCCGGATAGCGGTTGCAGAGGTAGGCGACCTTCACGCGCGCAGCTCCCGGTAGGCGCCCAGCAGCGCCGGCTCGCCGACGCGCTCCCACACGAGCTCCGGCGCGCGCGCGGCGGCCGCGCGCGCGAGCGCCCGGCGCGCTCTCGGATCGCCGGCCAGCCGCGCGACCTGCGCCGCGAACGCGTCCGCGTCCCCGCACGGCGCGTAGGCGACGGCGTCGCCCGCGGTGCGGCGCGTCTCGCACAGCGCGTAGGCGACGACGGGCCGGCCGGCGGCGAGGTACTCGGCGATCTTCACCATCGTCGAGCGGTGGTTGAGCGGCGTGCCGGGCGCCGGGTCCAGGCACACGTCGGCGGCGGCCAGCAGCGCCGGGACCGCGCCGTGCGGCACGCGGCCGGTGAAGCGGGCGGCGCCCGCGAGCCCGGCGGCATCAAGCGCGCGCGCGAGCGGCGCGCGGCGCGACCCGTCGCCGACGAGCGTCAGCGTCGGCGCGAGCCCGTGACGCTCGCGCAGCTCGAGCAGCAGGCGCGCCAGCTCGTCGACGCCGTCCTGGCGCTCCATGCTGCCGAGGAACAGTAGGCGCGGCGCTTTCAGCGCGCCGGAGCGTGCGGCGCGCGTCGCCGCCATCGCGGCGCGCGGCGGGCCGTTGCGGACGACGACGACGCGCGTGCGCTCGCTGCGCCGGCGCGCGACCTCGCGGTGCGACTCGTTCGCGCACAGCACGACGTCGGCGGCCGCGATGCTCGCCCGCTCGCACGCCACCAGCAGCCGCCGCAGCGGCGAGCGGCCGAACTTCGCGGCGAACAGCTCGGGCGCGAGGTCGTGGTGGTCGAAGACGACGCGGCGCCCGAGCGCCCGCGCCGCCAGCGCGAGCGGGAAGAGCGTGTCCGGCGGGTTGTGCAGGTGCACGACGTCCGCGCCGCGCAGCAGCGCGCGCAGGCCGCGCGCGTGGAGCTGGACGTTCGCGAGCGCGTACTCGGCCAGCAGCCCGCGGCGGCTCGCCGGCAGCGCCGGCAGCGCGAAGCGCTCGACCGCAACGCCCGCGACGCGCTCGCGACGCGGCTCGCGCGACGCGCGCGGGGCGATCACGCGCACGCGCCAGCCGGCCCGCGCCAGCGACTCCGCCTCGCTGCGCACGCGCACGTCGGCCGGATACGGGTTGTTCTCCAGCAGCATCACGACGCGGGGCGCACGAGCGACCATCTAGTTCGCCCCGCGCCGCGCGAGGACGACCGGCAGCGTGCGCAGCAGCAGGCGGACGTCGGTCCACAGCGACCAGTTCGTCACGTAGCGGTAGTCCAGCTCGACCATCTCCTCGAACGGGATGCTCGTGCGCCCGAGCACCTGCCACAGGCCGGTCAGCCCCGGCGCGAGGTCGATGCGCGAGCGCGCCCAGCCGCTGAGCTGCGCGTCGTCGTCCTCGATCAGCGGCCGCGGGCCGACGAGGCTCATCTCGCCCTTCAGCACGTTCCACAGCTGCGGCAGCTCGTCGAGGCTGCTGCGCCGCAGCAGCCGCCCGCTGCGCGTGACGCGCGGGTCGTCGGCGAGATCGAGCCAGTGCGGATCGCGGCTGTGCACGAGCAGCTCGCCGCGGCGCTCCTCCGCGTCCGCGCTCATCGTGCGCAGCTTCAGCAGCTGGAAGCAGCGCCCGCGCCGCCCGACGCGCCGCTGGCGGAACAGCACCGGGCGACCGGACTCGAGCAGGATCGCCACCGCGGCCGCGAGCAGCAGCGGCGCGGCGAGCAGCAGGCCGGCGCTCGCTCCGAGCACGTCGAGCGCGCGCTTGCAGCAGCGCGAGGTCCGCCCCAACACCGGCGGGTTGATCGCGAGCAGCGTGACGCCCTCGATCTCGTCGATCTCGGCGGCCGGGCCGATCAGGTCGACCAGCTGCGGCAGGATGCTGACCTTCAGCCCCAGCTCGCGGCAGCGCCGCAGCACGCCGAGCAGCTCGGGCTCCGTCAACGCGTCGTCCGCGACGACGACGCGCGCGATCCCGTGCACGCCGGCCAGCGCCGCCAGCCGCTCGCCGTCGATGCCGCCGAGCACCGGCAGGCCGGCGACGGCGGCCGTGGCGACCCCCGAGCGCGCGAGCACGCCGACGGGCTCGGTGCCGTACTCGGGATGGGCCGCCAGCTTCCGCGCGATCAGCGCGACCGACGCGTCGTCGCCGACGAGCAGCGAGCGCTCGCGGCCGAGCGAGCGCTTGACGACGCGCCGCGCCAGCATGCGCAGCGCGACGACGAGCGCGAAGCCGGCCAGCGCGAGGCTCAGCAGCGCCCCGAAGCGCAGGTTCGGCGCCGGCGTCACGCGGCACAGCACCCAGATCAGCGAGCAGGCCAGCAGGAAGGCGTGGAACAGCGCGGGCAGTTCGTCGAGCGTCGCGTGGTTGATGCGCTTCGCGTCGCGCTGGTACAGGCCGTACGCACGCAGGGCGCCGACGCCGCTGCCGAGCACGATCAGGACGAGCAGCGCCGTCTGCGGCCGCGGCGGCAGATCGCGCGTGAGGACGAGCGCGGCGAGCAGCGCGGTCGCGTCGGCGAGCAGCAAGGCGCGCCGCACGACCCGGTCGCGGCGCCCATGGCGCAGGCCGACCACGCGCGGCGCGGATCCCGCCGCGCGCCCGCGCGAGCGGCGGCCGCGCGCGGGGCGCGCGACGAGCTGCTCGAGCGTCTCGGCAGCGCTCACGGTCCCGCCGCTCCCGCCAGCTCGATCGACGGCGGGCGGCGACGGAAGCGCCCGCTGCCGCGCAGCGAGACCTCCTGGCCGTCGGCGTGCAGCGACGCGTCGGCCGCCTCCGTGACGCGCACGACCTGGCGCGCGAACTCGGCGTGGTCGCGCAGCAGCTCGCCGCGCGCGACCGCGCCGGTGAAGGCCGCCAGCTCGCGGCTCAGCGGCTCGTAGCTCTCCAGGTGGGGCGAGAGCACGTCGCCGGTGCGATAGGAGAGGTGGTACTCGCCGAACGTCTCCGGGTCGCGGTAGACGACGCCGTGGTCGAACAGCCGGATCGGCTCGGGCGCGCCGTCGTCGTAGACGACCATCTTCTCGCTGCCGACGATCACCGTCCGGCGCAGCTTGCTGGGCGCGAGCCAGCTCAGCTCGACGTTCGCGACCAGCCCGGAGGCGAACCGCAGCGTGACGAACGCGACGTCGTGGATGCCCGGCACGATCGAGTCGCGCCCGAACGCGCGCACCGCGACCGGCGGCTCGTCGAGCCAGTAGAGCAGGATCGAGAAGTCGTGCGGGCCGAGGTCCCACACGACGCTGACGTCGCGCTGGTGCAGGCCGAGGTTGACGCGGTTGGAGCTGACGAAGAAGAGGTCGCCGAGCTCGCCGCGCTCGAGCAGCCCCTTGACCGCGCGCACGGCCGGGCTGTAGACGAACGTGTGGCCGCACATCAGCGCGAGGCCGCGCGCGCTCGCCAGCTCGACGAGGTCGCCGGCGAGGCGGGCCGACGGCGCCAGCGGCTTCTCGACGAACGCGTGCTTGCCGGCGCGCAGCGCACGCATCGCGATGTCGAAGTGCGTGAAGACGGGCGTCGCGATCACGACCGCGTCCAGCTCGGGGTCCGCCAGCAGCTCCTCGACGTGCGCGGTCGGCGTCGCGCCGACGCAGCGCGCGGCGTAGCGCTCGGCGCGGGCGCGATCGAGGTCGCAGACCCAGCGGACGTCGACCTGCGGCAGCTCGGCAAGCACGCGCAGCAGGTTCGGCCCCCAGTAGCCGAGCCCGACGATGCCGATCCGCACGTGCGCGCCGTCCGGCGCCGGCTGCGGCGAGGACCGCAGGTCGTGCCGTGCGGGCGGCATCCGTCAGCCGCCCGCCTCGAGCACGGCGGCGGCGACGCGCGCCAGCTCCTGCTCGCGCATCGCCGGGAACAGCGGCAGCGAGCAGCTCGTCGCGGCGAGGCGCTCGGCGATCGGGAGCGCCGTCGGCTCGCGCGCGGCGTACGCGGGCATCCGATGGATCGGGACCGGATAGTGGACCGCGGTCGCCACACCGTGCGCGGCGAGGCGGGCGCGCAGGGCGTCGCGCCGCTCGCTGCGCACGACGTAGTGGTGGAAGACGTGGTCGTGCCCCGGCGGCGTGGGCGCAGGCAGCGCGACCGGTCCCCCGGCGAGCGCGCGGTCGAGCCGGGCCGCGAGCGCTCGGCGGAGCGCGTTGTCGGCCTCCAGCCGCCGCAGCTTGACGCGCAGCACCGCCGCCTGCACGGCGTCGAGCCGCGCCGTCGTGCCGACGAGGCGGTGGTCGTCGTGCTCGAGCGCACCGTGCGTGCGCAGCAGCCGCACCCGCCGCGCCAGGCGCGCGTCGTCGGTCACGACGGCCCCACCGTCGCCCCAGGCGCCGAGGTTCTTCGACGGATAGAAGGAGAAACAGCCGAGCTGCCCGAGCGTGCCGGCGTGCCGGCCTCGGCAGCGCGCGCCGTGCGCCTGCGCGGCGTCCTCCACGAGCGCGACGCCGGCGTCGGCGGCGAGCGCGAGCAGCGGCGCCATGTCGGCCATGCGGCCGTGCAGGTGCACCGGCACGACGCAGCGGGTCCGCGGTCCGAGCAGCGGCTCGACCGTCGCCGCCGTCAGCGTCGCCGTGTCCGCGTCGACGTCGGCGAAGCGCGGCTCCGCGCCGACGAGCGAGACGGCCTCCGCCGTCGCCACGAACGAGTTCGCCGGCACCACGACCTCGTCGCCCCGACCGATGTCCAGCGCGCGGAGTGCGAGCACGAGCGCATCCGTCCCCGACGACACGCCGACCGCATGGCGCGCGCCGCACCAGTCCGCCCACTCGCGCTCGAACGCCGCCACCTCCTCCCCCAGCGTGAAGGCCGCGCCGCTCGCGACGCGCTCGACCGCGCCGAGCAGCTCGCGCAGCAGCCCCCGATCGGCGACGTCCATGCGCACCATCGGCACCTGTTCTTCGACCGGCGCGAGCGCGCTCATGGCGCGGCCCGGAACGCCGTCGCCCGTGGGCTGCTGGACCGCGACATGCTCGATCAACGGACGCAGCGGCGGCGAGCTTCCGGCGCGCCGCCCAAGCTGCCGCGCAGGCGCGCACCGAGCGCTCCGCTCAGTGACCGGGGGCCGTCGCCGGCTCGGCCTCGAGCCGCGACAGCTCGAGCCGCAAGGCGCTGCGCCCGCGGTGATGGAGGCCGTGGACGGCGGCTTCGCTCTTGTCGAGACAGCGGGCTATCTCGCCCGGCGAGAGCCCGACGAGATGGCGCATCAGCAGCACGTCGCGCCACGCTGCCGGGAGCTGCGCCAGCGCCTCGCGCAGCGCGTGCCGGCAGTCGTCGGCGCGCTCGTCGACGACGGCGTCGGCGGCGCGCACCTCCTCGCACAGCACGTGCCGGCGCTGGCGCAGGTGGTCGAGCGCGACGTTGCGCGAGACGCGCAGCATCCAGGCGGCGAACGGCACGTGGCGCGGCTCGTAGCGCGTGATCGCCGTGATCAGCTTGAGGAAGACCTGCTGGGTGACGTCCTCGGCGTCGTGCTCGTCGCGGACGATGCTGAGGACGTAGCCGTAGACGTTGTCGGCGTACGCCACGTAGAGGAAGCGCACGGCGTCGCGGTCGCCGCGCTGCGCCCGCTCGACGGCGCCCGCGATGCGCGGGTCGCCGTCGTCGCGCTCGACGCCGCGGTGAACGGGCCCGCGCGCGCCCGGCGCCCGTGCTGGCGCGTCGGCGCGGCGCCTCCGGTTGAGCGACGGGCCGACGCCCCCACCTGCGGCGCCTGCCCGGGAGAGAACGGTGGGCACAACAATGCACCACTTTCCTGTTCTTCATCAGACCCGAAGAAGGAATCGCGGGTCACCGTATGGCCGTCGGCAACGCGCCCGCAAGCGAGTCGGCGCGTTCGTGTCAGCGCCTGGACCTCCGCGAGGCTCGGTTGTCGGTTAGCCGCTCGCCGCTGCGCGAGAGGATCTGCGTCGCGGCGCTGGCCGGGTCCAGCCGGCGCGCGCACACCTCGTCGAGCAGCTCCTGCACGTCGGGGTCCTCGCGGATCGCCGCCTCCAGCTCGCGACGCATGCGCGAGGTCGCGATCGCGACGACCTCGTTCATGAGGTTGCGGCGGCGGCGCTCCAGCAGCGTGCCCTCCTGCTCGATGTAGGCGCGGTGCGCCTCCATCTGCTGCAGCAGATCGTCGATGCCGATGCCGTGCGCGGCCTGCGTCTTGACGATCGGCACGCGCCAGCCTCTCTGCTCGCCGAGGCTCAGGACACCGCGAATCTCGCGCACCATCGTGTCGGTCAGCGGATGGTCGGCCTTGTTGACGACGATCACGTCGGGGATCTCCATCACGCCCGCCTTCAGCGCCTGGATCGAGTCGCCCGAGCCCGGCATCAGCACGAGCACGATCGTGTCGGCGTGGTCCATCACGTCGACCTCTGCCTGCCCGACGCCGACCGTCTCCACCAGCACGACGTCGCGGCCGGCCGCGTCCATCAGCAGCGCCGCCTGCAGGGCGGCCTCGGAGAGGCCGCCGAGCGCGCCGCGGTTCGCCATCGAGCGGATGAAGACGCCGCTGTCGAGGAAGTGCTCGGACAGGCGGATGCGGTCGCCCAGCAGCGCGCCCTGCGTGAACGGCGAGGACGGGTCGATGCTCAGCACGCCGACCGTGCGGTCCTTCGCGCGCTCGGCCTTCGTCAGCGCGCCCAGCAGCGTCGACTTGCCGACGCCCGGCGGTCCGGTGAAGCCGACGACTGCGGCCCTGCCGGTGTGCGGATAGACCTCGCGCACCAGCTCCCAGCCCTCCGGGCGGTCGTCCTCGACGAGCGTGATCGCGCGTGCGAGCGCGCGCTTGTCGCCCTTGAGGAGGCGCTCGGCGAGGGTCGGGTCGGGCGTCATGGGCCGCGCATGATGGCAGGCCGGGCCGCCGGCACGCGGCCGCCACGCGGCGCCCGTCCGGCGGCCGCCCGCATACCATGCGGGCAGATGGAGCCCGCCCTCGCGCCGCCCCCCGTCGCCCTCCCCCACGAGGTCCGCGCCGCCCCGCCGCCGCCGCACGGCGGCCCGCTGACGCTGCTGCGCTTCATGCGCCGCAACGGCATGCTGAACCGCCGCTATGCGCTGCTGATCGCGCGGCTCGCCTGGCTGAAGCTGCGCTTCCGCGGACGCCTGCAGACCGACGGGATCGCGTTCGTCTGCCCCGGCGTGCAGTTCGAGATCGGCCCGAACGCGCGCGTCGTGCTGGGCCGCTGGTCGTGGCTCGGGCACGGCACGAAGGTGCGCGCGCACGAGGGCGAGGTGACGATCGGCGCGAAGTCGGTGCTCGGCCAGGAGTGCACGATCTCCGCCTACCAGCACGTCTCGATCGGGCGCGAGTGCATCGTCGCCGACCGCGTGATGCTGATCGACTTCGACCACGGCGTCGTCGAAGTCGAGCGGCCGATCCGCCTGCAGGGGATCTACAAGCGCGACGTGCACGTCGGCAACAACGTGTGGATCGGCTACGGCGCCTGCATCCTGCGCGGCGCGACCGTCGGCGACAACGCGATCGTCGGGACGAACGCGGTCGTCACGAAGGACCTGCCCGAAAACGCGGTCGCGGGCGGCGTGCCGGCGCGAGTGATCCGCATGCGCGATGCGCCGCAGACGATGAGATGGGCGTGAGCGCGCAGCCGGCGGCCGCGGGCGGCGCGCAGGCAGGCGCGGGCGCCACCCGCCCGGCGATCTCGCTGCGCGGCGTGGTGAAGCGGTTCGGCGCCATCACAGCGGTCGCAGGGCTCGACCTCGAGGTGCCGGCGGGGATCTGCCTCGGCCTGCTCGGCCCCAACGGCGCCGGCAAGTCGACGACGATGCGGATGCTGACCGCGCAGTCGATCGCCGACGAGGGGACGATCGAGGTGCTCGGCTGGACGCTGCCGGGCGAGTCGAAGCAGGCGCGCGCGGAGATGGGCGTCGTGCCGCAGCTCGACAACCTCGACGTCGAGCTGACCTGCCGTCAGATCCTCACCGTCTTCGCGCGCCTGTACCGCGTCCCGCCGGACGAGCGCGCGGCGGCGGTGCAGCGCGCGCTGCAGATCGCGAACCTGACCGAGCGCGCCGAGACGCGCGTGGACCTGCTGAGCGGCGGGATGCGCCGCCGCCTGCTGATCGCGCGCGGGCTCGTGCACAGGCCGCGGCTGGTGCTGCTCGACGAGCCGACCGTCGGGCTCGACCCGCAGGTGCGCCAGGAGCTGTGGTCGCTGATCGACGCGCTGCGCACCGAGGGCACAACCGTGCTGATGTCGACGCACTACATCGAGGAGGCCGAGCGGCTCGCCCACACGGTCGCCGTCATGGCGAGCGGCGCGATCGTCGCGCGCGGCAGGCCCGCCGACCTCGTGCGCGAGCACGCCGGCGAGCAGACGCACGAGGTGTACGGGCCTCCGGCGCGGCTGGAGGAGCTGCGCGCGCAGGGCGAGCGCGCCGGCTGGGCGATGCGCCGCTCCGGCCCCGCGCTGGCGATCCTGCGCGCCGAGCGCCACGACGGCACGCTGCCCGAGGGCGTGCGGCGCGCCGCGACGCTGGAGGACGCGTTCGTCGCGCTGACCGGGGAGGAGATCGAGTGAGCGACCGCCGCCGCCGGCTGCACCGCATCGAGCCGGCCGCCGTGATCGGCGTCGTCAGCCGCGACGCGACCGTCTTCACGCGCAACTGGAAGACGACGACGTTCTCCTCGATCGTCGAGCCGACGATCTACCTGCTCGCGTTCGGCTTCGGCTTCGGCGCGCTGATCTCGTCGATCGGCGGCATCAGCTACAAGCAGTACGTCGCGACCGGGATCGTCGCGACCGCGGTGCTGTTCTCGTCGGCCTTCCCGGGGATGTACGGGACGTTTCTGAAGTACCGCTTCCAGCGCACGTACGACGCGTTCCTCGCGGCGCCGGTCGACGTCGACGAGATCGTCTCCGCGGAGGTCCTGTGGATCGCCCTGCGCGCCGGCGTGTACGGCAACGTGCCGCTGCTGGTGGCGATCGCATTCGGGCTCGATCCGCTGCCGACCGCGCTGCTGGTGCCGTTCGTCTGCTTCATCACGGGCGCCGGCTTCGTCGCGTTCGGCGTGACGCTCGCCGCCAGCGCACAGTCGATCGACAACTTCAGCTACGTCACGAGCGGCATCCTCACGCCGATGTTCCTGACCGCCGGGACGTTCTTCCCGATCAGCAACTTCCCGCCGGTGATGCGGGCGATCGCAGAGATCAACCCGCTGCACCACTGCGTCGCGCTCGTGCGCGACCTCGTCGTGATCGGCATCCACCCGGCCGCCGACCTGCTGCACCTCGCGGTGCTGCTCGTGTTCGCGCTCGGCCTGTGGCGCGTCGCGATCTGGCGGATGCGCAAGCGGTTGATCGACTGAGCCGATGACCGCGCGCCCCCGCCTGTTGCTGGACGTCGGCTCGCCGTATGCGTGGCTGGCGGCGGAGCGGGCGGAGTCGGTGCTCGGCATCGAGCCGGTGTGGGAGCCGGTGCTGGCGGGCGCCCTGTTCGCGGCACGGGGTTGGGGGTCGTGGTCGCTGACGGACGAGCGCGCGCCGGGGATGGCGGAGGTGGAGCGGCGGGCTGCTGCGTACGGCCTGCCGCCGGTGCGCTGGCCGGAGCCGTGGCCGGGCAACATGCTGCTGGCGATGCGGTGTGCGGTGGCGGCGTTTGAGGCCGGGGCGGGGCGGGCGTTCCTGTTGGCGGGGCTGCGGGCCGGCTTCGTCCACGGGCGCGACCTGTCGGACCCGGCGGCGGTGGCAGACGTCGCGTCTACGGCGGGCATCGAGGCGGAGGCGCTGCTGGCGGCCGCTGGGTCTCCATCCGTGAAGGCGGCGCTCCGCGAGCGGACCGAGGCCGCGATCGCGCTCGGCGTGCAAGGCGTCCCCACCGTGCTCGTCGGCGGCCAGGCGTTCTGGGGCGACGACCGCTTGGAGGACGCCGCCCGAGCACTGCATCTCTGAGCCCCCATACGGGGCACAAAGGTGCAGTGCTCGGACAGATGGCGGGCCGAGCGCCCGGCGCCCCCACCGTGCGCCGGGTCGCTCGCTCAGCCGACGAACGAGTGGAAGTCGCCGAGGCTGCCGGGCAGCGACGGCGTGAACGGCTTGAACGTGAACGGGCGGCTCGTGTCGAAGCCGGCTCTCGCGGCGGCGCGCTTGTCGATGAACGGCGTGAGCGCGGCGACCGCCTTGGAGATCTGGGTCCAGCCCAGCGTGCGCTCGTACGTGTTGTTGTTGGGCGGGTCGACCGACTCGGCCTTGCCCTGGATGCCGGTGACCTTCTCGATCGGACCGCCGTCCTTGGAGGCGACGCCGGGGGCGACGACGCGGGCGAGCGTGCGGTGGTCGCTCTCGATGCCCATGATGCGCGCCGCGGTGACGCGCAGGTCGGCCGAGCTGAACTGGCGCACGCCCACCAGGTACGCGGCGATGAACGCGTCCTCGAGCGTGACGAGCACGTTGAGCGTCGTCTGCGCGTCGTCGAACATCTTCGGCGGGTAGTAGAAGGTGCTCGCGCCAGAGGGCTTTCTGGTGACGCTTCTCTCCAGCAGGTAGTGCGCCATCTCCTCCTGGCGCGCGGCCTTGAGATAGCCCTGGTCGTCGCTCTCCAGTCGTGCGAAGAACGGCGAGCTGTCGATGATCCCGGTGTAGGTGGTGACGGCGAGCGCCTCGGCGATCTGCGCGGCGCCGAGGATCGCGATATCGCCCTTCGTGACGCCGCCCTTGTGGCCGCGCGCCGCGGCGAACGACGGCAGCAGCGCCTCGATCGCACCACCGCCCGCGAGCGCGCCCGCGCCGGCGAGCGCGCCCTTGCCGATGAACGCGCGGCGATCCACCACTCCGTCGCTGGAGCGAGATGACATGAGTGAACTCCCCAGTCGAGAATTAAGCCGGCTGTACGAGCGCGGCTCTCAACGAAGGTATTCGCGCCGGACGGCCCGGCGGATCACATCGGGTCAGACGGCGAGGCGGCGCAGGCCACCGTAGATCTCTGCCGTCTGACGCGCGATGTCGGCCCAGTCGAAGCGCAGCACGTGCTCGCTCGCCTCGGCGACGAGGCGGTCGCGCAGTGCGTCGTCGGACAGCACGCGCTCCATCATCGTCGCCAGCGAGGCGGGATCGCGCGACTCGAACCGCAGCCCGACCTGCTCGTTCGGTACGACCTCGCGCAGGCCGCCGGTGTCGGCGACGATGCACGGGCAGCCGGATGCCATGGCCTCGAGCGCGACGAGCCCGAACGGCTCGTAGATCGACGGCACCACCGTCAGGTCGGCGATGCGGTAGAGCGAGTGCAGCACGTCGTCGCCGATCCAGCCGAGGAACGTGCCGTGCGCGGTCAGCCCGAGCGCGTCCGCCTGCGCGCGCAGCTCGGCCTCGGCGGTGCCGGAGCCCGCCACCAGAAAACGGACGTCGCCGAGACGCTCGATCACGCCCGGGAGCGCCTCCAAGGCGATCTGGAAGCCCTTCTCGTAGACGAGCCGGCCGACGAGCAGCACGAGCCGCTCGTGCGGCGCCGCGAAGCGCGCGCGCAGCGCGTCGAGGTCCTCGACCGGCTGCAGGTCGAGCGGGTCGATCCCGTTCGGGATCACCGCGACGCGCGACTCCTCCAGCCCGTAGATGTCGGCCACGTGGTCGCGCATGTAGTGCGAGCAGGTGATCACGGCGTCGGCGTCGTTGGCCATCCACGTCTCGACGCCGTGGATGTGCGACTGCGGGTGCTTGTCGACCCAGCCCTGGTGGCGGCCATACTCTGTCGCGTGGATCGTCACGACCCACGGGCAGTCGAGCGCGCGGGCGAGTCTGTCGCCGGCCGTCGCGACGAGCCAGTCGTGGCCGTGGACGAGATCGAAGTCGAGCCGCTCGCCCAGCTCCAGGCCGGCGGCGAGCATGTCGGCGTTCATGTGCTCGATCCAGGCGACGAACTCGGTCAGGTCGCGCGGCTTGCGCGGCTCGCGCACGCGGTGCACGTGCACGCCGCACAGCTCCTGCTCGGCCGCCATCGCATCGTCGCCGCGCGTCAGCACGTGCACCTCCACGTCCTGCTGCACGAGCTGCTCCGAGAGCTTGCGGACGTGCCGCGCAAGCCCGCCCTCGATCAGCGGCGGGTACTCCCAGGAGAGGATGAGGATGCGGGTGGATGCCATCGGGGGGCTGGCTCTGCGGCCAAAGCGACCGGCCGGAGTCTAGTCCGCCGTGCATGGCGATTCGCCGATCGCGGGCTCGCGAGCTCGGTGAGGTGAGCCGCGCGCCGGTCGACGACCTGGAGGACGGTGTCGAGCACGGGGTCGTCCCATCCGTCCTCGGCGAGCGCTGCGCGCACCGTCCGCGCGGCGTTCGGCGCCTCGCGCGCCATCGCCAGCAAGCGTCTGCGCACCGCCGCGCCGCCGAGCCCGGCGGCCTCGCAGAGGCGGTCGAGGTGGCGTCGGCGGACGTAGTCGGGCCGCCGCTCGCCGCCGATCGCCATCGCCGCCTTGCGCGCAAGCCCCGGGTAGGTGACCGTGCTGAGCACGTCGTAGAACGGCGCCAGCTCGGTGCGGTCGGGGAAGCGCAGCAGCGAGAAGTTCTTGCCATGCGCGTCGTGGTTGCCGACGAGGAAGTTGAGCCCGACGGCGTCGAGCAGCACGAGCGTGTGCTTGGCGGGGACCGTCGTCGCGTGCCGCACGAGCTCGAAGCAGTCGACCAGCGACGGCCCGCCCTCGACCTCGTACTTGCGCTCGGACGGGATCGCCAGCGCCTGGCAGAAGTCCTCCTGATGGAGGCGCGCGAAGCCGGCCGCGGCGTACGGCTCGCGGTCGTAGCGCTGCACGAGCAGGTAGGGCGTCTCGCCCGCGCGGCGCGGCACCGCGTCGACCGTCGGCACGCCGAGGCGGTACCCGAATGCCAGGCAGAACGCCTCGTTGACGACCGTCCCGGGGAAGCGGGCGATCGGCATCTTGAGGATGTGCGTCGACGGCGTCCGGCCGGAGGTGATGCCGACGCGCCCGGCGGCGTCGATCACGACCGGCAGCTTGTCCTGCGCGCCGGCGAGCGACAGCCGGATCTCGCCGTCCTCGTCGGCGAGCATCGGGCGGTCGGGCAGCGTGGCGATCAGCTCGGCGAGCTGCGCCTCGTCGAGCCACTCCACGTCGCTGCCGCCCGCCTGGGGCGGTGCCGTGCCGGGAGGAGCGAGCGTGATCGCGCCCGCGGTGTCGCCGCCGATCGCGGCGAGCAGCGCGAAGTCGTTGCGCTCGCTGACGCCGAGCCGGCGGGCGAGCTGATGCCGCGGCTCCCCCTCCGGCAGCAGGCCGCCGAAGAATGCGTGGACGGCGCCGGGCAGCGCCGGGCCGTCGAGCGGGAGCGACTGCGACAGCGGCGGGCGGGCGGCAGCCAGCCACGCGGGGTCATACGTGAACCGCGGACCGCCGGGCTCGTCGGCGAGCACGCCGGCGCGCTCGCCGAAGCAGAGGACCTCAAGCGTCGCCATCGTCCACCTCGAGCGCCATGCCGAGCACCTGCAGCACGCGCAGCGTCGTGGCGAGCTGCACGGTCGGCTTGCCGCGCTCCAGCTCGCCGACGAAGCGGGCGCCGGTGCCGGCGCTCAGCGCGACGTCCTCCTGGCGCAGACCGCGGTCGCGCCGTGCTCTGCGCACGGCGCTGCCCAGGTCGGCGGGGGTTTCGATGCGGGTGCGCATGATCTTCCTTTTCGGGAAGATTCCAGCAATTCCTGCGGATGGAACGGATGATCGTCCCGTACGGGAATATCCCGCCGGCGCTCAGGCTGCTGGGTCCCTCAGCCGGCGCCCGCCAGCGCCTTCTCCAGCGCAGCGCGGTGCCCGGACGCGCGCTCGCGCGGGTAGTCGCCGGCGAGGTCGCGCGTGACCTGAAAGGCCCAGTCGCTCGACTGCAGGAGCGCCAGCTCGCGCAGTGCCGTGGGGCTCGGCCGGCGGCCGCCGAGCAGCGCGTGCAGCTCGGCGGCGCGCGCCTGCCAGGCGAGCTCGGCGACCTGCGGTCCGTCCCAGGTGGAGAGGTCGCGCGGGGTGCCCCAGGTGGTCGTCGGCAGGCGCCCGGCGCGCACGTCGGCGGCGGCGTGCGGGGCCGGGTCGGCGTGCGCCAGCGCCTCGCGCAGCGGGACCGGGTCGTGCCGCGCGAGCGCGTCGTCGAGCGGCGCGAGCGCGAGGCCCTGCCGCTCCGCCTCGTCGATCACCGCGCCGAGCCATTCGATCCCCTCGTACCACCAGTGGCCGAGCAGCTCGGTGTCGAGCGCGCAGACGGCGAGCGCGGGGCGGCCGAGCGCGGCCGAGCCGGCGTCGAGCCGCGCGATCGTGCGCGCGACGAAGTCGGCCGCGTCGGCGCGCGCCTGCGCGAGCGCAGCCTAGTGGTCGTACGTGCCGCCGTCGTTGCGCCAGACGCGGTGGTGGTGGACGGTGAAGGCGTGGTAGTCGCGGTAGGCGGGGTGCGACGGGTAGCCGCCGTCGCTCCACACCAGCTCGATCGTCGCGCGGTCGATCGGCACGAGCAGCGGGCCGTCGTCGGTCGCGATCGGCGCAAGCTGCGACGGCGCGCCGTGGCCGAGCACGTCCGTCAGGTCGACGCAGGTGGCGTGCACGCCGGCCTCCTCCAGCAGCGGGTCCAGCCACGGCGCGTGCGCGCACTCCGGCAGCCAGAAGCCGCCGGCCCACTCGCGCGCGGCGTCGAAGCGCGCGCGGTGCGACGCGATCCCCGCCTCCAGCTGGAGCCGCACGCCGGCGTCGGTCGCCAGCAGCGGGAGGACGGCGTGCGTGGCCGAGGAGGTCCAGCTCGCGTACGGCGCGAACGCGCTCAGCAGCTCGTCGCCGAGCGCCTCGACGCGCGCCAGCGCGCGCTCGTAGTCGCCGGCGGCGCGCTCCAGCTCGCGCGCGTAGTCCTCGCGGCCGGCCTCGCGGCAGCCGGCGACGTCGAGCGCGTGCGTCTCGCGGCGCACCTCGCGCAGGAAGCCCGCGAGCCGCTGCGGGACGCCCGGCGCCGCGAGCTGATCGCACAGCACCGGCGTGAGCGACAGCGTCAGCGGGGTGCCGCGCTGTTCGAACAGGTCGAGCAGCGGCAGGTAGCAGGTGGCGATCGCCTCCCACAGCCACTCCTCGCCGAACGGCCAGGTGCCGTAGCCCTCCACGTAGGGCATGTGCGTGTGCAGGACGAGCGCCAGCTCGCCGCGGGCGTTGGGGGCGGGGGGTGGGATCCGATTCCCCGCGGTCACGCCCGGCAGACTGCCAGGAAGTCCAGCGCGCGGTCGAGATCGCCCGGCTTCAGGGCGAAGTCGGAGGCGGCGATCGCGGGCGTGAAGCGGTCGTAGAACGGTCTCGTGAGGCCGAGCGCTCTGTGGACGCGGTCCCAGCCGAGCTGCAGCGCGAGCGCGTGCGCACGCAGCTTGCGCGCGTGGAAGAGGCCCCACAGCTCGACCTGCTCGAAGTGCTCGCAGCACAAACGGCGAAACTCCTCGGCGCGGTACTCCTTCACGTGCCACGGGTTCTCGGACTTCTCGGCCCCGGGCGGCGCGAGCGTCAGCAGGTTCGGCGTCGAGACGTAGACGATCCCGCCGGGCGCGAGCATCGACTTGAAGTGCTCGAGGATCTCCCCCGGGTTCTGCACGTGCTCGATCGTCTGCAGGAAGACGACCGCGTCGCACGGCTCGGAGAACGTCTCGACGAGGTCGCGCTCGTAGCGCAGGTTCTGGCGCACGTAGCGCAGCCGCGCGTGCTCGTGCGCCTCCGGGTTGGCATCGACGCCGACGACGGAGGCGGCGGAGCGCGACAGCACCTCGGAGCCGTAGCCCTCGCCGCACGCCATGTCGACCACGCGCTTGCCGATCGTGCGGGCGCCGATCCACTCGTAGACGACGAGGTGGCGCCGGTACCAGTAGTTCTCCTCCGGCACGTCCGGCAGCGTGCGCTCGCCGGTCAGCGCGAGCGGGGGAACGCCGGCCGGCTGATTCGACTGAACGTATGCGGTGCTCATTACGGGCCGACACAGTAGAGTGCCGCGCCGCATGGAGGCTCCACGCACCGACAACGACATCCGCGACGTCAACACGCGCTACCACGACGTCGCCGCCGACAGCTACGACGCCAAGTGGGGCATCGACTTCGGCGAGCCCGGCCAAGAGCAGGTGCTGATGAAGCTGCGCAAGGTGCTGGGGCGCGATGCGCTCGCGGCCGGCTTCGGCCGCTCGCTGGAGATCGGCTCCGGCACGGGCTACTTCTCGCTGAACCTGCTGCAGGCCGGCGTGATCCGCGAGGCCACCTGCACCGACATCTCGCCGGGCATGCTGGAGACGCTGCGCGGCAACGCCGAGCGGCTCGGGCTGGCGGTCGAGACGGTCGCGACCGACGCCGAGAGACTCCCGTTCGAGGACGCCTCGTTCGACCTCGTGCTCGGCCACGCGATCCTGCACCACATCCCGGATCTGGCACAGGCGTTCGCCGAGTTCCACCGCGTGCTCAAGCCCGGCGGCACGGTCGTCTTCGCCGGCGAGCCGTCGCGCTACGGCGACCGCATCGCGCGCGTGCCCAAGCGCGGCGCGGCGGCAGTCGCGCCGCTGTGGCGGCGGGCGATCGGGGCGCGGGCCGCGGGGTCCGTCAAGAACGGGAACGGGTCCAACGGCCACGATCCACATGCCGAGGACCACGCTCTGGAGCGCTTCGTCGACATCCACGCCTTCGCCCCCGGCGACCTCGCCGACGCCGCCCGCAGCGCCGGCTTCGAGGACGTGACCGTGCGCGGCGAGGAGCTGGTCGCCAACTGGTTCGGCTGGACGAACCGCGTGCTGGAGGCGACCGCGGTCCCCGAGGACGTCCCCTGGGGCTGGCGCCAGTACGCCTACCGCGGCTATCTCACGCTCCAGCAGCTCGACCAGCGCCTGCTCGAGGGCCGGCTGCCGGCGGCGGTCTTCTACAACCTGCTGGTTGCGGGCTCAAAGCCGGCCGGCTGAGGCTCACAGGTCGGCAAAGAGCTTGCGCAGGCTGAGCGTCGACCCCGAGTCACCTTCCGCGTCCGCCTCCCGGATCTCGACGGGCCCACCATCCTGAGCGAGGTGCATGCGCTCGTCGAGGACGACGTGAACCTCGCCGAGAACCTCGCGAATCGCCTCCGCGATCGCGGCCACCTCGTCGAAGTCGATCCCCAGCTCCCCCGGCAAACCGTCGAGCAGACTCTCCCATGCATCCAGCTCCCAGCGCAACTGCGTCAACGCGCGCGAGGAGATGCCCTGCACGAGCAAGCAATCGTCGTCGGCGAGCTTCCCCACGCGAGTCCGCAGCCGCTCGATCGCCGTGGCGAGCACTTCGGGAAAGCCACCGAGGCACTGCGGATAGCGGAGCTGTCGCAGGGCGCGCGGCTCGTTGCGCTCGGCGACAAGCAACGTGTGCAGCGCCTCCTGCTGCTCGACCTCCTCGGGATCGACCGTGGAGAGCGAACGCAAGAGCGCCGCATGGCTCGCCAGCATGCGGGCGAGCTGCGGTCCCCGGCACAGCGGCGCGACCAGCTCGGTGGTCGCGTAGAACACCTCGAGCGTGCGCGCGTCGACGACCTCCCCCTCGTCGTCCCACCGCTCGACCGTCGCATCCAGCACCGCCGAGGCGAGCGCGGCCTGCTCGCTCGGCGCCTCGGGCGCGACCTCCTCCACCAGGACCCGCAAGGCGGACAGCAGCCGGCGGTGCTCGTCGGGGTGGCACGAGCGTACGAGCAGACGGGCCCGCTCCGTCAGGGCCGCCCAGTCGTCGTGGCTGCAGAGCAGCGGATGGCGACGGTCGCCGTCGGCGCCGCCCGATGTCGAGACCGCCAGCTCCATGCCATCCGATCCGCACCGCTCGAGAAACTGGAGCCGCGCCTGCGGATGCTCCGCGAGGTGTTCGATCACGACGTCGCGCCAGCTCGGGTGCGTCCAATCGATTCGCTTCGTGTCGCCGTTCATCGCACGTCCAGGAAGTGCTCTTCGAGCCCCTGCACGAGTCGCTCGAACGACTCGGCACCGTTCCCGTGGTGTTGGACGAACGCCTGCTCGACCTCGTCAAGGGGCACGAAGCCGCGGCTGTCGGTGTCGAGCATCGCGATCAGCAGCGCCTTCTGCTCCTCGCTGAGCGCGGCGAACGAACGCGCCATGGCGCCGGTCGCCTGCGCGAGCTCTTCGACCACGGCAGCCTGGACCTGCGCCCTGCCGGCGTGCACGTCGGCGAGTGCCTGAAGGCGGGAGCGGACGAAGCGGCTCATGCGCAGGGGTGTGAAGTAGCGGTCGTCGACGATCAGATCGGCGTGGTCGCGGATGATCTCGCGAGCTCCCGCGTCGAGCTCCGAGGCCTTGCAGTGGCGGTAGAGCATGAGCGCCTTCTCGTCACGCGTGAGGCGAGCCGCGTCGACGAGCACCTTGGACGGGTCCGGAAAGCGCTCGGCGGCGCCCTGAAGGTGCAAACGCGTCAGGCCGGCGCGAAGCGGCGCGGAACGCGAAGTCCACGCCAACCAGTGGCATCTGTCGACCCGCCGCAGGATGCTCGGCAGGCGAGCGGCCCACTCCTCGGCGAGATCGGGCCGGTACTCCGTACTGCCGAACGCGTCGTCGGCGACGAACACCTGCGGCCGCTCGCGCTCGAACATGCGCTCCAGGTCCTCTGGCGTGCGGCAGTCGATCACGTCCCAGCCGTCGGCGGCCCGAGCCAGCGCGATGATCCTGGCGATCGACGTCTTGCCCGTCTCGGGCGGCCCGGTGAGGACGACGAAGCCATGCTGGTTGAGCAGGTCGACCGCTCGATGGTAGGCGCGCGTCGGCATGAACACGGTGGCGAGGTCCGCCGCGTCGGCCAGCAGCGCATCGGCGCGATTACGCAGGTCGCGGTTGACGACCCGCTCCAGCACGCCGCTCAGGTCACGAAGGCTGAGGATCTGCGGGAACGACAGGCGGACACCCGGCGCAGCGGTGATCATTGGCTCGAGCTGGCGCTCGTCAACCAGGTGCACGCGGGTGCCTGGAAGCACACGCGAGACGATCGCCACGCAGTCGTCCTTCCCCGGTCCCGTCAGACGCGCGTTGGTCATCACGACGTAGTGACGCGGCGAACGCCATCCGGCGGCGAGCCGATCCTCGATCCGCTTGGCCTCATGACGCAGGAGCGCCTTGACGCGCGTCGTCGCCCGCCGCGGCCCGATCGCCGCGGCATCCTCGACGAACTTGCATTGGAAGAGATAGGGGCCCTTGCGCTCTCGCTGCGGGCTTGGAAAGCGCAGCGGGCCCTCGGCCCACGCGTCACGACCCCAGTCGCGCTGGCCGCCCCAGGTCTCGACGTCCAGTCCGAACGTGACGCTCAGGAGCGTCTGGCACAGTCGCTCGAACTGGTACCAGCCAAGCAGGTCGAGGCGGTATTCGCCCATGCCAGACGAATATCGCCACCGACGGACGACGTGCGTGTGCGCGAGCGTCTCGCTCAGGGCTGCATACCGGGCGCGACGACACCCGTGTGTGGATTTGTGCGCCCCCGCGCGAGTGCGAGTCGCGCCGCCTCCAGCGCGCTCGTCACGCCCGGGTCCGACAGCAGCCCCGGCGCGGCGACGCTGTCGCCGCACAGGAAGACACCGTCACCGCGATCGACCGCGGGGCGGTCGCGCCAGCTCGTGCCGGGCAGGTCGAGCGCGCCGGAGCGGCCGTCGAGCAGCTGGCGGCGGCGGAACGCGACGCGCTCGCGCCAGCCGCGGAAGCCGCAATCGAGCAGCGCCTCCAGCCGGCGCTCGCCGTCGTCGGTCGACTCGCCCGGCCGCAGCGGCATCTGCGCCTGCACGAGCGCGTGGCCGGCGGGCGCGAGCGTCTTGTCCGGCACGGTGTAGGTCTCGATCCAGCCGGCCTCGTCGAGGTCCCACACCACGAACGGATCCCCGCGCCGCTTGCGCAGCCCGAGGTCGAGCGCGACGGTGCGGCCGCTGGGCCAGTGCAGCGTGTCGTCAGCCAGCAGCGTGCGGGCGTCGGGCAGCTCGGTCGCGACGATCGCCGGGCCGCGGTCCGGCAGCTCACGCACGCGCACGCCGGTCTCGATCCGCACGCCGGCGTCGCGCGCGCCCCGCTCCAGCGCGGCGATCATCGGCGTCCAGCCGCCGCGCACGTAGCGCGCCTTCAGCGGCAGGTCGAGGAACGCCTGGCGGAAGCGCGCCCACACGAAGCCGGCGGCCAGCTCGCCGGGGTCGTGGTGGAAGGCGAAGACGCCGCACGAGCGCGACAACAGCTCCGCGGCGCGCTCGCCGCAGCGCTCGGCCACCCAGGCGCGGAAGGAGACGTCGTCGGGCGCCTCGTGCGTGCGCCACAGGCTCGCAACCGCGCGGATGAACGCGAGCGGCGGCGTGCGCCGCCGTCTGCCTCCGGCGCGGAAGAAGGCGCCCATGAGCGGCGGGCTCGCCACCGGCGGCAGCAGCTCTCGCTCGCGCATGAAGCGCCACAGCGTCCCGTTCGCGTACAGCACGTGCGGCCCGAAGTTCGCGACGTACGGGCCATCCGTGCTGCGCCCGCGCCCGCCGAGCGACTCGTGCGCCTCCAGCAGGCGCACCTCGGCGCCGGCCTCCGCGCAGGCGATCGCGGCGACCAGCCCGGCGACGCCGCCTCCGACGACAGTGATCTCGGTCATGTGAACGCTCCCGTTTGCCGTGTCCAGCAGCTACGGTAGCCCTGATGCGGACCATCCTCCAGGGCCAATCGGAGGCCCGTGAACCGGACCAATCGCAATGGAACTGCTGCTGACCGTCTCCCGCGAAGCCGGTCGCGAGCCGCTCCAGGCACAGCTCGAGCGCCAGCTGCGCGAGGCGATCCGCGGCGGGCGGCTGGAGGCGGGCGCGCGCCTGCCGCCGACGCGCTCGCTCGCGGCCGAGCTGGGCGTCTCGCGCGGGGTCGTCGTCGAGGCCTACGCCCAGCTCAGCGCGGAGGGCTACCTCGCGACCCGACGCGGCGCCGGCACCGTCGTCGCCGCCACGGCGCGCCCCGCGCCTCCGCCCCCGCCGGCGCCGTACCCGCGCGCGGTGCCGGAGGACTTCCACCCCGGCACGCCCGACCTCGCGAGCTTCCCGCGCGCCGCCTGGCTGCGCTCGCTGCGCAGCGTCCTGCGCGACGTCCCCGACGAGCAGCTCGGCTACGCCGACCCGTCGGGCACACCGGAGCTGCGCACGGCGCTCGCGCGCTACCTCGGCCGCGCGCGCGGCGTCGCCGCCGACGGCGGGCGGCTGCTCGTCACGAGCGGGCTGACGCAGGGCGTCGCGCTCGCCTGCCGCGCGCTGCGCGCCCGCGGGGCGCGGCGGATCGCCGTCGAGGACCCCGGCTTCATGGTCCACCGCGCCGTCGTCGCGCACTGCGGGCTGGAGGTCGTGCCGGTGCCGGTCGACGCGCACGGGCTGCGGACCGACGCGCTCCCCGCGCTCGCCGCCGACGCGCTGCTCGCGACGCCCGCCCACCAGATGCCGCTCGGCGGCGTGCTCGCACCGGCGCGGCGCGCTGCG
The DNA here is from genome assembly GCA_964525715.1 of uncultured Conexibacter sp. Taxonomy (GTDB): domain Bacteria; phylum Actinomycetota; class Thermoleophilia; order Solirubrobacterales; family Solirubrobacteraceae; genus Conexibacter. Next base: position 101,783 of record CAZGJV010000005.1, on the reverse strand, counting down.
CTGATCGCGTGGGCGGAGGCGCGCGACGCGTACGTGGTCGAGGACGACTACGACGCCGAGCACCGCTACGACCGCGAGCCGGTCGGCGCGCTGCAGGGGCTCGCGCCCGAGCGCGTGATCTACGCCGGCTGCGCGAGCAAGCTGCTCGCGCCGGGGCTGCGGCTCGGCTGGCTCGCGCTGCCGCAGGCACTCGCCGCCGCTGTCGCGACGGAGAAGGCGCTCGACGACCTCGGCACCTCCGTGCTCGACCAGCTCGCGCTCGCCGACTTCCTCGAGCGCGGTGAGCTGGACCGCCACCTGCGGCGGATGCGCCCGCGCTACCGCGCGCGCCGCGACGCGCTGATCGCCGCGCTCGCGCGTGAGCTGCCCGGCTGGCGGATCGGCGACGGGATCGCCGCGGGACTGCACGTCGTGGCGCTGCTGCCGGAGGCGGTCGACGAGGCGGCATTCCTCGCGACGGCCGCGGAGCACGGCATGCGGCTGCACGGGCTGTCGTGGTTTCGCGTGACGCCCGGCCCACCGGGCCTCGTGCTCGGCTTCGGCAGCGCGAGCGAGCCGGCGCTCGCACGCGCGGTGGCGCAGCTCGCGCGCGTGGCGGCAGCGGTACCGGGCGCGGTCGATCAGCCGGGCGCGGCACCCGCAGAGCCGGCCGCGCGGTAGCGCTCGAGCGCGCGGCGCCGCTCCTGTGCATGGTCGATGACGGGCGCGGGGTAGTCGCGGCCGATCGCGCAGCCCGCGTGCGCCTGCTGCTCGGGGGACATCCGCCACGGCTCGGCCAGCAGCGCGTCGGGCACGCGGCGCAGCTCGGGGACCCAGCGGCGCACGTACTCGCCCTCCGGGTCGTGCCGTCGCTGCTGCAGCGTGGGATTCAGGAGGCGGCGGAAGGCAGGTGCCGGGTCGACGCCGACGGACGCGATCCACTGCCAGTTGCCGTTGTTCTGCGCGACGTCGCCGTCGAGCAGCCAGCGCATGAACCACGCCTCCCCCGCACGCCAGTCGAGCTGCAGGTCCTTCGTCAGGAACGAGCCGACGACGAGCCGCGCGCGGTTGTGCATCCAGCCGCTCGCACGCAGCTCGCGCATGCCGGCGTCCACGAGTGGATAGCCGGTGCGGCCCTCCTGCCAGGCGGCGAGCAGTGCGGGATCCTCGTCCCATTCGAGCGCGCGCATGCGCTCCTGGTGCTCGCGCAGGCGATTGCCGGGGTGGTGGAGCAGGACGTGCGCGTAGAAGTCGCGCCAGGCGAGCTGGCGCGTGAAGGCCGCCGCGCCGGCGCCGCCGTGACGGCGGGCGCGCTCCTCGACCTCGCGCGGCGAGAGCGTGCCGAAGCGCAGGTGCGGCGAGAGGCGCGAGGTGCCGCCGGCGAGGCGGTCGTGCCGCTCGTCGTATGCCGCAAGGTCGCTCGCAAGCCAGCGCTCGAGCGCTGCGCGCGCGGCGTCTTCACCGGGGGCGGCCGCGGGCTTCGCCAGCGCACCGTCCGCTGTCGCGATCCCGAGGTCGCGCAGCGACGGGATCGTGCCGCGATCGAGCCCGCGCGGGAGCGGCGGCAGCTTGGCCGGCGCACGGTGGATCGGCCGCCGCTCGAGCGCCTCCCATGTGCGATGGAAGGGCGTGAAGACCACAAACGGTCTGCCGGATCTCGTGCGCGGACGGCCGACGTCGGCGACGAAGTTGCATGGACCCGGCACCGCCTCCACGCCGGCCTGCGCGAGCGCCTCCCGCACACGGCGGTCGCGCGCGAGCGCGTACGGGGTCGCGTCGCTCGCCCAGTGGACTGCCCGCGCCCCGACCTCCCGCGCGAGCGCCGGCAGCTCACGCTCGGGCGCGCCGTGGCGGATCACGAGCCCGCCGCCACGCTCGCGTAGGGCCGCGTCCAGCTCGCGCAGGCAATCCAGCAGGAAGGCGGTACGCGACGCGGACGCGAAGCGGCCGTTCAGCAGTGCCGGGTCGAGCACGAACACCGGCGCGACGCGCTCGTGCGCGGCGAGCGCGGCAACGAGCGGCGGGTGGTCGTGCAGGCGCAGGTCGCGCCGCAGCCAGACGATCGCGGTGGAGGCCATCGCAGGCGGATACGTTGACGCGGCGCGGACGGTTGCGTCGGCGCGCGAGCCGGCGCCGCGAGCCGCGCATAGACTTGCCGCATGCCGGGCGACCCCGTACGCGACTTCCCGCTCTTCCCGCTCGGGCTCGTCGCGCTGCCCGGCGAGGTCGTGCCGCTGCACGTCTTCGAGGAGCGCTACAAGACGATGGTCGCGCGCTGCCTCGAAGACGAGAGCGAGTTCGGCATCGTCTGGATGGCCGACGACGGGCTGCGCGACGTCGGCTGCGCGTGCGAGATCACCGAGGTCGTCGACCGCGACGAGGAGGGGCGGCTGAACGTCCTCACGCGCGGGACGCGTCCGTTCCAGCTGCTCGAGCGCGAGGAGCACCTGCCGTATCCGGCCGGCGTCGTCGAGTTCCTCGCCGACCGCGAGGAAGCGGTCGACGGCTCGCTCGCCGCGCTCGCGCGCGAGACGTACGCCGAGCTGGTCGAGCGCGCGACCGACAACCGCCCCGAGCCGCTGGAGCTCGCGCGCATGAGCGCCTACGAGATGGCGGCGACCGTCGACTTCGGCCCCGAAGCGAAGCAGGGCCTGCTCGACATGCGCTCCGAGAACGCCCGCCTGCGCCTCGTCACCCGCCTCTTCCGCGCCGCGATGAAGCGCATGGACTTCGTCTCCCACGCCCAGGCGCGAGCGCGCTCGAACGGCAAGGTGCGGTTTCAGTAGGCAGGCCGCGGCCGGGCGCCGGCCAGTCGCTTAACGACCCGACCCGCCTTGCGGCGGGTCGGGGAACGACGTGGTCTTGCAGCCAGTTGACACCCGGTGTCGCGATCTTAGCACGCCTCGGCCGGGCGACTGAGCACGGAGGTGACAAGGCTCCTCGGCAGTGGTGCTGCCTGCTTTACGTCGCCCGGCCAAGCGGTATGGCGGAGGGTGTGGGAGTCGAACCCACCGGAAGGATCGCTCCCGGAGCACGGGTGTCAACCGGCTGCGGCGACCGCGCCGCTGCACCCTCCGTCATCGAGAACGCTACGTGGGCGCAACCCACTGGTCTACACACTACGTCTGGTAATTCGTAAAGACTCTGCGCAGCGAACTACCAGTTAACTACCGCACAAGCCCACACACATCTTGGGCGACCGTGCGCGCGAACTCGATCGTGCGGCCGAGCTCGGGTCTGCGGGCGGCGTCGACGTCGCTGAACGTCACCGTGCCGTCCTGCGTGCGGACGCGGAAGCGCAGCAAAGAGCCGGCCGGCGCCGGCAGCGTCAGGTCCTTCTTCGCGTCGTCGGACAGGTCCTCGCCGATTCTGCGCGCGGCGAGCAGCTGCGGGTCCGACAGCGGGCGGGCCGCGCCGCCGTTGCAGCGCACCGTGCCGCCGTCGTTGACGAGCAGCGTCAGTCTCGCCCCCGGCAGCGACCCGCCGCGCGTCAGCAGGAAGATGTCGGGGGACGTGGCGCCGCAGCCGGCGAGCGGCACGAGCAGCCCCAGCCCCGCGAGCATCGGCGCGAGCCGCCTCACGCCACCACCGCCGCCCCGCCGCGCCGCGGATCGCCGCCGCCCGACAGCGCGCCCGTCGCCGCATCGCGCTCGACCGCCTGCACGCCGCCGAAGAACAGGTTCAGCGCGCGGAACGGCGCGACGGCGCGGCCGGCCGCCTCCAGCCCGGCGACGTCGATCCCCGGCTCGGCGTAGACGACGCCGTCCTCGTAATGGACCCGCGGCGCGTGCACCGCGTCCCCCGCGCGCATGCCGTGGTCGAGCGCAGCGACGATCGTCTGCAGGATCGCCGAGCGGATGCGGTTCGAGCCGGCGCTGCCGAGCACCAGCTCCGGCGTCCCGTCCCGCAGCACCGCGGTCGGGGCCATCATGCTCGGCATCCGCCGGCCCGTCGGGAACATGTGGAAGCCGAGCGGGTTGAGGTCGTGCTCGCCGAGCATGTTGTTGAGGTGGATCCCCGTGCCCGGCACGACGATCCCCGCCCCCTCGCCGTTGGAGCACGTCACGCTGCACGCCCCGCCGGCGGCGTCGATCACGCTCACGTGCGTCGTCGAGCCGAGCCGGTTCGCGAGGAAGCGCTCCGCGAAGCCGGGCTCGGCGAGCCCGTCGAGGAACTCCGCGCCGCGCTCGCGCTGCGTCGCCTCCATCGCCGCGACGAGCGCCTCCAGCGACGGCGGGCCGGCGTCACGATCCAGCAGCCCGAGCGCGAGCGCGAGCAACGTCCCGCCGGCCGACGGGGGCGGGTTCGTCAGCACTTCGCGCCCGCGGTAGCGCGCGCGGACCGGCGCGCGCACGACCGTCTCGTAGGCGGCCAGGTCGGCACGCGTCACGAGTCCGCCCTGCTCGGCCATCAGCGCTGCCACCGCTGCCGCGATGTCGCCCTCGTAGAACGGGCGCGGACCCTCCGCCGCGAGCCGCTCGAGCGCGTCGGCGAGATCGGGCTGGCAGACCGGCTCACCCTCCCTGAGGACGCGCCCGTCCGGCGCGTAGACGGCAGCGACCTCCGGCGTCAGCGTGACGATCCCGCCGAGGATCTCGACGACGTACGCCTGCTGCGGGTTGAGCGGCACGCCAGCGCGCGCGAGCGCGGCCGCGGGCGCCGCCAGCTCTCTCAGCGGCATGCGCCCGAAGCGGTCGGCGGCCGTGCAGACCCCGTGCGGCATTCCGTAGGTCCCGACGGACGCCGCGCCGACGTTGAACAGCTGCACCGCGTCGCCGAAGTTGACGTCGACCGGCACCAGCTCGGCCCGCTGCGCCTGGTCGGCGCCGCGCCCCGGCACCTCGACGAAGAAGTCGAGCAGGACCGGCTCCCCCGGCTTGCCCCACAGCGACGAATCGCCCGGCACGACCAGCATGTAGCCGCCCGCTCCGAGGCCCGTCAGCAGCGGCTCGGCGGCGAACGCGGCGAGCATCGCCCCGAGCGCCGCGTCGACGGCGTTGCCGCCGGCGCGCAGCACCTCGGCGCCGGCCTCCGCGCTGAGCGGGTGGCCGGCCGCCACGACGCCGCGCGCAGCCGTCATCGGCGCGCGCTCCCGCCCGCAGGGGCCTGCGACCCGGCCGTGAACGCCATCACGGCCGGGAGCATGCCACGTGCGGCAGAGAGGCCGCGAGCGAGATCGTCAGCCGCGCGGCAGGAACTCGGGCACGTCGAGCTCGCGCGAGCGCGAAGCGCCGGAGCGCATCGGCTCGCTCACGCGCGAGATACGCGGCTCGCCAGCCGGCTCGCGCAGCTCGGTGCGAAGCCCGGCGGCGCCCATCTCGTCGCGCGCCGCACGACGAGCGCGCTGCTCGCCGTAGCCGGTCGCGACGACCGTCACCCACACCTGGTCGTCGAGCTTCTCGTCGACCATCGCGCCGAAGATGATGTTCGCGTCCGGGTGGGCCGCCTCGGAGACCGCCTTCGCAGCCTCGTTGACCTCCCACAGCGACAGGTTCGCGCCGCCGGTGATCGACAGCAGGATCGAGCGCGCGCCCTCCATCGAGGTCTCCAGCAGTGGCGAGGCGACAGCCTGCTCGGCCGCGTCGATCGCGCGGCGCTCGCCGATCCCCATGCCGATGCCGAGCAGCGCGCTGCCAGCGTCGGACATGATCGTGCGCACGTCCGCGAAGTCGAGGTTGATCAGGCCCGGCAGCGTCACGAGGTCCGAGATGCCCTGCACGCCCTGGCGCAGCACGTCGTCGGCGACGCGGAAGGCGTCGACCATCGACGTGCCCCTGTCGAGCACCGACAGCAGGCGGTCGTTCGGGACCACGATCAGCGTGTCGACCTCGTCGGCGAGCGCCTGCACGCCGTCGTCGGCCTGCGAGCGCCGGCGCGAGCCCTCGAAGCCGAACGGCTTCGTGACGATCCCGACGGTCAAGGCGCCGACCTCGCGCGCGATCCGCGCGACGACGGGCGCCGCGCCCGTGCCGGTGCCGCCGCCGGCGCCGGCCGTGATGAAGATCATGTCGGAGCCCTTGAGCAGCGACTTGATGCGGTCGTACTCCTCCATCGCCGCGCGGCGACCGAGCGACGGGTCCGAGCCGGAGCCCAGGCCGCGCGTCAGCGACTCGCCGATCGACACGGTCAGGTGCGCGCTCGACTGCTGCAGCGACTGCTGGTCGGTGTTGACGGCGATGAACTCGACGCCCGCGACCTCCGCCTCGATCATGCGGTTGACGGCGTTGACGCCGCCACCGCCGACGCCGACCACGCGCAGCACCGGGCCGTGCTGGCCGGGACGGCGGGCGATCTCGTAGTCGTCGCGCGCGTAGACCTCGCGCGGACGCGAACGCGGCGCTTCGAGCATGTTCTCCGGGAGGTCGGAGGAGAAGGCGGCGCGCAGGCGCTCCTGCGGCGAGGGGGGTGCGATCTCCGGCTCCTCGACGGGAGCGGTCGAGGCGAGCAGCGAGGGGTGCGGCGCCGAGGCGGGCGCCTCGGTCGCGGGCGTCTGCGGGGCAGCCGCCTGCTCGGCTGCGGCGGCGTCCGCCGCGGCCTCCGTCGTCGCGTCGACCGAGTCGTCCTCGGTTCTGCGGAAGAGGGCCGCGAGCGGACCCTCCCTCATGCTTGCGCGCTTACCGCTTGCCATTGCCGAGGACCTCCTTCGCGAGCGCCCGATACGAGTGGGCAGCCATGCCGTCCGGGTCGTACTTCAGCACCGACATGCCCTTCACGGGAGCCTCGGCGAAGCGGACCGTCTTCTTGATCCGCGACGCGAACACCCTGTCCCCGAAGTTCTCCTCGAGGATCTCGATCGCCTCCTTGGCGTGCAGCGTCCGCGTGTCGAAGAGCGTCGGCAGGATGCCTTCGATCTCGACGTTGGGGTTGAGGTTCTCGCGGATCATCGAGAGGGTGTTCTGGAGCTGGATGAGGCCCCGCATCGACAGATACTCGCATTGCACGGGGACGATCACCTTGTGCGCCGCCGTCAGCGCGTTGATCGTGAGCAGTCCGAGGCTCGGCGGCGTGTCGATGAAGATGAAGTCGTAGTCGTCCTCGATCGCTCTGAACGCCTTCTGCAGCGAGCGCTCGCGGCCGATCTGGGCGGCCATCGCGATCTCGGCGCCAGCGAGGTCGATCGAGGAGCAGGCGACGTCGATCTCGCGCTTGCGGATCGCCTCGCGGATCGACGTGTGATGCACCAGCACGTCGTACATCGAGGTCTCGACGGTGTCGGGGTCGATCCCCTGCGACATGGTCAGGTTGCCCTGCGGATCCATGTCACAGCACAGCACGCGATGGCCCTCTTCCGCAAAGGCCACAGCGAGATTCAGCGTGGTGGTGGTCTTCGCGACGCCGCCCTTCTGGTTGGCGAACGCGATGACCTTGGCCGTGGAGCTCACAGCTCTCTCCGATGCGGTCGGGAAACCATTACGCGCCTCTATTCGCATTGCTGGCGGGGATTCCTCCATTGCTGGACGGCTAGATTCCTGCCTCCGTGCCCGGTCTCGCCGACAAGCGCCTCGTGTTCGTCACCGGCAAGGGCGGCGTCGGCAAGTCGACGGTCGCGATCGCGCTCGGGATCGCGGCAGCGCGGCGCGGGCTGCGCACGGTCGTGGCGGAGCTGAGCGGGCAGGCACGCGCGGCCGAGACCTTCGGCGTCTCGCCGCCGTCCGGCGAGGAGGTGCGGCTCGGCGGCGACGGCCTGCACGCGATCTCGATCGACATGGAGCGCGCGATGGAGGAGTACCTGCACGAGCGCGCCGGCCGCGTCGGCGACCTGCTAGCCGCCTCGCGCGCCTTCCACGCGTTCGCGCACGCAACGCCGGGGATGCGCGAGCTGCTGACGATCGGAAAGGCGTGGGAGCTGGCGCAGGACAGACGCCGCGTCCGCGGCGGACGGCCCTACGACCTCGCGATCGTCGACGCGCCGGCGACCGGCCACGCGCTCGGCGCGCTGCGGGCGCCGAGCACCTTCGCCGAGATCGCACGCGTCGGCCCGATCGCCAACCAGGGCCGCACGATCGACGCGACGCTGCGCGACCCGGCGCAGACGGCCGTCGTGGCCGTCGCGCTGCCGGAGGAGATGCCAGTGACCGAGACGCTCGCGCTGCGGCGCAGACTGCGCGACACGCTCGGGTTGGAGCTGGGGGCCGTCGTCGTCAACGCCTGCCTGCCCGAGCGGATCGGCCCGCGCCAGGCGAGAACCGCGGCCGACGCGCTCGCGCGGACCCAGGCGCCGGTCGCGCGCGCCGCGCTGCGCGCCGCGCTGTCCGAGCACGCGCGCGCGTGCGGACAGCGGGAGCAGGTCGCGCGGCTGGCCGAGGGACTCGACACGGCGCCGCTCGAGCTGCCCTACCTGTTCGTCGAGCGGCTCGACCCCGCCGCGCTCGGCACGCTCGCCGACCGCCTGGAGGAGCTGCTGTGAGCGACGGCGTCGCGGCGCTGCTCGCCGGCACGCGCGTGTGCGTGGTCGGCGGCTCCGGCGGCGTCGGCAAGACGACGACGTCGGCCGCGATCGCGGCCGGGATGGCGGCGCGCGGGCTGAAGGTCGCCGTCGTGACGATCGACCCGGCGCAGCGCCTGGCGACCGCGCTCGGCCTCGACGAGCTCGGCAACGAGCCGCACCGCATCGAGCCGGGGAGCTTCGCCGACGCGGGTCTACCGCTCGGCGACGGCGAGCTGTGGGCGATGACGCTCGACCCCAAGCGCACGTTCGACGAGCTGATCGAGAAGCTCGCGCCCGACGACGCCACGCGCGAGCAGATCCTCGCCAACCGCGTCTACCGCGAGCTGTCGGACGCGATCGCCGGCTCGCAGGAGTTCACGGCGGTGGCAAAGCTCTACGACTTGGCGCGCGAGGGCTACTGGGACCTGCTCGTGCTCGACACGCCGCCCTCGCGCAACGCGCTCGACTTCCTCGACGCCCCCGACCGCCTGGCGGCGTTCTTCGAGGGCCGCGCGCTGCAGGCGCTGCTGCGCGGCGGCGGCGCCGGCCTGCGGCTGATCGGCCGCGGGACCGGCCTCGTGCTCGGGCTGCTGAAGCGCGTCACGGGCGCCGAGCTGCTGAGCGACCTGTCGGACTTCTTCCGCTTGCTCGGCGGGCTGCTGGGCGGCTTCCGCGAGCGTGCCGCGCAGGTCGAGGAGCTGCTGCGCGCCGACGGCACGACGTTCCTGCTCGTCACCTCGCCCGAGCGCGAGCCGATCGAGGAGGCGATCTACTTCCGGCGGCGGCTCAGAGCGGCGGGCATGGCGCTCGGCGGCGCGATCGTCAACCGCGTCCACGCCGACGAGCCGGGAACCGACGGCGCGCTCGAAGATCTGCCCGCACTGCTGGAGGCCGAGGCCGGCCTGTCCCCCGCGCTCGCCGACAGAGTCGCCGCCGCCTTCGCCGACGAGCACGCGCTCGCGCGCCGCGACGCCGCCAACGTCGCGCAGCTCCGCGAGCGGCTCGGCGCCGGCGTGCCGCTGCTGCAGGTCCCACTGCTCGACGGCGACGTGCACGACGTCGGCGGGCTCGTGCGGCTGGGCGCGGAGCTGTTCGCGCACAGGGGCGGGCCCGGCGCCAAGTAGGCGCGCCGCCGTTGCACAGACGGCCGCGCCCTGCGATGCTCGGTCGACGCCCACGGTCGCACCCCCCACTCCCGCCGATCGCAGCGCCAGCGGCAAGGCCGCGCGCGAGACGGCGCCGCGCACGAGCCACGCGGACTGGATCGTCCCGAGCGAGCGCCGCGACCCGATCGCCGTGCTGGAGGAGCAGGCCGTCAGCCGCGTGCCCGAGCTGGTGCCGATCCGCTACGGCCGCATGGCCGCCTCGGCCTTCGCGTTCTTCCGCGGCGCGGCGGCGGTGATGGCCGGCGACCTCGCCGACAGCCCGGCGTCCGGCCTGCGCGCCGAGCTGTGCGGGGACGCGCACGTCGCCAACTTCGGCGGCTTCGCCTCGCCCGAGCGCGACCTCGTCTTCGACCTCAACGACTTCGACGAGACGCTGCCGGGGCCGTGGGAGTGGGATCTCAAGCGGCTCGTCGCGAGCGTCGCGATCGCCGCCCGCAGCCGCGGGGTCGAGACGCGCGAGCGCGAGCAGATGCTGCGCGGCGCAGTGGCCCAGTACCGCGAGGCGATGCGCGAGTTCGCCGGCCGCACGCCGCTGGAGACGTGGTACGCGCGCATCGACGCGAGCCAGCTCGAGCAGCTGCTGCGCGCGCAGGCGACGAAGGCGCAGCTCAAGCGCTTCGACCGCACGATCGCCAAGGCGTACCGCAAGGACCACCTGCGCGCCTTCTCGAAGCTCGTCGAGCAGGTCGACGACGGGCCGCGGATCGTGCACGACCCGCCGCTCGTCGTCCCGGTCGAGCAGTTGCTGCCCCAGGCCGCGGCGCAGCAGTTCCACGCCGCGATGCAGGGGCTGATCGCCGACTACCGCGAAACGCTTCCGCCCGACCGCCGCATGCTGCTCGACCGCTACCGCTACGCCGACCTGGCCCGCAAGGTCGTCGGCGTCGGCAGCGTCGGGACGCGCGCCTGGATCGTGCTGATGCTCGGCCGCGACGACGACGATCCGCTGTTCCTGCAGTGCAAGGAGGCGCAGGCCTCGGTGCTGGAGCCGTTCGCCGGCGCGAGCGAGTTCGGGAACCACGGCGAGCGCGTCGTCGTCGGCCAGAAGCTGATGCAGGCGGCGAGCGACATCATGCTCGGCTGGGTCCGCACGACCGGGATCGACGGCGTGGAGCGTGACTTCTACGTGCGCCAGCTGTGGGACTGGAAGACCTCGGCCGACCTCGACGTGATCGAGCCGAGCGCACTGGCGATCTACGCGCGCCTGTGCGCCTGGACGCTCGCGCGCGCCCACGCCCGCTCCGGCGACGCCGTCGCGATCGGCGCCTACCTCGGCGCCAAGGACACCTTCGACCGCGCGCTCGCCACCTACGCCGAGGCCTACGCCGAGCAGAACGACCTCGACCACCGCGCGCTGCTCGAGGCGATCGACTCCGGCCGCGTGACGGCCGAGACCGGCGTCTGACGCCCGCCGCGCCCCGTACCCTGGGCGCGGATGGACTTCGCGGCCGAGGGACTGCTGGACGGGCTCGATGACGAGCGGGCGCGCGCGGAGCGGGTCGCGCTGCTGGAGGAGCTGCTCGCCGACGGCGTCGGGCTCGATGAGCTGAAGGCCGCGGTCGCGGAGGACCGGCTCGTGTTCCTGCGCGTCGAGCGCACCCTCGGCACCGCGCGCTACACGGCGCGCGAGGTCGCCGAGCTGACGGGGATCGACGCCGAGGAGGGCCTGCGCTTCCGCCAGGCGCTCGGGCTCCCGCGCCCAGACCTCGACGAGCGCGTGCTGACCGATCGAGACGTCGAGGCGCTGCGGCAGCTGAAGGCGTTCGAGGCCGCGGGCCTGCCCGAGGACGGTCTCGTGGAGATGGCGCGCGTGCTCGGCGAGAACCTGTCGCGCGTGGCCGCCGCCGTGCGCCTGCTCGTGCGCGACGCGCTGCTGGGCCCCGACGTCGGCGAGCACGAGCTGAGCGCGCGCTTCGCGGCCATCAACGAGCACCTCGGTCCGCAGCTCGGCCAGACGATGCAGCGGATCTTCGACATGCACCTGCAAGACCAGCTGCGCAACGACGCGATCGGCCGGGCCGAGATCGCGCACGGGCGCATCCTCGGGGCGACGGAGGTCACCATCGCCTTCGCCGACCTCGTCGGCTTCACGAAGCTCGGCGAGCAGATCCCGGCCGAGGAGCTGGGCGCGATCGCCCGGCGCCTGCTGGAGCTGGCGACCGAGGCGGTCCACGCGCCCGTGCGGCTCGTCAAGACGATCGGCGACGCGGCGATGCTCGTCTCGCCCGACGCGGGCGCGCTGCTCGACGTCGCGATCGAGCTGGTGCGGCGCGCCGAGGCGGAGGGTGAGGAGTTCCCGCGCCTGCGCGCCGGCCTCGCGACCGGCGCGGCGCTGCACCGCGCCGGCGACTGGTACGGCAGCCCGGTGAACCTCGCCAGCCGCGTCACGTCGGTCGCCCGCCCGGGCAGCGTCGTCGCCACGCAGGCGACGCGCGACGCGATCGACGGGGACGAGCGCTGGCGCTGGTCCTCGCTGCCGCCACGCCGCATCAAGGGCGTCGACGGGAGCGTCGCGCTCTACCGCGCGCGTCCGGCGGAGCCGGACGCCTGAGCGTCAGCCGACGGTGACGGGCGCGGAGGCCGACTCCGCCAGCAGCTCGTCGGCGAGCGTGCGCAGGTCGGAGTCGAGGTGGCCGCACAGCACGTCGCGCAGCAGCGCGCGCAGGTGGCCGGCCAGCTCGTCGACCAGCAGGTCCGCACCGGACGCGGTCTGCGCGAGGCCGGCGACGATCGTGCGCTCGAGCGTCACCGCGCGCGCGACGCGCTCGGCCAGCGCGGCGCGCTCGGCCGGCAGCGCGCACAGCGCCGCGAGCCGCTGCGCGAGGCGGCCGCTCTCCGGCCCCTCCGGCTCCAGCAGTGCGCGCAGCGCGAGCAGGTCGTCGGTCAGGGCGTCGAACGGCGTCGCGCGCTCGCGCGCCAGCTCGTAGCGCCCGAGCGCCCATGCGACCTCTCCGGCGCGCGGCGTGCGGCGCGCGACGAGGTTGCAGAAGGCGCGCAGCTCGTCCTCCTGCGCTTCGCTCAGCAGCGTGCGGCCGCGCGCGCGGGCGGGTCCGGTCGCGAGCGGGGCGACGTGCCAGGAGCCGCCGTCGACGCGCGCCCACGCGAGCGGGCCGAGCGCGAACGGCCCCGCGTCGAACAGCCGCAGCGTGCTCAGCAGGCGGCGGAAGCGCGTGCGCGCGGTCGTCACCGGCGGCCCGGCGATGCGGTCGCCCTCGACCGTCAGCACCGCCAGCACGGCGCCGTGCTCGACTTCGCCGGGGGTCGACCAGACAGCCTCGGGTGGGACGTCGGGCAGCGACTCGCCACGCGCGAGCGACAGCCCGTCGCCGAGCGCGACCTCGTCGGACTCCAGCGCGATCCCGAGCAGCGGCGCGATCACGGTCGCGACCTGGCGGCCCTCGTAGAGCGTCGTCTCCAGCTCCGCGTAGGCGGCGGCGAACGCCTCCGGCTGGTAGCCGAACGCGCTCGTCTCGGCGTAGACCGCCGACAGGAACGAGCGCAGCACCGCGTCGGCGCGCTCGCGCCCGCCGGGTGGGATGCGCGGCTCGCCGCGGCGCCGCAGGTAGGCGTCGACGCCGTCGATCGCTGCGAGCGCCCGCGCCGCCGGCAGGTAGCTCGGCAGGCGGTCGAGCACGCCCATGCGCGAGCGGATGAAGCCCGCCGTCTGCGGGCGGTAGCAGTAGAGCGGCGAGCGAGCGCCGGGCTCCTCGACGACCTCGAACGGGATCTCGGCGCCGTTCGCCGTCTCGTGCGCGAGCTGCAGACCGGCGTCCTCGGTGAAGGCCTCGAGCAGGCCGTGCAGCATGCGATTGCGCATGCTCGGCGGTTTCGCGGCGGGAGCGAGCGATCCTGCTCGCGCAGGGCGCCTTGCAGCGTGCCGCTCAGGCGACGGCGATGACCGGCGGCGCCGTCTCGGCGGCCGGAGCACAGCTGCCGTCAGCCCCGAGCCAGCGGCGGCCGTAGGTGCGCATGTCTTCGATGATCGGCACGAGCGCGCGGCCCTTCTCGGTCAGCGCGTACTCGACGCGGGGCGGCACCTCGGCGTACGTGCGCCGCTCGACGATCCCCTCCTCCTCGAGCGCGCGCAGGCGCAGCGAGAGCGTCCGCGGGCTGATGCCGGCGAGCGAGCGCTCCAGCTCGCAGAAGCGCGAGCGGCCGTCGGCGAGGTCGCGGATGATCAGCAGCGTCCACTTGCCGCAGACGATGTCGGCGGTGCGGCAGACGGGGCAGGAGTCGTTCGACGTAGCCATGCACTCCCTATGGTAGCGCAAGACTTTCCAAACTGAAGTGAAGGATCAACCGAAACCGGGTGGGGCAACCGACGGCGCCGGGCCTTCCGAGGGCGGCGCCGCGACCGGCTCGGGCGACCGCACGGCTGCCGTCGCCACGACCGGCTCGCGCCGGGGCCGCTCCTCGCGCGGCTCCCCGCCGTCGACGTCGTCCATCGACGTGGCGATCCGCCCCTCCGCCGCGACGAGCAGCTTGAAGTCGTGCGGGCTGGTGGCGACGCGCATCGCGTCGTCCATCGAGACGCGCCCGGCCTGCACGTGGTGCAGCAACGCTTGGTCGAACGTCTGCATCCCGTAGAACTCGCCCTCCGCGATCACCTCTCGCAGGCGGCCGGTCTGCTCGGGATCGACGATCATGTCCTTCGCGCGGCCGGTCATCCGCAGGATCTCGCAGACGGCGACGCGGCCGCGGCGGTCGGGCGTCGGCACGAGCCGCTGGGAGATGATCCCCTTGAGCGTGCCGGCGACCATCGCGCGCGCCTGCTGCTGCTGGTGCGGCGGGAAGAAGTCGACGATGCGGTTCACCGTCTCCGGCGCGTCGATCGTGTGCAGCGTCGAGAGCACGAGGTGGCCGGTCTCGGCCGCCGACAGCGCGGTGTGGACGGTCTCCTCGTCGCGCATCTCGCCGATCAGGATCACGTCGGGGTCCTGGCGCAGCACGCGCCGCAGCGCGCGCTTGAAGGAGGCGGTGTCGGAGCCGATCTCGCGCTGGTTGAGGATCGACTGCTTGTCCTGGTGCAGGAACTCGATCGGATCCTCGATCGTGACGATGTGCTCGGCGCGCGTTCTGTTGATGTGGTCGATGATCGCCGCAAGCGTCGTCGACTTGCCCGAGCCGGTGGTGCCGGTCAGCAGGATGATCCCGCGCGACTCCTCGGCCAGCTCGGAGACGACGGGCGGCAGCCCGAGCTGCTCGACCGTCTTGATCTTCGTCGGGATCGCGCGCATCACGAGCGAGACGGTCCCTCGCTGGCGAAAGGCGTTGACGCGGAAGCGCGCGAGCCCCTCGATCGCGTAGGCGAAGTCGGCCTCGCCGTCGCGCTCGAACTCGGCGCGGTGCTCCTCGTTGGAGACGATCTGGCCGACGACGCGCTCGGTGTCCTGCGGGCTCAGCGGCGCCTCGCCGGGCAGCGGCCCGAGCGCGCCGTTGACGCGCACGAGCGGGGGCGCACCGACCTTCAGGTGCAGGTCGGAGCCGCCCGCCTCGACGAGCTGGCGCAGCGCGGCGTCGATCTCGAACACGGTGTGTCCATCGGCGCGTCCGCGGCGGGGCTTGAGTAGCGTGGCCAGCGTGCAGGCACGTCTCTACGGCTTCTCGATCTCGAACGCGTCGCAGACGGCGCGCCTGACGCTCGCCTTCAAGGGCGTCGAGACGAAGTGGGTGGAGCTGCTGCCCGGGCTGCATCCGCTCCTGCTGCGCGGCTTCGGCTTCAAGCGCGGCACCGTGCCGGCGATCAAGCTGGACGGCCGCAAGATCGAGGGCTCGCTCGAGATCACGCAGGCGCTCGAGGCGGCGATTCCCGAGCCGTCGCTCTACCCGGCCGACCCGGCCAAGCGCCGCGCGGTCGAGGAGGCTGAGCGCTGGGGCGAGGCCGAGCTGCAGATGGTGCCGCGCAGAATCATGCGCTACGTCTTCGCCCACGACAACGGCGCACGCGCCCGCGTCGCCAAGGAGCTGGGCCTGCCGCTGCCGTCGCTGCTCGGCGCGCTGAACATGCCGATCGCGCGCTGGACGGCCGCCCGCGTCAACGCCGACGAGGACGCCGCCAAGACGCAGATGGCGAACCTGCACGACACGCTCGACCGCGTCGACGCGCTGATCGCCGACGGCGTCATCGGCGACCCGGACGCGCCGAACGCCGCCGACCTCCAGATCGCCCCCTCGATCCGCTCGCTCGACGCGATCGGCGACCTCGCCCCGCTGCTCGCCGGCCGCCCGTGCGACGAGCTGGCGCGCCGGCTGCTGCCGAGATTCCAAGAGGTCCCCGCGCCGATGCTGCCGCCCGGCCTGCGGGCGGCAGCGGGACTCGACGCCGCCTAAGCGACGTCGCGCAGCTTCTGCGCCTCGGCGAGCTGCTGCAGCTTCTTGAGGCTCTGGTTCTCGATCTGGCGGATGCGCTCGCGCGTGACGTTGAACGTGCGGCCGACCTCGTCGAGCGTGCGGGGGTGCTCGCCGCCGAGGCCGTAGCGCAGCTCGAGCACGCGGCGCTCGCGGTATGAGAGGTTCTCCAGCGCCTCGCGCAGGGCCTCCTTCGTGAGGATCTCGGCGGCGCGCTCGTACGGCGACTCGGCGCGCTCGTCGGCGATGAACTGGCCAAACTCCGACTCCTCTTCGTCGCCGACCGGCTTCTCCAGCGAGACCGGAGCCTGCGCGGAGCGCTTGATCGAGTCGACCTCCTCCGGGTCGATCCCCGTCACCTCGGCAATCTCGTCAGCGGTGGGCTCGCGGCCCAGCTCGGTGACGAGCTTGCGCTCGGCGCGGCCGATCTTGTTGAGCTTCTCGACGACGTGCACCGGGATGCGGATCGTGCGCGCCTTGTCGGCGAGCGCGCGGGCGATCGCCTGGCGGATCCACCAGGTCGCGTAGGTCGAGAACTTGAAGCCCTTGCGGTAGTCGAACTTCTCCGCCGCGCGCACGAGCCCGAGCGTCCCCTCCTGGATCAGGTCGAGGAACGGCAGGCCCTGGTTGCGGTAGTTCTTCGCGATCGAGACGACGAGGCGCAGGTTCGACTCGACCATCTTCTGCTTGGCGTCGAGGTCGCCGCGCTCGATGCGCTTGGCGAGGTCGACCTCCTCCTGGGCGGTGAGCAGGCGCACCTTGCCGATGTCCTTCAGGAACAGCTGAAGGGAGTCGGTCGTCATGTCCGGCTTGAGGTCCAGGGCGGTTCTCGCTCTGCGCCGGCCGCGTCTGTCGGGGGCGCGCTCGACCTGGTTGCTGGCCGCGGTGGCGGGATCGATCTCCTCGACCAGCTCGATCTCTGATCTCTCGAGGAAGCCGTGCAGCTCCTCTACGTCGCTCTCGTCGAGATCCAGCTCGCTGACGGCGGTCGAGATCTCGGCGTACGTCAAAACGCCGAGCTGCGTCCCGCGCGTGACGAGGCCTCTGATCTCCTCGAGTTCCTGAAGTTCCGCTACTGACATCTGGTTCCGTTTCTCGCGTGCGCCGGGCGGGGGTGGGTTCTCCGCAGCGCGTTCATGGTGGAGGAGGGAGTGCGCGCGGGGGCGCACCACTGCCATCCAAGCATAGGCATGAGCCTAGCCACTTCACTTTTTGAAGTCAAAGACGGAGCACCGGCCGCGTCAGGGGAGGACCTTCGCGCGCGCGTCGTGCTTCGCATGTGTACTACGCAGAACGGACGACAGGGTTTCAAGTTGCGGCGGGATTCACCTCGCAACGTGCGATGTTCCGTATACTCCTGGCCGCCTTGCCGAACGGCTGCGCGCCATGCGTGCGGCCGGCGGGGGACCCGATGCGAGCCGCCAGGCTCGCGGGGGCGAATCGGCCGATCTCGGCCGTAGCGCCGCTCACAGAGCGCCGCGAGCCCGTCAGCTCACCTCGTAGGCCCCGGCACTCACCACACATGACCGTTCAGCGGAAGATCGCCGTGACGCTCGTCGCCCTGCTCGCACTGGGTGCTTCCGTCGCGCCCGCGCTCGCGAAGAGCAACCCGGGCGGCGCCGCACCGGGCGTGCTGACGCTGCCCGACGGCACGCCGCTCGTCGTCAGACTCGGCAACCCGCTCGTGCGCGCAAGCGGGGACGGGATCGCGGTCGCCGTGCGCGCGACGGCACTGCTGCACGGGCTGATGCGGATCACCGGCACGACCGCGCCCGGCGCGGGCACCGTGACGATCGAGCGCCGCGACCCCGTCGCCGGCTGGGTCCCGATCGCGAGCGCCGCGGTCGCCGCCGACGGCAGCTTCACCGCGCTGTGGCGCCCGGACCACGTCGGCTCGCTGCAGCTCCGCGCCGTCACGGGCACCGCGGCGGCCGGGACGGCGACGAGCGATCCGGCGCTCGACCCGACGGCCCCGCTGCTCGGGCTGACGGTCTACCACGCGGACATCGCGTCGTGGTACGGGCCGACCTCGCGCAACGAAAAGACGGCATGCGGCATCCCGCTGCGGCCGTGGACGCTCGGCGTCGCGCACCGCACGCTGCCGTGCGGCACGAGAGTCGCGCTCTACTACAGGGGCCGCACCGTGGTCGTGCCGGTGATCGACCGCGGCCCCTACGTGAAGGGCCGCACGTGGGATCTGACGCGCGAGACGTTCCTCGCGCTCGGCGGCGACGACGGACTGATCCGCGTCGGCGCGCTGCCGCTGACGCCGGCGCCGAGAACGCGCGCCGGCGGCGTCTCGCACTGATCGCCGGCGCTCAGCGCACGAGGCGCGGGCCGGGCGTGCCGCCCTCGCCCTCCGGCGACGCGCTCGCCTCGCCGATCCGCACGCCGGCCGCCGAGGCGGCGAGCATCGCCTCTTCGGCGCGGTCGATCAGCGTCGGGGCGTCGCGGCCGTCCTCGCCGTAGACGGCGAAGCCGATCGTCGCCGCCAGCGGCGCGCCGCGCCAATGCTCGCCGTGCTCGACGCCTGCGCCGATCCGCTCCGCGAGCGCGATCGCGCCGGCGCGGCCGACGGCCGGCGCGATCACCCACGCGCGGCCCTGGCGATCGGAGGCGACGAGATCCTGGCGGCGGATCGCACGGCGAATCGCCTGCGCGAGGCGGCCGTACGGAACGCCACGGTCCTCCGCGGGCGGCTCGGCCGCGGCGCTCGCGGCGAGCCGCTCGCCGTCGACCAGCTCGACGCGCAGCAGCGCGAGCCCGCCGCCTTCGCGCTGGGCGCGGTCGACGTGGCGCTCGAGCGTCGCGATCCACAGGTCGCCGTCGTCCATCTCGGTGCCCAGCTCGGCTGGACGCTGCGGCAGCGCGGTCACCGAGCCTCCGGTGGGCGTGGGCTCGACGTCTGCAGGTCCGGCCGCGTGGCGGGCGGGTCCTGTCACGGGTCGAGGCGATTTCGCGAGCGGGGTCGCGAAATCGTCCTCACCCGCGCCACCCGCCCGATCGGCGTTTCCGGCCGTGGGCTCAACTGGGGCGGCGGGCTCCTCTGGGGGCGCGGCCGCTGCTTGTCCTTCGATGCCCGTCGCCGGAGGCTCCAACGGCTCGGGAGCTGCTTGCGCGGCGGGCACTCCGGCGAGCGCGGTTGCTCCAGCGACGAGGGCGATCTCGGCGAGGCGCTCGGCGAGTGGGGCGAGGTCGTCGGTGCGGGTGCCGCGGGCGTCGAGGGCGGCGGCCCAGAGGCAGGCGCGGAGGGCGTCGACGGCGTGCAGCGTGGTGGCCGCGTCGGTGGCGCCCGCGAGTGCGGGGATGCGCTGGGCGAGCGGGGCGAGGTCGCCGTCGGGGCGCAGCCGGTCGAGCTGGGCGTCGTCGGCGAGCGCGCGGGCGAAAGCGGCACAGACCGCGGGCCCCTCGGAGGCGAGGTCGGCCGCGGGGATCGCCGCGACGGCGTCGAGCGGCGCGCGCTCGAGCAGCGTCAGCAGCCAGCCCTTCGCGAGCGCCTGCGCGCGGCCGGCGAGCAGCTCGGCCTCGGCGCGCTGCACGGGCCCGGGCCGGGCCGGGCGAGGGGTCCCCTGATTTGTCATCCCGGTGTCTATACCAGCGGCTCCCGACGCGTGCACCCGCGGATGGACAGAATGGACACGTGCCGTCCCCCCTGCTGTCGATCGAGGAGGCCCGCGCCGCGGTGGCGTCCAGCTGCGTGCCGCTGCCGGCGGAGCCCGTGGCGCTTGAGGATGCGGCCGGTCACGTGCTCGCGGAGGACGTGCGCGCCGGCGCCGACGTCCCCGCCTTCGACAATTCGGCCATGGACGGGTTCGCCGTGCGCAGCGACGCGTCCAGCGGCCCGCTGTGGATCGTGGACGAGTCGCGCGCAGGCCGTCCAGCGTCCAGACCGCTGGCCGCCGGCGAGGCGATCCGCATCTCGACCGGCGCCGCCCTCCCAGCCGGCGCCGACGCGGTCGCACCGCTCGAGCGGGTGCGCGAGGCGGAGGGGCAGGTGACGCTGTCGGCGCCCGTCGCCCCCGGCCAGCACGTGCGGCGCGCCGGCGAGGACCTGCGCGCCGGCGCGGTCGCGCTGCGCGCCGGAACGGTCCTCGGGGCGGGCGAGCTGAGCGTCGCCGCCGGGGCCGGTGCGGGCGCGCTGTCGTGCGCGCGCCGCCCGCGCGTCGCGATCCTCTGCACCGGCGACGAGCTGCGACCGCCCGGCAGTCCGCTCGGGCCGGGCGAGATCCACAACTCGAACGGGCCGATGCTCGCCGCCCTGGCCGCGCAGGAGGGCGGCGAGGTGGTCGCCGTCGAGACGGTCCGCGACACGCACGGGGAGACCGAGGCGGCGCTCGCGGCGGCGCTCGCCGAGGCGGACGTCACGATCGTCTCGGGCGGCGTCTCGGTCGGCCCGCACGACCACGTCAAGCCCGCGCTGGAGGCGCTCGGCGTCGTGCAGCGCTTCTGGCGGGTCGACCTGCAGCCGGGCAAGCCGACATGGTTCGGCGCCCGCGGCGGCCAGCTCGTCCTCGGGCTGCCCGGCAACCCCGTCTCGAGCTTCGTGACGTTCGCGCTGTTCGCACGGCCGGCGCTGCGCGCCCTGCAGGGCGCGCCGCCGCTGCCGCCGCGCGAGCGGGCGGCACTGACCGAGGACGTGCCGCGCCGCGCACGCACGCAGGCGCTGCGCGTGCGGCTCGACGCCGCCGACGGCACGCTGCGCGCGACGCCGACGGGCACCCAGGGCTCGCACGTGACCGCGTCGCTGCTCGGCGCAGACGCACTCGCGTTCGTCGCCGGCGGCGAGGGCGTCGCAGCGGCGGGCGAGCTGGTGCCGGTCGAGCGCCTCTGAGGCCCACGCCGCTTGCCGCTTTCCTTTCCTGTCTCACCGGATTAGAGTCGGGCGATGGCAAGCGCCGCCTCCGAGGCGGCGGTCGCCTCGCTTCGGGGGAGCGCTCGCGCGGATGCGCGCGGCGCGCAGGACGCCGCCACCGCGGCGTGGCTCTGCGCGATCCCGTGCGCGGTGGTCGCCGTTCTCGCGATCCTGCTGCTCGGCCCGCCGCTCGGGCGGCTGCTCTCCCCCGCGCACAACCCGTACACGTTCCTCGCCGATACCGGCGCCCCCCACCCGGAGCCGACCGAGCACGCGCGCTACCTGATCGCGATCTGCGCGCCGCTGCTGGGCACGCTGGCGACCGCCGCGGCTCCGCGCTGGCTCGCACGCGTGCCGGAGCGCTGGGTCACGCCGCTCGTCGTCGCGCCGCAGGCGGCCCTCGGCGGCGTCGTCGTGGCGTCGATCGTCGCGCAGTACCGCGACCGCTTCGGCTCGATCTACCTGGGGCCCGGCCAATCGCCGTTCACGCTGCACTACTTCTCGCCGGCGACGCTCGCGGTCGCGATGCTCCTCGCGGGCGCGACCGCCACGGCCCTGCGCTCGGCGCGCTTCCGCCGACGGGCCGCCGCCGTGCTGCTGGCCGACTCGCGCACGCGCCGTCTCGCCGTCGGTGGCCTCGCCGTGCTCGCAACCGCGATCTGGATGCTGCACGCCGTCCACACCGACCTCGAGATCGGCAACGCGCCGGAAGACGTCCGCTACCACCTCGGCTTCACGCTCGACGAGACGTTCGCGGTGCTGAACGGACGCACCCCGCTCGTGAACTTCACCGCCCAATACGGCTCGCTGTGGCCGTTCGTCATAGCCGTGCCAATGGCCGTGCTCGGCAAGACGGTGCTGACGTTCACCGTCGTGCTGTGCACGCTCACGGCGCTCGCACTGCTCGCCGTCTACGGCGTCTTCCGGCGCGTCACCGGCAGCGCGACCGCTGCGCTGCTGCTCTACCTGCCGTTCCTCGCGACGAGCCTGTTCCAGATCGACGGCACGCTCCAGAACCGCTCGTCGGTGGGCAGCTACTACGCGAACTTCCCGCTGCGCTACGCGGCGCCGTTCTTCCTCGCGTGGCTGACCGCGCGGCGGATCGAGCGCGGCCGCGACGGGGCCGTCGGCGCGTGGCTGCTGTTCACCGTCGCCGGGCTGGCGCTGCTGAACAACGGCGACTTCGGCGTCGCCGCGCTCGGCGCCAGCGTCGCCGCGCTGCTGTGGGCGGCGCCGGCGCGCCCCGCGCGCTCCGCGCTGCTGCGCCTCGCCGGCCTCGTCGCGGCCGGGCTCGCGACCGCGTTCGCGCTCGTGTCGCTGCTCACACTCGTGCGCGCCGGCTCGCTGCCACAGCCGGCGCGGCTCGTCGACTACGCGCGCACGTACGCGATCGGCGGCTTCGCGCTGATGCCGATCCCCGGCGTGCTCGGCGTGCACCTGCTCGTGTACTTCACGTACGTCGCGGCGATCCTGGTCGCGACGGTGCGCTCGCTGCGCGGCGCCTCCAACCGCGTGCTGACGGGCATGCTCGCGTGGGCCGGCGTGTTCGGGCTCGGGGCGGGCTTCTACTGGGTCGGGCGCTCGCATCCGGTGGCGCTCGAGTACCAGTTCTCCGTGTGGGCGCTCGCGCTCGCGCTGCTGTCCGTGGTCGCCGTCGGCGAGCTGAGCGCGACGCGCCTGCGGCGCACCGCGCTCGGCGCGCTCGTCGTCCTCTGCGGCTTCGGCGTCGCCGCCTGCTCGCTCGCGCAGACGCCGACGCCGTGGGGGCAGATCCAACGGCTCGACGCGCCGTTCGAACCCACCGAAACAGAGCCTGATCCGAAACCGCTCGCGCCCTCCCGCGACCCGCGCGTGCGGCGATTCGTCGCCACGCTCGCCGACGGGCCCGGCCGCTTCGTCTACAAGCGCGGTGCCCCCGTCGCCATCCTCCTCACGACCGGCCACCGCATCGCCGACGCCTACGGCGTCGTCAACGTCTCCCCCTACACCGGCATAGGATCGCTGCAGACCGTCCAGCGCGTGGAGGCGACGATCGCGGCCCTGCGCGCCGCCGGCGGCAACACGGTCGTCCTGCCGGATCCGGTCGATCCCAGCATCCTGCCGGTGCTGGCCCGCAACGGCTTCGAGCTTCTGACGCCGCTCGGCCTGCGCCCCTACGTCCCCGGGAGGACGAGACCGCTCGCGCTGCCGTGGCCCGGCGAAGGCGCCGTCATCAAGTGGGTCGACATGCGCCACCTCCATCCGGGAGCGCTGCGATGAGCGTGCGCGAGGACGTCCGTCCGTCCGCCGCCGCCGGCTCGCCCGCGCCCGCTGCGCTCGCCTCGCTCGCATGGCTGACCGCGCTGCCGTGCGTGGCGATCGCCGCCGCGGTCGTGCTGCTGCTCGGGCCGCCGCTCAGCCACGTGCTGTATCCGGCGCGGCTGCCGTTCGCGTTCCTGCCGAACGTCGTGCGCCACCCCGAGCCGCTCGAGGGCACGCGCTACGTGCTGGCGCTGCTCGCCCCCGTGCTGCTGGTCGCGGGGATCGTGCTGACCTGGCGGCGTCCGCCGCGCCTGCCCGCGCGCAACGCGCGCGTAGCGGCCACGATCGTGCAGGCGCTCGGCGCGGCGCTCGTGGCGGCGTGCCTCGTCAAGCAGCGCGAACGCGGCTGGGAGCTCGCCTTCTTCGCCTGGTGGCAGCTGCCGGCGGGCGCGGCGATCGCAGCGGCGCTGGCGGTCGCCGCCCGCCGCGGCTGGCCGGCGCGGCTGCGCCCGGAGCCGCGCTGGCTGCGCGTGGCGCTGCCCGTCGCGCTCGCGCTGCTGACGGGCGCGTGGTTCTCCGCGTTCCTCAACAGCGACCAGTCCATATGGTGGGCCGGCGACCCGTACAACAGCGGCTTCATGCTCGACGAGACGTTCGCGGTCCTCAACGGCCGCACGCCGCTCGTCGACTTCACCGCCGCCTACGGGTCGGTCTCGCCGTTCCTGCTCGCGCCCTGGCTGCTGCTGTTCGGCAAGACCGTGCTCGCGTACACGTTCGCGATGTGGGCGCTCAGCATCGCCACGGTGCTCGCCGTCTACGGCGCGCTGCTGCGCGTGACGCGCCGAGCGCTCGCCGCCTTCGGGCTGAGCGTGCCGATCATGGCGTTCTGCTTCTTCGCCGCCGTGCGCGACGTCCACAACCCACAGGCGATCTTCCAGGAGATGCCGCTGCGCAACGTCGGCCCGTTCGTCGTCGCGTGGCTGCTCGCGCGCCGGCTCGACCGCGGCGGGCGCAGCGGCTGGCCGCTGTTCCTCGTCGCCGGGCTCGTGGCGATCAACAACGTCGAGTTCGGCGTCGCCGCGCTCGCCGGCGCCGTGGCCGCGCTCGCATGGACATCAGCACCACTCGACGCGCGGCGGCTGCTGCGGATCGCGGCGGGCGCGGCAGTGGGGCTCGCGGGCGCCTACGCGCTGCTCGCCGTGGTGACGCTGATCCGCGCCGGCGCGCTGCCGGATCCCGGCCGCGCGATCGCGTACGCGCGCATCTTCGGGACGGGCGGCTTCGGCCTCGATCCGATCCCGCACCTGATCGGCCTGCCGCTCGTCGTCTTCCTCACGTACGCCGGCGCGCTGGGCGTCGCGACCGTGCGCGCGCTGCGCAGGGAGCCGAATCGCGTGCTCACGGGGATGCTCGCCTGGAGCGCGATCTACGGCCTCGGCTCGGGCGCCTACTACGTCGGGGAGTCGGTCCCGAGAGGGGTCCCGACGCTGTTCCCGCCGTGGAGCTTCGCGCTCGCGCTGCTGACTGTCGTGGTGGTCCAGCAGCTCGCGCTGCGCTCCGAGCGCCTGCCGAGCCTCGGGGCCGTCGCGGTCCTGTTCGGCTTCGGCCTCGTCGCGAGCTTCGCGCTCGACCCGCCGGCGAGCGTGCTGCCGTGGCACCAGGCCGAGACGATCGAACAGCGGCCGTCGAACCCGGCGATCCAGCAGTACATGGAAATCGGGACGCTGCTGACCGCGCCGCGCGACCCCGCCTTCCGCGAATTCGTCGGTGCGGAGCCCGCAGGCGCGGGACGCCAGGTCGTCCGGCCCGGCGAGCCGATCGCGCTGCTGTGGAGCACCGGCCACGCGATCGCCGACGGCTATGGGTTCAGGAACGTCGTGCCGTACGTCGGCGAATCGATCGTGACGGTCGGGCAGCTCGACGAGACGCTCGCGGGACTGCGCGCGGCGGGCGGACGGCTCGTGCTGGTCCCCAACCTCGTCGCCCCGCGGCTGATGCAGCCGCTCGCCGAACGCGGCTTCGAGGTGCTCACGCGCGCGGGCTACCGCCGCGGCATACCGGGCGCCACGATCGAACCGGAACAGGTCGTCGTCGTGCACGGGCTGACGAAGTGGGTCGACGGGCGCGCACTCGGCGACGGCTCCTGAGCCGGGCGCGGCTGCAAGCCGCGCGAACGGGCACAATCCAGACGTGCTCGCCCCCCTCCTCGCGCTGCTCGCCCTCGCGGCGGCCGTCGTGGCGGCGCGCCGCCGCCAGCGCGCCGAGCGGGCGCCCGGGCGCATCGCGAAGCTCGACGACGACACGACGATCGGGGCCGAGGGCGCCGTCCGCTCCGTCCAGACCGGCGAGCTGACGCTGCCCACCGCCGCGCTGGAGACGCTGTGGAGCCCGATGCAGCTCGAGCGGCTCGCGCGCACCTACTGGCGCTTCCTGACGCGCGTCACGCTCGGGCTGATCCGCGTCGACTACGGCGACGGGCAGCGCACCGTCGTGCTGCTGCGCAGGCCGCTGCGGCTGCTGCGCTTCAAGGCGCCGGAGTACGCGATGGACGCCCAGCGCGGCACCGTCCGCTGGCGGATCGAGGACGGGCTGCTGGTGCAGCGGCGCGGCCACAACGGCGACGGCTACCTGCAGATCGACGTGCAGCGCCTGCCGTCGCCGGGCGACGGACGCGGGCGCATCCGCGTCGAGGTCGAGGTGGCGAACTTCTACCCGTCGATCGCGCGCGGCTTCAGCCGGCCGGTGTACCGCATCACGCAGTCGCGCATCCACGTGCTCGTGACGTACGGCTTCCTGCGCTCGCTCGCGCGGCTGGACCTGGCCGAGTCGCGCGTCGGGCGCTTCGCCGACGGACTGACCGTCGACGACGTGCCGGATCCGCCGCTGCCGCCCGCGAGCGACAGATCCTAGGAACCTCGAGCGTCGTCAGCCGCTCGCAGAGGTGCTCAGCGTTTACGCTTTCTCGCCGGCTTCTTCGCCGCGCGCCACACGACCGCGTGCAGGGCGACCTGCTGGAAGGGCACGCCACGTGCCGTCGCGACGAGCGCGAGCGCGTTGCTCCCGGTCGCCAGCGCGCCGAGGCGCAGCGTCAGGTGCCCGGCCGGGGGCTTTCCGCTCGCCAGCACACGCCGCCCACCGTGCGCCGTGCGGTCGACAACGCTCACGCGCACGTCGCGCGGCAAGCCGGACGAGGTCCAGCGGATCGCGAGCCGCGTTCGCGTGCCTCTCAACGGATGCCGAGCGGAGCTCGCCGGAGCGTGCAGCGTCGCGCCGATCAGCCGCACCGGATGGAGCGTTCGCGACTGCAGTCGCAGCACGCCGGGGCTTCCGAGCACCGTGACGCGCCAAGTGCCCGCCTGAGGACGCACGATCGTGACCGCGGTCAGGCGGTACCGCGGCTGCATGCCGACGAGCAGCGACGGCCTCGGTCGCGACGTGCGGTACAACGCGCCGTCGGGCGCGCGCAGCTCGAGCTTCGGCGGCCCATGCGCGCCGGTCACGTCGAGGAACAGGAACGTGCGCCCCGGCGCGACCCGCACGAGCTGCGTGCGTCGCCGCGCCGCCGCCACCGTCACCAGCGACTGCGGATCGCCGCCGATGATGTCGAGTGCGCCCAGGTCGCCTTTCGCGAGCTGCTCCAGCCGCTTCCAGGTGCCTGCGAAGCCCATCGACGCGCATGCCCACGAGAGGCCGACGGGGCACAGGCGCCCGCTCGCACCGAGTCCCTTGTCTGACGCGACGGCGTCACCGGTGCCGCGCAGCAGCTGGATGCTGAGCTTGCCCTTGCCCTGCAGCGTGAAGTGCTTCGCCGTGAACGCAGCGCTCTCGTCGGCCTTCAGCGAGATCGTCGGCAGCGAGGCGTCGACCGCGACCTTGCCGCTGGCGGCGAACGGCTTGAGCCCGAGCTTGAGGTCGATCGTCCCCTGCACGGGGCTGTGGTCCTTCAGCAGGAAGGCAACCGCCCCGTGCAGGCTTGCCGATCCGCCGAAGTCGAGCGTGAACGTGACGTCGTTCAGGTAGAACGGCTCGACCGGGAGCTTCGGCACGCCCCAGTAGCCGCCCGTCTCGGCGCTGATCCTCAGCGGTCCGCGCACGAGACCGCTGACGCCGCCGCCGAACTGGCTGAAGAAGAAGCCCGAGTCGCCGAGCGGGACGTTCTGGCCGCCGATCAGGACGTTAAGCGCGTCGAGTTGCCCGTGCACGAGCGCGCCCGATGCCTGCAGCGAGCCGAGCGGGACCTCGAGGCCGCCCGAAGCCGTCCAGGTATCGGTCGGCTCGCGGTAGGTGAGGTCGAGCCCGCTGAACTGCCAGCCCTTGCCGAAATCGATCGATCCGAGATGGGCGGCGCCGCCGAGCGCGACGACGGGATTCGGCGAGCTGGCGAAGAAGCCGAGGCTGAGCGCGCCGGACGGATGCACGTCGCCGAGCAGCGGAAGCTGCAGCGACGCAGCTCCGACCAGGCCGCCGTCGAGCTCGTTGTCGAGGTACATCGTGACCCCGGCCGGGAGCGGCATCGAGAACGGCAGCCCACCGACGCGCAAGCTGCCGAGCGTCCCCAGGTCGACGTCCTCGAGGGTGACCTTGGCGAGGCCCGTCGTACCGGAGACCGGGTCGGTGGTCGCGGTGGCGTCGATCGTCAGGCTCGCGCGGCCGAGCGACAGGTTGCCGCCGCGCCGCAGCAGCGTGATCGGCACGGAGCCGTCGGTCGAGATCTGGTTGGCGTCCTGGTCGATGGCGATCGGCCCGTCGCCGACCGACACGCCCGCGTCGAGCACCACGTTGCCGCTCGCGGCCATGTCTGCGCCGGATCCCGAGATCTGGTCAGCGCAGACCTGGACGACGCCGATCGCGACGGACTCGCGACCGCAGTGCACCTGCGGCCCGCCGCCCGACCCCGCCGGAGTGTCGTGCGGCAGCCCGTCCGGGTTCCACTGCTGCGCGAGCTCCTGGTACCACATCTTCTGGAGCCAGTTGGTGCCGGACGGCTCGGGCGTGTCGGCGCTGTCCGTGTCGTAGCCGTTGTAGATGACCAAGCCGCCGTCGGAGGCGTAGGCGCCGACGGCGCCATGCACGTTCTGGCTGTTCGTCGCCTCCATCGTCCAGTTCCAGCGGGGATCGTTCGTGAGCAGGACGTTCGCGTCTCCGACGGCGTCGGTGTTGTCCGGCAGCTCGCTCAGGTCGACGTACGACGGCGAGCTCGGGTCGTCCGAGACGAGGCTGGTGTTCTCCACGACCGAAGCCGTGCCGTCCGTGTTGCCGCAGTTCTGACACGACTGACCGGCCGCGGCCGGCACCGGCAGCCAGGAGTAGTCGTTGCCGACGGTCGCGTCCGCGTCGTGGATGATCAGCTTCCCGCCGCCGGTCACGAAGCCCGCCAGCGCCTGCTCCTGCGCGTCGGAGAGGTCGCTCGTGTTGACCTCGTTGAGGACGACCGTGTCGTACTGCGCAAGCGTCTGGGAATCGATCGAGCCCTCGTCGAGGAACGAGAAGTCGAAGCCGTCGAAGGAGTCGGCGTCCGCGCCGTCGACGGTCCCCGAGGTCTGCAGGGTGCCCGCGTTCGGATCGGAGTCCGACGGGATCAGCGCAACGTTCTGGCTCTGCCGGCTCGCCCCCCACGCCGCCGGAGCGGCGTACAAGCCGACGCCGCCGGCGCCAGCCAGAACGACGAGTGCCACCGCGAACGGCCGACGAGACGACGAAGATCGAAGCACCCAACGCACCAGAACATTGGGCAGCCTATTTCACACCGGTGAGGCGATGTCGCGCTTCGCCGCGGCTCAGCCGTAGCGGCCGCCGGTGACCGCGCGCAGCTTCGCCCGGTCGTGGCGGGCGTGGACGCGGCGCACCGTGCCGGAGCGCGAGCGCATCACGAGCGATTCGGTCGTCGCGCCGGAGCCGCGGTAGCGGACGCCTTGCAGCACGTCGCCGTCGGTCACGCCGGTGGCGGAGAAGAAGACGTCGTCGCCTCTGCAGAGGTCGTCGCTCGTGAGCACTCTGTCGAGGTCGTAGCCGGCGTCGAGCGCCGCTCTGCGCTCGTCGTCGTTGCGCGGCCACAGGCGGCCGAGCAGCTGGCCGCCCATGCACTTCAGCGCCGCAGCGGAGATGACGCCCTCGGGCGTCCCGCCAATGCCCCACAGCAGGTCGACCGGCGAGCGGTCGCTGACCGCGAGCAGCGCCGCCGAGACGTCGCCGTCGAGGATCAGGCGGATGCGGGCGCCGGCCTCGCGCACCTGCTTCATCGCCTCCTCGTGGCGCGGGCGGTCGAGCATCACGACCGTCACGTCGCCGATGCCCATGCCCTTGCGCTCGGCGATCAGCCCGAGCGTCTCGGGCAGCGGCCGGTCGAGCGACAGCAGGTCGGCGATCTCCTCGCCGCCGGCGATCTTCTCCATGTAGACGCACGGGCCCGGGTCGAACATCGAGCCGCGCTCGGCGAGCGCGATCACCGCGAGCGCGCTCGGCATCCCGAGCGCGGTCAGGCGCGTGCCCTCGAGCGGGTCGACGGCGATGTCGACACGCGGCGGCTCGCCGTTGCCGATCTGCTCGCCGTTGTAGAGCATCGGCGCCTCGTCCTTCTCGCCCTCGCCGATCACGACGAGGCCGTCCATCGCCACCGAGTCGAGCACGAAGCGCATCGCGTCGACGGCGGCCTGGTCGGCCGCCTCCTTGTCGCCGCGCCCGACGAGGCGCGCGGCGGCGAGCGCGGCGGCCTCGGTGACGCGCACGAGCTCGAGCGCGAGGTTGCGGTCTGGGCGGTTGGGCTCCGACATGCGGGCGCGGACGCTACCAGCGCAGGCGGCCGGGTAGGGTCGTCGGCGATGGACTTCCGCCGCCTGCACCCCGACCCCGCGACGGTCGACAGCGCAGAGCTGCTGGGGAGCCTGGGCCTCGCGGCGCGCGCGCACGACGAGCGGCCGTGGGTCGTGACGAACTTCGCGACGACCGCCGACGGGCGCGCGACGGTCGACGGGCGCTCGGGCGCAATCGGCGACGACGGCGACATGGAGGTCTTCCGGCGCCTGCGCACGCAGGTCGACGCGCTGCTGATCGGCACGCGCACGCTCGCGATCGAGCAGTACGGGCGCGCCGTCAGACGGCCCGAGCTGCGCGCCGCGCGCGAGGCGATCGGACTCGCGCCGGAGCCGCTGGTGGCGACCGTCAGCCGCAGCGGCGAGCTGCCGCTCGAGATCCCGCTGTTCGCCGAGCCGGAGGCGCACGTCGTCGTCTTCACGACGACGCAGGCGCCGGAGCCGTCATGCGCCGCGCGCGTCACGCTCGTGCGGCTCGACCCGGCCGAGCTGACGCTCACGAACGCGCTGCGCCGCCTGCGCGCCGACCACGGCGTGCGCTCGCTGCTGTGCGAGGGCGGCCCGACGCTGATGGGCGCGCTGCTGCACGAGGACCTGGTCGACGAGCTGTTCCTGACGCTCGCGCCGCAGCTCGCGGGCGGCGGCTCGGGACCGACCATCAGCAACGGCCCGCCGCTCGCCGACCCGGCCGCGCTGGAGCTGGTGTGGGCGCTCGAGCGCGCCGGCTCGCTGTACCTGCGCTACGCGCTCGCGCGCGACTGACCTGGCGCGTTTCCGCCACGTACGACAGGGCATGTAGCCTGCGTGCAGATGAGGATCGCCTGCGGCTTCGACCATGCCGGCGTGCCGTTGCGAGGCGCCGTCGAGGCGGCGCTCGCGGACGGCGGCCACGAGCTGCTCGACGCCGGCGCCTGGGACGACTACCCGTACGCCGTCGTCGCCGTCGCGCGCGCGCTCGCGGCCGGCGACGCGGAGCGCGGCGTGATCGTCTGCGGCTCGGGCGCCGGCGTCTCGGCGGCGGCCGCGAAGCTGCCCGGCATCCGCGCGGCGACCGTTCACGACTCTTACACCGCGCACCAGTGCGTCGAGCACGATGATCTCAACGTGCTGTGCCTCGGAGCGCGCGTGATCGGCCCCGCGATGGCGGGCGAGCTGGTGCGCACGTTCGCGGACGCGCGCTTCAGCGGCGAGGAGCGCCACGTCCGCCGCCTCGGCCAGGTCGCGGCGCTCGAGCGCGACGGCCTCGACGCACTTCCCCCGCAGCAGCCGATCACCGAGACCCCCGTGACAGGAGACCGCCACCCATGAGCACCGTCCCCGCGACCACGCCGATCGGCCGGCTGGCCGAGCTCGGCACCAGCGCCTGGCTCGACTCGATCCGCCGCTCGATGCTGACCGGCGGGGATCTCGAGCGGCTCGTGCGCGAGGACGGTGTCGTCGGCGTCACCTCGAACCCGTCGATCTTCGAGCAGGCGATCCTCGGCAGCCCCGACTACGACGCGCGGCTCGCCGAGCTGACGACGAACGGCGCGGACGTGCAGGCGATCTACGAGGACCTCGCGATCGCCGACGTGCAGGGCGCCGCCGACGTGCTGCGGCCCGTGTGGGAGCGCACCGGCGGGGTCGACGGCTACGTCTCGCTGGAGGTCGCGCCCGGGCTCGCGCGCGACACCGACGGCACGCTCGCGATGGCGCGCGACTACTGGGCGCGCGTCGATCGGCCGAACGTGATGATCAAGATCCCCGGCACGCCCGAGGGCGTCGGCGCGATCCGCGCCGCGATCGCAGACGGGATCAACGTCAACGTGACGCTGCTGTTCTCGCTCGATGCGTGGGCGTCGATCGCCGAGGCGTGGCTGGCGGGGCTGGAGGACCGGGCGGCCGCCGGCAAGCCGGTCGACCACGTCGCGTCCGTCGCCTCGTTCTTCGTCTCGCGCGTCGACACCGCCGTCGACAAGCGCCTCAAGGCGCTCGGCAGAGAGGAGCTGTGCGGGCAGGCGGCTGTCGCGAACGCGCAGCTCGCCTACGAGCGCTGGCAGACGCTGGTCGGCGGCGAGCGCTTCGCCGCGCTGGCGGCGCAGGGCGCCCGCCCGCAGCGGCTGCTGTGGGCCTCCACCGGCACGAAGGACCCCGCCTACTCCGACGTCAAGTACGTCGCCGAGCTGGCCGGGCCCGAGACGGTCAACACGATGCCGCTCGCGACGCTGCTCGCCTACCAGGACCACGGCGCCGCGATCGATCCGCACCTGCCCGACGCCGCCCCCGCGGCGCACGCGGCGATCGCCGCGGTCGAGGCCGCCGGCGTCTCGATGGACGAGGTCACGGACGAGCTGCTGGAGGCGGGCATCATCGCGTTCGCGAACGCGATGGACACGCTGCTGGCCGGGATCGAGCAGCGACGCGCCGCCGTGCTCGCGGGCGAGCCGTCGAGCATCGAGGCGCATCTCACAGACGGGCAGGCGCGCGCGATCGGCGCGCGCGCCGCGTGGGGCTGCGAGCAGAACGTGCTGCGGCGCGTGTGGTCCAAGGACGACTCGCTGTGGGGCCCGGGCGACGACAAGCCGTCCGAGCGGCTCGGCTGGCTGACGATCGCCGAGCAGTCGCTGGAGCACCTCGACGACGTGCTCGCGTTCGTGGAGGAGCTGCGCGCCGAGGGCTTCACCGACTGCGCGCTGCTCGGGATGGGCGGCTCGTCGCTCGCGCCGGAGGTGTTCCGGCAGACGTTCGGCACCGCCGACGGCTACCTGCAACTGCACGTGCTCGACTCGACGCACCCCGACGCCGTCGCCGGGCTGCAGGCGAAGCTGCCGCTCGACAAGACGCTCTTTCTCGTCTCCTCGAAGTCCGGCGGGACGCTGGAGCCGCGCTCGATGCACGCGCACTTCCACGCGCTGGTCTCCGACGGCCGGCAGTGGGCCGCGGTGACGGACCCGGGCACGAAGCTCGAGGCGCTCGCGCAGGAGCAGGGCTTCCGCCGCGTCTTCCACGGCGCCCCCGACATCGGTGGGCGCTACTCGGCACTGAGCGCGTTCGGCGTCGTGCCGGCGGCGCTGATCGGCGCCGACGTGCGCGGGCTGCTGGAGCGGGCCGAGATCGCCGCGCGCGCGGCCGACCCGTCGCTGGCGCCCGGCGACGCGCCGGCGCTGTGGCTCGGGCTCGCGCTCGGCGAGCTGGCGACCTCCGGCCGCGACAAGCTCACGCTCGTGATCGACGCGCCGCTGGACTCGACCGGGCTGTGGATCGAGCAGCTCGTCGCCGAGAGCACCGGCAAGCACGGCAAGGGGATCGTCCCGATCGCCGACGAGCCGCTCGGCGACCCCGGCGAGTATGGCGAGGACCGCGTCTTCCTGCACCTGCAGCACGGCAGAGGCGAGGGCGACGCCGAGCGCGCCAGCCGGCTCGAAGCGCTCGCCGACGCCGGTCATCCCGTGATCGTGATCCCGTTCGAGCAGAAGATCGACCTCGGCGCCGTGATGTTCCACGCGGAGATGGCGATCGCCGTCGCCGGCGTGGTGCTCGAGATCGACTCGTTCGACCAGCCGAACGTGCAGGCGGCGAAGGACCTGACGGTCGCGACGATCGAGGCGTACGTGCGCAACGGGTCCTTCCCGCCCGCCGACGCCGGCTCGGTGAGCGGCGAGGAGGCGGCCACCGCGCTGAGCGATCTGCTGAACGCGCACGCCGGCGCCGGCTCCTACGTGGCGACGATGGCCTACCTCGCGCCCGATCCGGCCGTCGACGCGGCGCTGACCGAGCTGCGCAGGGTGCTTCGCCACCGCACGCACTCGGCCACGACGGTCGGGTACGGGCCGCGCTTCCTCCACTCGACCGGGCAGCTGCACAAGGGCGGCGCGCCGATCGGCGTGTTCGTACAGCTCGTGGACAGCAGCAGCACGAAGGTCGAGATCCCGGGCCAGCAGTACGACTTCGCCGCGCTCGTGCGCGCGCAGGCGATCGGCGACGGGCAGGCGCTGGGCTCGCACGAGCTGCCGTTCCTGCGGATCGAGCTGAGCGGCGGGGACGCCGCCGCCGGGATCGCCGCGCTGGCCGCGGCGCTCGCGTGAGCACGGCACAGGCACCCGTCACCGCCCCCGCGAATCCGTTCGCGCAGGACGTCGACGAGCGGCTGCCGCCGCCGTCGACGCTCGTGCTGTTCGGCGCCACCGGCGACCTCGCCGCGCGCAAGCTGCTGCCGGCGATCTACGACCTGCTGGCCGACGGGCGCCTGCCCGAGCGCTTTCGCCTGCTCGCGGTCGTGCGCAACCACGACGAGGCGTCGTTCCGCGCTCACGCGCGCGACGCGATCGACGCGCACGCGCGCCGCCCGCTCGACGACCGCCTGTGGGAGGCGCTCGAGCCGCGCATCGGCGTCGTCACCGGCACGTACGGCGACCCGGCGCTGTACGCGTCGCTCGCATCGCGCCTCGACGAGGGCGACCGCGAGGATGGCGAGCCCTCGCAGCGGCTCTTCTACCTCGCGATCTCCCCCGCCTTCTTCGCCGACACGGCGCGCAGCCTGTGCGAGGCGGGCCTCGGCCGCGGCGCCGACCCGCCGACGCGCCTGTTGATCGAGAAGCCGTTCGGGCACGACCTCGCGACCGCGCGCGAGCTGAACGCGGCGATCGACGAGTCGTTCGAGGAGCGCCAGGTCTTCCGCATCGACCACTACCTCGGCAAGGAGACGGTCCAGAACCTGCTGGTGCTGCGCTTCGGCAACGGCATCTTCGAGCCGCTGTGGAACCGCACCGCGATCGACCACGTGCAGATCACCGTCGCCGAGGACCTCGGGATCGGCCACCGCGCCGGCTACTACGACCGCGCCGGCGCGCTGCGCGACGTGATCCAGAACCACGCGCTCCAGCTCCTGAGCCTCGTCGCGATGGAGCCGCCGGCGAGCTTCGACGCCGACCTCGTGCGCGACGAGAAGGCGAAGGCGCTGCACGCCGTGCGCCCGCTCGACCCGGCGAGCGACGCCGTGCGCGGGCAGTACACGGCCGGTTGGATCGCGGGGGAGCAGGTGTCCGGCTACCGCGACGAGGAGGACGTCCCGGCCGGCTCGCGCACCGACACGTACGCCGCGCTGCGCGTCGAGATCGACAACTGGCGCTGGGCCGGCGTGCCCTTCTACCTGCGCACCGGCAAGCGCCTGCCACTGCGCGCGACGGAGATCGCGATCGTCTTCAGACCGGTGCCGCACCAGCCGTTCCGCAGCCTCGACGCGCCGCCGCCGCCGAACGAGCTGGTCATCTCCGTGCAGCCGAACGAGGGCGCGACGCTGCAGATCGCCGCCAAGACGCCGGGCACCGCGCTGGCCGTGCGCCCGGTGCAGATGGACTTCCAGTACGGCACGTCGTTCCTGCGCGAGTCGCCGGAGGCGTACGAGCGGCTGCTGCACGACGCGCTGCTCGGCGACGCGACGCTGTTCACGCGCGCCGACGAGGTCGAGGCCGCGTGGCAGGTCGTCGACCCGGTGCTCGCCGCGTGGGCGAACGAGGGGGCACCGCCGGCGGAGCCGGGGGTCGGCGAGCCGCAGCCGTACGCGGCCGGCAGCGCCGGACCGGCCGCCGCCGACGCGCTGCTCGCCGCCGACGGACGCGCGTGGCGGTCACTGTGAGCGCGCTCGCCGCCGAGCGCAGCGAGTGGCACGGCGAGGACGTCGGCGCGAACGAGGTCGCCGAGCGGCTGATGGCGCTCAACCGCGAGCACGCGCGCCACGAGCACGGCCACGCCGCGACGCGCACGCTCAACCTGCTCGTCGCGCCCGGCGGCGACGTGGACGCCGACACGCTCGCCGCCCAGCTCGCAGGCCTCGCCGACCGCCATCCGTCGCGCACGATCGTCGTGCGCGAGGGCGCCGCCCCGCGACTCGACGCGACCGTCGCGATCGACTGCACGATCGGGACGGGCGCGGGCTGCGCCGGGCACTGTCACGACATGGCGCTGCTCGTCGCCGGGGCCGAGCGGCTCGCGCACGCCGACTCGCTCGTGCGCCCGCTGCGCGTCGCCGGCCTGCCGACCGTGCTGTGGCTGCCGGGCACGCGCGCGAGCCGCGCGCAGGACCCGCTCGCGACGCTCGCCGACGCGATCGTCGTCGACTCCGCCGCCGCCAGTGGCGCGGCGCTGCCGGCCGCGTTCAGGCGCGCCGCCGCGCTCGACGTCAGCCGGGTGCGCGACGTCGCCTGGCTGCGCCTGCGGCGCTGGCGCCGCCACGTGGCCGCGCGCTTCGACGATCCGGCGGCGCGCGCGCTGCTCGCGCGCGCGGATCGCGTCGAGCTGCGCTCCTGCGCGCCCCAGCAGGCGAGCGCCCTGCTGCTGGCCGGCTGGATCGCCGCGCGCGCCGGCTGGGCGATCGAGCGGCTCGCTTTGGAGCCCGGCGGCTGGACGGGCCGCGCGCACCGCCCCGACGGCGGCGAGGTCGCGCTCGCGCTCCGGCCGCCGGAGGTGCCCGACCTGACCGGCATCCACGCGCTCGCGCTGCACGCCGGCGCGGAGCGGATCGCGCTGCGCGCGCCGGTCGCCTCGCCGAACCCGGCGCGCGCGTTCGCCGCCGCGCTCGGGATGTTCGACACTCCGACGCCGGGCTATGAGCCCGCGCTCGCCGCCCTGCTCGACGGGCTCGGGGAGCGGGACGCATGATCGAGCTGACCGTCGTCGACGACGCGGAGGCCGCCGCGCGCACCTGCGCAGAGCGGGTCGCCGAGGCGATCGACGCCGCCCGCGCTGCGCGCGGCGCCGCGCACCTCGCGCTCGCCGGCGGCAGCACGCCGGCGCGCACGTACGAGCTGCTGGCGCAGATCGTGGCCGACTGGCGCGACGTGCACCTGTGGTTCGGCGACGAGCGCTGCGTGCCACTCGACGACGCCGACAGCAACCACGCGCTGGTCGCGCGGACGCTGCTCGCGCGCCTGCCGGCGGGGACGGCGCCGCCGCTCGTCCACGCGCTGCCCGGCGCGGGCGACGGCGATCCGCCGGCGGCAGCAGCCGCCTACGAGCGCGAGCTGCGCGCCGCGCTCCCGGGCGCCCCGCCGATCCTCGACCTCGCGCTGCTCGGCCTCGGCGAGGACGGCCACACTGCGTCGCTGTTCCCCGACGACCCTGTGCTGGAGGAGCGCGAGCGGCTGTGCGTCGCAGTGCGCGGCAGAAAGCCGCCGCCCGACC
This sequence comes from uncultured Conexibacter sp., assembly GCA_964525715.1. Taxonomy (GTDB): domain Bacteria; phylum Actinomycetota; class Thermoleophilia; order Solirubrobacterales; family Solirubrobacteraceae; genus Conexibacter. The sequence goes on along the minus strand of CAZGJV010000005.1, from coordinate 64,802 downwards.
GCGTGACGCTGACGCTGCCCGTGCTGCGCGCCGCGCGCGCGATCGTCGTGCTGACGGCGGGCGCGGGCAAGGCGGCGGCGGTCGCGGGGATGCGCACGGGCCCCAGCCGGCACGTCCCGGCGAGCCTGCTCGGCGACGGCGCAACGGTCGAGCTGATCGCCGACCGCGCGGCCGCGGGAGCCTAGGCGCTCCTTACGAACTCGTGACGTTTCCGCCCGCAGGTGGTTTCACGGGCGGCGCGACGTGACAGACTGACGGGGATGCCGAGCGAGACGGCAGCGCCGCCGGGCGCGACAGGGGACGTGCTCGAAGCGCTGAGCGACACACGCGCACGCACGCTGGCGCTCGTCGCGCACCTCGACGACGAGACGCTCGAGCGCGTCCACTCGCCGCTCATGAGCCCGCTCGTGTGGGATCTCGGCCACATCGCCGCGTTCGAGGACCTGTGGCTCGCCCACCGCGGCGCCGGACTGCCGCTGCTGCGGCCCGACCTCGCGGAGGTCTACGACGCGTTCGAGACGCCGCGCGCCGATCGCGGCGACCTGCCCTACCTGCGCCGCGCCGACGCGCTCGCCTACCTCGCGGCCGTGCGCGAGCGCGCGGCCGAGCTGCCCGTCGACCCGCTGCTGCACGAGCTGGTGCTGCGCCACGAGCAGCAGCACACCGAGACGATGCTGCAGACGATGGAGCTGGCGCACCTGCCGGCGCCCACCGCGCCGGACGCGGCCACCGGCGGCGCACTTGCCAGCGCCACCGGCCTCGAGCTGGTCGAGGTCCCCGCCGGGCCATGCACGATCGGCGCGCCCGCCGACGGCTTCGCCTACGACAACGAGCGGCCCCGCCACGGGCTCGAGCTGCCCGCCTTCCGCATCGGCCGCACGGCCGTCACGAACGGTGCGTTCCTCGAGTTCGTCGCCGGCGGCGGCTACGCCCGCCCGGAATGGTGGACGCGCGAGGCGTGGGCGTGGAAGGAGGAGTACGACATCGAGCGCCCCGCCGGGTGGACGGCCGACGGGCGCGAGTGGCGCATGGACCGCTGCGAGCCGCTCGACCCGAGCAAGCCGGTCGTCCATGTCTCCTGGTTCGAGGCCGACGCCTTCGCCCGCGCGCACGGCGCTCGCCTCCCCACCGAGGCCGAGTGGGAGAAGGCGGCGACCTGGGACTACGAGACCGGGACGGCCCGGCCCCAGCCGTGGGGCGAGGAGCCCGCCCACGACGCGATCGCCTCGCATGCGAACGTCGACCAGCGCGCGTTCGGCACGCTTCCCGCCGGCGCGCACCCCGCCGGCGCCTCCCCCAGCGGCTGCCTCGGCATGATCGGCGACACGTGGGAGTGGACCGCCGGCGGCTTCGACGGCTACCCCGGCTTTGCGGCATATCCCTACCGCGAGTACTCCGAGGTCTTCTTCGGCGGCGACTACCGCGTGCTGCGCGGCGGCTCGTGGGCGACGCGTGCGCGCGTCGCCACGCCGACCTTCCGCAACTGGGACCACCCGCAGCGCCGGCAGATCTTCGCCGGCCTGCGCATAGCGAAGGACGCGTGATCGAACCCCAATGTCCTCGACCTTCCAACCCGACGTCACGATCGACGACCACCTCGACGAGGCGCACGAGCGCGGCCTCGCCGAGGACGTGCTCGACGGCCTCACGCGGCCGTTCAAGGAGCTGCCGCCGAAGCACTTCTACGACGCGCACGGCTGCGAGCTGTTCGACCGCATCACCGAGCTGCCCGAGTACTACCCGACGCGCGCCGAGCGGGCGATCCTGCAGGCGAACGCCGAGGCGATCGTCGCCGACACCGGCGCCGCGGAGCTGGTCGAGCTGGGCTCCGGCACGGCCGCGAAGACGCGCGTGCTGCTCGACGCGATGGCGGCCGCCGGCCAGCTGCGCCGCTACGTGCCGTTCGACGTCGCCGAGTCGGTCGTGCGCGCGAGCGCGGAAGCGCTCGTCGAGGAGTACCCGGGGCTGCGCGTCCACGGCGTGATCGGCGACTTCGAGCGCCACCTCGACCGCATCCCGCCCCCGACGCCCGGCGAGCCGCGCATCGTCGCGCTGCTCGGCGGCACGATCGGCAACTTCCCGCCCGGCAGCCGCCGCCGCCTGCTGCGCGAGATCGCCGCGCTGCTCGGCCCCGACGACCGCCTGCTGCTCGGCACCGACCTCGTCAAGGACCCGCGCGTGATCGAGGCCGCCTACGACGACGACGCCGGCGTGACGGCCGAGTTCAACCGCAACGTCCTGCGCGTCCTGAATCGCGAGCTGGACGCCGACTTCCCGCTCGCCGAGTTCGACCATGTCGCCTTCTTCGACCGCCGCAACGAGTGGATCGAGATGCGGCTGCGCGCACGCCGCGCCTGCGACGTGCGCGTCGAAGCGCTCGGCCTGCACGTCGAGCTGGACGCCGGCGAGGAGATCCGCACCGAGATCAGCGCGAAGTTCACGCCCGAGCGCGTCGCCGAGGACTTCGCTGCCGCCGGCCTCGCGCTCGACGGCTGGTACATGGACCCGCAGAAGCTCTTCGCGCTGTCGCTCGGCGCGCCCGCCTGAACGCTCGTTCACATCCCCGAGCGCGGATAATGCCCGCATGGAGGATGGATCCGTCGCGGTGGCGCGAGCGGGGAGCGCCCGCCCGTCTGCACGCCTGCTGAGCCTGGCCGGCGACGCGCGGCTCGTCGCGCTCGCGGGCGCCGGGGACGATGCAGCGTTCGAAGCGCTCTACGACCGCCACCACGCCGCGATCCTCGGCTTCTGCCGCCACATGCTCGGCTCGCGCGAGGAGGCCGAGGACGTACTCCAGCACACGTTCCTGGCAGCCTTCCGGCAGCTTGCCGTCGGCGCCCGGCCGCTCGACCTGCGCCCATGGCTGTTCGCGATCGCCCGCAACCGCTGTGTCTCGCTGCTGCGAATGCGGCGCGCGCACGTCCCGCTCGAGCACGCCGAGCCGGCGGTCGACGGGCTGCTCGTCACCGTCGAGCGGCGCGAGGCCGTGCGCGAGCTGCTCGCCGACCTCGGCCACCTGCCGGAGGACCAGCGCACGGCGCTGCTGCTCACCGAGTTGGGCGCGCTCGACCACGCGGGCGCCGCGGCCGTGCTCGGCTGCCCGCGCGAGAAGGTCAAGGCGCTCGTCTTCCAGGCGCGCACCTCCCTGGCGGCGAGCCGCGAGGCGCGCGCGACGCCGTGCGAGGCGATCCGCGTCGAGCTGGCGAGCGCGAGCGGCGGGGCGCTGCGGCGCGGGCCGCTGCGGCGCCACCTGCGCACGTGCGACGGCTGCCGCGCGTTCAAGGCGGAGGTCACGCGCCAGCGCAAGCTGCTCGCGCTCGCGCTGCCGGTGGTCCCGGGCGCGGCGCTGAAGGCGACCGTGCTCGGCGGGCTCGGGAGCGCGCACGGCGCCGTCTCGACGGGCACAGCGGGCGGGATGCTTGGCGGCGCACTGGCGTCGTCGGCGGCGAAGGTCGCGGTCTCGATCGCAGTCGCGGGCGCCGTCGCGGGCGGCGGAGCACTCGCCGTGCGCCACGACGCACAGGCGCCGACGCGTCCGGCGACGACCGCGTCACACGCCGGGCCGGCAGCGCGGACGGCCGTGCCCGATCGGCTCCCGCATGCGGCGCATGCGCACCGCGGAAGATCCGTCTCCCATCCGCGGCCGATCGCCGTGCGCGTGCCGCGAGCGGCGCGCACGCAGCCGGCCGCGCGACCCCTGCTGGCCGACCCTCGCACCCCCTCGTCGCAGGCCGCCCCCGGCGGTAGCGCAACCGTCGGCGGCAGCAACGCCGCGGCCGGCGTCGCAACGCCGCCGGCGCAGTCCGGCACGAGCGCCGGAAGCACGCAGCCGCCGCCCGCGCAGGCCGGCGTCCCGCCAGACCAGGGCGGCTCTTCGCCGGGTCACAGCGGCGACGCGCCTGGCCACGGCGGCACGCCGCCCGGACAAGGCGGCACGCCTCCACGGCAGAGCGGCCCTCCGGGCGCCGGGAACGACGGCTCCCCCGCCCACAGCGGCGACGCGCCAGGGCACGGCGGCACGCCGCCCGGCCAGTCGGGCACGCACGGCCACGGCGGCTGACGCGACGCGACGCTCGTCGCACGCAACTTTCCAACCTCGGCCACCCCGCCGCGTCTACACCGTGTCGCACGAGTTGCGCGCGGTCGGTCCCCCCATCCCGCGCAGCACACGTCGGGTGGCCGGCCCCGAACTCTCTGCCGGGGTCGGCTGCCTGGCGGCGCACGGCCCAGCCACTACCGCCTGGCGGCACCGGCCGCGCCGGTGCGCACCCTCGCAAACGCACTCCTGCCGTCTGAGGGCGCCCAGATCGCGGATGCTGGGCGTCCGGCGATCCCATGAGCAGACTGGTTGCCTGTGAATGGGACCGCCGGGCGATCCAGCGCCGCGAGACGGGTTCCTCAGACGGTCAGGAGAGGCGCTCGACGAGCATTGCCATGCCCATCCCGCCGGCGACGCACATCGTCTCGAGCCCGATCGTCTTGTCGAGCGTCTCGAGGTCGTTGAGCAGCGTCGTCATGATGCGGGCGCCGGTCATCCCGAACGGGTGGCCGAGCGCGATCGCGCCGCCGAACGGGTTCAGCTGCTCGTCGGCGATGCCCCACGCCTCCTGGCACGGGACGACCTGCGCGGCGAACGCCTCGTTCAGCTCGACGACGTCGACGTCGCCCATCGTCATGCCAGCCTGCGCGAGCACGTTGCGGACGGCAGGGATCGGGCCCAGGCCCATGTACTCCGGCTCGATCGAGGCGACCGCGGACGCGATGATGCGCGCCTTCGGCTTCATGCCCAGCTCGCGCGCCTTCTCCTCCGACATCACGAGCACCGCGGCGGCGCCGTCGTTGAGCGGGCAGGCGTTGCCGGCCGTGACGGTGCCGTCCGGCTTGAACGCCGGCTTCAGCTGCGCCAGCTTCTCCTCTGTCGTGCCGGGGCGCGGACCGTCGTCCTTCGTGACGGTCGACTCGGGCACGACGACCTCGTCGCCCTGCTCGTTCGTCGCCGTGTGCTCGGCGACGACGACCGGGACGATCTCGGAGTCGAAGTGGCCGGAGGCCTGCGCCTCGACCGCGCGCTGCTGCGAGATCGCGGCCCAGCGGTCCTGCGCCTCGCGCGAGACGCCCTCCCGCTCGGCGACGTTCTCGGCCGTCAGGCCCATCGGGATGTAGACGTTGACGAGCGAGCCCTCGGAGCCGTCGAGCTGCGGGTGGAACGGCAGCGGCGCGCCCCCGCCGAGGCGCGAGACGGCCTCGACGCCGGAGGCGACGTAGGTGTCGCCCTCGCCCGCTCTGATCGCATGGAAGGCCATGCGGATCGTCTGCAGCGACGAGGCGCAGAAGCGGTTGACGGTCGTGCCGGGGACCGACACCGGGTAGCCGGCGAGCAGCAGCGCGTTGCGGGCGACGTTGTAGCCCTGCTCGCCCTCTCCGGCGGCCGCGCCCATCATCACGTCGACGATCGAGGCGGGGTCGAGCTGCGGATTGCGCTCCAGGAGCGCTCTGAGGGGGATCGCGGCGAGGTCGTCGGCGCGGACGTCCTTCAGCGAGCCCTTGACGGCACGGCCGATCGGCGTCCGGACGGCGTCGACGATGACGGCATCAGACATGAGGTGATTCCTTTCGATGAGGTGCCCGGCGGTCGCACTCCACGGGCCTGCGTTTTCCCCGGCGGTCGCACTCCACGGGGGCCTGCCCTGGAGGATAGGACGAACGGCGGCGCGCCGACGCCGATTGCCATGGATGTGCTGTAGACGGCTCCCGACGCACGATCTACGGTGGTCGCATGTCAGTCGTCGACATCGAGATTGCAGCGACCCGTCTCCCAGAGCTCCTCGATCGTGTCGAGCGGGGCGAGTTGGTGTCGATCACACGCAGGGGAGCCGCTCCCGTCGATCTCGTGCCGCGCTCACCGCGCTCTCGACGCGCTGCCTTCTACGGCGCATGGAAGGGCCAGGTCGACATGTCGCGCTTCGACGAGGCGGACGAGGAGATCGCCCGCGAGTTCGGGATGCTCGATTGAGGCTGCTGCTCGACAGCCACGTCATCGTCTGGTTCGCCGCGGCCAATCCCGTGCTCGCGGCTGATGTCGCCGCCGCGATCGGCGACGACGGCAACCGCGCGGTAGTCAGCGCCGCGAGCGTGTGGGAGCTGGAGATCAAGCGCGCGAAGGGCATGCTGGCCGTTCCGCAGGACGCGGGCCCGCGGCTCAACGCCGCCGGCTTCGACCTGCTCGACGTCACGCTGACGCACGTCGTCCGCGCCGCGGAGCTTCCCGCCCATCATCGCGACCCGTTCGATCGCATGCTCGTCGCACAAGCACAGGCCGAGCAGTTGACGCTCGTCACTGCCGACGCGACGATCGAGCGCTACGACGTAGCGCTCATGCCCGCCCGGGCCTGACCGACGTTAGAGCCCCAGCCCCCGCACGCCGTCCTCGTCCCAGCCGAGGTGGTGAGCGAGCTCGTGGCGGACGGTGCGGACGACCTGGGCGCGCAGCAGGTCGAGGTCGTGGCCGAAGTCGCGCACGATCGTGTCCTGGAAGACGACGATGCGCGCGAAGCCGTCGTGGGCGACGGTCGGGCCGTGGTAGATCCCGTACGCGTGGTACTTGCGCCCTTCAGTCCCCACGACGACGGCGACGTGCTCGAGCGCGCGATGGAACTCGAGCGGCAGCTCGTCGAGCGCGGAGCGCACCAGCGCCTTGAAGTCCTCCTCGTTCCACGGGTCGATGCCGTAATCGTCGTCACCGTCGTCGTCCAGCTCGTCGTCGCCTTCGCCCGACATGCCGTCGCGCGCGAGCTGCTCGCTGCGCTCCACGAGCGCGTCGAAATCGCGCTCCGAGCGCGGGTTGCGCCAGTCGGCGAGGCGCCCGGTGACGAGCGCGAGCACGAACGCGACGACGAGCGCGCTCCCGAGCGCGACGGCGATCCCCTGCAGCAGCCGCAGCGGGTAGGTCGTCGCGAAGCCTTCCACCGCGGTGATCGCGAGGATCGCGAGCGTGAAGGCGGCGAGCGCCGACCAGGCGACCTGGGCGCCGGTCGGGAGTCTCGAGAACATCGTCCGAGCGTAGCCGCTCGGCCCGCGCCCGGCGACCGCAGCGGCCCGTGGCGGCAGCCTGCCTCAGCGCAGCGTGCGCGCGATCACGAGGCGCTGGATCTCGTTCGTGCCCTCGTAGATCTGCGTGATCTTCGCGTCGCGCAGCATCCGCTCGACCGGGTACTCGTTCACGTAGCCGTAGCCGCCGAGCACCTGGATCGCCTCGACGGTCACGCGCATCGCGTTGTCGGAGTTGAACAGCTTCGCCATCGCGGAGTATTTGCCCTGATCTCTGTCGCCGCGGTCGGCCTTGGCAGCGGCCTGGTAGAGCAGCTCGCGGCCGGCGGCGCAGCCCGTCTCCATGTCGGCCAGCTTGAACTGAATCGCCTGGAAGGCGTTGATCGGCTGGCCGAACTGTCTGCGCTCGCGCGCGTAGGCGGCGGCGTAGTCGGTCGCGCCCTGGGCGATCCCGAGCGCCTGCGCGCCGATGCCGAGGCGCGACCAGTCGAGCGTGCCGAGCGCGACGTGCATGCCCTTGTCGACCTCGCCGATCAGGTTCGCGGCCGGGATCCGCACATCGTCGAAGATCGGCTGGCCGGTCGGGGAGCCCTTGATGCCGAGCTTTCTCTCGAGCTTGCCGACGCTGAAGCCGGGGCGGTCTCTCTCGACCACGAACGCGCTGATGCCGCGCGAGCGGCCGGCCTTCGGATCCGTGACCGCGAAGACGACGTAGAAGTCGGCGATGCCGAGATTCGTGATCCAGTTCTTCGTGCCGCTGACGACCCACTCGTCGCCGTCGCGCACGGCCTTGCAGATCATGCCGCCTGGATCCGAGCCGGCCTCCGGCTCGGACAGCGCGAACGCCGGGGACCACTCGCCGGTCGCGCACTTCGGCAGGAAGCGCGCCTTCAGCTCCTCGCTGCCGAACAGTCTGATCGGGAGCGTGCCGAGATCCTGCACGGCGAGCATGAGCGCGCTGGAGGCGCACGCCTTCGCGACCTCCTCGATCGCGATGCAGAGCATCAGCGCGCCGGTGCCGGTGCCGCCGTGCTCCTCCTCGAACGGCAGGCCGAACAGGTCGTGCTCGGCGAACAGCTGGCGGAGGTCCCACGGATACTCGGCCTTCTCGTCGATCTCCGCAGCACGGGGCGCGACGCGCTCGCGCACCATCTGGCGGATCGTGTCGCGGAAGGCGAGCTGGTCGTCGGTCAGGGCGTAGGAATCGGCGAGTGCGGACATGCGGCCGATGCTAACGGCGGCCTGGAGCATGCACGCCGGTTGTGGCCGGCACCGGCACGCCGGTTTTGGCCGGGACGCTCAGAAGCCCGTCGGGTGGCGCACGACGTAGCCGCCGGACGAGCGCATGTCCGACTGCCAGCGCGACGGGTCCGCGCCGCTCGTGTCGAAGCGCAGGCCGGCGATCGTCATCCACGCGTGGCCGCCGTTGGCGTAGATCGTGATCCAGCGCCCGCTGCCGCTCGAGCCCCACGACTCGAAGCTGGTCGAGTCGAGCTGCGTGTCGATCAGCCCGCCGCCGTGGAGTGCGTAGCTGACGGAGCCCGAGCAGTCGTAGCCGGCGTCGTTCCACGTCCCGTGACCGCCGCCGTAGATGTAGGGCTTCGTCGCGATGCGGTTGGCCGCAGCGATCACGCCCTTGATCGCGGCCGGCGCATCCGCGGGCGCGACGGCGGTGCCGTTCGACAGCAGGCGCGCGTGGCCGACCGGCGCGTCGACCGGCGTACCGCTGTTGCCGGCGCTGTCGCTGAGGCTGCGCAGGGCCTGCACCGTCGAAGCGCCGACGACGCCGTCGGCCTTCAGGCCGTGCGCCTTCTGGAAGCGCTTGACGTTCGCGAGCGTCTCGGGCCCGAAGTTGCCGACGATCGGCGTCTGGAAGCCGGCGCGCGTGAGGAAGTCCTGCAGCACGCGCACGTCGTGGCCTCTCATCCCCTTCTTCAGCGTGCGGTCGCCCATGTGCTCCGTGCCGCCGCCCGTCCCACCCTGCGGCTGCTGCGCCGAGGCGCGCTTCGCGGCGACCGCGCGCAGCGCGCTCACCGTGCCGGAGCCGACGACCCCGTCGGACGTCAGGTGGTGGGCGTGCTGGAAGCGCTTGACGTTGCCCAGCGTCTCCGGGCCGAAGACGCCGGCGATCGGCGTGGCGTAGCCGGCGCGCGTGAGGTAGTCCTGCAGCACGCGCACGTCGTGGCCGCGGTCGCCCTCGTGGAGCGCGCGGTCGCCGAGATGCTGCGCGGCGAGCGCCGCCGAGGGTGCGAGCGCCGCGACGAGCACGGCGAGGACGATGACGAAACGCGAGCGCCGGGCAACCGGCGCGAACCTGGACGACACGGGTGCAAACCCCTTCTCTTTCGGGCGCCTGCGGGGTTAGCTGACGGGCTCGCGCAGAAAGAGCAGCGCTACGTCGCGGTTGCGACGACTCGCCCCTGAGTCCCGTGTCGACGGGCCTCTTTGGTTCCCCCGCTCCCCGGCTTTTGCTGTGCCAGGGACTCGGCTGGGTACAAGCGAAGGGCGGCAGACTAGCGGGTTTGCGGCAGGAATGTCGAACGCGATCGCGAATGGCGCGCCGGCGCGGCGCACGCCCGCGTGCCGCGAAGCCCCTGCGTGCCGACCCTCGCCGGCGCCGGCGAGCGGGCCGGTAGGGTCGCCGGAATGCCCGGCACTGCCGACCAGCTCGCGCGTCTCGACCGCGCCACCGCGGACCTCGACGCGCCGTTCGCGGCGGTCGACCTCGACGCCCTGCGCGCGAACGCGCGCGACATGCTGCGGCGCGCCGCAGGCCGGCCGATCCGCCTCGCGAGCAAGTCGATCCGCTGTCGCACGGTCCTGCGGCGCACGCTGGCGCTCGACCCGGGCTTCCGCGGGGTCCTTGCGTACACGCTGCCGGAGGCGCTGTGGCTGGCCGACCACGGCCTGCGCGACATCGTCGTCGCCTACCCGACAGCGGATCGCGCAGCGCTGCGCGCGCTGGCGGTGCGCGACGACGACGCCGAGATCGCGGTGATGGTGGACGACGTCGAGCAGCTCGACCTGATCGTGGCGCACACGACGCCGCCCGAAGGGTTGCCCTGGCGCCCCGTGCGCGTCTGCATCGACGCCGACGCGAGCTGGCGGCCGCTCGGGGGGCGGGTGCACGTCGGCGTCAAGCGCTCGCCGCTGCATACGCCGGAGCAGGTCGCCGCGCTCGCGCGCGAGATCGTCGCGCGGCCGTCGCTGCGGCTCGTCGGGCTGATGGCCTACGAGGCGCAGATCGCCGGGCTGGGCGACCGCCCGCCCGGCAAGCCGCTGCTGGGGCTCGCGCTGCGCGCCGTGCAGCGTGCCTCCGCGCGGGAGCTGGCCGCTCGCCGTGCGGCGATCGTGGCGGCCGTCGAAGCGGTCGCGCCGCTCGAATTCGTCAACGGCGGCGGCACAGGCTCGATCGAGTCGACCGGCGCCGAGCCGGCCGTCACCGAGATCGCCGCCGGATCGGGGCTCTACGGCCCGACGCTGTTCGACGCCTACTCGCGCTTCAGACCACTGCCCGCGGCGCTTTTCGCGCTCCCCGTCGTGCGACGGCCGGGGCGCGGCGTCGTGACCGCCCTCGGCGGCGGCTATCTCGCGTCCGGCTCCGGCGACCGCGCGCGCCTGCCGCGGCCCGTCCTCCCCGCCGGCCTGCGACTCGACGGCCGCGAGGGCGCCGGCGAGGTGCAGACGCCGCTGCTCGGGACCGCGGCAGACGGCCTGCGGATCGGCGACCGCGTGTGGCTGCGCCATGCGAAGGCCGGCGAGCTGTGCGAGCGCTTCGCCGAGCTGCACCTGATCGAGGGCGACCGTGTCGTCGAGACGGTGCCGACGTATCGCGGCGAGGGGAAGTGCTTCCTTTGATGCCGATTTGCGGCAGTTAAGTTGCATTTCGACACAGACACGCATCATTTGATGCGCTAGCTTCGGCTGCGTGATAGCTTCGCTGCTCGTGGCCCCGAGACCCCGCAGATCCGCCCGCAGACCGCGCGCGCCGAGACGCGCCGGCGCCCGCACGACCCTGCGCGTCCCCGACGACCTCGCCGAGACCGTCGCCCGCTACGCCGAGCAGCACCGCACGAGCACGAACGACGCGCTCATCCGCCTCGCGTACGACGGCGCGCAACGCTACGGCTACGAGCGCACGGTTGAAGAACTCGCCGCGGAGCGCCGTGCGGCAATCGAACGCCTCGTTGACGGAGAGATCCCGCCCGGCGTCGAGCCGCTCTCCCCGGAGGAGACGACTCGCGCGATCCTCGGCTTCCGGCTCGGGCTCTACGACGAGGAGACCTACGGTGCCTGACGCATGGGACACGTCGGTCGCATCGCGGATGCACGTCGGCGAGCGCCATGCCGCCTTGCTCGAAGCGCATCGTCATGTCGGAGCCCCGGTCTCCATCCCGGCTCCGACGGTTCAGGAGCTCGTCCGCGGCCTCACCGCTCCGGCGGTGGATCGCGACCGAGCCCGGCCGAAGCTTCGGTGGTTTCGCGCGTTGCTCTACCACCCGCTGACGATCGTGGTGCCGTTCGACCGGCCCGCAGCGGAGTTGGCCGGGCGCCTGCTCGCCGAGATGCCGCATCCGCCGACACGCGACCGCCGTCGCGCAGGCTCCCGCGCCCAGCAGCGCGCCGCGTGGGCGCTCGACGTCCAGATCGCGGCGTGCGCGTTCGCCGGCGGCTACGGGCTCCTGACAGAGAACGTGGACGACTTCGGCATGCTGCGTGACACGATCGCGGAGCTGCTGCCTGATGCGCCGCCGCTGACGGTCAGCGACGCACGACTCTAACGCTCGACTCGAACGTTAGATATAGCCCCGAGAACCCTTTCGGAGTAGGTGTTTCCGAAGCGACCATCCGGGTCGAGCCGCGTGCGCACCGCCTGCCAGTCGTCCCACCGCGGGTAGCGCGGCCGCAGCGTCTCGGCGGTCTGGAAGTGGCGCTTGCCCCAGTGCGGGCGGCCGCCGTACTCGTCCATGATCGCCTCGACGGCGCGGAAGTAGGGCTCCCACGGCATCCCCTTGAACATGTGGACCGCGACGTAGCCGCTTGGACGCCCGTGCACCGGGCTCAGCAGCGCGTCGTCCTCCGCCACAAGCCGCACCTCGATCGGGAACGGCACCTGGAAGCCGCGCGCCGGGATCAGCTCCATCACGCGGCGCACCGCCTCGGCCGTGCGCTCGCGCGGCAGCGCGTACTCCATCTCCGTGAATCTGACGAGGCGCGGCGAGGCGAAGATGCGGTCGCTGCGGTCGACGCGCGTGCTCGATCCCGCCAGCCGCGTGACGGTGCGGTTCAACGCCGGAATGAAGCGCGGCATCGCCCGCCCGGCGAGGCAGAAGGCGTGGAAGGCGCGGTTCGTCAACAGCACGTCGTTCGCGTACGCGCTCGCGCGCGAGCGCGGTCTGGGCGGCTGCTCGACGCGGTTGTTCGTGCGCGTCAGCGCCATGCCGCAGTGGGGGAAGACGAACAGCTCGAAGTGCTCGTTCTCCTCCCCCAGCTGCTCGAGGCGGTCGAGCGTCTCGCCGAGCGGCGCGGGCTTGTCGACCCCGCGCAGCGTGAACGCCGGCACCGCCCGCAGCGTCACCGCCGCGATCACGCCGAGGCTGCCGACGCCGACGCGCGCCGCCAGGTAGTCCGTCTGGTCGGTATCCGACGCCGACAGCGTGCGCAGCGAGCCGTCGGCCAGCACCAGCTCGATCGCCTCGACCTGCGCCGAGAGGTTGCGCAGGCGCGCGCCGGTGCCGTGCGTCGCGGTCGAGATCGCCCCGGCGAGCGACTGCACGTCGATGTCGCCGAGGTTCTCGAACGCCAAGCCGTGCCGGGCGAGCCCCGCGCTGAGCGCGTGGATCGCGATCCCGGCCTCGACGCGGACCAGGCCGCTCGCGCGGTCGACGTCGAGCACGCGGTCCATCCGCTGCAGGCTCAGCAGGCGCCCGTCCGTGCAGGCGACGTCGGTGAACGAGTGCCCGCTGCCGGCCACGCGCACGCGCTCGCCAGCCGCGGCCGCCCGCTCGAGCGCGCCGGCGACCTCTGCGACGCTCCTCGGCCGCTCGATCGCGCGCGGCGCGCAGCCCTCGTCGCCCGCCCAGTTGCGCCACATGGCGCCAGCCTACGCCCGCCGTCCGGGCGACGAGGAGGTCGCTCCCGCGGCCGACGAGCGGCGGCCGGCCGACCGGCCCGTCGGACGGAAGCCGGGCAGCTCGAACGCGACGCGCGCGCCGCCCTCCGGCGAGATGCCCGCGCGAATGCGGCCGCCGTGCGCCTCGACGATCGCGCGTGCGATCGCGAGCCCGAGGCCGGCGCCGCCCTTGCCGCGCGCGCGCGAGCTGTCGACGCGGTGGAAGCGGTCGAACACGCGGTCGCGCTGCTCGAGCGGGATCCCCGGGCCGTCGTCCTCGATCGCGATCTCGATCCAGCCGCGCGGACGCGCGGTCACGCGCAGACGCACGAGCCCGTCCGGCCCGGTGTGCTCGATCGCGTTGCGCGCGAGGTTGCGCACGACCTGCGCGAGGCGATCCTCGTCGGCGCGCAGGACCCCGTCCGGCACGTCGCCCAGCTCGAAGCGGCGCTCGGCCGTGAGCGTGAGCGCGTCGAACAGCTCGGTGACGAACGGGCGCAGCGCGAGCGAGGCCGGTCGCAGCAGCTCGCCCTCGTCGGCGCGCGCGAGCAGCAGCAGGTCGTCGACGAGGCGCTCCATCCGCAGCACCTCCGTGCGCACGACCTCGTCGACGTGGCGCACGTCCGCGGGCGTGACCTCGCGCTGGCGCGCGAGCACCTCGAGCTGGCCGCGGATCACCGTCAGCGGCGTGCGCAGCTCGTGCGAGGCGTCCGCGACGAAGCCGCGCTGGCGCGCGAACGCGTCCTCCAGCCGGTCGAGCATGCGGTCGAACGAGTCGGCCAACACGCGCACCTCGTCGTTGCGCCCGCGCGCGTCGATGCGCTTCGAGAGGTCGCCCGCGCGCACCTCGGCGGCGGTCGTCGCCATCCGCCGCAGCGGGCGCGAGAGGCGCGTGGCGAAGGCGAAGCCGAGCACGAGCGCGGCCAGCAGCGTGGCCGTCCCGGCGAACAGGAAGGTGCGCGCGACGCCGCTCTGCGCGCGCGTCACGCCCTCGGTCGTCTCGCCGACGGCGATGATCGCGACGGTGCGCTCGTCGCGCAGCACCTGGATCGCATACAGGCGCACCTGTTCGCCCCCGACCGTGACGTCGGAGAAGTCGAGCGGCGCGGTTCGCAGTGCACGCGCTTCGGGGCTTTCGCGATGCGGCCCGGCGACGCCCGGGCTGTCCGCGGGGTTCAGCTCCGGCAGGTTCGAGACGATCCCGCCGCCGGCCACGCGCACGACGTAGAGGCGCGGCGCGACGGTGGAGGTGACCTGATCCTCGATGTAGCGCTGGGCGGCCTTCGTGACGCGCGCGCGCGTGACTCTGAGCAGCGGGATCTTCTGCTCGAACGCCGACGCCTCCTGGCGCAGGTCCTGGTCGATCTGCGCCTGCACCTGCGTGCCGGTGCCGCGGTAGGTGGCGACGAACGCGGTGCCCAGCGCCGCCACGAGGATCACCGCGATCGCGAGCGCGAGGCGCGCGCGCAGGCTGCGGAACCACGGGACGCGCGCGCCGCTGCCGCTGTCGCCGCGTCGCGCCATCTGCGGTCAGGGGCGGGTCGTGAGGCGGTAGCCGACGGACCGCAGCGTGTCGATCGGCGCCGGGCGCCCCGGCAGCTCGAGCTTGCGCCGCAGGTAGCGCACGTAGACCTCGACGACGTTCGTGCCCGGGTCGAAGTCGTAACCCCACACCGCGCTGAGGATCTGCTGGCGGCTGAGCGCCTGGTCGGGGTGGCGCAGGAAGTAGGCGAGCAGGTCGAACTCGCGCGCGGACAGGCGCAGCTCGACGCCGTCGCGCGTGACCTTGCGCCCGAGCAGGTCGAGGTCGATGCCGGCCGCCGACAGCGTCGTCGCGTTGGACTGGCGCGGCGTGCGCAGGTGCGCGCGCACGCGTGCGGCCAGCTCGTCGAAGCTGAACGGCTTCGTGACGTAGTCGGTCGCGCCGCCGTCGAGGCCGGCGACGCGATCGTCGACCGTCGCGCGCGCGCTCAGCATCACGACCGGCAGCTCGGGCTTCTCGCGGCGGATCGCCTGCAGCACGCCGAGGCCGTCCTTGCCCGGCAGCATCACGTCGAGCACGACGAGGTCGACGTCGTCGGCCAGCGCCCGCCGCTCGCCCTCCAGCCCGTCGGCCGCGCACGAGACCGCGTGCCCCTCGGCCTGCAGCCCGCGCTGGATGAAGTCCGCGATCGCCGTCTCGTCCTCTACGACCAGGATGCGCATGGCGCAATCGTACGGCCGCTACGCAACCGTCCACGTGTCGCCCGAATGGAGCAATGCGTCGAGCATGGCCGTGTCGGCGATCGTGCGGGGGCCGGCGGCCGCGGCGGCGGCGCCGTGAAGCGGCCGCTCGACGGCGCGGAAGATGCCGATCGGGGTCGGCTCGGTCGGGCGGTCGGCGAGGCGGGCGAGCGCGAAGGCGAGGCTCGGGTCCTCACGGTGCGAATCGTGGACGAGCAGCGCGTCCTCGCTCACGTCGGCGACGTCGACAAGGCGCAGGTCGCCGTCGGGGCCGCGCGCCACGCCGCGCGCGCCGTCGGCGCCGAAGCGGATCGGCTCGCCGTGGACGAGGCGGATCTGGTTCGCCTCGCGCGTGTCTCTCTCGGTCAGCGCGAAGAACGCGCCGTCGTTGAACACGGGGCAGTTCTGGTAGATCTCGACGAACGCCGTGCCCTCGTGCGCAGCAGCCGCGCGCAGCACCTCGGCGAGGTGCGCGCGGTCGCGGTCGAGCGAGCGGGCGACGAACGTCGCCTCCGCCCCGAGCGCCAGCGCGAGCGGATTGAACGGCCGGTCGTGCGAGCCGAACGGCGTCGACTTGGTGATCTTGCCGCGCTCGCTCGTCGGCGACGCCTGGCCCTTCGTCAACCCGTAGATCTGGTTGTTGAACAGCAGGATCTTCACCGGCACGTTGCGGCGCAGCGCGTGGATCAGGTGGTTGCCGCCGATCGAGAGCGCGTCGCCGTCGCCGGTGACGATCCAGATCGACAGGTCGGGGCGCGTCGTCGCGAGGCCGGTCGCGAGCGCGGGCGCGCGGCCGTGGATGCCGTGCATCCCGTATGTGTCCATGTAGTAGGCGAAGCGGCCGGCGCAGCCGATGCCGGTCATGAAGACGATCCGCTCGGGCGGGATCCCCAGCTCGGGCATGAAGCCCTGGACGGCCGAGAGGATCGCGTAGTCGCCGCAGCCCGGGCACCAGCGCGTCTCCTGGTCGGACTGGAAGTCGGCCTTCGCGAGCGGCGCCACGGCGCCGTTGCCGTTGCCGCCACTCACTCCATCGCCTCCACGATCGCCGCCTCCAGCTCGGCCGCGAACAGCGGCTGGCCCGTGATCTTCGTGTGCGACTGGACGTCCACCAGGAAGTGGGCGCGCAGCAGCTGCGCGAGCTGGCCGCTGTTCATCTCCGGCACGAGCACGCGCGGGTAGGCGCGCAGCAGCGCGCCGACGTTCGGCGGAAGCGGGTTGAGGTGGCGCAGGTGCGCGGTCGCGACCTTCAGCCCGCGGGCGCGCACGCGCCGCGCCGCCGCGCGGATCGAGCCGTACGACGATCCCCAGCCGAGCACGAGCAGCTCGGCGCCGTCGTCCGCGTCGACCTCCAGGGCCGGCAGCTCGCGCTGGATGTGGGCGATCCGCTCGGCGCGCAGCCGCGTCATCGTCGCGTGGTTGGCCGGGTCGTAGGAGATGTTGCCGCTGCCGTCCTGCTTCTCCAGGCCGCCGATGCGGTGCGCGACGCCGGGCGTGCCGGGCGGCGCCCACGGGCGCACGCTGCGCGCGTCGCGCGCGTAGGGCATGAACGGCTCCCCGCCCACGGGCGCATGGGCGAAGGCGGGATCGATCGCCGGCAGCGACGCCACGTCGGGGATCCGCCACGGCTCCGACGAGTTCGACAGGAAGCCGTCGCTCAGCAGGATCACCGGCGTGCGGTACTCGACCGCCAGCCGCGCCGCCTCGAAGGCCGCCTCGAAGCAGTCGCCCGGCGTGGCGGCCGCCAGCACCGGCAGCGGCGACTCGCCGTGGCGGCCGTGCAGCGCCTGCAGCAGGTCGGACTGCTCGGTCTTCGTCGGCATGCCGGTCGAGGGGCCGGCGCGCTGCACGTCGATCACGACGAGCGGCAGCTCCAGCATCGCCGCGAGCCCGATCGTCTCGGCCTTCAGGTCCATCCCGGGACCGCTCGTAGCGGTCACGCCGAGGTGCCCGCCGAAGGCGGCGCCGAGCGCCATCCCGGCGGCGGCGATCTCGTCCTCGGCCTGGATCGTGCGCACGCCCGCGGCTTCGTGGCGCGACAGCTCGTGCAGCAGCTCGGAGGCCGGCGTGATCGGGTAGCTGGCGAGCAGCAGCGGCAGTCCGCTGCGCGCGGAGGCGGCGATCAGCCCGAGCGCCGTCGCGGTCGTGCCGTTGACCTGGCGGTAGGTGCCGGGCGCGACGTCGGTCGCCGGCGCGACTTGGTACTGCACGTCGAGCAGCTCGGTCGTCTCGCCGAAGCTCCAGCCGGCGCGGAAGGCGGCGAGGTTCGCCGCGCGGGACGCGGGCCTGTTGGCGAACTTCGCCTCGATCCAGCGCTCGGTGACGTCGGTCGGGCGGCCGTAGAGCCATGACAGCAGGCCGAGCGCGAACAGGTTCTTCGCTCTGCCGGCGTCGCGCGTGCCGACGCCTGCGAGCCCCTCGGCCGCGCGCGTGGTGAGCGTCGTCATCGGCACGCGATGCAGGCGGAAGTCGCTGAGCGTGCCGTCCTCCAGCGGGTTGGCGTGGTAGCCGGCCTTCTCGAGGTTGCGCTTGGTGAAGGCGTCCTCGTTGGCGATGATCGTCGCGCCGCGCTCGAGCGTCACGAGGTTCGCCTTCAGCGCCGCCGGGTTCATCGCGACGAGTACGTTCGGCGTGTCGCCGGGGGTGAGGATGTCGCGCGAGGCGAAGTGGATCTGGAACGCCGACACGCCGGGGATCGTGCCGGCCGGCGCGCGGATCTCCGCGGGGAAGTCGGGCAGCGTCGCGAGGTCGTTTCCGAGCAACGCTGTGGCGTCGGTGAAGCGCCCACCGACGAGCTGCATGCCGTCCCCCGAGTCGCCCGCGAAGCGCACGACGACGCGCTCGCGCTGCTCGACCGTCTTGCCCACGTCCGACCCTTCCCCCTCGTGGTGCCTTGCGTTCGATCCTACAGGCACGGTGGGTTAAACACGGAAGGCCCCCTCGCGGAGGCCTTCGAACGTGCGACGGCGAGCCGGGGCCCGCGGTACCGATCCGCCTAGATGGCGGAGACGTTGACCGCCTTGGGGCCCTTGTCGCCCTGCTCCTCCTCGTAGGAGACCTTCGAACCCTCGGCAAGGGAGCGGTATCCATCCGAGTTGATGCCGGTGTGATGGACGAAGAGGTCGCGGCTGCCCTCGTCGGGAGTGATGAAGCCGAAGCCCTTCTCGTCGCTGAACCACTTCACGGTTCCAGTCGGCACGTTGCTGTCCTCCACTGCTGGTGTGCTGCATGCGCGGAGGGTGCTGTGAGGCAACGGCCCGCGTACGTCGCACTGCTTTCTGCCGGTGTGTCTCCGGCCTTACGCGGCAGAACGTACCAGGCGCCACAGCGGCTCGCCAGTGGCACGCGAGCGCCGTCTGGACGGGTCTGCGTCAGTCGCCGAGACGCGAGATGCGGGCAAGCGCTTCGTGGCACTCGACGACGCGTCTGCGGACGGGGTCGCCCTCCGGCCGGTCGTGCACGAGATCCCAGGTGCGATCGGCGATCTCGCGCGCGTTCTCGACCGTAGCGGAGTCCCACAGACGGTCCACCAGCAGCAGCTCGAACTGCTGCACCTGCTGCTCCGGCGGGCCCGGCTGCAGTCTCGGCAGCGCCTCGCCGGTGACCTCGCGCCACATGCCGGTGGCGACGAGCAGACGATTGCGGAGGGTCACGGGGTCCATGGTCGCCGGGCATCCTAGTAGGGCTGGCCCCGTGCGAGCGCGCCGACGAGCACGACCGCGCACGGCGGGTCGCGAGCGGCTTGCGGCTCAGACATTCGTCCAATCGGCTGGACAAAGACGGCAGATAGCGGCGTCGCGGTCGATTGCTCGGGATGAATGCCCCGAACGCGCACCTCCCTCATTGCGCTCCTCGTCGTGCTGGCGGCGCTGCTCGCGCCCGTCGCGCAGGCGACCGCGCGCCCGAGTGCCTGCGCTGCCGCCGCCGCGCACGTCGCGGTGCGCGGCGCCACGCTGCGAGAGGCGCGCACCGCGACGCTCTGCCTGCTGAACCGCGTGCGCGCGCAGCACGGGCTGCCGCCGCTGCGACTCAACGGGAAGCTCTCGCACGTCGCGCGCATGCACTCGCACGACATGGTGAGCCGGCGCTACTTCGCGCACGACTCGCTGAACGGGAGCTCGCCGTTCGCCCGCATGTTCGCGTCGCACTACGTGCCGCGCGACGCGAGCTGGTGGCTCGGCGAGAACATCGGCTGGGGCAGCGGCTCGCTCGGCCAGCCGATCGCGATGGTGCGCGCGTGGATGCACAGCCCGCCGCACCGCGCCAACATCCTCAGCCGCCACTTCCGCGACATCGGGATCGGGATCGCGACCGGTGCTCCGGTCGGTGGTGGCGGGGCGACGTATACGACGGACTTCGGGTCTGTCTCCTGAGTTGCCCGGGCGTTGGCCCTGACGTTGCCGGCAGGCGGTAGCGTGCTCCGGCTGTGACGTCGTTGAATGAGCTTTGGCTTGCTCGGCATGGCCAGACCGAGTGGAGCGTGGCGGGGCGGCATACCGGTCGCACGGATGTTCCGCTGACCGCTGCCGGTGAGCGGCAGGCTGTTGCGTTGGGGGAGCGGCTTGGCGGTGTCGAGTTTGCGTTGGTGCTGGCGAGTCCTTTGCTGCGCGCTCGGCGGACGGCGGAGCTGGCGGGGTTCGGCGACTCGCTCGTGTTCGACGCGGACCTGATGGAGGTCGACTATGGCTCGTATGAGGGCCTGACGACGGCGGAGATCCATCGGTCGCGGCCGGACTGGGACCTGTGGCGGGATGGCTGTCCCGGCGGCGAGACGATCGCGCAGGCGGCGGCGCGGGCGGAGCGCGTGCTCGCGCGGGCGCGTGCCGTCGAGGGCCGCGTGCTGCTCGTCGGCCACGGCCACCTCACGCGCACGCTCGCGTCGCGCGCGCTCACGCTCGCGCCCGGCCACGGCCGCCACCTCGCGCTCGACCCCGCGAGCCTCTCGATCGTCGGCGCCGAGCACGCCGCTCCCGCTCTGTGGCTGTGGAACGACGCGAGCCACTTGCTCAGACGCTCCTAACGCCGCCGCTTACGCGCTGCATTGGCACGAAGCGCGCGTGCGCTGCGCGCGGGGTCGGGCCTACGGTCCGGCGATGCCGCCGCGACGCAGATACGGATGGAACGACGACCTGGGCGCAAGCGGCAGGATCCTGGTTCGCTGGGAGACCGAGCGCGACGTCGTCGGCTATGCGGTGACGCTGCTCGCCGAGGCCGACGGCGAATGGCGGACCGTCGTGTTGTTCGACTGCTCGCACGGAGATCGCAACGACCGGCACCGCTACTCGTTCGACGGCCTCAAGGGTCCAGCCGAGACGTTCCACCTCGGCACGCCGGGGGAGGCGATGCGCGACGCCATCCACTTGATCAGAACGAGCTACGAGAGGATCATCGAGCGATGGCGACAGTAAGAGCTTCGTACTGGACGCCCGCTCGGGAGGCGGCGTTCCGCGTGATGCAGGAGGACATCGACCGTGTCGTCGACGGCGGCGAGTCGCGGTTCCCGAACTTCT
Source organism: uncultured Conexibacter sp. (assembly GCA_964525715.1). GTDB lineage: Bacteria > Actinomycetota > Thermoleophilia > Solirubrobacterales > Solirubrobacteraceae > Conexibacter. Next base: position 43,910 of record CAZGJV010000005.1, on the reverse strand, counting down.
CCTCGTTCATCGCCTCCGACCTGGTGACGGACGAGAAGATCCGCGATGCGCACGCGCATGGGAACGCCGCCGTCATCGTCGACGAGCACGCGAACGTGACAGTGCTGCCGGCGCCGGATCCCTCAATCGCCGAGCGCGAGTCCGACCGCTTCTGGGACGAGATCCGCGCCGAGCGGTGACACGTCGGGCATGACGGGTGCCGTCAGTGGCGCGATCGTCTCGGCGCGGTAGGCGGGCTTGGCGAGCAGGAGCTGGACGTCGGAGATGCGGCGCTCGCGGAAGCCGGCCTCGCAGTAGGCGAGGTAGAGGTCCCACATGCGGCGGAAGCGCTCGTCGTAGCCGAGCGTGCGCAGCTCCGGCCAGGCGCGCTGGAAGCGGGTGCGCCAGCAGTGCAGCGTGCGCGCGTAGTGGGGCGTGATGTCGTCGAGCGCGACGCTGCGCAGATCGGTGCGGCGGGCCAGCGAGCGCTCGATCGCGTGCAGCGACGGCAGCGTCCCGCCGGGGAAGACGAACGCGTTGATGAAGCCGGTCGACGCCTTCTCGACGCGGAACACGCGGTGCGGGTGGACGATCGCCTGCAACAGCATCGCGCCGTCGTCCTCCAGCAGGGCGCTGCACGCCGCGAAGTAGGTGTCGAGGTGCTCCCAGCCGACGGCCTCGATCATCTCGATCGAGACGAGCTTGTCGTAGCGGCCGCGCAGGTCGCGGTAGTCCTGCAGCAGCACGGTGACGCGATCCTCGAGGCCGGCGGCGCGCACGGCCGCGCTCGCGTAGGCGTGCTGCTCGCGCGAGATCGTCGTCGTCGTGACGTGCGCGCCGTAGCGGCCGGCGGCGTGCAGCGCGAGCCCGCCCCAGCCGGTCCCGATCTCCAGCAGCCGCTCGCCGGGCGCGAGCTGGAGGCGCTGACAGATGCGGTCGAGCTTTGCGACCTGCGCCTCGTGCAGCGTCGCCCCGGGGCGCTCGAAGATCGCGCTCGAGTACATCATCGTCTCGTCGAGGAAGCGCGAGAAGAGCGTGTTGCCGAGGTCGTAGTGGGCGGCGATCCGCTCGCGCGCGCGGGCGCGCGTGTTCGCGCGCAGCCGCCACGCCGTCTGCTGCCAAGGCGCCGTCAGCGGCAGCAGCCGCTCGCGCCAGCGGTCGAGGCCCGGCATCGCGCGCGCCGCGATCCGCACGAGCGCGACGAGGTCGTCGCAGTCCCACAGGCCGTCCATGTACGCCCGCCCCGCGCCGGCGCCGCCGTGCAGCAGCGCCGTGTGGAAGGCGGGGTCGTGGACCTCGATCCGTGCGTGCAGCGGCGGCGCGCCGGCGGGCGTGCCGAACGTCTGCGCCGCGCCGTCCTCGACGAGCTCGATCGTGCCGCCGTGCACGCGCCCGAGCAGCGCGTGCACGGCGCGGCGGGCCGCTCGCTCGCGTTCGCTCATGCGGCGGCCCTCGTCGGGTGGGCATGCCAGCGCGCGCCCTTCAGCCGCAGCCGCAGCGCCTGGCCGTAGATGCCGGCGAGCACGCGCAGCGTCATCGCCGGGTGGCGCGCGACCATGCGCACGAGCGCGCTTCGCGTGAGGGCGCGGCGGCGCAGCGCGAGCTGCGCGTCGAACACGAGCGCGCCGTCGGCGTCGCGGTTCTCGATCGTCACGGCCAAGCGCTCGCCCGGGGTGCCGACCCGCCACGTGTAGTCGATCGACATCTGCATGAACGGCGACACGTGCAGCGCCTTCTCGTGCCGGCTCTCGAGCACGTGCCCAGCATTCCCGCCGCCGGCGGAGACGTAAGCATGCCGTTCGCCCCAGGGCGTGTTCGTGACCTCGGCGACGACCGCCTCGACGCGCTCGCCGTCGGGCGCGAAGCACCAATAGAAGACGACCGGGTTGAAGCAGTGGCCGAGGTAGCGCAGGTGCGCGAGCATCCGGACCGGGCCGGCCGGGCGGACGCCCAGGCGCTCCTGTACGAGGTCGCGGACGGCCGTGTCGAGCGGGATCGCGGGATCGCCCAGGTAGTCCTCGCGACGGAAGCGCGCGAGCAGCGGCGGGACGCCGTCGAGCACCCGCGGCAGCTCGTCGAGATCCACGTAGAGCATGAACAGCCGGAAGCGGAAGCCGTGCCCGACCGGCGTGCGGCGGCGATGGGAGACCGTGCCTTGGTAGATCGCGCTGGTCACAGCCGCTCACACGCCCGCAGCGCGCTGACGACGCCGTCCTCGTGAAAGCCCCAGCCCCAGTAGGCGCCGCAGTAGGAGGTGCGGGGGACGGCGTCCAGCTCGTGCCGGCGCCGCTGCGCCGCGACCCCCGCCGCCGTGAAGACGGGATGGTCGTAGCGGAAGCGCGCGAGCACGTGCTCCGGCCGCACGTCGGCGTCGCGGTTGAGCGTGACGAGCAACTCGCGGTCGGCGTCGAGCTGCTGCAGGCGGTTCATCAGGTACGTGACCGTCGGGCGGCCCGGCTCGCCGTCGACCAGGTGGTAGTTCCAGCTCGCCCACGCGCGGCGGCGGCGCGGCAGCAGGCCGCGGTCGGTGTGCAGCGTGACGTCGTTGGGCTGGTAGCGGATCGCGCCGAGCAGCTCGCGCTCGCGCTCGCTCGCGTCGGCGAGCATCCACAGCGCCTGGTCGCTGTGCGTCGCGATCACGACGTGGTCGAAGCGGACCGGCTCGCCGCGCAGCGGCGTCAGCTCGACGTGCTCGGCGTGGCGCGCGATCGCGCGGATCGGCGTCGACAGCCGCACGCGCCGCTCGCCGAGGCCGTGCACGATCGCCTCGACGTAGCGTCGCGAGCCGCCGGAGACCGTGCGCCACTGCGGGCGGTCGCGGAAGCCGAGCATCCCGTGGTTGGCGAAGAACTCGACCAGGAAGCGCGCCGGGAACGACCACAACTGGCGCGGGTCGGCGGACCACACCGCCGCCGCCTGCGGCACGATCAGCCGCTCCACGAACGCCTCTGAGTAGCGCCGCTCGGCGAGCCAGTCGCGCAGCGAGGGGCCGGCGTGCGCGTCGCCGCCGTCGAGCAGCGCGCGCGCCTCGCGGTTGAAGCGCACGAGGTCGGCGACCATCCGCTGGAACCACGGCGTGAGCAGGTGGCTGCGCTTCGCGTAGAGGCCGTTGGGGGAGGCGCCGCTGTACTCGAAGTCGCCGGCCGCGTCGGAGACGCCGAACGACATCTCCGACGGCTGCGTCGCCACGCCGAGCTGCGCGAGCAGGCGCTGGAACTCGGGGTAGTTGCGGTCGTTGTGGACGATGAAGCCGGTGTCGACGTCCCACGCGCCGCCATCAGTCTCCGCGCGCACCGTGTGCGTGTGGCCGCCGGCGTAGTCGTTGGCCTCGAACAGCGTCACATCGTGGCGCCGCTGCAGGGCGTGGGCGGCGACGAGCCCGGAGACGCCGGCGCCGACGATCGCGATCCTCATGGTCCAAGGGATACGGGCCAGCGGGCGGCGCGGATGCTCTAGCCTCGCGATCCATGGGAGTCGCGGTCGAGCGCAACGGGCCGGTCACGACGGTGATCCTCGACCAGCCGCAGCCGCGCAACGCGGTCGACGGCCCCACCGCGCAGGCACTCGCGGACGCGTTTCGCGCGTTCGACGCCGACGAGGACGCGCGCGTCGGCGTGCTGTGGGGGGCCGGCGGCGCGTTCTGCGCGGGGGCGAACCTGAAGGCGGCGGGGACCGCGACCGGCAACCGCGTCGCGCCCGACGGCGACGGACCGATGGGCCCCTCGCGGATGCTGCTGAGCAAGCCCGTGATCGCCGCGGTCGCGGGGCATGCGGTCGCCGGCGGACTCGAGCTGGCGCTGTGGTGCGACCTGCGCGTGGTCGAGGAGGACGCCGTGCTCGGCGTCTTCTGCCGCCGCTGGGGCGTGCCGCTGATCGACGGCGGGACGGTGCGGCTGCCGCGGATCGTCGGGCTCGGGCGCGCGCTCGACCTGATCCTCACCGGCCGGCCGGTCGGCGCCGAGGAGGCGCTCGCGATCGGGCTCGCGAACCGCGTCGTGCCGCCGGGGACCTCGCGCGCGGCGGCCGAGGCGCTCGCTGCGGAGCTGGCGCAGTTCCCCCAGCTGTGCATGCGCCACGACCGCCTGTCCGCCTACGAGCAGCACGACCTCGGGCTCGACGAGGCGCTCGCGAACGAGCTGCGCCATGGCCTCGTCGCGCTCGAGCACGAGGCGCTCGGCGGCGCCGCCCGCTTCGCAGCGGGCGAGGGCCGCCATGGCGCGCTCTCCTGATCAGCGCGCAGCCGCGCGCGGGACGAGCTCCACGACGAGCGTGCGCAGGCCCGTCCGCCGGCCGGCCGCCTGCGTGCGCAGGGTCGCCACGAGCAGCGCGGGCCGGCCGTGCAGGCCCGCGGGCAGGCCGAGCCGCGTGCGCAGGCCACGTGCCCGCAGGTTCCACAGCACGACGTCTGTGCGGGCGCTCGACACCGCGCCGGCGCGGCTCGACGTCACCGTGCCCGCCGCGGCCACCGCGTAGACGCGCGCACGCACGACGACGGTGCAGCGCGCCGCGGCGACGCAGTGCGCGAGGCCGAGGTCGACGCGCCCGTGGGCGTACGGCGCCGGCAACCCGGGCGCGGCGTCGAACGCGACGCCGGCGACCGGCGGGGGCGTCACCGCGACCGGCGGCGCGACGGCCGGCGGCGCGGGCGCAGCGACGCCCGTGCCCTGCAGCGGCACCATCGCCGGATCGCCGTCGCCGCCGATCATCAGCAGTCTCGAGGCGAACGCGCCGGCCGCGGTGGGCGCGAAGCGCACCGCCACCTGGCACGGCGTGCCGGTCACGAGCTGCTGCAGGACGCAGCCGTCGGACTCGACGTGGAAGGCGCCGACGTCGCCGCCGCTGGGGATCGTCACGAACGCCGTGAAGGGCAGCGTGCCGGTGCTGGTGAGCGAGAACGAGCGCACCGCGCTGTCGCCCACGGAGAGCGCGCCGAAGTCCAGCGCGCTCGGGTCCAGCGTCACTCGCTGGACGCCGCCGACGCCGCTCAGCGGGACGTCGAGGTCGGCGAAGCCGGCGACCGGGACGTGGAGCGTCCCGGAATAGGAGACGCCGTCCGCCGGCTGGAAGCCGACGCTGACGCCGCAGCCCTGGCCGGTCGCGAGCAGCTGCCCGTCGCAGCCGTCGTTGGCGACGCGGAAGGCCGAATCGCCATCGACCGTCGCGGCGCCGACCTGGATCGGGTCGGGGCCCGAGTTCTGGATCCACGGCGACGAGCTCTGCTCGCCGTAGGAGACGGGCACCGTGCCGAAGTCCAGCGCGCCCGGCTGTGCGGACAGCGGCGAGGGCAACGGGACGAGCGGCGGCGGCGGTGGCGCGGCGGCCGCTCCGCCGGCGGGGAGCGCGAGCAGCGTGAGCGCCAGTACGAGGGCAGGGGCGAGCGTACGACGGGACGAGTGCGACATGGCCGGCGTCTCCGATCGGGTTGCGGTGGGACGCGCGCCGGGACGAAGGATGGTCCGCGGCACGATCGTCATCGGCGCCTGACAAGCGCCGCTTGACCGATGCAACGAGACCTGGCGCGTCACCGCTTGCTTTTGCGGCGCGGGCGGGCGCTGCGCACCATCGAAGGGCGGCCGGCGCGCCGTTCGCGATCATTCGCAGCCGTGACCGCCACCCCGCCGAACCGCGACGGCCGCTTCGCCCCCAGCCCGAGCGGACCGCTGCATCTCGGCAACCTGCGCACCGCGCTGCTCGCCTGGCTGTTCGCGCGCAGCGCCGGCGCGCGCTTCCTCGTGCGCGTCGAGGACCTCGATCCGGGTCGCTCGCGGCGCGAGCACGAGGCCGTCCAGCTCGCCGACCTGACCGCGCTCGGGCTCGGCTGGGACGGGCCGGTCGTGCGCCAGTCCGAGCGGCGCGAGCACCATCGAGCCGCGCTGGAGCGGCTGCGCGCGGCCGGTCGCGTCTATCCCTGCTGGTGCACGCGCGCGGAGATCCGCGAGGCGGCGTCGGCGCCGCACGGGGCGGGTGGGACCGGGTCAGGCGCCTACCCCGGCACCTGCCGCCGCCTGACCGCGACGCAGCGCGCCGAGCGCGAGCGCGGCGGACGCCCGCCCGCGCTGCGGCTCGACGCCGGCGGCGAGCGCGTCGGCTTCGCCGACCGGCTGCACGGCCCGGTCGACGAGCTCGTCGACGACCTCGTGCTGTGGCGCAACGATGACACGCCCGCGTACAACCTGGCGGTCGTCGTCGACGACGCCGACCAGGGGATCGGCGAGGTCGTGCGCGGCGACGACCTGCTCGAGACGACCCCGCGACAGCTCTTGCTGCACCGCCTGCTGGGTCTGCGCGAGCCGGCCTACGCGCACGTGCCGCTCGTGCTCGGCCCCGACGGCGCCCGGCTCGCCAAGCGCCACGGCGCCGTCACGCTCGCCGACCGCGCCGCACGCGGCGAGGCGGCCGCGGACGTGCTGGCGTGGATGGCGCGCAGCCTCGGCCTCGCCGCGCCGGACGAGCCGGTCGGTCTGCCGCTGCTGCTCGCGCGCTTCGACCCCGCCGCGCTGCCGCGCGCGGCGACGACGTTCGGGATCCCTCTTACGGACTCGCCGTGAACGCGACGCTGCCGCCGCTGGCGGTGCAGCTCACCGTCGCCTGCTCGCCGGCCATCGTCGCGTTGCAGCTGTAGCCGGCCGCCTGGATCGGGCTGTCCGGTCTCGCGCCGCCGTGCACCGCGGCGAACCAGGCGTTCGCGACCGAGCCGGCGGCGGCGCAGTCGGTCGCGCGCACGTTGCGGATGAAGCCGCCGACGGCCGACGGGCAGCCGCCCGGCGCGCCGCCGGTGGCCTGCGTCGTCGCCGGCGCGGCGCCGCCGCTGGCGTGCGTCGTCGTCTGCGTCGTCGTGGTGCTGGTCGTGGTCGGCGCGGTGGTCGTCTGCACCGTCGTCGTCATGGTCGTGCCCGCGGTCGTCGTCGGCGTGCTCGCCTGCGTCGTCACCGGTGGCGGCGTCAGCGTCGCGCCGCTGTCCTTCGAGCCGCTCGAGCCGCAGGCGCCGACGGCAAGCGCGGCGAGCAGGCCGAGCGGCAGCGCGAGGGCGGGGGCGCGAAGCTGCATCGGGGTGATGCTAGCGAGCGGGGTCGGCGGCACCGGGCGTGGCGCCCAACCGGAACCGGTGGCATCGCTCCCGCGCTTGAGGTACGCTCGCGTCCCCGGAGCGAGCCAATGGGTGGGACGCTCCTTCGAACTCCGTCTCCCGGTCGAGAGGCGGCAAGGTGGTGCAAACGACGCGATGTCGGTGAAGTACGCGGTCCTGGGGCTGCTGGCGCAGCGACGCGGCTACGGCTACGACCTCGTGCAGCGCTTCGAGGAGCAGGTCGGGCCGGCCTGGCAGCTCAACGCCGGGGCGATCTACGTCGCGCTCGACAAGCTCGAGCAGGAAGGCCTCGTGAAGCCGCTCGGCGACGGCGCCGATCAGCCGGTGCGGCGGCGCACGGCGCGCGGCGCACCGCGCGTCATCTACGAGGCGACGCCGCAGGGCCTCGAGCGCTTCGAGGACTGGATGGCGACCGGCACCTCGATGGCGCCGCTGCGCGAGGAGCTGCACCTCAAGCTGGCGCTCTCGCAGCCGCGCAACCTGGCGCGCCTGATCGAGCTGACCTACGAGCAGGAGGAGGCGTGCCTCGAGCGGCTCGAGCAGCACCGCGGCGGCACGGCGCTCGACCTGCTCGCGTCCGCGCAGCCGTGGTCCGACGTCGCGAGCGTGATGGTGCGCGACGCCGAGATCGCCCACCTGCAGGCGACGGTCCACTGGCTGCGCAGCATCCGCGAGGCGATGCGCTGGCTGCAGGAGCGCCCGGAGGCGCTGCGATCGCGCAGCTGACATGACGCTGCTCTCGCTCGACGGCGTGACGAAGCGCTACGCCCGCGGCTACCGCGAGGTGGAGGCGCTGGCCGGGGTCGGCCTCGAGGTCGAGGCGGGCGACTTCGTCGCGATCTGGGGCGCAAGCCGCTCTGGCAAGACGACGCTGCTGCGCGTCGCGGCGGGGATCGAGGCGCCGGACGGCGGCCGCGTCGCGTTCGACGGCCGCGATCTCGCGGCGCGCACGCGGCGCGCACGCGCGCGACTGCTGCTGACCGACATCGGCTGCGTCTGGCAGACCGGCCGCATCACGCGCGGGCTGTCCGTGCTCGACCACGTCGCGCTGCCGCGCTTCAAGCAGAGCAGCCATGCGCAGGCGCGCGGCGAGGCGCACGACATGCTCGACCGCGTCGGCATCCCGCAGGCGGCCGGCGCCCGCTGGCACGAGCTGACCGACGGCGAGCGCACGCGCGTCGCGCTCGCGCACGCGCTGATCCGCCGTCCGCGGCTGCTGCTGGCCGACGAGCCGACCGCGAACCTCAACATGATCGAGCGCGAGCAGGTGCTCGGGGTGCTGCGCTCGGTCGCCGACGAGGCGGGCGTCGCGATCGTGATGACGGCGCCCGACGCGCCCAACCTGCTGCAGTCCCACCGTCTCATGTCGCTCGACGGCGGTCGCCTGATCAAGCCGCGCTCCGAGCAGCCCGGCACGCTGATCGACTTCCCGCAGGCGGGCAGACGAGCCGGTCGCGGCGGGTAGCCCGCCGTGCTCGAGCTGCGAGCGGTCCGCAAGCACTACGCCGGACCCGACGGCGAGACGATCCGCGCCGTCGACGACGTGTCGCTGGCGGTCGCGGCGGGCGAGCTCGTCGCGCTCTACGGCCCCAGCGGCTCGGGCAAGTCGACCCTGCTGTACCTGGCGGCGGGGCTCGTGCGGCCGGACGCGGGCAGCGTCCTGCTCGAGGGACGCGACCTCGCGGAGCTGTCGCGACGGGCGGCCGTGCGCCACCGCCGCAGCGAGCTCGGCTTCGTCTTCCAGTCCTCCCGGCTCGTCCCCGGGATGTCGGCGATCGACAATGCCGCGTTGAAGCTGATGACCGAGGGAGCGCGCCGCGACGAGGCCCGCCGGCGCGTGATCCCGCTGCTCGACCGCCTCGGGCTCGGCGCGCGCGCCGAGCATCGCGCGGCGCAGCTCTCGCGCGGCGAGCGCCATCGCGTCGCGCTGGCGCGGGCGTTGGCGAACAGCCCGCAGCTGGTGCTGGCGGACGAGCCGACCGGCAGCCTCGACTCGCACCACAGCTGCGAGGTGCTCTCGCTCCTCGCCGAGGTCTGCCGGGAACGAGACGTCGGCGTCCTCCTCGTCACGCACGATCCCGCCGGAGCGGAGATAGCGGACCGCGTCCACCGCCTGCGCGACGGCCGGCTCCTCGCACCGCCGCCCGGCCTGCCCGTCGCCGCCGAGCCGACCGTGCGATGAGGACCCGCAACCTCCTCTTCCTCTACGTCCAACGCATCCGGACGCACCCGTTCCAGGAGCTGCTCGCGCTGCTGGGCATCGCAGTCGGCGTCGCCCTCATGTTCGCCGTGCTCGTGGCGAACGCGAGCGTCTCGGGCTCGGTCGAGCAGCTCGTGCAGGGCGTCACCGGCCACGCCCAGCTGCAGGTGGTCGCGCGCGACACCCAGGGCTTCGACGCCGCGTTCGCGCGCCGCATCGCGCAGGTGCCCGGCGTCCGCGCCACCGCGCCGCTCGTCGACGTCCGCGCAAACGCCACGGGGACGAGGGGAGCCGTTCGCACCGTCGACCTGATCGGCGGCGACGCGCGGCTCGTGGCGATGGGCGGCCAGCTGCTGAGAGAGCTCGTCTCGCCCCATATCCACCTCACGGGCGCGGTCGCGCTGCCGGCGCCGCTCGCCGCAGCGCTCGGCGTGCGCGCCGGGGGAACGGTGCTGCTGGCGACCGGCTCCGCTCCGCAGTCGGCGCCCGTCGCGACCGTGCTCGGCGACGCCGAGCTGGGCGGCCTCGTCGGCAGTCCGATCGCGCTCGCGCCGCTCGACTACGCGCAACGGCTCGCCGGCCTGCGCGGGCGCTACTCGCGCGTGCTCGTGGAGGCGAGCGCCGGCCGGGTCGCGCAGGTGCGGGCCCAGCTCAAGCGCCTCGCGCACGACCGGCTCAACGTCGTCAGCGCCGACCACGAAGCCGAGCTGCTGAGCCAGGCCGCGCAGCCGAACGACCAGTCGACGGCGCTGTTCGCGGGCATCAGCGCGCTCGTGGGGCTGCTGTTCGCGTTCAACGCGATGCTGCTGACGGTGCCCGAGCGCCGCCGCTTCATCGCCGACCTGCGGCTCGAGGGGCTCGGCGACCTGACGGTCGTGCGCCTCGTGCTGCTGGACGCGCTGGTGCTCGGCGCGGCGGCGTCGCTCGCCGGGCTGCTGCTGGGCGACGTGCTCTCGCGCAACGCGTTCGGCGCGGCTCCCGGCTATCTGTCGTACGCGTTCACCGTCGGCGAGCAGCGGATCGTCACGCCGGCCGCCGTTCTGCTCGCGATCGCCGGCGGCCTCGCAGCCACCTTCGTCGCCGCGCTGCGGCCGCTGAGCGACCTGCTGTCGCGTCGACCGCTCGACGACGTCTATCGCGAGGAGGACGAGCGTGCGGAGCGCGCCTTCGTCCCCCGCCGCTGGCAGATGGCCGGCGGCCTCGCGCTCGTCGCGGCCGCGAGCGGCGTGCTGCTCGCCGCCCCGCGGGCGACGGTCGTCGGAATCGGCCTGCTGGTCGGCGCGATGCTGCTGCTGATCCCCGGGCTGCTGGTCTCCGCGCTGCGCCTGATCGACCTCGGCAGCCGCCGGCTGCGCAGCCCGTTGCTCGTGGTCGCGGTGGGCGAGCTGCGGGCGACGACGACGCGCTCGATCGCGCTCGCCGCGATCGGAGCGCTCGCCGTCTTCGGCAGCGTCGCAGTCGAGGGGTCGCACTTCGACCTCCAGCGCGGCCTCGACAAGGACGCGCACGCGTTCAACCACCGGGCCGACTTGTGGATCGCGCCGTCCGGCCCGGCCAACGAGCTGGCGACGATCTCCTTCCGGCCGCCGGCCGCGGCCCGGCGCATCGGCGCACTGCCCGGCGTGCGCGCGGTGCATGTCTACCGCGGCGCGTTCCTCGACATCGGCGATCGGCGCGTGTGGGTGGTGGCGCCGTCGCCGCTCGATGCGCGTCCGCTGCTGCCGAGCCAGATGATCCAGGGCGACCTGACGGCCGCGAACGAACGCCTGCGCGGCAGCGGCTGGGTCGGCCTCTCGAAGGCGCTCGTCACCGCACGGCGACTGCACATCGGCGACGCCGTCACGCTGCCGACGCCGCACCCGCTGCACATGCGGCTCGCCGCGATCCTCACGAACCTCGGCTGGAGCGCCGGAGCGGTCTTGATGAACTCGACCGACTTCAGCCGCGGCTGGGCCAGCGGCGACGTCGGGGCGCTGCAGGTGCTGCTGCGCCCGGGCGTTGCGCCCGAAGCCGCCGCCGCGCGCGTGCGCGCGCTGCTGGGCCCTGGCCAGGGCCTCACGGTGGAGACCGCCGCCCAGCGCGAGCAGCGCTTCCGCACCTCGACGCGCCAGGGGCTCGCGCGCCTGACCCAGATCGCCCGCCTCGTGCTGGTGGCAGCCGCGCTGGCGCTCGCCGCCGCGCTCGGCGGCGTCGTGTGGAACCGGCGTCCGCGGCTGGCCTCGCTCAAGCTGAGCGGCTTCGGCGATGGCGACGTCTGGCGGGCGCTGATGCTCGAGAGCGCGATCGTGTTGACGATCGGCTGTTCGATCGGCGCGCTCTTCGGGCTCTACGGTCAGTTCATGCTGACCCGCTGGTTGAGCGACTCGACCGGCTTCCCAACTGCGTACGCACCGGCATGGATGCTCGCGCTCTCGACGTTCGCCGGCGTCACGCTCGTCGCCGTCGCGATCGCGGCACTGCCGGGCTTTGCGGCCGCGCGCGTGTCGCCGGCGGCACTGGCGCTCGAAGATTAATCGAAGGACTTAATGTTGTATCGCGGAGGTCACGATACGACCGACGAGCTTCCTACGCTTGTCACATGCTGTCGGTCGTCGAAGTGCCGCCGCGGTCGCGTGCACGCGAGCTCGCGGCGCTCGCATGCGTGATGGCGCGCTTCTGGATCGTCGTGCTCCCGCTCGTGCGCGCACAGCTGCACGCGTGGCAACGACTGGCCACCGCGATTCCCGACCCGGCGTTGCGTGCGCAGGCGCTCGCGACGCTCGACAGCGAGCGGCTCAGCGCCGCCGGCGCCGCGCTGTTCGCCACGACGGCACCGAAGTGGCGAGACCCCGATCTCGTACGGGCGCTCGTCGCCTACCAGGTGATCTGCGACTACCTCGACACGCTCGCCGAGCAGCCGAGCGCCGACGCGATCCGCAACGGAGCGCAGTTGCACCGCGCGCTCGCAGACGCCGTCCACGACGGGCCGATCGCAGACCACTACCGCCTGCACGCGACGCGTGACGACGGCGGCTACCTCGCCGCACTGGTCGGCGCCTGCCGCGAAGCGTGCGCGACGCTGCCCGCGTACGAGCCCGTGCGCGCGGCGGCGGTGCGCGAGGCCGGCCGCAACGAGGTGCAGGGCATCAACCATGCGCCGGCCGGGGTGCGGGAGCCGGCGCTGCGCGCATGGGCCGGCGCGGCACGCAGGGACGCGGCGACCGGCGACGCGAGCTGGTTCGAGCTGGCGGCGGCCAGCAGCTCCTCGCTCGCGGTGCTCGCGCTGATCGCAGCCGCCGCCGATCCCGCGACCACCGCGCACAGCGCCGAGCTGGTGCGGCGCGCGTACTTTCCCTGGATCGAGGCGCTCAGCACGCTGCTCGACAGCCTCGCCGACCACGAAGCGGACCTGCGCACGGGCGAGCTCAACTTCGTCAGTCAGTACTCCGCGCAGGCCACGGCGGTCGCGCGGCTGCGCGATGTGACGGCACGAGCGATCGCCGGCGCGCGCAGCCTGCCGCGCGGCGAGCGCCACGTCGTGCTCGTCATCGGGATGATCGCAATGCATCTGTCGGAAGCCGGCGCCTGGCTTCCGTGGGCGCAGCCGGCGACGCGCGCGGTCCTGCGCGCCACCGGCAGCGCCGCGATGCCGCTGCTGCTCCTGCTGCTGCGCGCGTGGCGGTCGCTGCGCGCCCGCGGCGGTCAGGCCGTCAGCCCGACGGGGCAGCTGACGCCGGTGCCGCCGAGCCCGCAGTAGCCGGACGGGTTCTTCGCGAGGTACTGCTGGTGGTAGTCCTCGGCGTAGTGGAAGCCGTCGGCGGGCAGCTCGGCGATCTCGGTCGTGATCTCGCCGTAGCCGGCCTCGCGCAGCGTCTCCTGGTACATCTCGCGCGAGCGCAGCGCGGCGTCGCGCTGGGCCTCGCTCGTCCAGTAGATCGCCGAGCGGTACTGCGTGCCGACGTCGTTGCCCTGGCGCATGCCCTGCGTCGGGTCGTGCCCCTCCCAGAACAGCTTCAGCAGCGCGTCGTAGGACGTTCTCGCCGGGTCGAAGACGACGAGCACCGCCTCCGTGTGGCCGGTCTGCGCGGAGCAGACCTCCTCGTATGTCGGGTTGGGCGTGAAGCCGCCGGCGTAGCCGACGGCCGTCGTGTAGACGCCCGGCGCCTGCCAGAAGAGTCTCTCCGCGCCCCAGAAGCAGCCGAGGCCGAAGATCGCCGTCTCGTAGCCGTCGGGGAACGGCGGCTGCAGCGGGGTGCCGAGCACGTCGTGCTTCGTCGGCGGGAGGATCGGGTGGTCGCGGCCGGGCAGCGCGCGGGCGGCGTCCACCATGTCGGACTTGCGGGAGAGGAAGCGCATGCCTCGACTCTAGCTCGCGACCGCGCCGCTGCTCTTACGGATCTGTGACGCCGCCGCGACGATCCGCGCGAGCAGGTAGGCGGCGACGAGCAGGCCGGCGATCGACGCGCCCGCCGCGACGCGCACGTAGTAGGACAGGTACAGGCCGCCGATCCCCGCCACCGCGCCGAGCACGACGGCGAGCGCCATCATCGGCGCGAAGCGGCGCGTCAGCAGCCGCGCCGCCGCCGCGGGCGCGACCAGCACGGCGACGACGAGCAGGTTGCCGAGCCCCTGGACGGCCACCAGCACGGCGAGCGCGAGCAGCGTCAAGAGCACGGCGTCGGTCGCGACCGGCGCGACGCCGAGCGCGCGCGCGCCGCCACGGTCGAAGCCGGCGGCCAGCAGGCGCCAGTGCCCAGCCCACAGCGCGAGCAGCACGAGCGCGACGAGCGCGGCGCCGGCGAGCAGGTCGGCGGCCGAGGTGCCGAGCACGTCGCCGAACAGCAGCCCCTGGATCCCGAGCGGGGTCGCGGGCGAGAGCGCGAGCAGGGCGCCGAGCCCGAACAGCGTCGTGACGGCGACCGCGACGGCGTCGTCGCGGCCGATCCGGTCGCGTCCCACGCGGCCCGCTAGCACGATCGCGAGCGCCGCGACGAGAATCCCGGCCGCGCCGCCGAGCAGCAGCGGCACGCCCGCGAGCGCCGCCAGCACGAGCCCCGGGAACATCCCGTGCGCCAGCGACTCGGCGCCGTAGGAGAGGCCGCCGAGCACGACCCAGCAGCCGAGCGTGCCGCCGACGGCGGCGAGCAGCAGCACCTCCGCGAGCGCGCGCCGCATGATTCTCTGCGAGAAGGGGTCGGCGAGCGCGTGAGCGACCGTCGCGAGCACGGGCGTCATCGCGCCGGCCCGTGGTGGTGGTGATGCGGCGGCAGGATCACGCGGTGGGGCGCGGTCGGGTCCGGGTGGGTGGGCGGCAATGTCACGATCGCGCCGCCGTAGGTGGCGGCGAGCGCCTCCGGCGTGAGCACCTCGTCCGGCTCGCCGAACGCGACCTGGCGGCCGTTGACGCACAGCACGCGGTCCCAGCGGCGCGCCTGCTCGAGGTCGTGTGTGGCGATCAGCACGCCGCGCCCCTCCCCCGCCAGCTCGGCCAGCAGCGCCTCCAGCCGCGCGGCGCTCGTCGCGTCGAGGCCGGTGAACGGCTCGTCGAGCAGCAGCACGCCCGCGTCCTGCACGAGCGCCCGCGCGATCAGCACGCGCTGGCGCTGGCCGCCCGACAGCTCGCCGTAGGTGCGCTCGGCGCGGTCGGCGAGGTCCACGCGCGCAAGCGCGGCGCGCGCGGCGGCGCGGTCGGCGCGGCTCGGGCGCCGCCACCACGGCCGGCCGGGGATCGTCCCCATCAGCGCGACGTCGAGCGCGCTGACGGGGAAGTCGAGCCGCGAGCGCTCCGTCTGCGGCACGCTCGCGCAGCGGCCGCTCACGCTGAGCGTCCCGGTGGAGGGCCCCAGCTCGCCGAGCAGCGCGCGGAACAGCGTCGTCTTGCCGCCGCCGTTGGGGCCGAGCACCGCGATCCGCTCGCCGGGCTCCAGGCGGAAGCTCACGTCGGTGAGGACGGGCGGCCCGCCGTAGCCGACCGCGAGGCCGCCAGCTTCGAGCAGCGCGGTCACGCCGTCGCCTCCGTCGCGCGTGGCGCGAGCGCGCGCCCGGCCGCCACGAGCGCGAAGACGGCGCCGGCGATCACCGCGATCGTCGCGCCGGGCGGCGCATTCAGCTTCACCGCGAGCCACACGCCGAACGTCCCCTCGGCGGCGGCGAGCACGACGGTCGCGAGCTGCCAGGGGACGACGCGGTCGCTGAAGAGGCGCGTCGTCGCGGCCGGCACGACGAGCAGCGCGGTCGCCAGCAGCGCGCCGACGGCGCTCAGCACCGCGACGGCGCCGAGTGCGACGAGCACGAGCAGCAGCGTGTCCGGCAGCGGCGAGCGCACACCGAGTGCGCGTGCGGCGGAGGGGTCGAAGCCCGCCGCCAGCCAGCGCGCGCCGAGCACCCACGTCGCGGCGAGCACGACGAGCGCGGCCGCGGCGGCCAGCCGCACGTCCCCGGGGCCGATCGCGAGCAGGCTGCCGAACAGCAGCGACTCGACCGACGCGGCCGAGTGGAAGACGTCGGACGCGAGCACGATCCCAGCGGCGAGCGCCGCGACGAGCACGAGAGCCGTGAGGGTGTCGTGGCCGCTGCGTTCGCGCGCCGCGAGGCGCCCGACCGCGAGCGCGAACAGCAGCGCCGCGCCGAAGCCGCCGAGCGGTGCGGCGAAGCCGAGCCCGTCGGCCAGCACGAGCCCGGGGAAGGCCGCCGCGGCGGCCGCGTGGGCGGGAAACGCGAGGCCGCGCAGCACGATCCAGCAGCCGAGCGTGCCGGCCAGCACGGCGAGCAGCAGCAGCTCGACGAGCGCGCGCTGCACGAAGGGGAGCTGGAACGGCTCGAGCACGGTCGCCGCCGAGCATAATGGGAATGAGTCTGATTTGCATCGCGGCGCTACGATCGAGCCGATGACGACCACCGGACAGCCGAGCTGGAGCGAGCACACGCTCGCGACGCTGGCCGAGGCGGGCTACCGCCGCGGCGGCGCCCGCAACGCCGTCGTCGAGCTGCTCGACCGCCAGGACTGCGCGCTCAGCGCGCAGCAGATCGACGACCGCCTGCGCGCACAGGGGCGCAGCGTCGGACGTGCGAGCGTGTACCGGATCCTCGAGCTGCTGACCGAGCTGCGGCTCGTGCAGCGGATCGACGTCGGCCAGGGCGTCGCGCGCTACGAGCGCCACCTCCCCGACGGCGACCACCACCATCACCTCGTGTGCGACAGCTGCGGCCAGATCGAGCCGTTCGAGGACCCGGCGCTGGAGCAGGCGATCGAGCGCGTCTCCAGCAGACTCAGCTTCGCCGTCGACGACCACGACGTCGTGCTGCACGGGGCCTGCAGCGACTGCCGCGACGACGCGGCGTAGGCGGCTGCAGCCCGCGGCGCGGCGCCAGGGTCCCAGGCATCTCCCAGGGGTCCATTACCGTTCTTTGGGAGGACTCTTACGTCAGCTTTGGGCGCGATCCGCAACATTGCACCCATGGCATTCCCCCCGCACGACCCCACCCCCCGCGACGAGGCGACCGAGGCGGCTGCGCTGCGCGACGCCGGCGTGCGGCGCGTGCGCTGCGCGACGCGCTGGCTCGCGGCCGGCGCGATCGGCCTGACCGGGGCGATCGCCGGCTTCGTCGTCCAGCAGTCGCCGCCGACGAAGGCGTCGGCGGCGAGCGACAGCTCGAGCGCGTCCTCGGGCGCCAGCTCGAGCAGCTCGTCGGGCAGCTCGCAGGACGGCAGCTCCTCCAGCGACGACCAGAGCTACGGCTACGACGACGGCGGGACCTACTCCGGCTCGCCGCAGGCCCCCCAACAGGCGCCGCAGAGCGCCCAGCAGTCGGCCACGCCGAGCACCTCCTCGGGAGCGTCGTGAGCGCGACCGCCAGATGGCGCGCGCTCGGCACGAGCGCCGTGGTCGTCACGACCGACTCCGCGGCGCTCGCCGACGCGCGCACGGCGGTCATGCGCGAGCTGGCCGCGATCGACCGCGCCGCCAGCCGCTTCCGCGGCGACTCCGAGCTGAGCGCGCTCAACGCCGCCGCCGGCCGCGGGCCGGTCACCGTGAGCCCGCTGCTCGCGCAGGCGATCGGCGTCGCGCTGCGGGCCGCGCGCGTCAGCCGCGGCGCCGTCGACCCGACGCTCGGCGCCGAACTGGTGCGCGCCGGCTACGACCGCGACTTCGCAGAGCTGCCCGCCATCACGGCGGCTGCGGCCGCGGACACGGGCGCAGGCGCCGCGCCGCGCCGCCGCTCCGCCTGGCCGGCCGTGCGGCTCGACCGCGAGCGGCGGCTGGTGACGCTGCCGGCCGGCGTCGCGCTCGACCTCGGCGCGACGGCGAAGGCGCTGGCCGCCGACCGCGCCGCGCGCGCGGCGCACGACGCCGCCGGCTGCGGCGTGCTCGTGAGCCTCGGCGGCGACGTCGCCGTCGCCGGCCCGGCGCCGGAGGACGGCTGGGCGATTCGCGTGACCGACGACCACGCCGGCCCGCAGGAGGCGCTCGGCCAGACGATCTCGATCCGCTCGGGCGGGCTCGCCACGTCGGGCACCACGGTGCGCCGCTGGCAGGCCGCCGACGGACCGCAGCACCACATCATCGACCCGCGCACCGGCCGGCCGGCCGCCGTCGTGTGGCGCACGGCGAGCGTCGCCGCCGCGAGCTGCGTCGATGCGAACACGGCCTCGACGGCGACGATCGTGCACGGCGCCGACGCCGCCCCCTGGCTGCTGCGCCACCGGCTGCCGGCGCGGCTCGTGTCCGCGCGCGGGCGCGTGCTGCTGATCGGCGCGTGGCCGCACCGCGACGGAGCTGTCACTCCGAGCTGTGCCTCTCCGGGTTCCCATACGGAACCCGAAACGGCACAGCTCGCCGAGGAGAGCGCCGCGTGACCGTGCTGGCTGCCAGCACGAGCGTCACGTGGACGCTCACGCGCGCGTCGGGGGCGGTCAGCCTGCTGCTGCTGACCGCCGCCTTCGCGCTCGGCATCGCCGACGTCGCGCGCTGGCGCAGCCGCACGTGGCCGCGCTTCGCGGTCGACGCGCTGCACCGCAACCTCGCGCTGCTGGCGCTCGCGTTCGTCGGCGTGCACGTGCTCACGACGATCTTCGACAAGTTCGTCTCGATCGGACTCGTGTCGGCGTTCGTGCCCTTCTCCAACAGCTACAAGATGCTGTGGCTCAGCCTCGGCGCGATCGCGTTCGACCTGTTCCTCGCCCTGATCGTCACGAGCATGTTGCGGCGCCGGATCGGCCTGCGCTTGTGGCGCGCGGTCCACTGGGCCGCGTACGCCTGCTGGCCGGTCGCGCTGCTGCACGCGGTCGGCACCGGCACCGACGCCACGCGCCCGTGGATGCTCGCGATCGCGCTCGGCAGCAGCGCCGTCGTGGCCGCCGCGGTCGTCGCGCGGCTCGCGCACAGCGGATTCGGCCCGCGCACGGGAGCGCTGACGCGATGAGCGCGGCGACCACCCTCCCCCGCCTGCTCGACGGCGCCGACCCGCACGGCGGCGCGCCGCTCGGCGCGCACCTCGACCACCACGGCCTGGAGACGCTCGACGTCGACGCCGCCTGGCTCGTGCGGGAGGTCGAGCGCGCCGGGCTGCACGGCCGCGGCGGCGCAGGGTTTCCCACGGCGACGAAGCTCGAGGTCGTCGGCCACGGCCGCCGCCGCGCGGTCGTCGTCGCGAACGGCAGCGAGGGCGAGCCGGCGAGCGCGAAGGACGCGCTGCTGCTCGCGCAGGCCCCGCACCTCGTGCTCGACGGGCTCCAGCTCGCCGCCGCGGCGACGCGCGCGGGCGACGCGATCCTCTGCATCAAGCACGGCGCCCGCGACGCGCAGGCGGCCGTCGCGCGCGCGCTCGGCGAGCGCGCCGCGAGCGGGCGCGACGCCGTCTACGTGCGCGTCGTGGCGGTCCCCGACGGCTACGTCTCCGGCGAGGAGAGCGCGCTCACGCACCTGCTCAACGGCGGGCGCGCGGTGCCGACGACCGTGCCGCCGCGGCCGTTCGAGAAGGGCGTCGACGGGCGCCCGACGCTGATCCAGAACGTCGAGACGCTCGCGCACGTCGCGCTGATCGCGCGCTACGGCGCCGACTGGTACCGCGCGCTCGGCACCGCCGCCGAGCCGGGCACCGCGCTCGTCACGCTCGGCGGCGCGGTCGAGCGGCCGGGCGTGCGCGAGATCGCGCTGGGCACGCCGCTCGCAGCGCTCGTCGCGCACGGCGGCGGCGATCTCGCGCGCGCCCGCGGCGTGCTCGTCGGCGGCTACTTCGGCACCTGGCTCGACGCCGTCGCCGCACGCTCGGCAACGCTCGACGGCGGCTCGCTGCGGCCGCTCGGCGCCTCGCTCGGCTGCGGCGTCGTCGCCGTGCTCCCGGACGACGCCTGCCCGGTCGCCGAGACGGCGCGCATCGCTGCGTGGCTCGCCGACCAGTCGGCCGGCCAGTGCGGACCGTGCGTGTTCGGGCTCGCCGCGATCGCCGACGCGCTCGCGAGCGTCGCCGACGGCCGCGCCGCACGCGACCTGGCGGCAGCCTCGCGCGCCGGCGCGCGTCGCGCGCGACCCGTGGGCGGACGCCGCGGCAAGCGCTTCGAGGACCCGCTCGCGCGCGTGCGGCGCTGGTGCGGCGACGTCGCCGGGCGCGGCGCGTGCCGCCACCCCGACGGCGCGGTGCGGCTCGTCGCGAGCGCACTGCGCACGTTCGAGGCCGACTTCGAGGACCACCTGCGCCACGGCCCGTGCAGCGCCTGTGCACGCCCGTCGGCGCTGCCGCTGCCGCGCTTCGACGGCCGCCCGCTGGAGGCGGTCGCATGAGCCGCGGCGACCTGCGCGTGCGCGTCGACCCGATCGCCTGCACCGCACACGGCCTGTGCGCCGAGCTGCTGCCCGAGCGCGTGCGGCTCGACGACTGGGGCTACCCGATCGTCGACGACCGCCCGCTCCCGCCGGAGCTGGTCGCGCATGCGAAGCGCGCCGCCGCCGCCTGCCCGACGCTCGCGCTGCTGCTGCCGCCCGCCGACGGCCAGCGCGCCCGCTCGGTCCCCCCGCCAGGCCGCGGGCGCGCCGGGGCCGCCAGCCGCTAGCCGCACGCGCTCCACACCGGGGTCTATCATGGACCGGCTTCTGGAGCTGTGGGGATCGGGGGAACGTGAGCTTGGAGGTCGAGCGCCGGCCGCGCATGCGCGCCGGCGCGCTGCGAGCCGAGGAGGCGGCCTGGGTCGCCGTGCTGCCTTGCGCGCTGCTGTCGGTCGTGCTCGTCGGCCTGCTGGGACCGCCGCTGGGCCGCGCGTTCCTCGGCCCCGGCGGCGACGTCTTCTGGACGATGGCGCACGCGCGTCCCGAGCCGGAGGAGCACGGCCGCTACCTGCTGGCGCTGCTGGGCCCGGCGGCGCTCGCGGCAGCGGTGCTCGCAAGCGCGCGCTGGACACCGCGACTCGGTGCCGTCGTGGCGCGCCGCGTCGCGCTCGGCGCGCAGATCGCGCTCGTCGCGTTCGTCGTGACGTGCTTCGCCGCCCAGAACGACATCGTCCTCAGCGCCTACCGCCCGCTGTGGGAACGCACGCGCTACTTCACCGTCCCGACGCTGCTGGCCGCGATCGCGCTGCCGCTCGCGGCGCTCGCGCTGCTGCGCCGCATCCCGGCCGAGCGGCTTGCCCGCCTCGCACGCGAGACGCCGCGCCGCCGTGCCGCCGTGCTGGCGGTCGCGATCCTCGCGACCGGGCTGTGGCTGCTGACCGCGGTCGAGACCGACGGAACGCTCGCCAACCGGATCTACGCGGTCGTCAGCAACCTGCCGGCAGCGGCCGACGAGCCGTTCGCGATCCTCGACGGACGCACGCCGCTCGTAGACTTCCACGCCCAGTACGGGCAGCTGTGGCCCTACGTCGTGGCCGCGGCGATGTCGCTGCTCGGCAGCTCGATCGGGGTCCTGACGGCCGTCATGGCGACCGGCAGCGCCGTCGGGCTGCTCGCGATCTACGCCGTGCTGCGACGGATCGTCCGCTCATCCCTGCTCGCGCTGGCGCTCTACCTGCCGTTCCTTGCGACAAGCCTCTTCACGATGCTCGGGCCGCTCGACAACCGCTACGGCCCCGCCAACCTGTTCGGCCTGTGGCCGATCCGCTACGGCGGCCCGTACGTGCTGGCGTGGCTGCTGGCCCGCCACCTCGACCGCGCCGCCCCACGGCGCGCGTGGCCGCTGTTCCTCGCCGGCGGCCTGGCCGCGATCAACAACCCGGAGTTCGGGCTCGCGGCGCTGGCCGCGCTCGTCGTCGCGCTGCTGGCCGTGCGGCCGCCGCGCTCGCGCGCCGCCGCCGGCCGGCTGCTCGCGCAGGCGGGTGGCGGGCTGCTGGGCGCCATCGCGCTCGTCGCGCTGGCGACGCTCGCGCGCTCCGGCTCGCTGCCCCGTGCCGGGCTGGCGCTGGAGTTCTCGCGGCTCTACGGGATCGGCGGCTGGGCGCTGCTGCCGCTGCCCAGGGTCGGGATATACCTCGTCGTGTACGTGACGTTCGCGGCCGCGATCGCCGTCGCCGCCGTGCGCGTCGCGCGCGGCGGACGGGAAGCCGTGCTGACCGCGCTGCTGACCTGGAGCGGCGTCTTCGGGCTGATCGCGAGCGGCTACTTCGTCGGCCGCTCGCACCCGCAGGTGCTGATCGGCATGTTCTCCGCGTGGGCACTCTCGCTCGTGCTGCTGACGATCGTCGCGGGCCGCGCGCTCGCCGCGCGCGCGTGGCGGCGCCCGACGCTGCCCGAGCTGCTCGTCCTGTTCGCCTTCGGCCTCGCCGCCTGCTCGCTCGCGCAGACCCCGACGCCGTGGTCTCAGGTCGCACGCCTGAGCAGACGCGCCCCGATCTCGGTGCTCAAGTGGCGCGAAGCGGCGCTGCTGGTCTCGCAGACGACGCGGCCGCGCGAGCCCGTCGCGATCCTCGTCCCGCTCGGCCACCGCATCGCGTTCGACACGAGCCGGATCGACGTCTCGCCCTATGCGGGGATCGAATCGATCGCGACGGCGCAGCAGCTCGACCGAACGGTCGCCGCGCTGCGCCGCGCAGGCGGCGACAAGGTCTTCATATCCACGCACGACACCTTCCCCGAACAGCTCGCGGCGCTGCGGCAGGCCGGCTTCACGCCGGGTTCGCAGATCGCCGACCGCTACGCCGGCGGCGCGATCGTCGAGCTGGTCGGGCGCGGTTAACGGTCGCTGCGCGCGGCCGCCAGCTCGGCGGCGGCGTCGATGATCATGTCCTCCTGGCCGCCGACGATGCGACGGCGGCCCAGCTCCATCAGCACCGCACGCGGCTCGACGCCGAACTTCGCGCCGGCGCGCTCGGCGTGCAGCAGGAAGGACGAGTAGACGCCGGCATAGCCGAGCGAGAGCGCGGTCGTGTCGATCGTCTGGGCGCGGGGCATGAGCGGTGCGACGACGTCCTCGGCGACGTCCATCAGCGGGAAGAGGACGGCGTTCGACTGGTGCCCGGAGCGCTCGAGCGCCGCCGCGAGCACCTCGAGCTGCGCGTTGCCGGCGCCGGCGCCGAGCCCGCGCAGCGAGCCGTCGAGCCAGGTCGCGCCGGCCTCGACCGCCGCGAGCGCGTTGCCGACGCCGCAGCCGAGGTTGTTGTGCGCGTGGAAGCCGACCGCCACCTCTGCCGGCAGCGCCTCGCGCAACGCGCGCACGCGAGCCGCCGCGCTCGCCGGCACCATCGCCCCGGCCGAGTCGACGACGTAGACGACGCGCGCGCCGTAGGAGGCCATGAGCCTCGCCTGCTCGGCCAGCTGCGCGGGCTCGAGCATGTGGCTCATCATCAGGAAGCCGACCGCGAGCATCTCGTTGGCAGCCGCCCATTCGAGGTGCTGCTGCGCGATGTCGGCCTCGGTGCAGTGCGTCGCGACGCGCGCGATCGTGGCGCCCAGCGCCTGCGCGCGCTTGAGCCGCTCGAGCGTGCCGATCCCCGGCAGCAGCAGCGCGGCGATCCGCGCCCTCACGACCGCCCCGGCCGCCGCCTCGATCAGCGCCTCGTCGGAGTGCGCCGAGCGGCCGTACTGGATCGAGGAGCCGCCGACGCCGTCGCCGTGGGAGACCTCGATCGCGTCGATCCCGGCCGCCTCCAGGCCGGCCGCGACGGCGGCTACCTGC
The DNA here is from genome assembly GCA_964525715.1 of uncultured Conexibacter sp. Classification (GTDB taxonomy): domain Bacteria; phylum Actinomycetota; class Thermoleophilia; order Solirubrobacterales; family Solirubrobacteraceae; genus Conexibacter. The sequence continues at coordinate 20,565 of CAZGJV010000005.1, read as the reverse complement.
GCCGGCGTGAAGGCGTGGCGGACGGAGTGCATGCCGTCGCGCAGCGAGGAGTCCACGAGCGTGACATGCGTCATCGCGGCACCTCCGCCGGAGCACTGCGGATCTCGCCTCGCATGGCGAGGTCAGAGCCGCACTGCTCTGCCAGCATCCGCCGAGCGATCTGCTCGCCGACCCGCGCCGCGGCGGCCGTCATCACGTCGAGGTTGCCGGCGTAAGCGGGCAGGTAGTCGCCCGCGCCCTCGATCTCCAGCAGCACGGTCACGAGGTCGCCGTCCACGTCGCACAGCTTCAAGCGGTAGCCGGGCACGTACGCCCGCACCTGCGCGGCCATCGCCTCCACCGACGCGCGGATCGCCTCCGCGTCGGGCTCGCGCACCTGCGCGAAGACGGTGTCGCGCATCAGGATCGGCGGGTCGGCGGGGTTGAGGATGATGATCGCCTTCGCCTCGTCGGCGCCGCCGACCAGCTCCAGCCCGCGCGCGGTCGTGACGGTGAACTCGTCGATGTTCTGGCGCGTGCCGGGGCCGGCCGAGGCGCTCGCGATCGTCGCGACGATCTCGCCGTAGGCGACGTCGGCGACGCGGTCGATCGCGTGCATCATCGGGATCGTCGCCTGCCCGCCGCAGGTGACGAGGTTGACGTTGGGTGCGGCGAGGTGCTGGTCGAGGTTGACCTCGGGGACGACGTAGGGCCCGACGGCGGCGGGCGTGAGGTCGACGACGACCTTGCCGGCGGCCTGCAGCCGCGGCGCGTTGGCGAGGTGCGCCTTCGCGCCGGTCGCCTCGAACACGAGCGGGACGTCGTCGCGCTCGAGCACCGCGTCGACGCCGCGCGCGCTCGTCTCGACGCCAAGCTCGCGCGCGCGCACAAGGCCGGGCGAGTCCTCGTAGATGCCGGCCATCAGCGCCGTCTCGATCGACGCGCTGCGCTGCAGCTTCATCAGCAGGTCGGTGCCGATGTTGCCGGGGCCGATCACGGCCGCCTTGATCATGCGTCCCTTCCCCCTCGGACGACGACCGGCCGAGCGTATCAGCGCTCGGACAGCGCGGCGCGGACTGCCGCGTCGAAGCTCATCGGCGCGTCGTTGATCCCGGACGGCGGCGGGCTGCGCACGACCATCTCCTCGCGCAAGCCGTCGACAAGCGGGCGCACGAGCCCGTTGTCGACCGGCGTCACGAGCATCACCCACCAGGAGGAGAGGCGCGGCGTCAGCACCGGCACGCGCACGATGAGCGGCGGGCGGTGGCCCATCGCGCGGGCGGTGCGGGCCATCATCTCGCGGTAGGTGAGGACGTCGGGGCCGCCGAGCTCGACGTCGCCGCTCACGTCGTCGCGGTCGCGCAGCGCGTGCAGCGCCCGCACGACGTCGTCGAGCGCGATCGGCTGGGTGCGCGTGTCGATCCAGCGCGGGCAGACCATCGCCGGCAGCCGCCTGACGAGCGCGCGCAGCATCTCGAACGACGCCCCGCCGGCGCCGAGCACCATCGCCGCGCGCACGTGGACGAACTGCGGCACGTGCCGCGCGAGGATCTCCGCCACCTCGTCGCGGCTGCGCAGGTGCGCCGAGGACGCCGCCGCGTCATCGCTCCCGCCGGACAGGCCGCCGAGGTAGATCAGGCGGCGCACGCCGGCCCGCGCGGCGGCGGCGCCGAACGTCTGCGCGGCCTGGCGGTCGCGTTCCGCGAAGTCGCCGCCGTCGCCTCTGCCCATCGAGTGGATCAGGTAGTAGGCGACGTCGACGCCATCGAGCGCCGCGTCGAGGCCCTCGCCGCTGAGCGCGTCGCCGCGCACCGCGTACGAGCGGACCGCGCCGGACGCGCGGGCCGGTTCGCGCACGAGGCAGCGCAGCTCGGGCGGCCCGGACGCGTCGGCGGCCAGCAGCGGGAGCAGGCGGCCGCCGACGTAGCCTGTTGCGCCGGTGAGCAGGACAGTGGGTATCAAGCCGGGTACGGTGCGACCGTGCCCGCTGTTGCACCCCGGGCTAACATAGTTGTACAAGCAACTACTTCTGGAGGCGACGTGCAGCTCGACGGCATCCACCACATCACGTGCATCACCGGCGACGCAGCGCGCAACGTCGACTTCTACGTCCGCGTGCTCGGCCTGCGGCTCGCGAAGAAGACGGTCAACCAGGACGACCCGACCGTCTACCACCTCTTCTACGCCGACGACAGAGGGTCGCCGGGCGCCGACCTGACGTTCTTCGAGTACCCGGGCGCGCGGCCGGGCCGCGACGGCGCGGGGATGATCCACCGCATCGCGTTCCGGGTCGGCGGCGGCCCGGCGCTCGACTTCTGGGCCGCGCGGCTGGCGAGCGAGGGGATCGCGGTCGAGCGCGACGAGGCGGGCACGCGGCTGCGCTTCTCCGACCCCGAGGAGCTCGGCTTCGAGCTGATCGCCGACGACTCGGGCGACGACCCGCTCACGGCGCACGCGCCCGACATCCCGGCCGAGCACGCGCTGCGCGGCTTCGCCGGCGTGCGCGCCTACAGCGCCGACCCGGCGCAGAGCACGGCGCTGCTGCGCGACGTGCTTGGGTTCGACGCGACCGACGACGCGAGCCTGGAGTGGGTCTCCCGCGGTCCCCGCCGCGGCGGCTTCTACGCCTACGACCTCGCGCCCGAGGCGCGCGGGATCGGCGGCGCGGGGACGGTCCACCACATCGCCTGGACCGCCGAGGACGAGGACATCGAGGCGTGGGACGAGCGCTACCGCGCGGCAGGGCGCCACACGTCCGGGCTCGTGGACCGCTTCTACTTCAGAAGCGTCTACTCGCGCGAGCCGAGCGGCGTGCTGTTCGAGATCGCCACCCGCGGCCCCGGCTTCGCGACCGACGAGGCGCCCGACGCGATCGGCCGCAGCCTCGCCCTCCCGCCGAAGCTCGAGCACCTGCGCGAGCAGATCGAGGCCAACCTCACCCCCCTCCCCGACCCGCGCGCGAGCCGGGTGGGGTGAGCTGCGGCCGGTTCGCCGGCCCACAGCGTATACATCCACGACACACATTTGTATACTTGCGTCATGGCGTCGACCGTGACCATCCGCGCGAGCGCTCACACGCGCGATGCGCTCAACGAGCTCGCGCGGGCTGACGGGATCTCCGTGCCCGATCTGCTCGGCCATCTCGCCGAGCGGGAGCGCGAACGGCGACTGCTGCACGAGGGCCTCGCCACGTTGGCGAACATGGACGAGAAGACGCGCGACGCGTACGTCGGCGAGTGGCAAGCCTGGGACGACGCACCGCTCGACGAGCCGCTCGCATGACCACCCCGCGTCAAGGCGAGGTGTGGTGGGTGCGGCTCGACCCCACCGAAGGCGGCGAGATCAGGAAGACGCGTCCCGCGCTCGTGCTGAGCAACGACGGGCTCCACCGGCTGCCGTTGCGCCTGACGATCGTGGCGCCACTGACGACGACCCGTACGGGCAGCGCGCTCCACGTCGAGCTCCGGCTGCCCCACGAGGGAACGGAGCGCGTGACGTACGCACTGCCCGAGCAGGTTCGCGCCGTGTCGCACACCCGTCTCGTGAGACGCATCGGCCGCGCAACGCCGGAGGTGCTCGCGGCGACCCGAAGGCGTCTCAACCTTCTCCTGCGTGACGACCTGTAGGTCGTCAGCCAGAGGCGAGCGCGTATCACGATTAGGTCAGCTCGCAGCGCGAGCTGACTCAGCCCTTCAGCGTCTTCTGCAGCTGCCGCTCGATCGCGGCGGTCATCGTCTGCTGGAAGGCGGCGCGGACGGCCTCGCCGGCGAGCGGGCGCAGGCGCGCGAGCGCCTCGCTGAGCTGGGCCCACTCCTGCGGCGTGCGCTTGGCCGGGTCGAGCTCGCCGCCGGCGACGTCGTCGACGAACAGCCGCACGAACGAGTCGGCGATCGCGCGCGTGTGGCGCTGGACCTGCTCGGCGACGGCGAGCGCGTGCATCGGCGGGACGCCCATCGCCGCCAGTTCCTCGCCGGCGCGCAGCAGCGTCGGGCTCGGGACCTCGTAGCGGCCGTCGCCGAGCGGGCGGATCAGTTCGAGCCGCTCGGCGCGCTTGACCGCGCGCTCGTCGGCGGTGTGCAGGCGCGCCGCCAGCTCCTCGGCGGTCGTCAGCTCGGGCTCCTCCTCGGCGAATGCGCTCAGCACCTGGCGGCCGAACGCGAGCACCTCCTCGCTCGCGCCGTTCGACGTGCTGATGACGCGCTCGATCGCCTTGAGGTTGAAGCCCTCCGCCTGCAGGTCCTGGATCAGCCGCAGCCGCACGGCGTGCTCGGGGCCGTAATAACCCGTGCGCGCCCGGACCTCCGGCGGCGGCAGCAGCCCGCGCGACTGGTGCGCGCGGATGTTGCGGACCGTCATGCCGGTCTCGCGCGCGAGCTCGTCGATCGTCAGCTCCCCCGCGCGCCGCTCGCTCATGCGGCACATCCTACGCGGGCAGGGCCACGCCACCGGAGCCCGGTGCGCTGACGTGTCGGGCTTGCATGTGTCATGAGTCTATGTAGCATATACTCATGCACTTGCTTACGTCGTTCGCCACCGCGGCCGCCCCGCCCGCCGGCGGCGCCGCACTCGGCCAGGTCGCCGGCATGTCCGCGGCCGTCACGCTCTTCACCGCCGTGCTGCTGTGGCTCGGGCTCGGGCACCGCTCCGGCCGCGTCGCCGTCCTCGGCCGCGCGAGCCGTGCGCTCGGCCGCCTCTCCGGACTGCCCGGCTGGGCGGCGCTGCCGCTCGCCGTCTCGGGGATCTCGCTGCTGCTCGCCGCGGTCGGCCTCTACTGGGACGTCTCGCTGCACATCGACCAGGGCCGCGACCCCGGCCCGCTCGCGAACCCCGCGCACTACTTCATCCTCGTCGGCCTGTACGGGATCTTCGCCGCCGGCTGGTTGGCGATCGTGCTGCCCGGCGACGAGCGTCCCGGCCCCGCCGCGGTGCGGATCGCCGACGGCTGGGAGGCGCCCGTCGGCGGCCTGCTGATGGCCGCCTGCGCGTCGTTCGCGCTGATCGGCTTCCCGCTGGACGACATCTCGCACCGCCTGTTCGGGCAGGACGTGACGCTGTGGGGCCCGACGCACCTGATGATGCTCGGCGGCGCCGCGCTGACGCTCGTCGCGGTGCTCGTGCTGTTCGCGGAGGCGCGCCTTGTGACGTCGCCGGGAGGCAGTCGCTCGCGACTGCCGGACGGCGAAACCGATCTCCGGCCTGAGTCCGCCACCGCCGTCCGCCTGCGCCGCGCGCGCCTGATCGGCGCCTGCGGCGGGATGCTCGCCGGCCTGTCGATCTTCCAGGGCGAGTTCGACTTCGGCGTGCCGCAGTTCAGCATGCTCTTCCACCCGCTGCTGATCGCCTTCGCGGCCTCGCTGGCGCTCGTGCTGGCGCGCACGCTGATCGGGCGCGGCGGCGCGCTCGCGGCCGTCGCCTTCTTCCTCGTGCTGCGCGCAGCGCTCGCGCTGCTGGTCGGGGGGATCTTCGGGGAGACGGTTCCGCACTTCCCGCCGTATGTCGTCGAGGGACTGCTGGTCGAGGCGCTCGCGCTGGGCGTGAAGCCGGGCTCGTTCCGCTTCGGCGCTTTGGCGGGGGTGCTGATCGCGACGCTCGGCGTGCTCGCCGAGTACGGCTGGAGCCATATCTGGATGCCGCTGCCGTGGCCGGGCCGCATCCTGCCCGAGGCGATCGCGCTGGCGCTGCCGGTCGCGGTCGCGGGCGGCGTGCTCGGGACGTTGACGGCCGGCGGCCTGCGGCTCGACGCCGCGCTCGTCGGGCGCCCGCGCGCGTGGGCGGCGGCCGGCGCGAGCCTGCTGACGGTCGCTGCGGCGGTCGCGTTCCTGCTGCCGACGACCGCGCCGACGGGCGCGCACGCGCAGATCGCGCTGCGCACGCTCCAGGCCGGCCCGCATCGCACCGTCGCCGCGACGATCCGCTTCGAGCCGCCGAGCGCGGTGACGCACCCGAACTGGCTGACGGTGACCGCCTGGCAGGGCCGCGGCAGACTCGTCGTCGACCGCCTGCGCCCGCTCGGCGGCGGCGTCTACGCGACGACGCAGCCGATTCCGGTGTACGGCAGATGGAAGGCGATGATCCGCATGAACCGCGGGCGCGAGCTGGCCGCGATCCCCGTCGCGCTGCCGGCCGACGCGGCGATCCCGGTCGGCGCCGTGCCGCCGCTCGCGCACGCGACGCGCGCCTGGGAGGCCGACCGCCACGTGCTCCAGCGCGAGCGCAAGCAGGACGTGCCGGGCTGGCTGTGGGGCGCCGCCGGGCTCGTCGTGCTGTCGATCACGTCGCTGCTGCTGCTCGTGCTGGGATGGGGGCTCGTGCGGCTGGCACGGCGCGGCGCCGGGGCTCCCGTGCCTCCGGCGTCCGCCGTGCCGGCCGTGCGCGAGCGGGCGGTCGTCATACCGGCGTAGCCGCCGGCGCCGCGTCAAGGCCGGCGGCGAGCGTCTGCACGAGGCGCGCGAACGAGACGTCGAGGTCCAGGTCGATGTCGAAGCCGCCGTCCGCCTCGATCTCGACGAAGCCGTGCAGCGCGCTGCGGATCGCGCGCACGGCGTGGATCGCGTCGTCGTCGGCGAGCCCCCAGCCGCCGACGACGGCGACGAGCACCGCGACGACGTCGGCGCCCGCGTCCTGCAGCTCGGGGTCGCGGATCGAGCGCCCGGCGACGGCCGCCGCGAAGCGGCCGGGATGGGCCTTGGCGTAGGCGCGGTAGGCGTCGGCGATCGCGACGAGCGCGTCGCCGCGGGCGCGGCCGACGGCGACGCGCCGCAGCGCGTCCCCCAGCTCGTGCAGGCCTTGGAGGGCGACCGCACGCAGCAGCGCCTCGTGGCTGCCGACGTGGTTGTACAGCGACGGCGTGCGCACGCCGAGCGCAGCGGCCACGCGCGCGAGCGTGACCGCTGCGAGCCCGTCGGCGTCGGCGATGCGGACCGCCTCGGCGACGACGCGCTCCGCGTCGAGGCCCTTCCGCCCCACCTCAGACGGCCTTCGTGATGGCGCTGCGCATCGCGGCGCCGGGCTCCTCGATGACCTTGCCGTGTCCGGGGGCGAGGCGGGCCGGTCTCAGCTCCCACAGCGCGCGGGCGCTGCGCAGCTCGGTCGGGCGGTCCCACGTCGCCATCGTCGGCAGCGGAAAGCGCCAGTTGGCCTTCGCGGTCGTCGCGACGCCGCCGAGCGTCGAGAAGGCGTCGCCGCAGTAGAGCGTGCCGTCCCGCGGGTCGAGGAACGCGACGTGGCCGGGCGTGTGGCCGGGCGCGGCGATCACCTCGAGTGAGCCGACGCGGTCGCCGTGCGTCAGCGTCCGCGTGGGTCGCGTCTTCGCTCCCGGGTAGCCGCCGCGCAGCTTCGACTGCGGCTCACCCGGATCGAGCGACATGTCCTTCTCGAGCAGGCGCGCATCGCGCGCGGAGATCAGCACCTCCACGCCGGGCAGCGCCGCGGCCAGCTCGTCGAGCGAGCCGACGTGGTCGCCGTGCGCGTGCGTCAGCGCGATCCGCACGATCGGCGCGCCGAGCTTCTCGGCCGCGCGCAGGATCGCCTTCGCGCTGCGCGGCAGCATCGTGTCGATCACCGTCAGGCCGTCGTCCTCCCGCACGAGGTAGGCGTTGACGAAGCCGAAGCGGCTGACGCGGGTGCCGTGGAAGGACGAGGGGGTCATGGCGGGCTCCGTTCCAGAGAACTACCTCTCATAGTCCTCAGACTATAGCTCTTAGCTTTAGTCGCGCACACCCCCATAGCGAAGCGTCGTCGTGCCGGCGCTCCGGGCGCATCGGCTGCGCTATTCGGAGCGCGGCACGTGCGCGTTGCGCTTAGAACCTCTTTCAGAATGACTGCCGGCCGGATGGCACCGTCTCGCGGCGCCGGCTCACCACCCGCGATGTTCGACGCAGCATTGCTGCGCCTTCACATCGCGTGCGGCGCCCGGCATCCACGATCCGGCACCAGCCGACTCGACCTCATCCTGAAAGCGGTTCTTAGTCAGCGTCTGTACCAGGCCTCGTGAACGGTGCCGTCGACGAAGCCGAACTGCAGCGCGACGCAGCTGCCCGTGGCGACACCGCTGCTGTCCCAGCTGTACGTGTAGCGATCCGTGCCCGCCGCATAGGCGAGCGGCGCAGCGGCCTGAGCGGCGGCCGGGGCCCCGGACGGCGTGCCGTCGGCGCAGCTCACAGGCTGCACCTGCGGGTAACCGGGCGCGAAGACCGCGAGCCCCTGGTTGCCGCTGAGCGTGAACGTCACAAGTGTCGGCGACGGCACTCTCGCGACCGCGTTGAACGTCGGCGGGGCTCTGGTGGCGCCGACGGGCCTGTAGCCGAAGACGACGTGGTAGTCGCAGCTGCTCCTGGCCGTGTGCCCGACGTGGTCGCTCGCGATGTGCTGCGCCGTGTGCGTGCCGAGCGTGGACGTGTCGAGCGCGATCGTGCCGGTCGCGGTGCCCGCAAGGCCGGACTGGCCGTCTGCGTCCTTCCATCTCGCGTTGGATCTCGAGCCGGCAGCGACATCGGCAGCCGGGCAAACCAGCGTCGTGGTCGGTGGATCTGCGTCGACCTTGACGGTGAGTCTTGTCGTGCCTGACTGATGGCCCGCGATGTCGGCGACAGTCGCGCTTGCGACGTGGCTGCCGCTGGTCGTGAACGCCTGAGGAGCGGGGATGCTGTTCGGGTCCACGCCGCTGCCGGCGCTGCCGTCCGCGAGTGCGGGGTCGCCGTTGCCGGTGGCGGTCACCGTCACGGTGTCCGTGTACCAGCTCCCACTCCCCCCTGTGTAGTCCGGCGCGCGGTCGGCGGCGAGGGACGGAGCTCTCGGCACCTTCAAGTCGATCAGCACCGCGCCCGTCGTCGTGCCGGAGTGGCCGAGCGTGTCGGCGGCGGTGCAGCTCACGGTGTGGCGGCCCTCTCCTCTGACGATGATGTCAGCCCCGCGGGTCGTCGGACCGGAGACGATCGTGAGTCTTCTCGCTACGCCGTCGACTGTGCACGTGAGCGTGCTGCCGATGTTGAGGTCCGTCGCGGTGACGTGGATCGTCGCCGGCGAGTGGACCCACCAGCCGTTCGCGCCGTCGTTTGCCTGGGTGTACGCGATTGCCGGTGCGGCGCGGTCGACCTCGATCGGACCGACCGGGCCGGCGGTCGAACAATTTCCGGCTCTATCGCAGACCTGGTGCGTGCCTGTCTGGGCAGCTGCATCCTCGTGACCGTCGCCCACGCTCGTGCTCAGGGAGAAGGACCCGTCGGCCGGATCCGCGAGCCCGGAGCCGGCGTCGCTCGCGGTGCAGGCGACGGAGACGTCGCCGGTGTGCCAGCCGGTTGGCGGGGGATCGCATCTGACGGTGGGGGCGGTCGTGTCGAGCGGCGTGAAGCGAACGACGAGAGTCGTGTCGCCGTCGGCGACCGGCGATCTGAACGTCTCTGCTCTGTAGCCGCTGCCGGCCGGAGGCGTCACCGTCCCCGGCGACCCCGACGACGAGCCGTCGAAGACCCGGAAGCGATACTCGCCGTTTTCGTCCGTCAGGCCGCTGAACTGGTCGCCCGCCGCGCTGCCGGAGGCGACGCCGCCGATCCAACCGCCCAGATCCACCGGCTGAACCCCGTACAACGGCAGATCGATCCTCGCGCCCACAACCGGCTGATCGTCCGCGCCGAGTACCCGAACCGTAACCATCGCCACGGCCGGCAAGTCGACGTCACGCGTGATGTCCCCGTTCAGATCCACCAAGTCGGTCGAGCTCAGCCGCCAGGTCTCCGGCAACCCCTGCCGCCCCGCCGGTCCCGACACGAAGAGGCGATACTGGCCCGGCGCCGCTGTGAGCGAATACGTGCCGTCCGCGCCGGTCGTCGCCTGGCCGACGTTGCCGCCGTTCGACGGACCCACGTACACCAGCGCTCCAGCCACCGGCACGCCGTCGGCGTCGCGCAGCACGCCCGACAGGCGTGCGGTCGGATCCAGTTGCACCGTGGCGACGGTGTCGCCGTCGGCGACCGGCGATCTGAACGTCTCGACGCTGTAGTCGCTGCCGGCGGGCGGCGTCACCGTCCCCGGCGAGCCGGACGACGAGCCGTCGAACACGACGAAGCTGTACTCGCCCTCAGCATCGGTGAAGCCGGTGAACTGGTCGCCCGCCGCGCTGCCGGAGACGACGCCGCCGATCCAACCGCCCAGGTCCACCGGCTGGACCCCGTACAACGGCAGATCGATCCTCGCGCCCGCCACGGGCTCGTCGTCAGCCCCAACGAGCCGGACCGTCACTCTCGCGACCGGCGGCAAGGTCACGTCGCGCGTGGTGTCCGCGTTCAGATCCACCAAGTCGGTCGAGCTCAGCCGCCAGGTCTCCGGCAACCCCTGCCGCCCCGCCGGTCCCGACACGAAGAGGCGATACTGGCCCGGCGCCGCTGTGAGCGAATACGTGCCGTCCGCGCCGGTCGTCGCCTGGCCGACGTTGCCGCCGTTCGACGGACCCACGTACACCAGCGCTCCAGCCACCGGCACGCCGTCGGCGTCGCGCAGCACGCCCGACAGGCGTGCGGTCGGATCCAGTTGCACCGTGGCGACGGTGTCGCCGTCGGCGACCGGCGATCTGAACGTCTCGACGCCGTACCCGCTGCCGGCGGGCGGCGTCACCGTCCCCGGCGAGCCCGACGACGAGCCGTCGAACACGACGAAGCTGAACTCACCTTGCGTGTCAGTCTGACCTGTGAACAGATCCCCGGCCGCGCTGCCGGAGACGACGCCGCCGACCCAACCACCCAGATCCACCGGCTGAACCCCGTACAACGGCAGATCGATCCTCGCGCCCACAACCGGCTGATCGTCAGCCCCAACGAGCCGGACCGTCACTCTCGCAACCGGCGGCAAGTTCACGTCGCGCGAAAGGTCGCCATTCAGATCCACCAAGTCGGTCGAGCTCAGCCGCCAGGTCTCCGGCAACCCCAGCCGGTTCGATGGTCCCGAGACGAACAACCGATACTGCCCAGGCGGCGCGACGAGCGAGTACGAGCCGTCGGCACCAGTGGTCGCCTGGCCGACGTTGCCGCCGTTAGACGGACCCACGTAGACCAGCGCCCCCGCAACCGCGGTCCCTGTCGCGTCGCGAACCGTGCCCGACAGGCGCGCGAGGCCGGCCGGAACGAGCACGACGTCGAGTCGCTTGGACGAAGCGACTGCGATGCCGCTGACGGTGGTAGAGGCGAAGTCGCCGCCGGACGGCGGGTCGAAGCGCACGTCGTACGTCCCGTCGGGAACGACCGCCGAATACGCCCCATCGATTCCGGTGGTCGCCAGGGCGACGGTCGCATCGGTCGACGGATCGAGCACGGTGACCAGAGCGCCCGTCGCCGGCGCGGGCGCTCCGCCGGCGATCTGCGTTGAGACGGCGCCGAAGAGCGTCGCGGCTGTGGCGGTCGACGCACCGAATGCGAAGACCGAGAGCACGAGCAGGAGCAGCAGCGACCCGAGTCGGCGGTGTCCCCGCATGGCCCCCAGTGACGGCGCGCTCTTCATGCGTCTCTCCCCTCAGATGACGTCGACGGTGTGTGGGCGCTCACACTACAACGGAACGCGGTGCATAGCGGTTATCTGCCTGTTGCCGGCGTCTCACACAGTCAGAATGGCTACATTGGGGCATGTCACGTTTCCAGAAGCCCCTGCTCTGAAGAGGAATCCGCTGCCATGGCATCTACCGTCGAGCTTCCCGAGGCCGGCGAGACGACGTTCTCGCTCGAGCTGACCCAGGACCAGAAGGACGTGCGCGACTGGGTGCACGGCTTCGCGAGAGACGTGGTGCGCCCCGCGGCGTCCGAGTGGGACGAGCGCGAGGAGACGCCCTGGCCGATCATCCAGGAGGCCGCGAAGATCGGCCTCTACGGCTTCGAGGGGCTCGCGCAGTTCTTCTCCGACCCGACCGGCCTTTCGCTGCCGATCGTCAACGAGGAGCTGTTCTGGGGTGACGCCGGCATCGGCATGGCGATCATGGGCTCCGGCCTCGCCGCCGCCGGCATCTTCGCCAACGGCACCGGCGAGCAGATCGGCGAGTGGATCCCGCAGTGCTTCGGCACGCAGGACGACCCGAAGATCGCCGCCTTCTGCGTCTCCGAGCCGGACGCCGGCTCCGACGTGTCCGCCCTGCGCACGCGCGCGAAGTACGACGAGGCGACCGACACCTGGGTCCTCAACGGGCAGAAGGCGTGGGCGACGAACGGCGGCATCGCCAACGTCCACGTGATCGTCGCGTCGGTCGACCCCGAGCTCGGCTCGCGCGGGCAGGCGTCGTTTGTGATCCCGCCGAACACGCCTGGCCTGGAGATGGGCACGAAGCTCAAGAAGCACGGCCTGCGCGCCTCGCACACGGCCGACGTCTTCCTCGACGACTGCCGCATCCCCGGCTCGTGTCTGCTCGGCGGCAAGGAGAAGCTCGACGAGCGCATGGCGCGCGCCCGCGAAGGCAGAAAGTCGCGCGGCCAGGCCGCGATGGCGACGTTCGAGGCCTCGCGCCCGACCGTCGGCGCCCAGGCGCTCGGGATCGCGCGCGCCGCGTACGAGTACTCGCTCGACTACGCCAAGGAGCGCAGACAGTTCGGCAAGGCGATCATCGAGAACCAGGCGATCGCGTTCACGCTCGCGGACATGAAGATGGAGATCGACGCCGCCCGCCTGCTCGTGTGGCGCGCCTCGTGGATGGGCCGCAACCAGAAGCCGTTCAGAAACGCCGAGGGCTCGATGTCGAAGCTGAAGGCGGGCGAGGTCGCCGTCTGGGCGACCGAGAGAGCGATCCAGATCCTCGGCGGCAACGGCTACACGCGCGAGTTCCCGGTCGAGCGGATGCACCGCGACGCGAAGATCTACACGATCTTCGAGGGCACGTCCGAGATCCAGCGCCTCGTCATCTCGCGCGCGATCTCGGGCATGCAGATCCGGTAGCGCCGCCTGTCCCGGCGCGACCTCCCGGCGAGGTGGCCGCCCTCACAGCCATCTTTGCATCAGTTCTGATGCGTTATCGCCGAAAACGGCCGTAACGCATCAGATCTGATGCTTGAAAGTGGGCGACTGTCCGTGTAGCCTATGCATCAGATGCGATGCGTTATCGTCAAAAATGACTATAACGCATCAGAATTGATGCAGCTTGCGAATCTGACATCCGACGACGCCGTCCTCGCCGAGCTCGGGCACCGGCTCGAGCAGCACCGCGTGGCGCGCAACCGCACGCAGGCGGAGCTGGCCGACGAGGCCGGGATCGGGCGCGCCACGCTCCAGCGGATCGAGCGCGGCGAGTCCGTCCAGCTCGCGTCGATGGTCAAGCTGCTGCGGGCGCTGGATCTGCTCGGAGGGATCGACGCCGCCGTGCCGGCCTCGATCGATCTCCCGATCGCTCAGCTGGAGCGCGAGCGGCGCACGCCCCGGCGGCGCGCCCGCGGCCGCCGCGGTGCTCCGCCGCCGGCGACCGATGCCGAGCCGTGGAGCTGGGGCGACGAGCCCGGGAAGACGACGTGACGATCGCGGCGGTGACGCTGTGGGGACGGCGCGTCGCCGCCGTCTCGATCGACGCCGGGGCCGGCGTCGCGACGTTCCAGTACGACCCGGCGTTCGCACGCAGCGGCGTCCAGGTCTCCCCCGTGCAGATGCCGCTGCGCGAGCAGCCCTACCGCTTCCCCGGCCTGCCGGCCGACGCCTTCCACGGCCTGCCCGGACTGCTCGCCGACGCCCTGCCCGACCGCTGGGGCACAGCGCTGGTCGACGCCTGGCTGGCCTCGCAGGGACGTTCGCCGGACAGCTTCGACGTCGTCGAACGCCTCTGCTACGTCGGCACGCGCGGCATGGGCGCGCTCGAGTTCCAGCCCGCGCACGAGCCCCCTGGCGCGCCCGGGGCGGACCTCCAGGTCGGCGCGCTCGTCAGGCTCGCCGCCGAGGTGCTCGCCGACCGCGCGGCCTTCGTCGCCGAGCTGTCCTCGGATCCGGAGGAGCAGGCGATGAAGGCGATCCTCGCGATCGGCACCTCCGCGGGCGGCGCCCGGCCGAAGGCGCTGATCGCCTACGACGAGGCGACGGGCCGGGTCCGCTCGGGCCAGCTCGACGTCGATGCCGGCTTCCGGCAGTGGCTGCTGAAGTTCGACGGCGTCTCCGGCGCGGGCGACCACGGCCTGACCGACCCGCAGGGCTGGGGCGCGGTCGAGTACGCCTACTCGCGGATGGCGCGCGCAGCCGGCGTCGAGATGACCGAGTCGCGGCTGCTGGAGGAGAACGGCCGCCGGCACTTCATGACGCGCCGCTTCGACCGGCCCGACGGCGGCGGCAAACTGCACGCGCAGACGCTCGGAGCGCTCGAGCACGTCAGCTACAACGAGCCGGGCACCTACAGCTACGAGCAGGCGCTGATGCTGATGCGGCGGATGGGCCTCCCCACGCCGGCGCTCGAGCAGCTGTTCCGGCGGATGGTCTTCAACGTCGTGGCGCGCAACCAGGACGACCACGTCAAGAACATCGCCTTCCTGATGGATCGCAGCGGCGCGTGGTCGCTGGCGCCGGCCTACGACGTGACGTGGGCGTGGAAGCCGGGCAACCCGTGGCTCGACAGCCACCAGATGTCGATCGCCGGCAAGCGCGACGGCTTCACGCGCGCTGACCTGCGCGACGTTGCGCGCCTCGCGGGCCTCAAGCGCGGGCGCGCCGAGACGATCCTCGCCGAGGTCGCGGAGGCCGTCGCCGGCTGGCGCACGCTCGCCGGCGAGGTCGGCGTCGACGAGCGGACGGCCGAGCAGATCGCGCGCTCGCACCGGCTGACGCTGCCGGCGAGCTGACCCGCGCGACAGGCCGCGCGTGCGCCCGGTCCGGGCGGTGGGCGTCGACTATGATCGTCGCTCCGGTCGGTAGATAGACCGGCAACGGGGGAATCGTCGGCTCGGGGGAGCAGAGGGTGGAAGCGTCGAAGCACGGTGGCGGCACGCATGCCGCCGAGCGCCGAGCAGGACGTCGCGCCGTGGTCGCAACGCTCGCGGTCTGCGCGCTCGTGCTCGCGACCGGGATCGCAGCCGCGCTGTCGCACGCGAGCGTCCGCCGGACGGGCACGAACGACGTCGTCGTCGCGGGAGTCGTCGACACGCTGCGCGGCGCCCATCGGCTCTGCCAGGACGACGAGCTGCTGCCGGCCGGCACCGGCGCGCTCGAGCTGACCGTCACCGGCCGGGGACATCCCGCGATGGCGGTCGAGCTGCTCGACACGGCGACCGGAGCCCCCGTCGCCGCCGGCACGACCGACGCGTGGGGCGTGGCGTCGGCGACCGTGCCGCTGCACCCGCGGATCGCGCGCGACCGCGACGTGCACGTGTGCGTCGGGCTGCACGCCCCTGGTGCCGGTGCGGCCGCGATGCTGTACGGCGCACCGGCCGCAGGGGCGCAGAGCGCGACCGACGACGGCCAGCGACTCGGCGGCCGGCTCCGCATCGACTACGTCAGCTCCGGTGCGCGATCGTGGGCGTCGTTCGCGCCGACCGTCGTCGCTCGCATCGGCCGCACGCATGCCTGGTCGGGGACGCCCGTCGCGCTGTTCGCCGCGCTCCTCACACTCCTGTCGATCTCGCTGGCCGCATGGCTGCTCGTGCGCACGAGCTGACGCGCCGCGCGCCGGCGCGCGCATCAGCGCCGCGGCGCGCCCGCGCGGCGCTCGCGCGCGTGCCCGCAGCCGCGTGGGTCTGCGCGCTCGTCGCCGTCCTCAACGCGACCGCGTGGTCGCTCGTGACGCCACCGTTCCAGGTCCCCGACGAGCAGTCCCACTACGCCTACACGGAGTACCTCGCACAGCACGGACGCCCGCCCGTGCCTGCCGAAGAAGACGCCTACTCGGGCTCGCAAGCGATCGCGCTGCAGGACCTGCGCTTCGAAGCGACGCGGTTCGTGCCCGCCGACGCCGGCGTGTGGACGCCGCTCGAACAAGTGCGCCTGCAGCGCGACCTGCGCAGCCAGCGCGAACGCGACGGCGGCAACGGCGGGGCGAAGGCGGTCGGCGGCGAGCCGCCGCTCTACTACGCGCTGCAGACGATCCCCTACCGGCTCGCGGCGGGCGGGACGGTGCTCGACCGGCTCGCGCTGATGCGGCTGCTGTCCGCGCTGCTGGCCGGCCTGACCGTGCTGTTCGTCTTCCTGTTCCTGCGCGAGCTGCTGCCCGGCGTGCCGTGGGCGTGGACCGTGGGCGCGCTGGGCGTCGCGTTCCAGCCGCTGTTCGCGTTCGTCAGCGGCGGCGTCAACTCCGATGCGCTGCTGTACGCGTGCTCGGCGGCGATCTTCTTCCTGCTGGCGCGCGCCTTCCGCCGCGGGCTGACGCCGGCGCTGGCCGTCGCGCTCGGCGTCGCGATGGCGGCTGGGCTGCTGACGAAGTTCAACGCGATGGGGCTCGTTCCCGGCGTCCTCCTCGGACTGCTCGCGATCGCGGTCCGGCAGGAAGGCGGGCTGCGCCCGCGGGCGCTGCGGCTGCCGGCGCTCGCGCTGGCCGTCGCGCTGGCGCCCGTGCTGCTGGAGATGGCGCTCAACGTCGCTGTCTGGAACCGGCCGGCGGTGGGCGCGTCGGCGAGCGCGTTCGCGCTCAGAGCCGACATCCACCCCACGCTGCTCGGCGGCCTCGGCTACGCGTGGCAGTTCTACTTCATACCGCTGCCGGGGATGGAGGCGCCGCTCGGCCCGCTGCCCATCTGGGAATCGTGGTTCCAGGGCTTCGTCGGCCTGTTCGGCTGGATCGACACGGAGTGGCGCCAGTGGGTCTACACGGTCGCGCTCGTGCCGGCGCTCGCGTTGGTCGCGCTCCTGACCCGCGCACTCGCCGCGCGCCGCGACGCCCTCACACGGCGCCGCCTGGAGCTGCTCGTCTACGGGCTGATGACCGCCACCTTCGCGCTGTTCGTCGCGGGCGCGTCGTACATCATCCACGTGCGCTTCCACCAGAACGTCGCGCAGGCGCGCTACCTGCTGCCGCTGCTGCCGCTCTACGGCGCGCTGCTCGCGCTCGCCGTGCGCGGCGCCGGGCGCCGTTGGATGCCCGTCGTCGGCACGGCGATCGTCGTGCTCGCGTTCGCGCACGACCTGTTCGCGCAGCTGCTGGTGATCTCGCGCTACTACGCGTGAGCGCTACGCCGCCGCGGCGTCGGCGGCCGCGTCCGCGGAGCCGTCCGCCGCCGCCAGCGCCCGCGCGTAGCCACCGGCGAGCTGGCCGAGCGCGCGCTCCCACGAGCGGTCGCTGACTGCGTCGAGCCCGCCCGCGGCGAGCTGCGCGCGCAGCGCGGGGCGGCTCACGAGGCCGGCGAGCGCGTCGCCGAGCGCCTCCGCGCTCGCAGGCGCCAGGCAGCCGCTGCGGCCATGGGCGATCAGCTCGCGCGGGCCGCCGGCGTCGACGGCGAGCACCGGCAGGCCGCTCGCCTGCGCCTCCAGGATCACCTGGCCGAAGGTGTCGGTCTCGCTCGCGAACAGGAACACGTCGGCGTCCGCGTAGGCGCGCGCGAGCGCGTCGCCGTCGAGCCAGCCGAGCAGCTCCGCGGCGCCGCCGAGGCGCGCCCGCAGCGCGTCCTCCTCCGGGCCGCCGCCGGCCAGCTGCAGGCGCAGCCGCGGGTGGCGCTCACGCGCGCGCAGGAACGCGTCGGCGAGCAGGTCGATCCCCTTCTCGCGCGTCAGGCGGCCGGCGTACAGCACGACCAGCTCGCCGTCGCCCTCCTCGCGCGTGCGCAGCTCGGGCGAGAAGCGCGAGAGGTCCACGCCGCGGTCCCAGCGGCCGATCCGCTGCACCGGCACGCCCAGCTCGCGCAGCGACGCGTCGGCCGCGGCGCTGGGCGACAGGACGCTGCCGCACTGGCCGTAGAAGGCCGTCATCACGGTGCGCATCGCCGTCTCGATGCGCGGGTCGGCCGTGCGCAGGCGCGCGTAGGCGGTCAGCTCGGTGTGGTAGGAGCCGACGACCGGCACGCCGAGCAGCCGCGCGATCAGCGCCGCCGCGATCCCCGCCGGGCCGGGCGAGACGAGGTGGACGAGGTCGTAGCGGCCCTCGGTAAGCGTCTCGGCGACGGCGGCGAGGCTCGGCACGCCGACCTGCAGCCCGGAGTAGAAGGGGATGTCGACCTCGGCGACGACCGCCAGGCGCCGGTCGACCTCGCGGTCGCTGCCGACGATCTCGACCTCGTAGCCGGGCAGCCCGCGCTCGCGGATCTGGCGCAGCGTGTGCGTCACGCCGTGCATCCCGCCGAGGCCGTCGGCCACGAGCGCGACGCGCACCGGGTCGGACTCGCGCGCGGCCAGCTTCGCCTTCTCGCGCGCGAGGAACGCCTGCGCCGGCACGTACGGGACGACGGGGATGCAGGCCGCGAACAGCTCGAGCGCAGCGCCGCCGGCGTCGCCGCCGTCGGTCGCCGCCCGCACCGCGTGGTCGACGGCGGTCGCCAGCCGGCGCTCGTGCGCGCGGCGGGCCCGGCGCGCGAGGTCGCCGTGCGAGAAGTCCTCCTCCTGCAGCCGCGCGATCAGGTCGGCGGCGTTCAGCTCGAGCCCGACCGCGCCGAGCCACGCGCGCACGAGCCGGCGCCCGTCCTCGGGCGAGAGGCCGGAGGCCGACTCGCCGCTGCGCGCGTCACCCTCGCGCAGCAGCCGTTCGCAGAGGCGCATGACGGCCAGCGGGTCGGGCGGCGCGGCGCCGTCGCTGCCCAGCGCGCGGACGGCGAGCGCGATCGCGCTGTGCGCCCACTTGGCGGCGCTGCCCTGCTTGCCCTCGGCGGTGACGCGGCCGGCGCGCAGGTGCGCGAGGAACTCCTGCGGCGTCGCCGCGGCCGGCGTCTCGCTGTAGGTGCGGCCGATGTCGACCCCGGCGTGGTCGTCGGAGCCGGCGACGCCGACGCCGCCGTGCGTCTCGATGTAGACGGCGGCGGGCGCGTTCAGCTCGGGCGCGCGCGCACCGTTGCGCACCTCCCAGACGGGGAACAGCTCGGCGAGGCTGCGGCGGTGGCGCGCCGTCAGCGGCGCTTCGACGGCGTAGAAGGGGTGCGCGAGCGCACACGCGATCTCGTGCTCGTGGAGGTAGGCCGCGCACTGCTCGACGTCGCGCGCGTGCTGTTGGAGCCACGCGTGGTCGTCGGGCGTGATGCCGAAGCAGAGGACATGCACCGCCTGCGGCTCTCCGCGGAACCAGGCCGTCAGCTCCTCGGAGACGAAGACGTCGGCGCGGTCAGCGAGCTGCAGGCAGCCGTCGATCGTGTCGTGGTCGGTGATCGTGACGAAGTCCATCCCGCGCCGCTTGGCGAGGTCGTAGACCTCCTCCGGCGGAGTCGCGCACTCCGGCAACCCGACGTCGCGCTGGACGCCGAGCTTCGAGAGCTGGCTGGCGGTGGAGTGGCAGTGCAGGTCGGCCCGGCTGGCCGGCTGGATGCTGATCTCGTTCGTGGTCATGCCCGGAGAATCCCTGCAAAGTGCAGGTTCTGCTGTGACCGGGCGGGGAAGATCCGGTGACGAGGCTGTTACCCGCAGCACTCGACTTCCACGGATCGCGTCAATATACATTTTTATGGTGTGCTACGGTGTCCCGCGCGAGACGCCGGCCTGCGACAGGGGAGCCGCCGGGCCGGCCATGGGAGGGGGTCCAGCCGCGACGACAGCCGACACCCGGAATCGGCCCGGGAGAGCACCTGCGCCAGCGATCGCCGGCCCGCGCGGCACCCAGGGCCCCGCGCGACGCGAAGCCGCAGCCCAGACGACCACGCGCCGCCCTTCGGCGCGCGCAATCGGAAAGGACGAATCAGAATGCTGCGCACAGGCAAACTGCTGCTCGCCGCACTGACCGCGACCGCCATCTTCGGCGTCGTCGTCAGCAGCGCCTCGGCGAACAGACTCAGCGTCAACGAATCAGGGTGGAGAGTCACTTGGACCAGCCTCGAATGGAGAGAATCCATCTTCGGCATCGGCTTTAGGTGCCCGGTCACAATGGAAGGCTCGTTCCATTCCGCCACGATCAGCAAGGTGACCGGCGGGCTAATAGGCAACACGACCAGGGTCGCCATCGGGACCCCATCATGCACCGGCGGCCACATGACCATGCTAACCGAACGGCTCCCATGGGCGATAAGCTACCAAGGCTTCACCGGCAGACTACCGAACATAGAATCTCTCAAGATATTACTCATCAGGCCGGCATTCAAGCTCGAAATAGCAGACATCGTCAACTGCCTATCGGAACCGTCCAGGATCAACGCGATAATCAGGGGCAGGATCGAAGCCAGCGGGAGCTTCAAGCCTGAAACGCTTTCCCCTGAAAGGGAAGTCACCAGGTGCGGAGAACTCAACCTCGTGTTCAGTGGAACCGGCACCGTAACGAAGCGCGGAAGCACCGAAAGATTCTTAATCAGGCTAATATAAGTCGTGACGCACCATTGATGCACCGAGGGCCGCTCCCGGAGCGGCCCTCGGCTCGTCCCCCACGAAACGACGTGTGGGTGGGCGCCCCTTCACGGCGCCCACCCGGGGTGCATCGATCGCGTTGCGATCAGCGCCTGCGGCTGGCCTTCTTGGCCTTCGGCTTCGGGCACCCGTGCACCACGATCGCCTGGTCGACCTGACTGACCTTGCCGTTCTGGCCGATGTAGTCCAACG